>JAZKIR010000020.1:0-129652 GCA_040384785.1 Pseudomonadota bacterium
TGGACTCCAAGATCCGCAGCGGAGAGTTCAAACTCATACTGCCCTACAAGCTGCCCCTGATCCTGGGCCACGACGTGGCGGGGACGGTCGTCAAGGTCGGCCGGCGCGTGCGGCAGTTCAAGCTGGGCGATGCGGTCTATGCACGGACGGACGATTTTCGGATCGGCACGTTTGCGGAATTTGTCCCCGTCAAAGAGGCATCCCTGGCGCTCAAGCCCGAGGGCCTGACGATGGAAGAGGCCGCGTCCATTCCGTTGGTGGCCTTGACGGCCTGGCAGGCGCTGGTGGAGAAAGCCAAGCTCAAGAAAGGGCAGAAGGTCTTCATCCAGGCTGGCTCCGGCGGCGTTGGCACGTTTGCCATCCAGCTGGCCAAACACCTGGGCGCCACCGTGGCCACAACAACGAGCACGGGCAATGTCGCACTCGTCAAGAGCCTGGGCGCGGACGTTGTCATCGACTACAAGACGCAAGACTTCGAAGATGTGCTGCGTGACTACGACGTGGTGCTGAACAGCCAGGACAACACCACGCTGGTGAAGTCTTTGCGCGTACTCAAGCCCGGCGGAAAACTCATCTCCATCTCCGGACCACCTGACCCAGCGTTCGGCAAGGAGATCCAAGCCCCCGGCTTCGTCAGACTGGTCATGCGCCTGCTGAGCGCGGGCGTCCGACACAAGGCCAAGCGCCTGGGTGTTGATTTCTCGTTCCTCTTCATGAAGGCCAACGGCACGCAACTGCGCGAGATCACCCGCCTCCTGGACGCGGGTGTTATCCGCCCGGTGGTGGACCGCGTCTTCCCGTTCGCTGAAACCAATGCAGCCATGGCCTATGTCGAAGCGGGCCGCGCAAAAGGCAAAGTCGTCGTCAAAGTCAAGTGAGTCCAGTTCCTCCCTATCCCATCCCCCATCCCTTTCTGGAGTCCCCCATGAAAATCGAAAATGCTGTCGTCCTCGTTACCGGTGCCAACCGCGGAATCGGCTTGGAGTTTGCCCGTGCATTGCTCGCCCGTGGCGCCCGCAAGGTCTACGCCGCTGCTCGCAATCCTTCCACGGTTACCTTGCCCGGCGTTCAGGCTTTGCTACTGGATGTGACCAACGCCGATCAGATCGCAGTCGCTGCACACCAGGCGGCGGATGTAACGCTGGTTATCAACAACGCCGGCATTGCCCAACCCGGTGGCTTTCTCGCGCAGGACAGTGAAGCGGTTTCGCGCCGCATCTTCGAAACCAATTTCTTTGGCATGCTGAACATGAGCAAGGCCTTTGCGCCGGTGCTCAAAGCCAATGGTGGCGGTGCGCTGCTAAACGTGTTGTCGGTCGCGTCCTGGGTCAACGGCAGTGAACTGGCTGCGTACTCGGCGAGCAAGTCGGCCGCCTGGTCGCTGACCAACTCCTTGCGCCATGAGCTGGGGGCGCAGAAGACACAGGTGCTGGGCCTGCACATGGCCTATGTCGACACCGATCTCACACGCGGCTTCGACGTGCAGAAGAGCAGCGCCGAGGACATCGTCCAGCGCGCACTCGACGGACTGGAGGCCGGCGCGGATGAGGTATTGGCCGATGCGCTGACGCAGCAGGTCCGGCAGGGGCTGGCAGCGCCACGCCCAGTCTACCTGCCCCAGGGCAGCTGAGCCCGGAGCCTCTCACTCACCCAAGCAGAAAGACAACCATGTTATTTACACCGCTTAAGGCATCGTCCTTGCAACTGAGCAACCGCGTCGTCATGTCGCCGCTCACCCGAAGCCGTGCGTCACAAGACAACATCCCCACTGCGCTGATGGCCGAGTACTACGGCCAACGCGCGACGGCGGGCTTGATCATCACCGAGGGCACTTCACCATCGCCCAATGGTCTGGGCTACCCGCGCATTCCCGGCCTTTTCAATGCGGCCCAAGTGGCGGGCTGGAAGCGGGTGACCGACGCCGTGCATTCCAATGGCGGGAAGATCGTCGTGCAACTGATGCACACCGGGCGGGTAACGCATGTCGCCAATCTCCCGGCCGGTGCCGAGGTGCTGGGGCCTTCAGCAGACGTGTGCCCTGGAGAGATGTTCACAGACGCGCAAGGCCTGCAACCGCATACAACGCCCAGGGCGATGACGCAAGCGGACATTGCTGCAACGGTTGATGAATATGTGTTATCCGCAAAGCTGGCCATCGAAGCGGGCTTTGATGGCGTTGAGTTGCACGCTGCAAATGGTTACCTGATAGAGCAGTTCCTGAACGCCAACGTCAACAAGCGAACGGATGGTTATGGCGGCAGCATCGAAAACCGGAACCGCTTTGCACTGGACATTGCACGCGCCACCGTTGCCGCCATTGGCGCTGACAAGGTGGGCATTCGCATGTCTCCGCACGGCGTATTGGGTGGCACAGGCGCATTCCCTGAAGTGGATGCGCAATACCTTGCACTGACGGACGCCTTGTCGTCACTTGGCTTGGCCTATATCCACGTTCTGGACCATTCCGCCCTGGGTACACCACCCGTACCGCAAGCCAGCAAAAAGGCCTTACGTGCCGCGTTCAAAGGCACGTTCATTCTTGCAGGCGGACTGGATCGCAGTAGTGCCGAGGCTGCGCTTGTCGAAGGGCATGCCGATCTGATTGCCTTCGGCCGGCCATTTATCGCCAACCCGGATTGGGTTGCCCGCATGCGAAGTGGCGTGCCAGGCAACGATCTGGACATGTCGACGTTCTACACGCCTGGCCCCAAAGGCTACACCGACTACCCTGCCCTCGGAGCTTGACCATGAAGACCCATGCCAAGCAACATTCGTTGAAAGCCGCTATGGCCGTGCTCGCCGTGGCTACCGCCCTGATTTCAACGGCGGCAGGGGCAGCAGATGCAGTGCCAACCGAAGGGTCTCAAACCCTCGCCGCGTCCACGCAAACATCGGGAGACAGCTGGAAGAATGTGCCCACGCAAACCATTACGGCGGGCGGCGTCAACTTCGCGTACCGGGAGTTGGGAAAGCAAAACGGTGGAACGCCCGTGGTGTTTCTGGTCCATCTGGCGGCCGTGCTGGACAACTGGGATCCCCGGATCATGGACGGCATTGCAGCCAAGCACCATGTGATCGCCTTCGACAACCGTGGCATCGGGGCGTCCACTGGCTCACCGCCGAATGCGGTGGAGCAGATGGCAGACGATGCCATCACCTTCATCAAGGCCAAAGGATTCACGCAGGTTGACCTGTTGGGGTTTTCGTTGGGCGGAATGGTTGCCCAGGACGTCGTGCTGAAGGAGCCGCTGCTGGTCCGCAAGATGGTTCTTGCGGGAACCGGGCCTGCGGGTGGCGAGGGCATCAGCTCGGTGGCGGGCGTGACCTTCTACGACATGCTCCGAGGTTTCTTTACGGGCCAGGATGCAAAGCAGTACCTGTTCTTTACCCGCACACCCAATGGCATCGAGGCCGGCAAGGCGTTCCTGCAACGACTGCAGGAGCGCACTGCGAATCGCGACAAGGACATCTCGGTAAGCGCATTTATGGCCCAACTGCAGGCCCTGCGCGCCTGGGGCGACAAAGAACCAGCGGACCTCTCGGTCGTGAAGCAACCTGTACTCGTTGTCAACGGCGATGCGGACCGCATGGTGCCCACGCCCAACACACACGACCTGGCGCGGCGGCTTCCGAACAGCACGCTGATCATTTATCCCGATGCGGGTCATGGCGGCATTTTCCAGTTCCATGCCGATTTCGTGCCCAGCGCACTTGCGTTCCTTGCCCGATAGATAGCCTTTGCCCACAGGAGCACCCCAACATGACCGAACCACATTTCACAACCGCCAAGATTGGCAAGCGCGCGCTGGTGACCGGTGCCTCCAGCGGCATTGGTGCGGCCATCGCGCGCGAGCTGGCGGCGCTCGGCGTTGATCTGGTGCTGACGGCACGGCGCCGCGACGCACTCGATGCGGTCGCCGCGACCTGCAAGGGCGTGAAGGTTGAGATCGTCACCGCAGATCTGGGCAAGCCCGACGCGGCGCGTGCACTATGGGACGCCGCCACCGCCAGCGGTCCCATCGACATCCTGATCAACAACGCCGGGTTCGGCTACTTCCGCCGATTCGACGAAGTGGATTGGTCGCGCGATGCGGAGCTGATCCAACTCAACATGACCTCGCTCGTGGCGCTGGCGCGGTGCTTTGTGGATGCGCACAAGGCCAGCACTGGACCCGCGCACATGGTGAACATCGCGTCGACCGGTGCCTACCAATCCGTGCCGAACATGGCGCTGTATGCCGCGTCGAAGGCGTTCGTCCGTAACTTCAGCGAGGGCCTGCATGACGAGCACCGCGGCACGCCGCTGTCGGTGACCTGCATCTGCCCTGGCGGCACCGAAACTGCGTTCCACGCCGCGTCCGGCGGGGGCGACTACTCATGGATTGCGAATGCGTCGACGAAAAGCGCGGAGTTCGTGGCGCAGGCCGCAATCCGCGCGATGCTGGCTGGCAAGCGCACGGTGGTGCCAGGCCTATTTAACAAGTTATCAACCTTCGGCGTGCGCTTCTTGACGCGGCGCTTCGCATCAAAGGTGGCGACCCAAGTGCTCGGCCAACCACGCTTGGCGTTGCCGGTGCGAAGCGCGACGTGATATCACAGAGGCGCAGGCAGCCCCCACCCACCCACAGGAGCATCCCACCATGACCGATACACATTTCACCACCCCCACGCGCTTTGTCGAAGTCAATGGCGACAAGCTCGCGTACCGCCGCTGGGGCAACACCGCGACAGACCAGCCACCACTGTTTTTCTTGCAACACTTTCGTGGCGGTATGGACCATTGGGACCCGCTGATGACGGATGGCCTCGCCGCAGGGCGTGAGGTGATCCTGTTCAACGGGCGCGGTGTTGCATCTTCAACAGGCACACCGCGCACCCGGATCGAGGATATGGCCGATGACGCGGCGGCGGCCATCCGCGCACTTGGGCTGCGCCAAGTTGATGTGTTGGGTTTCTCGCTCGGCGGTTTTCAGGCCCAGGACCTGACCCGGCGCCACCCCGACCTGGTTCGCAAGCTCATGCTGCTGGGAACCGGACCACGCGGCGGCAATCCTGATTCAGAGCCTGGCGTGCTGGAGAGGGCACCGCGTCCTGTTCCAACCATCGACGATTTTTTGTTTCTTTTCTTCGGTCGTTCCGAGGCAGCGAAGCAGGCCGGACGTGCCTTCTGGGAGCGCCGTCACCAGCGCAAGGAACAAGACCCACCCAGCTCCCCCGAAGTGATACAAGCCCAGATCGAGGCGAATATGTACTACCTGCCAAAGCTGGATCCCAAGGCGCCTTTCGCCCACTTGCGTGACATCAAACAGCCGACATTCATCCTCAATGGCGTCAACGACGTGATGATTCCGACCATCAATTCCTGGCACATGGGCCAGAACATCCCGAATGCCCAACTGTTCATCTACCCGGATGCCGGCCATGCGGCCCAGTTCCAGTACCCCGAGCGCTTCTTGCAACACGCCATCCAGTTTCTCGGCGAGTAGAACGCTTTTGAAACGCGCGCAACCATTTAGAGAAAGAAAACCACCATGTTGAAGTTCACATTCTTGTTATGGGCCCTGACGAGGCTGTTGCAGCGAGCGGTCAAAACAAATCCTGCCTGCGCAAAGTATGTGGAAGGAAAAGAACTGGTTTTCCAGATGCGAACCCGTGGCGGAATGGGCCGCCACTTCAGCATCCAGAACGGCAGGGTGCGCTCCACCGCCGGGCTCACCGACCATCCGCAGTTCACCTTCACGTTCAGCAACGCGGCCAAGGGCTTTGCCATTCTTTCGGCGAAGGACGGCAAGCAAGCCTTTCTGACCGCATTACACGACGAGGATCTGGTTGTCAGTGGGGACTTTGTTGAAGTGATGTGGTTTCAGGGACTGACGGAATACCTGCAGCCCAATAAGTCCGGCGCCTTAGTGCACGCCACTTGACAGGCTGGCTTGATGGATTTGGCTTTACAAGCTAAGTGGGGCTGTAGCCCTCGTGGAATATGCGCAAGCAGCTATCAAGTTAGCAGTAAATGACATCGGCTAACACGTTGCAACCCGCGCCGCCCCCAGGCAAACCTTGTTGTAGTGGGGGTGTCTCCGAGCAATGCGGTTCCGCGGCTGTGGGATGACCGCAAGCCGTAAGCATTGACCCCCCTGGCCCCTACGCCAGATGCTTGTTAAAAAACGCCGTGAGCTTGGCCCAAGGAATCAGGTTTACGCGGTCATAAAGATCAACGTGGCCGGCGCCCGGAACGATGAATAGTTCCTTGGGTTCGGCAGCGCGCCGATAGGCATCTTCACTAAACTCTTTGGAATGCGCCTTGTCGCCGGTGATGAAGAGCATGGGACGCGGAGAAATCGTCTCGATATCATCGAAGGGATAAAAGTTCATGAACTTGACATTGCTGGTCAGTGTCGGGTGTGTCGTCAGCAGCCGCGTCGAGCTTTTAGGCGTGTATTCACCGCGTGGGGTGCGGTAGAAGTCATAAAACTCACGCTGAATCGGGTGGGTTTTTTCATTCAATACGTGCTCGGTTCCGCTGGTGTATTTGACCTGCCCGCCAGCGAACTCTGCCCAGCGCTGTTCCACCGCGTCAGCAATGATTTTCTTTCTTTGCTCCAGTGTTTGCGATTTGTTGAGCGCATGGCGGTTGGCTGCGCCCATGTCATACATGCTGACCGTCGCAATGGCTTTCATGCGGGGATCGATTTTGGCCGCGCTGATGATGAAGCTGCTGCTGCCGCATATACCAAGGGCACCAATCTGCCGCCTGTCAACAAAGGACTGGGAACCCAAAAAATCCACCGCAGCGCTGAAATCTTCGGCGTAAATATCCGGTGCAACAGCGTTGCGGGGTTGGCCATCACTCTCACCCCAGAAAGACAAGTCCAAGGACAGGGTGACGAACCCCTGTTCGGCCATTTTTGTGGCGTACAGATTGGCGCTTTGTTCCTTGACGGCCCCCATGGGGTGTCCCACAACGATGGCTGGGTTTTTCTTACTGCGGTCAAGATTTTTGGGCGTGAAAAGATTCCCGACGACCTCCATCTTGTACTGATTCTTGAACGTCACCTTCTGCATCGCCACTTGGTTGCTCGTATAAAAATTGTTGGCGCCATTCGACATGTCGGGAGCCGTCTGCGCATGTGCAGCAAAGGGCGCACCAGCCACGCCCAATGCGCCCAGCGCGGCCACGCCGGTACCGGTCACTTTCAGAAAACTACGTCGGTCAGCGGCTGATGGGGATAACGCTTCTGGGGTCTCAAGACTTTGGTTGATTGGCATGTTCATATTGGGTGCTCCGGTTGAAAATGGAAATGGAAATGGAAAAGGAAGCGAAGATCGAGAAAGTGCTCTTTGCGGATGACGGTCAATCCTTGAGGCGCTCAATCCTGACCTTCAGCGGCCCCGGACGCTGCAAGGCGGCCAAGCCGGTAACCACCTTGCCGAGTGGCACGAGCCCGCTTGCATACACGTTGTCGCCCGCGAAAATGGTCAGGTTGTTCCAAGGCGCGTAGTAGGTGATGTCGCCTTCCACCGGGTCCAGACCTTTCGGCGCGCCCGCCGTGGTCAGCTTGCGCGGCATGTCGCCGATACGTTCGACATTGGCAAAGTCCGTCAAGATCAGCGAGAACGGCAACAGGGCTGCGAAGTCGCGGGCGGTAGCGTTGTCGTACAACGTGGCGGTGGCGATTTCACCGTTGACGTTCAGGCGAATTTTCATGGGCGGCTCCTGTGCAAATGCGGGGAAGGTGCACATGGCAAACAAGGTGCATACAGACAGTGCCGCAGCGTTCAGCCACGCCAACGCTCCGCACCGATCTGCGCCTGCAGTCCTGAGAGGGACGGCCTTCATGCGAGTGCTCCTTGTCTTCTTCTTTGGGTTCGTTGCGCCATGGGGACAAGTTTGGCGATTACGGTGGACTCTGACTAGATAATGAGTGGTTATATGGTTTATTAGTTGTGCTAACTAATATTCCGGGCAAACTGGATGCATGGCACGACGCAATCTCAACGATTTACTGGCTTTTGTCACCGTGGCGCGGGAGGGCAGTTTTACCCGTGCGGCCGCTACGCTGGGGGTCACGCAATCGGCGCTCAGCCAGGCTATCAGCGGGCTGGAGACACGTTTGCGCATCCGCCTGCTGACACGCACCACGCGCAGCGTGGCACCCACAGCGGCAGGCGAACGCCTGGCACAGGCGATTGGCCACCGCTTCGACGAGATCGAGGCCGAACTGGACGCACTGACCGAACTGCGCGACAAGCCTGCGGGCACCGTGCGCATCACCTGTGGCGACCACGTGCTGCGCACCACGCTGCTGCCGAAGCTGGCGCCCTTGCTGCTGGAGTACCCTGATCTGAAAGTGGAGTTCGATGTCAACTACGGCTTCAGGGACATCGTGGCCGACCGCTTCGATGCAGGCGTTCGCCTGGGCGACTACATCGACAAGGACATGGTCGCTGTACCGATTGGCCCCAAGCTGCGCATGGCCGCTGTCGCCACGCCGCTGTACTTCGCCACCCATCCCGCGCCGCGAACGCCGCGCGACCTGACCGCACACCGGTGTATCAACATCCGCCATTCACCGCAGAGCGGGATCTACGTCTGGGAGTTCGAGCGGCAGGGCCAGCCGCTCAATGTGCGCGTGGAGGGCCAGGCGGTTTTCAACACCACACCGCCCATAGTGGACGCAGCGCTGGCCGGGCTGGGCATTGCTTTTTTGCCGGAAGAAGAGTTTGCGCCCCACATCGAGCAAGGCCGCCTGGTGCGTGTGCTGGAAGATTGGTGCCCGCCGTTTGCCGGCTACTTTTTGTACTACCCCAGCCGGCGGCAGTCCTCACCGGCGTTTGCTCTGGTCATGGAAGCATTGCGTGTGGTTGGTAACGTCAAACCCAAGCGACGCTGAGGGCGGTTCAGATTCGTTCCAGCAAATGTGGCCGGGTAACTTGAATAATCCAGTTGAGCACCGCCTCCACACGCGGTGCTATGTGCCTGCGGTGGGGAAGAAGCAGGGAAACCAGTAGCCAGGGCGGTGTGAATTCCGGTAGTACCTCAACCAGCTCGCCACTGTCGCTCAAGCGCTGGCATGTTGGGATGGACACCTTCAGCATGGATACCGACGTGCAACGGTGCGTGGATGGGATTCTTACTTCACTGTGGCTGTTTGGCTTAAGAGAAACCTGGCGCTAGCCCTCGTGCAGATTGCTTGATCCGCTATAAAAATACTAGCAACGCTGAGGGCCGATCCGCGCACTGTGGTCAAGGGCTTGCGCGAAACCGCCATTCCACCTGCAGTGCCACGCTTTCACCCGCATGCAACACACGCAGGCCCGGCTGGCCCGGCGCATGGAATGCGTCAATGGGGTGGGTCACCGGTTCAAAGCAGAAGGCGGGTCCGACGGGCGGGCGGTACAACAAACAATAACCGTCGTGCTGGCCTGCGTCATGGGTAACCGGCACGCGCATCTCCAGTTGCAACTGGTGTTCGGGCCAATCAATGCGGCCCAGTCCGGACCAGCCGGTGAAGGCGTTGTCGACCAGCGTGCCGTTCACGTCCAGCCCACCGTTCAGATCCCAGGTGGCGGGCAAGTCGGTCGTGTGGATGGTCGGCAAGGGGTCTGCACCGCTGAGCCAGACCCCTTGCACGGCCGCTTGCAATCTCGTTTGCGGCGTGCGCAGAAACCAGGGGTGCAGCCCCAGGCCATAGGGCAGGGGAGACTCGCCCAGGTGCGTCACGCTGACGGACTGGTTGAGCCCACCGTCGACCAGTTGGAAGGTCTGCGTGGCGCGGTAGTCATACGGGTTGCCGTCAAAGTGATGGGACTCCAGCGCCATGACCAGCGTGTCCTGGTCGGGCTGGCTCAAGGTCCAGGGCTGCAGCCAACCGTCGCCATGGATGGGGTAGGGCTCACCGACGCGGTTCGGCGCCATGGCATGGAATTGCCCACCCTGTTCAAAACCGCCACCACTGATGCGGTTGGACCAGGGCAGCATCGCAAACGAGGCCAGCGAATAGCGGTCGGGGTTGTGGCCGTCCCAGGGGCGCCACAGGTCCAGCACATCACCGTGTGCGCGCTCCAGTTGCCAGGCGGCGACACCGCCGCCCAACGTGGGTACCAGGCCCAGGCGTTGGCCAGCGTGGTGGAGCCAGACGATGGAGTGTTGCGGCAAAGTCATGGGAAAGGGTCCTAAAAAACAAAGGGTAAAGCTAGCGTGGGCTATTGATCTTTCCACAATTCACGACAGAGACATTGTCCGTTCGCCCTGAGCCTGTCGAAGGGCTTAAGGCTTCGACAAGGCCCGTCCTGAGCCCGTCGAAGGGCTCAGCCCGAACGGTGTCGTGCAATACGGAACGCTCAATAAGCGCCGCTATCCAGCAAAAACGTTCGCGGGCAAACCAGGGCTGTCCACGTCCACGCAAAACAGGCTGCCGGCCAGCGGCTGGGCCGCCAGTTGCGCGGGCGTCAGTCCGAAACAGGCGCTGCTGATGAACAGGGTCTTGAGGTCAACCCCGCCAAACGCGCAGTTGGTGATGTGGCTGGTTGGCAGCGTGATGCGGGCCAGCTCCGCTGCGCTGTGCGGGTCGTGGCAGGTGACGCAGGCGGCGCCCCAGTGGGCGATCCACAGGCGCCCGGCTGCGTCGGTGGTCATGCCATCGGGGTATCCGTCGTGCTCCGCAAACCGCAGCCATACGCGCGGCTCACCCAGCGTGCCACTGTCGGGGTCAAAGTCAAAGGCGTTCACCCGGCCTTGCACGGTGTCGTTGAAGTACATCGTGCGGCCATCCAAGGACCAGGTCGGACCATTGGTAACGGTGTAGCCATCCACCATGCGGCTGCACCGTTCGTCCGGTGTGAACCGGTAAAGCGCGCCGGTGGGCAGCTTGCAATCAAAGTCCATGGTGCCGCCCCAGAAGCGGCCCTGCGCATCACACTTGCCGTCGTTGAAGCGGTTGCCGCTGCGCTCGGGCTCGGGTTGGTGCAGGCGCTGCAGCGCATGGGTGTCCGGGTCAAAAAAGGCAAAACCCTGGCGCAGCGTGACCAGCAGCCCCGGCGCTGCAGCGCGTTCGGCCACGGCGGAAATTTCTTCGTCAAACGCCCAGCTGTCCCGCGTTTGTGTGGCCGGGTGGTAGCGGTGCAGCTGGTGCCCCAGGATGTCCACCCAGTACAGCGCTTGCTGGCGCTGCGACCACACGGTGCCTTCACCCAGCGTCGCCCCGGCGGCCCAGATACAACGTGGCGTGCCCAGCATGCGCGGGACAGCTAAGGCAGATGTGGCGGAAATGTCAGGCACGATGCTTATTGATCTTTCTGCAATTCGCGAAAAATACGCTTCCGTTCGCCCTGAGCCTGTCGAAGGGCCTAAAGGCTTCGACAAGCTCAGCCCGAACGGTGTATTGAAATACGGAACTCTCAATCGCGGGCCGCTCAATGCGATTCACGCGGAACGGCCGCGCCGGAGCCGCCGACCAGGAAGTCCAGATCAGCCCCCAGGTGGGCCTGCTGCACATGGTCCACATACAGCTTCTGGTAGCCGCGGTTCGGGTGCACCGGGGGTTTCCAGCTCAGGCGCCGGTGTGCCAGTTCTTCTTCCGACACTTCCAGGTGCAGCCTGCGGCCGGCAACGTCGAGCACTATCATGTCGCCGTTTTGCACCAGGGCCAAGGGGCCGCCCGCGGCCGCCTCGGGTGAGGTGTGCAACACCACGGTGCCATAGGCGGTGCCGCTCATGCGGCCGTCGCTGATGCGCACCATGTCGGTAATGCCTTTTTGCAGAATCTTTGGGGGCAGCGGCATATTGCCCACTTCCGCCATGCCGGGGTAGCCCTTGGGGCCGCAGTTCTTCAGCACCATGATGCAGTGTTCGTCGATGTCCAGCTCGTCGCCGTCAATGCGGGCGTGGAAGTCTTCAATGTCTTCAAACACCACGGCCCGGCCACGGTGTTGCAGCAGGTGGGCCGACGCGGCCGATGGTTTGATGACCGCGCCATTGGGCGCCAGGTTGCCGCGCAGCACCGCAATGCCGGCGTCTTTCATGAAGGGCTCTTCCGGGGTCTTGATGACCTCGCGGTTGTAGCAGGGCGCGTGTTCAATGTTCTCGCCCAAGGTCTTGCCATTGGCGGTGATGGCACCCAGGTGCAGCAGCGGGCGGATCTCGCGCAGGATGGCGGGCAGGCCACCGGCGTAGTAAAAATCTTCCATCAAGAATTTGCCGGATGGTTGCAGGTTCAGCAGGCAGGGCACGGCGGCGCCCAGGCGGTCCCAATCGTCCAGGTCCAGCTTCACACCCATGCGCCCGGCAATGGCGATCAGGTGGATCACCGCGTTGGTGGAGCCGCCGATGGCGGCGTTGGTGCGGATGGCGTTTTCAAACGCCTCGCGCGTCAGGATCTGCGACATGCGCAGGTCTTCCTTGACCATCTCCACGATGCGGCGTCCGCTCATCTGCGCCAGGCGGTTGCGCCGCGTGTCGGGCGCGGGAATGGCGGCATTCTCGGGCAGTGACATGCCCAGCGCCTCGACCATGCTGGCCATGGTGCTGGCCGTGCCCATGGTCATGCAACTGCCCTTGGAGCGGTGCATGTCGCACTCGGCCGCCGTGAAATCTTCTTGCGTCATTTCACCGGCGCGCACCATTTCGCTCATCTGCCACACACCGGTGCCCGAGCCAATGTCCTTGCCGCGGAACTTGCCGTTGAGCATGGGCCCGCCGGAGACACCAATCGTCGGCAGGTCACAACTGGCCGCGCCCATCATCAGCGAGGGCGTGGTCTTGTCGCAACCCATCAACAACACCACGCCGTCAATGGGGTTGCCGCGGATCGACTCTTCCACGTCCATACTGGCCAGGTTGCGAAACAGCATGGCGGTGGGGCGCAGTTGTGTCTCGCCCAGCGACATCACCGGGAATTCGAGCGGAAAGCCGCCGGCCTCGTAGACGCCGCGTTTGACAAACTCGGCCAGCTCGCGAAAGTGGCCATTGCAGGGCGTCAGCTCGCTCCAGGTGTTGCAGATGCCGATGACGGGGCGGCCATCCAGCTCGTCGTGGGGGTAGCCCTGGTTTTTGAGCCAGCTGCGGTGCATGAAACCATCACGGTCGGTCTTGCCAAACCAGGCCTGGCTGCGGCGAAATGGGTGTTTTTTGGAGTCCATGTTTTCCAGGAATCTTTCAGTGTGGATGGGCCCTGGGGGGCTTGACAAAGCGCATCGTAGCAAGGCACAGTGATAATGAAAAATACTTAAATTGATATTTTCAATACCTAAATTGCAATGTAAAAAGGAATGAATGTGATGAGTGCTTCCAAAAACTTGGCCCTGTTCCCCAGCCTGCGCGGCCAGCGCGTCTTTATCACGGGCGGCGGAACCGGCATTGGCGCGGCCATCGTCGCGGCTTTTGCCGAGCAGGGCGCCCAGGTCGCCTTCGTCGATGTGGCCGAGGCCGAGAGTGATGCGCTGGCACGCTCGCTGGCCGACGCGGGGCATCCGGCGCCCTGGTGGCGTGTTTGTGACGTGCGGGATGTGGCGGCGCTGAAGGCCGCTGTTGATGCCGCCACCGCGGAGTTGGGAGACTTTTCAACCCTGGTCAACAACGTGGCGCGGGATGACCGCCACACGCTGGAATCGGTGACACC
Organism: Pseudomonadota bacterium; assembly: GCA_040384785.1. Lineage (GTDB taxonomy): Bacteria > Pseudomonadota > Gammaproteobacteria > Burkholderiales > Burkholderiaceae_C > Allorhodoferax. The sequence continues at coordinate 13,620 of JAZKIR010000020.1, forward strand.
GGAGTACTGGGACGAGCGCATGGCGGTCAACCAGCGCCCCGCCTTTTTTGCCATCCAGGCCATCGTGCCGGGCATGCGCCGCTTGGGCGGCGGCTCGGTCGTCAACATCGGCTCGACCGGCTGGCAATCCAAGGGCAGTGAATACCCCTGTTATGCCATCGCCAAGTCATCGGTCAATGGTTTGACGCGGGGGCTGGCAGGCAGCCTGGGGCGCGACCGCATCCGGGTCAACACCGTGTCGCCAGGCTGGGTCATGACCGAGCGCCAGATCAAGATGTGGCTCGACGCGGAGGGCGAAGAAGCCATCAAGCGCAACCAGTGCCTGCCCGACAAGCTGCAACCCTCGGACGTGGCCCGCATGGTGCTGTTCCTGGCCTCGGACGACGCCGCCATGTGCACCGCGCAGGAGTTCAAGGTGGATGCGGGTTGGAATTAGTAGGCCTAGCTGTAGGCCATGTGCGCGTACTTAACAAATCCCCGTTCGGGCTGAGCCCTTCGACGGGCTCAGGACGGGCCTTGTCGAAGCCGTCGTGAGCCCTTCGACAAGCTCAGGGCGAACGGGGGTTAGGCGAACCGCAATCGTTAACTGGCCGCTCACGCCCCGTCGGGATTAATCCTTATTCAGGGAGCCGCCTCATCAGCCGCCATGTCCAGCTGTTTGCCATACACCGTGATTGCCGAGGCCTTCAGCGCGCGCAGCATGACCTTGGCGGCGGGCGACAACAAGCGGTCGCGGCGGGTGATGATGCCGAAGGCGTCCATCTGGCAGGGCAGGGCCATGGGCAGTATGGCCAGCAAGCCGTGGTCCGCGTAGTAGCGCGCCACATCGGTGGCCATCACGCTGAGCATGTCGCTTTGTTGCAGCATCTTGGTGGTGAACAGCAGTGACGCGGTCTCGATCACATTGTTGGGCGCCCGGAACCCCTCTTCCTGGAACATCAGATCAAACCGGTGCCGCAGCACGCTGCCGCTGGGCGGCACGATCCAGCCGCAATCCACCACATCGCCCAGAGAAGGCGTGGGGCCGGTGAACAAGGGGTGGCCCGGGCGGGCCACCGCACATACCGGCTCGTCCGTCAGCATCTCGTAGCGCAGGTCGGCCTTTTCGTGCTGCGCAAACAGGCGCGCAACCAGGATGTCGAGCTTGCCCTGGTTCAGGCGCTCGATGAGGATGTCGCTGGTCTCGATCTGCAGCGCTATCTGCAGGTTGGCATGCTCCCGCTTGACCAGCGCAATCGCGGTCGGCAATAACGCGAGGCCAGGGGCGGTGATGGCGCCGACATTCACCTGGCCGAATTGCCCGCTTTTCGCCGCCTGAAGCTCCTCGTGCGCCTGGTTCAGGCTGCTCAGCGCCACCCGCGCGTGGCGGATCATGGTGTCTCCGTACCAAGTGGGGCGCATGCCACGGGGCAGGCGCTCGAACAGCGATACTTCCAGCGCGTCTTCCAGATCCTTGAGCAGTTTGGATGCGGCGGGCTGCGTCATGTTCAGCACTTCAGCCGCCCGGTGGATGTTTCCCTCTTCCGCCAGGGTGACCAACAGCAACAGTTGCCGGGTTTTGAGCCGTGCCCGAAGAAACCAGTGGATGTTATTTGTCATATGCGGGTTTTCAATGATTCTAAAATTGGCATCACAACTGCGCTAAACAGTATTAGAAAATTATCACTCAGATCCGTATCATCGGGCCTCTTCGCCAAAAAGGCAAAGATGACTGAAATCAAAACCAATCCTTCTCAGGAGACAAAAACCGTGAAAGCTCGTAGAACCACACTCAAGGCACTGGCCGCCGGCTTGGCGCTGGGTCTCGCCTTTGGGGCGCCCATGGCCCAGGCGCAGGACAAAGGCACCGTTGGCGTTGCCATGCCGACCAAAAGCTCCACGCGTTGGATCAGCGACGGCAACAGCATGGTTGCGGCTTTGGCCGCCAAGGGCTACAAAACCGATCTGCAATACGCCGATGACGACATCCCCAACCAGTTGGCGCAAATCGAGAACATGATCACCAAGGGTGTGAAGGTGCTGGTCATCGCGGCGATTGATGGCAGCACGCTGTCCAATGCGCTGCAAAAGGCGGCAGACAAGGGTGTCAAGGTTGTGGCCTATGACCGCCTGATCGTTGGCAGCAAGAATGTGGATTACTACGCGACCTTTGACAATTTCCAGGTCGGCGTGTTGCAAGCCCAGTCCATCGAAAAGGCCCTGGGCCTGAAAGAGGGCAAGGGCCCGTTCAATATCGAACTCTTCGGTGGTTCGGCTGACGACAACAACGCCTTCTTCTTCTACGACGGCGCCATGTCTGTGTTGCAGCCCTACATCGACAAGGGCAAGCTGGTGGTGCAGAGCAAGCAGCTGGGCATGAACAAGGTCTCCACCCTGCGCTGGGACGGCGCAGTGGCCCAGTCCCGCATGGACAATTTGCTGAGCGCCTACTACGGCAAGGCCCGTGTGGACGCCGTGTTGTCGCCGTATGACGGGTTGAGCATCGGCATTTTGTCGTCGCTCAAAGGCGTCGGCTACGGCAGCGCCACACAGCCCTATCCTTTTGTGAGCGGACAGGATGCCGAGGTGCCATCCGTCAAGTCCATCATTCGCAAAGAGCAGTACTCCACCGTCTTCAAGGACACCCGCGAACTGGCCAAGGTCACCGCCAACATGGTGGACGCCATGATGGCCGGCAAGACGGTTGAGATCAATGACACCAAGACCTACAACAACAAGGTCAAGGTTGTTCCCTCGTATCTGCTGAAACCGGTCAGCGTGGACCTGTCCAACTACAAGACAGTTCTCGTCGGCAGTGGCTACATCAAAGAAGAGCAGTTGAAGTAAGCACTGCAGTAGGCCGCATGGCATAGCCCGCGGCCGCGAACAAACAACGCCCTGAAGGCAACGCTGAACAAGTACCACCGTTCGGGCTGAGCTAGTCGAAGCCCTCTGCAAGTCTTTGATTTGTATGGGCTGCGTTTCGACCCTTCGTCAAGCTCAGGACGGGCCAGGCTCAACGCGAACGGACTTAGTCAGCGAAGCCTTAAGACAGATCAGAGGACGGCGCAAGCCGTCCTCCGGGGACCCTTTTTCTTAAATTTATGCATTTGCGGGACAGACCGCAGCTACGCGCAGCGAGCCAGCTCTGTCCTCAACACTTTAGAGACCCATCATGAAACACATTTTCTCCATCAGCGCCATTGCGCTGGCCACCACCCTGTGCGCCGCTGGTGCCCACGCTGACGACGGCAGCTTCGAGTTCCACGGCTACTCCCGCGGTGGCCCTGTGAGCCCCTCGGACGGTATCAAGGGCCGCTTCCAGCTCGGCGGCGACACACAAGGCTACCGCCTGGGCAACGAAGGCGACAACGGCATCGAGATCGAGCTGAGCAAGACCTTCAAGACCGACGCCGCCAACTACAGGGTCCTGTACATGCCCGCCAAGTGGGGCAGCGGAAACGTGGGCACCGAGCAGGCCTTTGTCGAAATCGGCGGCATGGGCTTCTCGCCACAGTCCAAGTTCTGGGTTGGTCAGCGCCGCCTGCGGATCCAGGACGTGCACATCGTTGATTACTTTTTGATGAACTACGGTGACAACCAGGGCGCCGGTGTGACCGATATCCCGATTGGCGGCGCCAAGCTGGGCCTGGGTGTGTTCACCGGCGACAAGTTTGACACCCCCGCAGCGACGGGTGTCAACGCTACGCGTTTTAATGCCGACATTTCCGAGATCGGTATCAACCCCGGCGGCAAGTTGCGCGTATTGCTGACCGGCGTCAACGGTACGGGCCTTGCCAACAGCACCACCGGCTCCGGCATCTCCGTGTCGCACAACCAGAGCGACTTTCTGGTTAAAGGCATGAGCAATGCTCTGTTCCTGCAAACCTCCACGGGCCACGCCCGCATCGATGGCGAGTTCCTGAACATCGACGGTGTGGCCGGTGGCCAGAAGGTCACCCGCATTGCCGACTCTTTGGGTTGGCAACTGGGCGCCTTTGGTGGCCAGACCCTGCTGAGCTACCAGATCAACAAGGACGACGTGACCGGCATCGAGACCAAGGACACCTCCATCGGTGGCCGTATCTCGTACGCGTTCTCCAAGAATTTCAAACTCTTGGTCGACGCTGCAACGACAACCCGCACCGGCAATGGCCCGGACCAGCGCCTGGACAAGTTGACGATTGCACCCACACTGTCGGTCGGTCCTGATTTCTATGCCCGCCCAGAGTTGCGTTTGTATGTGACCATGGCAAACTGGAATGATGCAGCGGGTGCGGCCAACGCCAGCAGCTTTGGTGCAGGCGGCAAGACTGCGCGCACCGTTGCGGGCATCCAATACGAGATCTGGTGGTAAGTTTTTAGGTATTGAGGCTTTGCTGATTATTGAGAGTTCCGTATTTCAAGACACCGTTCGGGCTGAGCTTGGCCTGCCATGAGCCTGTCGAATGGTCGAAGCCTTTGAGCCCTTCGACAGGCTCAGGGCGAACGGAAAGGATTTCGTCGTGAAATTCGGAGGAATCAATATTTAGGTTTTCTCGGGGGTTAGGCGTTTATAGGGCGGTCCTTCGGCCGCCCTTTTTTTACGGATACTTGGGGCACTATGCAGAAGCCTATTCTTGAAATGCGGGGGATGAGGAAATCGTTTCACAGCGTGACGGCGCTGAGCGATGTGAACCTGACGGTCCATGCGGGGCAGATCCATGCCATCGTCGGCGAAAACGGGGCGGGAAAGTCCACGCTGATGAAGGTCCTGAGCGGCGTCTATCCGCACGGCGAATACGACGGTGAGATCAAATTTCTTGGGCAAGAATGCCGGTTCAAGGGCATCTCCGACAGCGAATCCAAAGGCATCATCATCATCCACCAGGAACTCGCCCTGGTGCCCTTGTTGTCGATTGCAGAAAACATATTTTTGGGCAACGAACCGACGCGTTATGGCGTCATCGATTGGTCGGCCGCGTTTGTGAAGACACAGGCCTTGCTCAAAAAAGTGGGGTTGAAGGAATCCCCCGGCACGCTGATCACCGACCTGGGTGTGGGCAAGCAACAGCTCATCGAGATTGCCAAGGCGCTGTCCAAAGAGGTCAAGCTGCTGATCCTGGACGAACCCACCGCCAGCCTGAACGAAACCGACAGCGACGCCTTGCTGGAGCTGTTGCTGGAGCTCAAGCGCCAGGGCATTGCCTGCATCCTGATCTCGCATAAGCTCAACGAAATCTCCAAGGTGGCGGATGCCATCACCGTGCTGCGCGATGGCACCACCGTGGCCTCGCTGGATTGCGCAGGCGGGGCTATCAGCGAAGACCGTGTCATCCAGCACATGGTGGGGCGCGAAATGGCGGACCGTTATCCCAAGCGCACGCCCAATATTGGGCAGGAGGTTTTCGCGGTCAAGAACTGGAAGGTGCACCATGCGGTGCATGCGGACCGGTTGATGATCAAGGGTGTCAACCTGCACATCAAACGCGGTGAAATTGTTGGCATCGCCGGGCTCATGGGTGCGGGCCGCACCGAACTGGCGATGAGTATTTTTGGCCGCACCTACGGCCAGGGCACCAGTGGACAAGTCTTCCTGCATGGCCAGGAGATTGACACCAGCACGGTGCAAAAAGCGATAGCCCACGGCATCGCCTACGTGACCGAAGACCGCAAGGGCTACGGCCTGGTGCTGGACGAAACCATCGCCTGGAACACCACGCTGGCCAATCTGGAAGCGGTGTCGCGCCATGGCGTGATTGACGAGGGCCGTGAGTTCGGCGTGGCAGAAGACTACCGCCGCAAGCTCAACATCCGCAGCCCGGATGTGTGGGCGCGCACCGTCAATCTGTCGGGCGGCAACCAGCAAAAAGTGGTCTTGAGCAAGTGGTTGTTTTCCAACCCCGAGGTTCTGATTCTGGACGAACCCACGCGCGGCATTGACGTCGGCGCCAAGTACGAGATCTACACCATCATCGCGCAACTGGCCGCCGAGGGTAAGTGTGTGCTGATGATCTCGTCCGAAATGCCCGAACTGCTGGGCATGTGTGACCGCATCTGCGTGCTGAACGAGGGCCGGTTTGTGGCCGAGTTCTCCGCTGCCGAGGCCACACAAGAAAAAATTATGCGATCCATCGTGACATCAGGAGTGAATTGACATGGCAACCCCAAGCGTAGCCGCTGTGCCCGCCCAACCCAAGAGCCACGCGGGCTTTCTCAAAAACAACTTGCGTGACTACGGTCTGCTGATCTCCCTGGTCGCCATCATGGTGTTCTTCCAGGTGATGACCAATGGCACGTTGTTCCAACCCCTGAACCTGACCAACCTGATCCTGCAAAACAGCTACATCATCGTCATGGCGCTGGGCATGCTGCTGGTCATCGTGGCAGGGCACATCGACCTGTCGGTGGGCTCGGTCAGCGGTTTTGTGGGCGCTGTGGCCGCCGTGCTGATGGTCGAATACAAGCTGCACTATGTGCCCGCCGCGCTGATTTGTTTGACGCTGGGTGCGGTCATCGGTGCGGCGCAAGGTTATTGGGTGGCGTTCCACAAAATCCCCTCGTTCATCGTCACGCTGGCCGGCATGCTGGTGTTCAAGGGGCTGGCGCTGGCCGTGCTGGGTGGTTCGTCCGTGGGGCCGTTCCCGCCAGAGTTCCAACTGTTGAGCACCGGCTTTATTCCAGACCCCTTCGCCGGCGAGAGCCTGCGTGTTGCTTCACTGGTGGCCGGCCTGCTGATGGCACTGGTGCTGCTGGTTGTCAAGGTGCGGGGCCGGGCCGAGCGCATCAAGCACGGCATGGACAACGAGCCCTACGCCTTCTTCATCGTCAAGAACCTGGTGTTCGCCGCCATGATCGCGGCCTTCAGCTACCTGTTGTCCACCTACAAGGGCCTGCCCAATGTGTTGATCGTCATGCTGCTGCTGATGCTGCTGTATGACTTTGTGACCTCCAGAACCACGATTGGCCGGCGCATTTATGCGCTGGGCGGCAACGAGAAAGCGGCACGCCTGTCGGGCATCAAGACCGAGCGCCTGGCCTTCTACACCTTCATCAACATGGGCGTGCTGGCGGCGCTGGCCGGTCTGATTTTTGCAGCGCGCCTGAACACGGCAACACCCAAGGCCGGCCTCGGCTTTGAACTGGACGTGATTGCCGCCTGTTTCATTGGTGGTGCCTCGGCATCGGGTGGCGTGGGCAAGGTGCTGGGCGCCGTCATTGGCGCCTTCATCATGGGTGTCATGAACAACGGCATGTCGATCATGGGTATCGGCATCGACTACCAGCAGGTCATCAAAGGGCTGGTGCTGTTGGCGGCTGTGTGTGTCGACGTCTACAACAAAAACAAATAGGAAGGAAGAGACATGTCATCGTCAACCATGACCCCATCACAAACTCCGCTATCCCCACTATCCCCGCGCTATCGAGGCGTCTTCCCGGTCGTTCCCACCATCTTCACGGCGCAGGGTGAGCTGGACCTGCCGGGCCAGAAGCGCTGTGTCGATTTCATGATCGATGCGGGCTCCACCGGCATTTGCATATTGGCCAATTTTTCGGAGCAGTTCTCGCTGTCGGATGCGGAACGCGAAGTTTTGACCACGACGATTCTGGACCACGTCGCCGGGCGCGTGCCCGTCATCGTGACCACCACCCACTATGGCACGCAGGTCTGCGCCCAGCGCAGCCGCCGCGCACAGGATGCTGGAGCGTCCATGGTCATGGTGATGCCGCCCTACCATGGCGCGACGATCCGTGTGTCGGAAGAAAAGGTGTTCGAGTTTTATGCCGGTGTGTCGGACGCCATCACCATTCCCATCATGGTCCAGGATGCGCCGGTCAGTGGCACGGCCCTGAGCGCCGCCTTTCTGGCCCGCATGGCGAAGGAAATTGAACAAGTTTCCTATTTCAAGATCGAGACCGCCAACGCGGCCTCTAAATTGCGCGAACTGATACGCCTGGGTGGCGCGGCCATTGAAGGTCCTTGGGACGGTGAAGAAGCGATCACGCTGCTGCCCGATCTGGATGCCGGTGCCACCGGCGCCATGACCGGGGGCGCCTACCCCGACGGCATACGCAGCATCGTGGATGCCTATGCCGCCGGCCAGCGCGAAGAGGCCGTTGCCCAGTACCAGCGCTGGCTGCCGTTGATCAACTACGAGAACCGCCAGGGCGGAATTTTGACCGCCAAGGCCTTGATGCTGGCAGGCGGCATCATTGCCAGTGATGCACCGCGCCATCCGTTTCCGACCATGCAGGCCGACGTGCGTGCGGGCTTGCTGGAGGCGGCGCGGCGCCTGGACCCCATGGTCCTGCGTTGGGGAAAGTAGGCACCGCATGTCCATGAATCCGGTGATCGCTACATTGGGGCGCCGACTGCGGCTGGCAGTGATTGGTGGTGGGCCAGGGTCGTTCATCGGCGCCATGCACCGGCAAGCGGCGCGGCTGGATGACCGTTATGAACTGGTGGCCGCCGCGCTGTCTTCCGACCCGGTGAAATCCGTCGATGCCGGGCGTGCAATCGGTCTGCCCCCTGAGCGCTGTTATGCCAGCGGCATGGACCTGCTGGCAGCGGAGCAAGGCCATGCCCATGGTGCCGAGGTGGTGGCCATCATGACGCCCAACGACAGCCATTTCACGTTTGCCATGGCTGCGCTGGAGCGGGGTTTCGACGTCATTTGCGACAAACCCATGACCAACACGGTGGAAGAGGCCGAACGACTGCACCAGCGGGTGCTGGACACCGGCCTGGTGTTTTGTTTGACGCACAACTACACCGGTTATCCGATGGTGCGCCAGGCCCGCGCCATGGTCGCCGACGGTCAGTTGGGTGCCATCCGCCTGGTGCAGGTGGAATACGTCCAGGGTGGCCGCGCCAAGGCCGGGCCGGGGCGTTGCGCCTGGAAAGACGACCCTGTGCGGGGCGGCCCGTCACTGGTGATGGGCGATATCGGCACCCACGCACACAACCTGCTGCGTTTCATCACCGGGCTCGAAGTGTCACAGGTCGCCGCCGAGGTGGGCACCATCGTCCCGGAGCGAACCACCGATGACTACGCCGGCGCCATGCTGCGCCTGGACAACGGCGCGCGTGGCAGCTTTTGGGTGACCCAGGCTGCCGCGGGTGTGGAGAACGGTTTGCGCATCCGTGTCAGCGGTGAACTGGGTAGCCTGGAATGGATGCAGGAGATGCCGCAGGCGCTGAGCTTCAAACCACTGGGCGCACCAGCGCAAAACAGAACACCCAATGGCCCGGGAACCTTGCCACTGGCCGCGCGTGCCTCACGCGTTGCGGCGGGGCACCCCGAAGGCTTTCACGAGGCTTTTGCCAACCTGTACTCGGATGCGGCCGAAGCCATTGCCGCACGCCGATCGGGGCAATCTGCCGACCCCCTGGCGCGGCACTTCCCGAATGCGTTGGACGGTTTGCTGGGCGTTCGATTCGTAGCCAGCGTCATCCAGTCCAGCCAAAACGGCAGCGCGTGGACACCTTGCACGCGACCGTGATTCTTTTTTTTATCTACCACCCACAACACGCTTCAACACCATGACACTGCCACAACACAACAACCTCATAGCAGGTGAATGGGTCGCCTCCAGCCACTACGCGCCCAACATCAACCCGTCGAATCTGGAGGATGTGATTGGGGAATATGCACAAGCCGATGCCGCGCAGCTGAACGATGCAGTTGCCGCCGCACAGCGTGCTTTCCCTGCTTGGGCCACCGGCGGCATCCAGGCGCGCTCCGATGCACTCGACAAAATCGGCAGCGAAATTTTGGCCCGCAAAGAGGAGCTGGGCACGCTGCTGGCCCGGGAGGAAGGCAAGACCCGCGCGGAAGGCATTGGCGAGGTCACCCGCGCCGGCAATATCTTCAAGTTCTTTGCTGGCGAGTGCCTGCGTTTGGCAGGCGAGGTTTTGCCATCGGTACGCCCCGGCATCGCGGTTGAAGTGACCCGCGAGCCCATGGGTGTTGTGGGTTTGATCACGCCCTGGAATTTCCCCATTGCGATCCCGGCCTGGAAGATTGCGCCCGCATTGGCCTATGGCAATTGCGTGGTGTTCAAGCCGGCCGACATAGTGCCCGGATGCGCCTGGGCGCTGGCCGAGATCATCAGCCGCAGCGGCATTCCCGCCGGTGTTTTCAATTTGGTCATGGGCCGGGGCAGCGTGATTGGCGACCCGCTGGTGAACCACCCCGGCATTGCCGCGGTGAGCTTCACCGGATCGGTGGGTGTGGGCCAGCGTATTGCGCAGGCCTGTGCACTGAACATGAAGAAGGTCCAGTTGGAGATGGGCGGCAAGAACCCCCAAGTGGTGCTGGACGATGCGGACTTGGCGACTGCTGTGGAACTCAGCGTGCAGAGTTGTTTTTATTCGACGGGCCAGCGCTGCACCGCATCGAGCCGCCTGATCGTGACCGACCGCATTTACCCGGAATTCATCGCCGCCATGCAACGCCGCATGGCCAGCATCCAGGTCGGTGATGCCTGCCAGACAGGAGTCGATATTGGCCCCGTCGCCTCACAGGCGCAGCTGGAGCAGGATCTGTCGTACGTGGAAATCGGCAAGGCTGAAGGCGCACAACTGCTGGTGGGCGGCGAACGACTGACACGGCCCACCGATGGTTTCTACATGGCGCCCGCGCTGTTTGTAGACAGCACTGCGAGCATGCGCATCAACCGCGAAGAGATCTTTGGCCCTGTGGCCAGCGTGATCCGCGTCAAGGACTATGAAGAAGCCTTGGCGGTTGCCAACGACACACCGTTTGGTCTTTCGGCTGGCATTGCCACGACCTCGCTCAAATACGCGACCCATTTCAAGCGCCACGCACAAGCAGGCATGGTCATGGTGAACCTGCCCACCGCCGGTGTGGACTACCACGTGCCATTTGGCGGGCGCAAGGGTTCTAGTTATGGCTCGCGTGAGCAGGGAAAATACGCGCAGGAGTTTTTCACGACGGTGAAGACGGCGTATGTGATGGGTGGGTAGATAGGGTTCTGTTGGGGCGTCTGAGGCGACCGCGCTGAAAAATAGCTCCCGACCCCATTGCAGAAGTAGCCACCGATTAGGTGGCCGTGTGACGCCGATATTCGAGTGTTTGCAAAAATACATTCCCAATGACCAAGCAAAGGACGCCCCGTCCTTTGGTGATAGTCGGTGATGGCCCTAGTCTGTGCCATTCCTTCACTAGCGGCAATATTGACTTATCGACAGTTAGCTGACTTTGTTGGCAAGTCACCCGTATTGAACGTAATGAGCGCCAACAGGCTGGCGCCTCGTAGCAATTGACCTCTGCCAAGTTCCGGCAGTCAGTGCAAGCAAATGCGCTGCCCCTACAGTCGCACAATTTCCCAAGTGTTCGCACAAATCCCTGCTTCAATCTTCTGAAATCGTGATTCGTGGAGCGCAAAGCATAGCAAATGTGTCGGCCGCGAGAAGCCAACGTACATCATTTTGGCAGACTGACGTACGAGGTCATGCATCTCTCCGTTTAATTGTTTCCCGAGCAATTGAGATGCTAGCCTTTCCGATTCATAGCTACCGCCAGCGCCTTTCTCATAAAACGTCTCCATGTAGAGGGTCGCGGTGTGCGTCTCACCCTTGACTCGATGAACCGTGGCCACCTCCACGCGAACACCATCATGCGTTAGGACGTTGCGTTCAACTGGCGCCGAAGCTGTTCCGGAAGCGGCCAAGGCGTCCTCTAAGTCCCCAAACACAAATCCCTTGCTTACCTCAACCTGGCAGCCGAACACCGCGCAGAATACTGGCAACTGCGTGCGAATGTCCTCCAGAACCTCATCCTGTTCTCCCTTCGCAATCCCCATGCACCAGTTGTATAAGTTGATCTGAAAGGTCTGCCATTCGTTGGGATGCTCGGACATCATGAACTCCCGCATGGTGTGTTTTACGAAGGGCAGGCCTGCTGAATCCTTTGCCTCTTCCAATCTTAGGATCCAGAGCAACGCTTTGACGATGGAACTTTCGATCGGAGCAAACTGGCCGCAGCCCGTCACTGAATTTGCCAAAGCACCGGCTAGCACCGTATGCTCGGTGCGGCCTCGTTGAGCCCCTCTTTCGTATTGCGGGTAGTAGTCGGGCAGGCGCGTTTTGGTTGGCTCGGCCTTTGTCGCCCAGCCAATAGCCTTGCACCGGGTCTTGTCCGTCAGTGGCAAGACCTTCGCGTTCGCTAATTCGCGAACGATAGTTGCAAATCGGTGGATAACGGTCGGCAGAGTCGCATCTGAGTAGACGATAAAGCGCGGCTTGATCATAATCAGTGAACCGTCGGGGTTTGTTCGGCGTCCGTCGATGTGAATGGGGCTGACGGCAAATGTGCTCACGACGCCGGCAAGCAACGGACCCAATCGGTAGCTTCCGTTTAGCTCCAACACCGTTTCACGATTCGCCCAGAACTCGCCGGATGTGGTCGTCTTACTCCCAAAGATTGACTGATTCCTGTCGCCTATGCGTTGGTATCCAACCCCGCTCGCACCCTCGTCAAAGAAGAGATTCTCCAGCAGCTCGTACTGATGACGCTCCATATCCTGCATTTCATCAACAAACACGTGAGAAAAACGCCGCTGGAGCAGCGGCTTAAGTGGCGCATATCTATAGAGTGCCACACGCGCCAGAAAGTACGCATCGTCATAGCAGAGAAAGCCGGACTTAAGTATGGATAGCTTGAAAGCATGAATCCACTCCCGCACACGTACTCTTTCGCTCTCGTTCCAGTCGTTGTAGTTTTGCGGCTTAGTATTACCTTGAGGCTTCCGGAACTCGATGGCTTTTCCACAGTAGCCGTCGGTCAGCGCATCTTTGCCATCCGCCCACGACCATCGAATCTTCTTGGCATGCGCCTTCAGGAAGCGTCTGGCGTTCTTGTTTTCTTGGTGGGTGAACCCTTTAACGCTCATCGGTGGATTCGTGAAACGCTGCTCATAAATGGCGTCGTCAATGTGTGCTGGCGCCTTGTGGTATCGATTTAGATAGTAGGGGATCGCGAGAAACTCGTCCACAAAGCGCTGTATTGTTCCTACAAAGTTTGGGTAGCGAAACAATTGGGTGCAATGCGGGCCGATACGGTCGCGTATTTCGTCGATGGCTGCATTGGTATGCGAGATGACCAAAATGCCGGCACCGTCCTGCCTTGGCAGCTTGCGATCCAAGATCAGCAGCTTGGCAAGCAGCGCAGTTGTCTTGCCGCTGCCGGGTACGGCGAGCAAGTCCAGTGTTTCCATGTTTTCTATGAACCGCCGTCGCTCCTCGTCAAAAGACTCCCCCTCGGGCAGTAGTATTCGCTCTGCATAGGCGATGTCGTCAGGCGCGAGGCTGAAGTCCACTGGCATAACGGATAGCGTCGATTAGGTACTTGACATGCGGGTCGCTGCACAACCCGTTGCCGTCGATCTCGCCCTTGGCCATGGCCTGCGCGAGGCGGGCAGAAATTTCGGTCTTCGCGAGCACATGGCGCTGCAGTTTGTCGGACAAGGTCGCCTCAAAGTCTGTCCAATCTGATCTGCTGTGTACAGCCTTGGCAATCTCCGTGAATTTGGCACTAAAGGTCGTCGACTTCCAGAGGCAGTACTCTAACGTCCACTGAGGTGAGATGAACGACTTCACACACTGACCATCGTACTTGGTCTCCTTGTTAGAGATGGCCGCCTTGAGTAGCGCTTTGTCGCCCGCAACTGGCCCGTCTTCCTTCAAAGGCAGAATATCGGCATCAGTGACGACAGCGATAGGCCTGGTGAAATGGGGGACATGCTTGCGTTTGAAAATGTTTGTGTAATGGATGAAAGCCAGACTACTTACATTGATGACTGCTACGCCAGCAGACGTCAAGTTGTAGCCAGCCAGCCGGGCGAGTTCGTGCAGCAACAGTTCCTCGGACCACCCCTCTACAAGAATCGCGCCCCGCGAAAAGAAAAGGTTTGCTTTCGTCACATCGAGGAACCGCTCGAGGAAAGCGTAGTCGTCGGTTCCGAGTTCTGTATGTCCTGCGCCCATTGGAAACGCATTGCCGCTGCCGCAAATGACCAGATTCTTGAGTTGGAGTTTGGAGCCAATGTTAGGGCTATGGGTGGTCAGAATAAGCTGGACCTCCTTTTGCTTCTGAAATGTCTCGATTGCCTGCATTTGAGCTTGCGGATGCAAGTGGGCTTCAAGCTCCTCGACTAATCCAAGTCGCAACCCTGTCCAGTTCTCTTTGTTAAGGTGCAGCAGTTCCGACGCCATGAACAGGCGGTTAAGCGTCCCAAGTCCAGGTCGTGTCTCGCCTTTAATCGAAAGTTCCAACTTTTCCAGGAGGCTTCTGAGCTGCGCGCGTTCGGTGACCGCGAGGCTTGTTTTGCTGCCCGGTTGGTACAGCGCGCCAATGTATGTGTCGATCTGGTCTTTCAACCCCTTGCCGAGTTGGTCACCGATCTGGACGCCAGCGTGATCGGTCCCATCGAAGTAACTTTCGATGGACCCGTTGAATGCCGCCAGCAACTTCAACAGGACATGGTCAGTATTCTTGTTCTTAAATGCCTCATGTCCCACGAGAATCTGAGACAGACGAGAATTCTTGCGTGCAACGAGCTCCTCTTCGGCGTCGCGAAGTGGCTTCAGATAGGTAACTTTTAAATACTCCCTGGCTTCTGGACTAAGCGCCCGTCCGTGAGCATCCGCGCCCGCGCGAACTTCGTGAGGAAGTATCTTCCCATTTGAGGGATTCCTATAAACGTCGAGATTGAGAGTCAGTAGCGGGTTTACCTTGCCTTCCGAAGTTTCCCAAGCCAGGAACTCCGTGAAGTTCTTGCCTTCGTCAAGGCCGATGTCGGACAGAACCAATTCAATTCGCAACCGGTGCTGATCAGCATGAAAATCGTTCTCATCGATCCGGGCCCAATCGTAGCTATGAGTCTTCAGTACAAATCGAATCGCATCGATGATGGCAGATTTCCCCGAATCGTTCTCACCAATCAGCACATTCAATCCAGAATTGAATGTCAGTGCGAGATCGGGCTTTGTCAATGAGAATTCGGCGCTCCCGCCAAACTTCCTGAAGTTCCATAGTTTGAGCGTCGATAGATGCACGGGTGAGGTCCAATAAGGAGGATTCAAGAAGCAGAAGGATGTTAACTCTGCGTTGCTCTCCTGTGTCGCAAAAATTTCTCAAATCGCTTTTCGAAGTTGGCTATTGATAATCGAACATTGTCGTTAACCATCAAATGACTGCACCGGCGGCTACGGTCGTATGTGCATGACCGGTAGCCACTCCAACAATCGGTCAGAGTAGTTGGTCTGCATGGTTACTGCGGGGGGGTTAAGAATCCCATGTCAATCAGACTCTGTTCGCTTATGCCGTAGGCAACGAGTTTTGCCCAAGCCGCAGCAATGTCTTTCTCCGCTCCCATCTTGCCTGCGATCAACGCCATGGCCAACTCGACATGGTAGAGATTTGCGTCTTCATCAAGCGGTGGAGTCTGAATCGCCTTGACTAGATACTTTCCCATTTCCACTGACACTTCGTCCGAAGTGAGGGATCGAAGAATGGAGCAGGCAATCAGCTTTTCCGTGTAAGCGTCACGAAACACGAAGCACGCGAGTCGTGTTGGCTTGGTCAGGGAGTAAGGATCCAAGACTGTTCCCTCGCCAGTTCTAAGCTGCTGCACAGCGCTCGCTGTGGCCACAAGTACCTGCAGTTGCGAAGACCCAGCCTTTCCTGCAACTGATCCTGCTCCCAATGGTGGGAAAGGAGCACCCCCAGGCAACCAGGTGAGATGCTCCATGGGATCAAGCTGCTCTCCATTTGACAACTGAGCCAGACGGGCGATGAGAGGGCTGTCCAGCTTCCCGCTCCCACTCGCCAGCCTTTCAAGCCATCTCTTTTCGTGACACCATGGGCAGTCAGTCGGGGTGTGCCAGTCTGGGAGGTGCACGCAATAGAGATGATGCAGTGTAGCTCCCCAGTCGTGGTTAGTCGTCAGCCCGCTTTTCACCTCCTCGAGTTGCTTTTTCGACTTGGTGGTTACTATTGGCGCGAAGAAGTGAACGTGATTGAATGTGTCCCATAAATGCGGGCGGGGTGTGCGCAAACGGACGTTGAGGTTACGCATCCGATCCCCGGAGACGATCTTGTCATCAAAGACCAATACTGTTGGCTTTCTGGCGAGGTTCTGCAGTTCGTCGAGCTGATCCTGAAAAACCACAGGCAGGTCGCGCCACTTTTTAATCGTCTCTCTGAGCAAATCGCTGGCCTTGTGATTGGCAATGACGACAAAGTCAGGTTGGGGATCCAATGACTGCAATTTCTGAATAACCTCGTCATGGAATTCCGGCGTCCTGAGCAGTACCGTTGCATCAATACCGAACGCGTGATGTCTGGGGTACGCCTCATTCGGATCATCGAAGTGCACCCTTAGCGCACCCGGAACTGCGCCGTACTTGTCCAGGAACGGCCGCTGCTCTTCGAAGAATTTCCTCTGGAGCTTGACCTCTTTGATCTCCGCGATACCGATAAGAAAGGAGTTTCCATGGACTCTTATCGGCGGCGGCTTTCCCTGCCCGCAGTGTTCACAAGAGGCTGCATCGGATGAGTGGAAATATCCCACGACCGAGAGTCGGGCTAAGGGCGTTAGATCATCAGGAAGATCGGTAGCTGCAAAGACCAAACAGATGTCCAATTCAATCTGGCTGGCCTCCGCCAACTCCGTGAGTACGTTGGCAAGCTTTCCTGTAGACGCAATTCCGATTACCGCTGTGATCGGTGGACCTTTGACTAAAATTCGCGAAGTTTCCGCTCTAAGCGTAGCTTCACTCGGATATCCTTTCAGACAGAGCACCTGATGCATTCCGCCATAGATATGGTTAACGTGTGTCCCGAGCAGTAGCATGCTGGGATGGTCCACCAGGAACCTGCGTTCCGGCAAGCTTTCGTCATGTGCCAGTTCCGCAACCAGAGACACAACTACCCAGTAAGCGGTTCGCTGTACTGCCTCTACACAGTCGAAAGCTTCGGAAAGGCGAATGAAGTGTGATGCGTGCGCTTTCGAGGGCAATTCGAAGTGCTGACCGGCGGGGGCGTGAACAATGCAGCGAGGAAGTCCGTCCTCTATGGCGGCGTGCATAGCTTGCGCCACAAGCGCTTGAAGATCTTGCTCGCTCAAGGCGGAAAACGGTGCACCTTCCGCGACCTCATACTGAAATCGCAGTGGCTTGTAGGAGCCAGCGCGCAGGGTATTCACACCACGTCCGCAAAGCCATTCAGGGTCAGGTGCAAAAAAAAGGGCTCTTCCAGCCAGACGCTCCATTGCTTGGTGCCGAGCCACATCGATAGCTGTGTCTAGAGGCAGCCCCTGCGCCGATGCTTCCATCCACTGGGGACCTTTGAGGTAAATCAGAATGCTGTCGGCCTCCTGCACGCTCCTCTCGTCTAACCGAGTGAGTGCAGAACCAAGATCGCTGAGATCCGACAGCACCTCATGACGCACAAAGGTTTTCATGCAACAGGGGAGAGGTTCTTTCGGTCGAACAAGTCAGGCTGGTCTAGACCGGGAGCATATTCTGGAACCCATATAGATATGGAAGTACCGCATCCCCGGGTTAAGTCGTCCTCCACGACGGCGTTCCTATCTAATTGCGGATAGGGAGACTCCCCAAACGAAAAATCCTGGACATAGTGAATACCTGAAGAGTGAATTTCGATGCGAGCACGCATCTTGTGGGCAGCAGACAATGCATGCGAAAGTCCCAAGCCCCGTTTAATTGCCCCCTGCGGCTTTCGGGTCACTTCGCGAACAAAGGCACGTGCGAACCGGTCCCTCGCCGACTCATCAGGCGATGCCGCTGGCAAAGTCACCTGGATACCGTCTCCTTGGTCCGCTACCGTTAAGCATACTAGCCCAAGCCCCAACTTGCCCTCTGGCGATTCAGTCGTTCTGGAGATGTACTCCCGCAGTCCCTTCGATAGCTTGTCAAGCTTTGTAGTAGTACCGACGACTACCTTCTCAATCAGCAGCGCCCTGACGCCTTGACGAGCAACCTTGTTCTTTGACGATTGGCCATGTTCTTGGGAATTGACGAAGCATTCAAACACAAACGAGTTCAAGGGTGACTCAGTAGACGAGTTCAGAAAGCTGCGAAAACCCATGGCCACTGTCATCGAGGTGAGCAGTTGACGAAAGTCAGACTCGTCTAGGGGGAAGTCTTTGTCCTCATTCTTGGCGTAGGCCTTGAGCTTAGTCGGCAGCTTGTGGCCTGGGTCTACGCAAACCAAGGCGCAGTTCTGCCCCTTGCCTAGAAGGCCTCCGCGTTGCAAGTAAAAGTGGGCCAGGTTCTCATCAAATGTTTTTGACGCGGCCTTGCTTTCCTGCCCAAACGACTTCTCCTTCGAATGGCGGATAAGGGAGATGCCAAACGGGCCGCCCAACAAGCAAGCTTCAAACTCTTCGGCGCTTACCGGTTCTGGGAACGCACACTGCATGACTAGCTCGCCCTTCTTGTGGGTGGCGAGTTTTGCGAGTGCAAGCCCTTGTGCACCAGGTTCAAAGCCAGAGGACCGAGTGAGCCTGAATCCATTGATGACAGACATGTCCCAAGACCGGACATCGTCAATCGTGCAGTTTTCAACAATGGTTTGAATCTTCATATGTATGTCCCTAGCAGACTTCACCAACGAAGCATTAGCGTCTTTCGGCCAAATATGCGTAACGAAGAAGTCGATGCTCTGACAGTCTGAGCAGTCAGCCTTTTCGGCAATAGATATCGTAGCAGCCTCTGAAATGAAGGGCTGCTTTCGCATTCAGGCTGTTGATCGTACCCGTTGATACAACACCCATGAATGATTGCTTTGTAGCAATGACCCTGGGGGCGCTAAATACTTCTTTAGGTGAAAGCCCGACAGCTATCGATAGCCCGATATTCCCGATAGCCAAGGTTCTGGGACTTGCGTGCCCTTCCATAAGATGTATTGAAACCCGGGCGCCACCGGTGAGTTCCAACCTCCGAAGTTTTTCAACACAGCGCTCGATAGCTGCCGTTCGCGAAGGACTGGAACTGGCCTCGGTGCAGAGACCGTGATGATGGCTGATAGGTAGTTGGGCCAGCCAACCGACGCCGTCAGCCTTGGAGTTCTCGCCAAGCTTGAACATACAAGCGCCCCCTGGCCAGCACCTCACTGGCGGGTGTGCCCGGCGCATAAAGCTGGCTACCGATGCCAAAGCCGGTGGCCCCAGCAGCGGCCCACGGCGCCATGCTCTCTGGCGTGATGCCGCCTACGGGCCACAGGTCGGTGCCTGCGGGCAGCACGGATTTCAAAGCCTTCAGCCCGCCATGCCCGACCATTTCTGCGGGGAAAAGTTTGAGCGCATGGGCACCGGCTTCCAGGGCCGTAAAGGCCTCGGTCGGTGTGGCGACACCGGGTGCGCACAACATGCCCAGTTCCACGCTGCGGGCGATCACGCGCGCATCGCAGTTGGGGGAGACCATCAAACGCCCACCGTGGGCATGGACCGCTTCCACATCGGCCACGGTCAACATGGTGCCGCCGCCTACCAGCGCATCGGTCGGCAGCCTGCGGGCCAGTATCTCTATGCACTGCAGCGCGCCTGGGCGGTTCAGCGGGACCTCCAAGGTACGGAAACCACTCTCCAGCATCGCCTCACCCACGGCCAGTGCGTTGGCAGGGTCCAGACCACGCAGGATGGCCACCAGCGGCATGTTGCGGGTTTGAGCCAGTCGTTGTTGTGGTGCAGTGTTCATCATGGGTGTTGGGTCGCAGATTGAATACGGGCCACGGCCGCCAGAAAGGCCGCCTTGGCGTCCAACACTTCGAAGCGCAGGTCGAGCAGTGCGGCGGCGACCTGGTAGTGTTGGGCCAGTTCGGGTGAGCCTATGAGTTTGAAGGTATTCATGCTGTGTGAGCCAGGTGGGGTTCGCCGAACATCATGGAGTTCACTGCCGATCAGCAGGCCACTCAAATACGCCTGGCTGCTGGCGGCGGGCATGTCGCCGCACACCACGCGGGCGCGGCAGGAGAAGAGTTGGTGGCTGAGTCCACCCTTGCCAGCGGCGTGCACACCGTCAGCGAATGCGCTCGCATCCCACACGGGCGCTGCCTTGCCCATGGCCGCCGCCAGCGTGCCATGCTGGCCCAGCAGATTGAACAGCTCGCCCGTCATGTAGGTGCGCAGTTGCAGGATGCGTCCGTGGTCCAGCTCAACCCATTTGCTGTGTGTGCCCGGCAACACAAACCAGCCGCTGTGGTGGCCCAGAGCCAGGGCGCCCAACAACTGCGTTTCTTCGCCGCGCATCACGTCGGGTTGGCCCCACTGGTCGCGGATGTTATAGCCCGGCACGATGACACAACGTGGGGCAATGGGCGCGTCCGGCACCGTGAAGAGGTGTGCGGGTAGCGCATCCAAAACAACACGGTGGTCCACATAGGGCACCTCGTGCCAGCCCAAGGCACTGCCCACCATGCCGGACATCACAACCAGATTAGGCGTTGCTTGCAACTGGTGCAGCACATCCTGCAGCGCAGAGCCGAATCGCCCCTTGCAGGCCATGGCGCCATCACCGTCGGCAAATTCATGGACACATACACCATGCGCGTCCAGCGCATAAGCGCGCCGGTGGGTGGTGCCCCAGTCCACACCAACGGTTTTCACGATTTTGTCTTGACCCATGTTCTTACTTTTGCCCGGTGGTGTTCTTCGCTAGTGCGACTTGCGCCCCGACTCAAACACCCGTTGCAGCACACAAAACACAAACAACAACACACCGATCACAATGCGTGTCCACCACGAACTGAGCGAACCGTCAAACATGATCAGTGACTGGATGATGCCCAGCGTGAGCACACCAAACAGCGTGCCGACGATATAACCCACGCCACCGCTGAGCAGCGTGCCGCCTATCACCACGGCGGCAATGGCATCCAGCTCCAACCCGACGGCGTGCAGGCCATAACCCGAAAGCATATAGAAGGTGAATACCACGCCACCCAGGGCCGAACAAAAGCCACTCACGGTGTAGACCAATACCGCGGTGCGCGCCACCGGCAGACCCATCAGCTTGGCCGAGTGTTCGCTGCCACCGATGGCATAAACGGTGCGGCCAAACTCGGTGCCATGCGCCACGAATATGGCAACGGCCAGCACCACCAGGGCCAGCAGCGCGCTGAGCGACAGGGCGGCACTGTCACCCCACAGCTCGACACGCATTTGCGCCAGCGCGGTGTAGGCCTCGTCCGTGATGCTGATGGAATCGATGCTGATGAGGTAACACAGGCCACGCGCCAGAAACATGCCCGCCAGCGTGACGATGAACGGCTGCAACCGAAAGCGCTGGATCAACCAGCCCATGAAGGCGCCGAACAACGTGCCCATACACAGCACCAGTGGAATCGCCTGCCACAGGCTCCAGTGCCGGTGCTCCACCAGCGCCGCCAACACCATGGTGCTGAGTGCCACCACCGAACCCACCGACAGATCAATGCCGCCGGACAGAATGACAAAGGTCATGCCCACCGCCACAATGACC
The DNA here is from genome assembly GCA_040384785.1 of Pseudomonadota bacterium. Taxonomy (GTDB): domain Bacteria; phylum Pseudomonadota; class Gammaproteobacteria; order Burkholderiales; family Burkholderiaceae_C; genus Allorhodoferax. The sequence continues at coordinate 35,107 of JAZKIR010000020.1, forward strand.
AGGAAGGCGTTGTCGATCAACAGGTTCAAAAATGCCTGCGCCGAGAAGAACCCGGTGTAGGACACCGAGCCAAACACCGCCATCGCCAGGAACAGCGACACCGTGGCCGCCAGCGGCATGAATTTAGGCGCCAGCCGCCAGCGCCGCGTGGATGTCGTCGGGTTGAGGTTGTTGCTCATGCGCGGCTCCCCGATGCTGGGCGCACCACCCACCCCCGCACGGCACTGCGGAAGTCGGCCGACTGCAGCAGCATGACCGCAAACACCACAGCCGCCTTCACCACCAGGTTGATCTCGGGCGGCACACCAATGGAATAAATGGTGGAGGTCAGGGTCTGGATGATGAGTGCGCCCACCAGGCTGCCCGCCAGGCTGAAGCGCCCGCCGGTGAGCAGCGTGCCCCCCAGCGTGACGGCCAGAATCGCGTCCAGCTCCATCAGGTTGCCGGCGTTGTTGCCGTCGGCGCTTTTGACGTTGGAGCTGATGATCAGGCCCGCCACACCGGCGGTCAGGCCGCAGAAGGCATAAACACACACGCTGATCAAGCGCTCACGCACACCGGCAAGCCGGGCCGCGGCCGGGTTGATGCCAATGGCCTGGATGAACAGGCCCAAGGCCGTGCGTGTGACCGCCAGGTGCACCACCAGGTACACCGCAGCCGCAATGAATAGCGCGAACGGCAAGCCCAGCAGAAAACCGTTGCCGATATAGAAATACGGGGCGTAGTACACGGTGACGATTTGCCCGCCCGTCGCCAGTTGCGCAATGCCGCGCCCGGCCACCATCAGTATCAGCGTGGCGATGATGGGCTGCAGGCCGATCTTGGCCACCAGCAAGCCATTCCACAAACCACAGGCCAGCGCCACCAGCAAGGCGCACAGGATGGCCAGCGGCATCGGGAAGTTGCTGACATGCGTGGGCACACCGTCGTGGATGACCAGCCTGCCGCCAATCATCAACGCCGCCACCGACGCACTGATGGCCACCACGGCGCCGACCGAAATGTCTATGCCCCGCGTGGCAATGACCAGGGTCATGCCCAGCGACACCAGCATCAGCGGGGCCGAGCGGTTCAGGATGTCGATGATGCTGCCGTACAAGTGGCCATCGCGCCACTGCAGCACCCAGAAGCCGGGGTTCAGGCTGGCATTGACGGCCAGTATCAGGAACAGTGTGACCAGCGGCCACAGCAGCGGGTGCGACCGCAGGCGTTGACCCCACGAGGCCGTATTGGTATTTTGCGCACTCATGCCTGCCCCGCAATCATGGCGTAGACCGCGTGGTCGGACGTGCCGGCGGGCAGTTCGCCCACCTTGGCGCGGTCACGCATCACGACGATGCGGTCCGAGACCCGCACCACCTCTTCCATCTCCGACGAGATGAACAACACGGCCATGCCCGCGCGGGCCAGCGTCAAAATTTCGTTCATGATTTCTTGTTTCGCCGCGATGTCTATGCCGCGGGTCGGTTCGTCCAGTATCAACAGGCAGGGCTTGGTCGCCAGCCAGCGCGCCAGCACCGCCTTTTGCTGATTGCCTCCTGACAATTGCCCAATCGGTGTTTCGATATCGGCGGTCTTGATGCCCAGGGCCTTGACGTAGTGCAGTGCCAGCTGCGCCTGCTGCGCGCGTGACAAACAGGGCCACAGGCCCTGGCGTGCCTGCAGCGCCAGCGCAATGTTTTCGCGCACCGACAGTTCGGCAATGATGCCCTCGGCCTTGCGGTCTTCGGGGCACAGGCCCAAGCCCAGACGGATGGCCTGCGCTGGAGACTGCATGCGCACGGTCTTGCCCTGCACGGTCATCTCGCCGGCATCGCTGCGGTCCAGGCCAAACAAGACGCGGGCCAGCTCGGTGCGGCCCGAGCCCAACAAGCCGCCCAGGCCTACTACCTCGCCCCGGCGCAGCGCCAGGTCCATTGGTTTCACATGGCCGTGCCGTGCCAGGCCGCGCACCTGCAGCACCTCGGGCGCCTGCGTGCCGGCATGCTCTGGCGTGCTGGCTTGCGGCGGTGGAGTGTCCACCATCTCGCGGCCCACCATGGCTGCAATCAGCGCGCTGTGCCCCAGATCGGCGGCCCGGTATTCACCCACCAGTTGGCCATTGCGCAGCACCGTGATGCGATCACACAAAGCATATACCTGGTCCAGAAAATGGGTCACAAAAAGAATCGCCATGCCCTGCGCACGCAGTTGGCGCAACACGGTGAACAGGCGTTCGACTTCGTCGTCGTCCAGGCTGGAGGTGGGCTCATCCAGAATCAGCACGCGCGCCGAAATGCTCAGGCCCCGCGCGATGGCCACCATCTGCTGCACCGCGACCGAATAACTGTGCAGCGCTTGTGTGACGTCGATGTTGAGGTTGAGCCGCGCCAGCAAGGCGCTGGCGTCGCGGTGCATGCGCGCCCAGTCAATGGCCCAGGCACCGCTGGCGCCGCGGCGCGGGTAGCGCCCGGCAAAGATGTTTTCTGCCACCGACAAATTGGGGCACAGGTTGACCTCCTGGTACACCGTGCTGATGCCCAGTTGCTGCGCCTCCAATGGCGATGCCGCTGCGATGCGTTGCCCGCCCAGGCGCATCTCGCCCTGGTCGGCCCGGTGCACGCCGGTCAATACCTTGATGAGCGTGGATTTGCCCGCGCCGTTCTGCCCCATCAGGGCATGCACCTCACCGGCGAACAAACGCAGGTTGACGCCGCCCAGCGCCTGCACGCCCGCAAAGTGCATGGTTATGGCAGACAACTCCAGCACGGGCTGCTGCTGTGCGTCGGAGGTCTCGTGGTTGACGGTCATGGTTTGCTGTTGGCTCAAGAAAAACAAGCCGCAGAGCGGCTTGCTTTAAGGCTCTGCTGATTATTGAGAGTTCCATATTTCATGACACCGTTCGGGCTGAGCCCTTCGACGGGCTCAGGACGGGCCTTGTCGAAGCCTTTGAGCCCTTCGACAGGCTCAGGGCGAACGGAGGTTTATTGTTACCTTAACCAATAGGCGCCTCGGGCTTACGGGCCCAAGTCGCTACCGGGTCAGTACTTGCGCGACGGGAATTCCTTGGCCGCCACTTCCATCGGGAAGATACCTTCCTGCGTCACGATACGGCGGGGCAGGGTCTTGCCCGCCACCAGGTCTTTGACGGCCGACATCAGCTGCGGGCCCAGCAGGGGGCTGCACTCCACGGTCACATCCATCTTGCCGGCGATCATGGCTTCAAACGCGCCCTTGACGGCATCTACCGAAATGATGGTGATGTCCTTGACCGGCTTTAGGCCCGCTTCTTCGATGGCCTGGATCGCACCAATGGCCATGTCGTCGTTGTGCGCATACAGCACATTGATTTTCTTGCCCTCGGCCTTGAGGAAGGCTTCCATCACTTCCTTGCCCTTGGCGCGGGTGAAGTCACCGGTTTGTGAGCGGATGATCTTGATACGTGGCTCGGCCTTGATGATTTCCTCGAAGCCCTTTTTGCGGTCAATGGCCGGGCCCGAACCCACGGTGCCTTGCAGCTCCACCACATTCACGTCGCCCGTGGTGGTCTTGATTTTTTCCAGCAACCAGCGACCGGCCTTGCGGCCTTCTTCGGTGAAGTCGGAGCCCATGAAGGTCACGTACAGCGAGGTGTCCTTGGAGTCCACCGAGCGGTCGGTCAAGATGACCGGAATCTTGGCGGCCTTGATTTCTTTCAGCACGGTGTCCCAGCCCGACTCCACGACCGGTGCGAACGCAATCACGTCCACCTTTTGCGCGATGAAGGAGCGCAGGGCCTTGATCTGGTTTTCCTGCTTTTGCTGGGCGTCGGAGAACTTCAGTGTGATGCCTTCCTTGGCGGCGGTTTCCTTGATGGAGTTGGTGTTGGCGCTGCGCCATTCACTCTCGGCACCGATCTGGCTGAAGCCCAGCACGATTTTCTTTTGCGCAAAAGCAGTCAGGGGCATGCCCACTGCGAACGATGCCGCAACCAGTGTGGCAATCAGCGTACGTCGGTTCTGTGTCATCAAAGTCTCCTCTTGTGTTGTATGGAATGGGAACAAAAATCAGGCAAGGAATGCGGTGCGGTTCCTACCCTGCTGTATGAAACCTGGGCGGATGATACGGACGGAATCGATATACATCCAATTGATATTTCGGGACTATCGATGTGCAAACCAGGATTCGTAAAAACCCTAGGTTCTGGACCCAATCTTTCAGCGCGATGGCACCGTAGACTTTTATGAAATCGGCCTCTAGCCCTCGTACGATATGCTTAGTGCGCTATTGAATGCATAGCGTCCTATTCTCAGCGTCCCATGCCCTGCATCACGGACGGCACCCCCAAGCCCCCCGTGCACCTGTTGTTCAAAGGTAGGTGTTCAGCAAATTCTCTACCCGTTCCTGCCGCCCCGAGACCGGACGGGTGTCGTTGTTGTGCGCCAGCACGTGGGCGGCCACCGCGTCCAAACCCAGCTTGCCGGCCATCACGCCCTGGCCCCAGGGTTCGCTCCAGCCTGCGTAACGCTGTTCGGTCACCTGGGCCAGCTTGCCGTCCTGGATCATCTTCTCGGCGATCAGCAGTGCACGGGCGCTGACATCCATGCCGCCGATGTGGCCGTGGAACATGTCTTCGGGGTCAATCGACTGGCGGCGCACCTTGGCGTCAAAGTTGAGCCCGCCGGTGGTAAAGCCGCCGCCTTGCAGGATCAGGTACATGGCCAGCGCCGTGTCGGCCACGTTGTTGGGGAACTGGTCGGTGTCCCAGCCGCATTGCGCATCACCCCGGTTCATGTCGATGGAGCCAAAGATGCCAAGGTCGAGCGCGGTGGCAATCTCGTGCTCAAAGCTGTGGCCGGCCAGCGTGGCGTGGTTGGCTTCGATGTTGACCTTGATTTCTTTCTCCAGCCCATGGCGGCACAGGAAACCGTAGACCGTGGCGGTGTCAAAGTCGTACTGGTGTTTGGAGGGTTCGCGTGGCTTGGGTTCGATCAGGATGCTGCCCTTGAAGCCGATCTTGTGTTTGTACTCCACGACCATATTCAGGAAGCGGCCCATCTGGTTCAGCTCCTGGCCCATGCGGGTGTTGAGCAGGGTTTCATAACCTTCGCGTCCACCCCACAACACGTAGTTTTCGCCGCCGAGTTTGAGCGTGGCATCCATGGCTTCCTTGACCTGCAAGGCGGCCATGGCAAAGATTTCCGGGTTCGGGTTGGTGGAGGCACCGGCCATGAAACGGCGGTGGCTGAACAGGTTGGCCGTGCCCCACAGCAGCTTCATGCCGGTGGCCTCTTGTTTGGTGGCCAGCACGTCCACCATCTCACGCAGATGGTTCACGCTGTCACGCGGGGTGGCGCCTTCGGGGGCGACATCGCGGTCATGGAAGCAGTAGTAAGGCGCGCCCAGTTTGGCGAAAAATTCAAACGCGGTATCGGCCTTGGCCTTGGCACCCGCCATGGGGTCGGCCAGCAGTTGCCAGGGGCGCTCAAAGCTGTCGCCGCCAAACGGGTCGGAGCCGTTGCCACAAAAGCTGTGCCAGTAACACACGGCAAAACGCAGTTGGTCTTGCATGCGTTTTCCCAGCACCAGGCGGTCTTTGTCATACCACTTGAAGGCGAGCGGGTTGGCGCTGTTGGGGCCTTCAAAGGCAACGGGGGCGATGTCAGAAAAATAGGATGTCATGGGGTTCCTCAAAAGTGCGGTGGGTCATCAGGCCTTGGCGGCCGATGGGGTGGTGTACAGGCTGCGAAAGTGGGCGTAGCGCTCGGCCAACAGGGCTTGCTCGGCGGGGTCGGGGTGGTAGCGGGCCTCTACCTCAGGGCTCAGGCACACCGCATCGGGCGCAGCCCCGGTGGCCAGCCAGGCCAGGCGGGCGGCACCCAGTGCGCCACCGACCGCCGAGCTGCCGTGCGTGAGCACTTCGGTATCCAGCGCAGAGGCCAGTTGCTGCGCCCAGAAGGCACTGCGTGCACCGCCGCCCACCAGCGAGAGGCGTTGCACGCTGCTGCCTGCGGCCTTGAGTGCGGCCAAGCCGTCTTTCAGGCCAAAGCTCACGCCTTCGATCACGGCATAGCCCAGGCGGCGGGCATCGGTGTCAAAGCTCAATGCGTGAAAGCTGCCGCGCACGTTGGCATCGTTGTGCGGGGTGCGTTCACCGCTCAGGTAAGGCAAAAACAAAGGTGATGCGGCACGCTCGGCCAGCGTCAGCGTGGCGGCTTGGCTGGCTACACCACCGGCTGAGTCCGCGCCCAACAGGTCGGTAACCCATTGCAGGCAACTGGCCGCCGACAGCATCACGCTCATCTGGTGCCAGCGCTGCGGCAAGGCGTGGCAAAACGCATGGGTGGCACTGGCGGCGTTGGGCTGGTAACTGGGCGTCACGACAAACAACACGCCGCTGGTGCCCAGCGACAGGAAACCCTGGCCCGTATCGACCGCACCCATGCCGACCGCGCTGGCGGCGTTGTCACCGGCACCGCCGGCCACCACAATGCCCGCAGGCAGGCCCAGCGCGTGTGCCACTGCGGGCTTCAAAAAGCCTCCGGGTGCACTGCCTTCCACCAGGCGCGGCATGTGGGCCTGGGTCAGGCCGGTGAGGGCCAGCAGCGCGTCCGACCAAGCGCGCTGTTGCACGTCCAGCCACAGGGTGCCGCTGGCATCCGACATGTCACTCACGTATTCGCCGGTCAGCATCAGCCGCACATAGTCCTTGGGCAGCAGCACCTTGGCCACGCGTTTGAAAATGTCCGGCTCATGTCGGGCCACCCAGCGCAGCTTGGGTGCGGTGAAGCCGGGCATGGCCAAGGTGCCCGCCAGCGCGGGCAGGCTGGGCAGTTCGGTCATCATCTCGGCGCATTCCTGTGCCGAGCGGGTGTCGTTCCACAAGATAGCCGGGCGCAGCACCTGGTCTTGCGCGTCCAGCAGCACCGCCCCGTGCATCTGGCCCGACAAACCAATGCCTTGCACAGCAGCAAATTCCTTCGGGTGGGCGGAGCGCAACTGGGCCAGCGCCGACTGGGTGGCCGCCCACCAGTCGTGTGGGTCTTGTTCGCTGTGGCCGGGGTGGGGCCGCGACACGTGCAGGGCCGTGCCCGCCGTGCCCAGCACCTGGTGGCCGGGGGTTAAAAGCAGCACCTTCACTTCGGAGGTGCCAATGTCTATGCCTATGAACATGGTGGTTGTGGTGGTGCGATCACGGTGTGGTTGTTGTTGAACGGGGGTGCATGGGGCGCAGCTCGTGGTGCAGCACCAGTGCGGCAGCGCCCACGGCTGAGGCCAGCAGGCCGTAGTGCGCGGGGCGCACCGCGGGTGCGGCCATGCCACTGCTGGCGGCGTAGCCTTGCAGCGTGTCTTGCGCCACTTGCACGATGCCGGGGTAGCGTTCACACGATGGGCCGCCGACCACCAGCACACTGGGGTTGAAGGTGGTCCACAGGTTTTGCAGCACCACGCCCAGGTAGCGTCCGCCTTGCGCAGGGTCCGGCAGTTGGGCCAGGGCGCGGGCGCCAAAAAAAGTTTCGGCACAGCCCTGGCGGCCGCACGAACAGCGGGGCCCGTCGATCTGCAAGATGCTGTGGCCAATTTCACCGGCCATGCCCTGGGTGCCGATGAACAGCTGGTCATTGAGCACAATGCCCGCGCCCACACCGGCTCCGCAGGTGACAAAAATCAGCGAATCACGGGCATCGGTGGGCAAGAATTCGTATTCGCTCAAGGCTGCCGTGTCGGCTTCGTTTTGCACATGGACGGCCACGCTGGGCAGACCGGCCTGCGCCAGGGCCTGTGTGATTTGCGGGACAAAGTCCACATTGCGCCAGCCCAGGTTGGGGGCAAAACGCACCACTCCCGTGGCTTCGTCAAACGCACCCGGCAAGCCCACGCCAATGCCCGCCAGTTGCACGCCGCGCTGTGCCAGCTCGGCGTGGACACGGAGCACCAGGCGGGCGGCCTGCTGGCACACAGCCTCGGGTTCGGGGCTGTCCAGGGGCTCCTCCAGCGCATGCAGCACCTGGCCCAGCAGTGACACGCCCACCACACGCAGGGCTTCCACCGCCACTTCCACGCCGATCAGGCCACGCGTGTTCCCGTCGATCTGCAAGGGCGTGGAAGGGCGGCCCAAGCCTATGGCTGCGGTGACGCCTTGCTCGCTGACCCAGCCCTCCAGCATCAGCTCACGCACCAGCTGGCTGACGGTGGATTTGGTCAGCCCGCTGTGCTGCGCCAGTTGCGCGCGTGACAGGCCGGTGTGCTGGCGCAGCAAGCGCAGCAGCACACTGCGGTTGATGCGTTTGACAAGTTGTTGGTCGCCGGTGGTGTTCATGGTGAGCGGTCAGTAGTGCAAGCAGGCGGGACTCACAGGCTGTGGGTCTGCGGTTTGCCTTCGGGTTGTTTGCCAGCGATGATCATGCCGAGCACTTCGTCTTCGGTGACATCACTGGTGCGGTAGGTACCCACCAATTTTCCATTTTTCATCACCGCCAGTCGGTCACTCAGGCCAAACACGTCAGGCATGTCGTGGGTGATCAGGAAAATGCCCACACCCTCGGCCTTGAGCTGGCGCACCAGGTTGCCGACCATGGCGGTTTCCTCCGGGCCCAGCGCGGCGGTGGGCTCGTCCATGATCAGAATCTTGGCGTTGAAATAAATCGCCCGCGAGATCGCCACCACCTGGCGTTGCCCACCCGAGAGGCGGCGCACCGGCGTGCGCACGTTCTTGAAATTTTTATTCAGCCGGGTGAACACCTTGCGGGCTGCGGCGTCCATGCGGCGGTCGTCCAGCGTATGCCAGCGCGTCAGTAGTTCGCGGCCTAGAAACAGGTTGGCCACGGCATCCAGGTTGTCGGCCAGCGCCAGCGTCTGGTAGATGGACTCGATGCCGCAGTGCTGCGCATCCACCGGGCTGCGGATGTGCGCCTTCTGGCCGCTGATGATGACCTCGCCGCTGTCAATCGGATAGGCCCCGGCCAGCATTTTCATCAGCGTTGATTTGCCCGCGCCGTTGTGCCCCAGCAAGGCCACGACCTCACCGGCATACAGGTTCAAGCTGACATCGTCCACGGCTTGTACGCCGCCAAAGGCCTTACCGATATGGTGCAGCTCCACCAACGACGGCTTAGGGCAATGCTGAACAAGTACCTCCGTTCGGGCTGAGCTTGGCCTGTCCTGAGCTTGGCGAAGGGTCGAAGCCTTCTGCAAGTCTTTGATTTGTAAGGGCTGCGTTTCGACAGGCTCAACGCGAACGGACTTAATCAGCAAAGCCTTAGTGTTCGCGGCGCTCATGCTGTATCTCCCGTCATGCGGCGGTAAATCACATCGAACACCACGGCAACGATCAGCACCTGGCCAATGATCACGTAGCGCATGCCAATCGTCACGTCCAGGAGCAGCATGCCGCTGTCGATCGACTGCATGATCAGCGCCCCCAGCACCGAGCCCGAGATGGAGCCGCTGCCCCCGGCCAGCGCCGTGCCACCAATCACCGCTGCGGCAATCACATACAGCTCCATGCTGGCGCCCAGCGAGTTGGTGCCCGCGTTCAATCGGGCAATCGACACGATGGCGGCAATGGTGATCAGCACCCCCATCAGGGCAAACAGCATCAGCGTGACGCGGCGCACCGGAATGCCCACCAACGCGGCTGCCTCGGGGTTGCCGCCCATGGCAAACACGTAACGGCCAAAACGCGTGCGGTGCACGAGGAAGGACAACACCAGCGCCACACCCGCCCAGATCAGCACCGGCACCGGAATGCCCTGGGGCGCGTCTTTGCCGGGAATCTGGTAGCGGTTCATGGCCGCCACAAAGGCCAGCACAATACACACCGGCACCAGCACCATGGCGGCATCCAGCCACAGCGGGTTGTTGGGCAGGTCATAGGCGGCGTTGGCACGCCGCCGCGACCAGGTCTGGGCCACCAGGGCCAGCACCATCAGCCCGACCAGCAGCCAGCTGGCGGTGACCCCAATGGCCCCGTCGTAGCCGCCGCCCAGGCGTTGAAAAAATGCGTCATTGACCGGCTGCGTTTTGCCGTCGGCCACCAAAAAGGCCGCGCCGCGAAACGACATCAGGCCGCCCAGCGTGACCACAAACGAAGGCACACCCAGCATGGCGGTCAGCGCCCCCTGGTAGAGCGACACGGCAATGGCCACGGCCAGCCCGGCCAGCGCGGCGGGCACCCAGTGCCAGCCTGCGGTGTACATCAGGGTGGCAATCAGAACCCCGACAAAACCCATGACGGAGCCCACCGACAAGTCAATGTGCCGCGCCACGATGACCAGCACCACAATGGTCGCCACCACCCCGACCACGGCCGTTTGCTGGGCGATGTTGTAGAGGTTCTCGGCCGACAAAAACAACCCGCCCGAGAGCACGTTGAACACCAGGGCTATCACGGCCAGCACCGTGCCCATCATCACCAGCCGCCAATCGATGGCGGCCTGTCTCAGCACATTCAAAACGGGATTCACAAGCTGTCTCCGCAAGGCATTAAAAAACCGCGAACTGTTGCCAGCCCGCGGTTCGTGGGCTCGGCTCACTCAGTAGAAAAGGTGCTTCACTTGCAGGCGGCAGGGCCTTTGGCGGCGTCCACACCCTTGCACAGGTCTTCCTTTTTGATCCAGCCGGCCGTGACCACCTGGTCCAGGTTTTTGGCGGTGACCGGCACGGGTTTCAGAAACTGGGCCTGCAGTGCGACCTTCTTCTCACCGCCGTCCCAGGTCTGGGCCCCGGCTACCTTTTGGCCCTTGGCCAGGGCCACTGCAGCCGCAGCGGCATCGCGGCCCAGGTCACGTGCGTCTTTCCACACCGACACGGTTTGCGTGCCCAGTGCCACACGGTTCAGCGCGGCGTGGTCGCCGTCCTGGCCCGACACCGGAAGTCCCTTGATGCCCTTGGCGCTGAGTGCGGCCACGACACCACCGGCCGTGCCGTCGTTGGACGCCACCACGGCGTCTACCTTGCCACCGGTCTTGGTCAGAATTTGCTCCATGTTTTTCTGTGCCACTTCAGGCTTCCAGCCGTCGGTGTATTCCTCTCCCACGATTTTGATGTCGCCTTTTTTCACCGCGGCATCAATGATTTCCTGCTGGCCTTCACGCAGAAAGTTGGCATTCGGGTCGGTGGGGGAGCCCTTGATCATCACGTAGTTGCCCTTGGGTTTGGCGGCAAACACGGCACGCGCCTGCATGCGACCGACTTCCTTGTTGTCAAAGGTGATGTAGAACACGCCGGGCGCCTCGATCAGGCGGTCATAGGCCACCACCGGAATCTTTTGCTGGTTGGCCTTGTTCACGGCGGGCAGGATGGCATCCTTGTCCATGGCCAGAATGATCAGCGCCTTGGCCCCTTTGGCGATCAGGCTGTCTATGTCGGCCAACTGCTTCTCGGGGGAACCACCGGCATCGGCACTGATGTAACTGGCACCGGCCTTGGCCAATTGCGCCTTGATGGCGGCTTCGTCGGTCTTCCAGCGCTCTTCCTGGAAGTTGGACCAGCTCACACCCACGACTTGGGCGAACGCGCCGGCGGCAGCCATGCCCAGTGCAAAAGCAGTCAATGTTGTCTTCAGTTTCATCAATGTCTCCTGTTTATCCGGCCTGGTGCAGGCCAGTGTTTTTTGACGGGCTTGTCAAAGCCATCTCGCCGCATCCAATGCAATGTCATGCATTTAGTTTTTGCAACGAACTAATTATGGAGAGGCGTGGGGCACCTGCGAATAGGGGCAAACCCGATATAGTTCACTGAACAAACTTAATAAGTGGCATCGCCAAACCCTGTATTGGATCGATTGGTGAAACAGTAATGAGCGGAAAGTGCGGTTTATCTGTGCGAATTTAGAAACTAAAGTCCGTACCAGCGCTTCAGAGCTTTCTTTCAAACATCCACAGGAGTTTTCCATGATCCGCACTACCGTACTCGCCACCTCGCTGGCCATTGCCTTCACCAGCGCCCAAGCCGCCCAACCGCTGACCGTTAAGGTCTACAACGCCGACGGTGCCAGCTTCAACGTCACCTCCACGCTGGTCTATGGCGAAAAAGACGCGCTGGTCATCGACGCCGGTTTCACCCGAGCCGACGCGTTGCGCATTGCGGCCAACGTGCTCGACAGCGGCAAACAGCTCACCACTATCTATGTGAGCCAGGCCGACCCCGACTACTACTTCGGCGTGGAGACCCTGAAAGAGTTCTTCCCCCAGGCCGACGTGGTCAGCAGCCCCGCCGTACTGGAAAAACTGAACGCCAAACTGGCCGGCAAGGTCGCGTTCTGGGGCCCCAAGATGGGTGCCAACGCGCCGCGCAAACCGGTGGTGCCGCGTGCGCTGGAAGGCAACACCTTGACGCTGGAAGGCCAGACGATTGAGATCCGCGGCACACAAGGCCCGCTGGCCCATCGCCCGTATGCATGGATCCCGTCCCTGAAGGCCATCGTCGGCAACATCGGCGTGTTTGGCAACATGCACGTGTGGACCGCCGACACCCAAACGCCGGCCCTGCGCGCCGCCTGGGTGGCGCAGCTGGACGAGATGGCTGCGCTCAAGCCCGTGCTGGTTGTGCCCGGCCACATGAAGGCCGGCACCGCGGTCGACGCCAGCGCCATCGCCTTCACCAAGGACTATTTGCAGACCTTTGAAAAGAATCTGGCCGCCAACACAACCAGCGCCACGCTGATTGGGGCCATGAAGCAGTCCTACCCGCTGGTGACCGATGGTGCGATGTCGCTGGACATTGGCGCCAAGGTCAACACCGGCGAGATGAAGTGGTAAGCCATTGATCAACAGCAACCCAAATCGGAGTCAACCATGAAACCCGTCAAAACCCTACTCGTCGCAGCGTCCCTCGTGGCCCTCTTCTCAGCCAGCGCCTTTGCCCAGACCAACAAAGAGGTCGTCGTGGCTGGCATGAAAGGCCTGTTCATCACACGCGACGTGTCCGTCATTGACAAGTACTGGTCCCCCAGCTACGTTCAGCACAATCCGGCAGTGCCGAACGGTTCCGCTGTGCTCAAGGGATGGGTAGGCAGTCTGGGTCCCGATTTCAAGTACGAGCCCGGCATGGTGGTCGCCGAAGGTGACTTGGTCATGTTGCATGGCCGTTACACGGGCATGGGTCCCAAAGCCATGGTTGGCGTAGACATCTTCCGTCTTGCCAACGGAAAAATTGTGGAGCACTGGGACGTGTTGCAAGAAGAGACGGTGAAGACCGCCAGTGGCAACCCCATGTTTTCCAACCCACAAAAGTAATTGGATAAACCCATGCACACCACTGTTACGTATCTGTTCGACCCCCTGTGCGGCTGGTGCTACGGCGCGTCGCCCGCGATCCAGCAACTGGGAAAACATGCCAATATCCAGCTGGAGCTGGCCCCATCCGGCTTGTTTGCCGGCGGCGGGCGCACCATGGATGCGGCCTTTGCGGACTACGCGTGGTCGAATGACGTGCGCATTGAAAAGCTGACGGGCCAGCGCTTCACCGAGGACTATCGCAGCAAGGTGCTGGGCCAGCTCGGCAGCGCCTTTGACTCGGCCGCCACGACGCTGGCCTTGACCGCCGTGTCCTTGACCGCGCCACAGCGCGAGCTGGACACGCTGAAGGCTTTGCAGGAAGCGCGCTACGTGCAGGGTCTGGACACCTGCGACGTGTTGGTGGTGGAGACACTGCTGCGCGACCTGGGGCTGGCTGTTGCCGCGGACCGTTTGGCCGCAAGCGACGCCGAGCTGCTGGCCGCCAACGCCGCGCGCATCCAGACGGCGCGGGGCCTGATGCAGACCTTTGGCGTGCAGGGTGTGCCGGCCCTGGTGGTCACTGATGGCAAGGGGAGTCGGCTGTTGCGTGGCGATGCGCTGTACGGCAATGTCGACAAGCTGCTCAGCCAAATCGCTGTGGCCTGAACATCGTTGCGGAACCTGTCGTACGCGAACAGAAAGAGCTTGCCATGACCATTCTTCACCAAGTCCTGGTTCACCAGCGCGCGGGGCTTTGGCGCGAGGCGCACAACCTGGTGCAAAGCGACGACTCGGAACTGGCAGCCTGGCTGCACGGCATCCTGCACATTCAAGAGGGCGACCTGGAAGATGCCGAGTATTGGTACGGCAAGGCCAACCGGCACTTCCGCAGCCGCGGCAGTTTGGACGAAGAGCTGGAACGCTTCGAGGCAGCGTTGCTGCTTGCCGATGGCTCGGCATAACAGGCCGCGTTGTCCAACACCTATTGAACAGAAAGACAGATATGCGCAACAACTACGACATTGTCAAAGACCACTACGCGGCCTCTGCGCGCGGAGACATCGCCGCCATGTTTGCCAACGTTTCAGAAACAGTTGAGTGGACCGAGATGGCGGGCTTTCCCTGCGCCGGCACATGGGTCGGCCCGCAAGCGGTGATGGACAACGTATTCAAGGTCCTGGGCTCCGCGTGGGAGAACTACCGTTTCGAATTGGAACATTTGGTGGACGGTGGCGATGCCATCGTTGGCATCGGCACCTACTCGGGCACCTACCGCGCAACCGGCAAACCCATGCAGGCAAGGGTCGCGCACGTGTGGCGCCTTGACTCTGGAAAGGTCATTCGATTCGAGCAGTTTACGGACACGCTGTTGGTTGCGAACGCGATGCGTTGATGGCAAGGCGAACACTGGTGCTCAATGTCTCTTGGGGAAGCCCTGGCATCAATAACTCCTGATTTGATAGCGACTTACGCATATTTCACGGGAGCAAGCGGCAATTTTTATCATCAGACTCCTGCGAATGGCGTGGAGTGCCTTGTGGTCCACGGCTTACTGTGTGGCGGCACATAACTAGTGGCCAAGGCGAAGCGCTTGGCCCCAGAGATCAATGCTTGATCACCACTTTTCCGAAAACACTGCGGGTCACCAGTCGCTCGAACGCGAGCTTGGCATCGTCGAATGTGTAGCGGCTGTCGATGGTGGGGCTGATCTTGTGTTCCGTGATGAACCACACAAGGTCTTCGAGGTCTTTGCGGCTGCCAAGAGCGATGGGGCGGTAGAGCGCCTGACTCATGAACATGGACATGAATTCGACCGACCCCTGTAGGCCTGCCAGCACGCCCACCATCGAGACCTGCCCGCCCACGGCGATCGCCTTGATCGATTGTTCGAAGGTACCTGGCCCGCCCACTTCAACAATGCGGTTCACGCCATTTCCGCCCGTCATCTCTCGCACCTGTTGCGACCATTCTGGTCGGGTCTTGTAGTTGATCGTCTCGTCGGCGCCGAGTGCTTTGAGCTGCTCGGCCTTCGCATCGCTCGACGTGGTGGCGATGACTCGGGCACCCATGGCTTTTGCCAACTGGATGGCGAACAGAGAAACGCCACCGGTGCCTTGCGTGAGAACCGTGTCGCCCGCCTTCACACCCTTGACGGCTGACCAGGCGGTGACTCCCGCGCATGGCAGCGTGGCTGCTTCGTCGAAGCTGAGTGCGTCTGGAATGCGGATCAAGGCTTCGGCGGATACTGCGCGGTAGTCGGTCAACCAGCCATCTTCATACGACGCGTATTGAGAGTATTTTCCGGTATACGGTCCATCAATCCAGTCTGGGAAGAAGGCGTTGGTGACCCGATCACCCACGCTGAACCGCGTGACGCCCTCGCCGACGGCCACGACTTCTCCGGCGCCATCCGAGAGTGGAATTCGGCCTGATGGAATGGGGACGGAATAGTTTCCTTCCAGAATGAGGATATCCCGATAGTTCAGCGATGACGCACGCACGTTCACGAGCACTTCGCCTGGTGCCGGCGTGGGGATGGGCATCGAATCTTTGGCCAAGCCGTCGATGCCAATGGGTTTTTCGATGCGAAAAGCGCGGGATTGCTTAGTTGAAGTGATCACAAATTTTCCTTAAAAGACGAAGAGCCGTATCTTTATCCATAAGGTGTCTCTTGAGAATCCCGCCTAAAGTGATCATACTGTGTAGATGAACTACACAATTGCTCGAGGTGATTTGGATGGGGTGGTGGTGTTCCTGGCAGTGGCAGAGGAACGCGGTTTCCGTGCCGCTGCGAGGCGCCTGGGCGTTACACCATCGGCAATCAGCCAAGCGATCCGATCCTTCGAGGACCGCGTGGGTGTTGCCTTGTTGGTCCGCACAACCCGGAGCGTCGGATTGACAGAGGCCGGTGAGCGGCTGTTACTCCAGGTACGACCCGCAGCGCAACAGGTACTGCAAGGAATAGAGTCCGCGCGCAGTTTGGCCAACTCGGTCACCGGCCTGCTGCGCATCAGTGTGCCAAAGGCCAGCGTACCCATGCTGACCGAACGCTTTGTTGCGGGATTCCTGATCGCGAATCCCAGGCTTCAACTGGAGTTGATCGGTGATGACCGCTTGGTGGACATCATCGCTGAAGGGTGTGACGCGGGTGTGCGCCCCCGCTCCTTTGTACAGGCGGACATGGTTGCAGTCCCACTAACCGCCGAAGAACCGCAGGTGGTCGTCGGCTCGCCATCGCTGCTGGCACGCTACGGCCGCCCTTCACAACCGGACGACATTCGAAATATTCCGTGCATTGCCTTTCGGCAGGCCGACATTGTTCAGAACGAATGGGCGTTCAATGTGGTGGGTGAACGCCGCGCTGTCCCCATTCGCGGCCCATTGATACTGGACGATGTGGCAGCCTGCATCCAGGCAGCTGAGCAGGGGGTGGGGCTGTTCAGGCTTCCGCGCTCTGTCGTGGCACGCAACATCCACGCGGGAACACTGGAGGTCGTTTTGGATGCCTTCGCCGTTGCATTTCCTGGGTTGGCACTGTATTACCCCAACCGGCGAACCGTTCTTCCGAAGTTGCGAGCATTTATTGACTATGTATTGTCCAACGGGCTTTGAAGTGCAAGCGCCATGTGATTACTTTCCGCCGTAATAGCGCCGATCACTTTTGCAAGCTGTCTGCTCACCGTGATGAAGGCGTGCCCCAGCTGAACGAGCGGCCACCACACATGGGGCAAAGCCAAGAGAACCATTCATAGATAGGGTCCCAGCTGTTGATGGAAAAGTGTCAGCAAGCGGCGAAGCCCACTTCTTCAGACAACGGCTGCCAGCCGGCTGGCTTGATCGATCGCGGCCTTAGCGTCGAGCTCAGAAGACTTCCACGCGCCCCCGATGACCTCGACGTTGAGGTCCAGACTTCGCAGGCCCTCCTCAAGGTCGCGAAGCGACTCTTGGCCCGCACAAATTACGACGTTGTCAACGGCAAGTACCTGAGATTCAGTGCCGTTGATGATGATGTGAAGCCCAGCGTCGTCAATACGGGCGTACTCAACATTCGAAATCATCGCCACGCGCTTGTTCTTCAAATGTGTGCGATGAATCCAGCCTGTTGTCTTTCCGAGGGTATCGCCGACCTTGGTTGCCTTCCTCTGTAGCAGGAACACTTGGCGGGGGCTTGGGTGTGGGTGAGGCTGTGTCACGCCTCCCGGCAGCTCCGCATCACGGGAAATGCCCCATTCGCGTTCGAACTTGACGACATCGGTACTTGCGCTCGTGCCTTCGTGTGTAAGAAACTCAGCCACGTCGAAACCAATCCCGCCAGCACCCATGATTGCGACAGAACGACCAACGTCGGCACCGCGGAGAATGTCCGGGTAAAGAATCGCCTTGGGGTGGTTGATGCCGGTGATTGTGGGCATCCGCGGCACAATCCCTGTTGCCAGGACGACCAGATCGGGGCGCATAGCCGAAATTGTCTGTACGTCGGCACGGGTGGACAGGAGGAGCTTCACCGCGGTGAGTTCAATCTGACGCTTGAAGTACCGCAAGGTCTCGTGGAATTCTTCCTTGCCAGGCACCTGCTTGGCCAAATTGAATTGCCCACCGATTTCATCCGCCGACTCAATCAGAGTCACATCGTGGCCACGCTTAGCCGACAACGTTGCGAAGGCCAAGCCAGCCGGGCCGGCTCCCACCACCACAATGCGCCGCTTTTTCTCGGTTGGTAGGTACTGCAACTCGGCTTCATTGCACGCCCGTGGGTTTACAAGGCACGAGGTGATTTTTCCTGCGAATCCATGGTCAAGGCACGCTTGATTGCACCCGATGCAGGTGTTGATTTCGTCGCTGCGCCCGCTGGCCGCCTTCACGACGAATTCCGGGTCCGCAAGGAACGGCCGCGCCATAGAAACCATGTCGCCGCAGCCCTCAGCGAGCACGCGCTCGGCCACTTCAGGTGTGTTGATGCGGTTGGTCGCAATCAGAGGGATGGAAACTTTCCCCATCAAGCGCTTGGTCACCCAGCCGAATGCGGCGCGAGGAACCATCGTGGCGATGGTGGGTATCCGAGCTTCGTGCCAGCCGATCCCTGTGTTGATGATGGTTGCCCCGGCAGCTTCGATGGCTTGTGCAAGCTCGACGACTTCTTCGAACGTAGAGCCTTCGTCAACCAGATCGAGCATCGACAAGCGGTAGACGATGATGAAATTCGGCCCGACCCGCTGACGTACTCGTTTGACAATCTCTACTGGAAACCGCATCCTGCTCTGATATGAGCCACCCCACTCATCGCCGCGTCGATTTGTGCGCGTTGAGATGAACTCGTTGATGAGGTAACCCTCCGATCCCATGATTTCTACGCCGTCGTAACCGGCCGACTGAGCCAGCTCTGCGCAACGAGCGAAGTCTTCCACCGTCTGGTACACCGCTGCCGTGCTGAGTTCATTGGGCAGATACGGGTTGATTGGAGCTTTAATGGGACTGGGTGCCACCAAGCTTTTCTGGTACGAGTACCGACCGAAATGCAGAATTTGCATCGCAATTTTTCCGCCTTCGGCATGGACCGCGTCCGTGACAATACGGTGATGGGACGCCTCTTCGCTTGTCGTCAACTTCGCCCCGCCAGATACCGGTCGACCGGCATCGTTGGGGGAAATTCCTCCTGTGACAATCAGACCCACGCCACCCCTGGCTCTTTCAGCGAAAAAGGCTGCCATGCGGTCGAACCCGCCGTCAACTTCTTCCAGGCCCAGGTGCATCGAGCCCATAAGAACGCGGTTCTTCAGAGTGGTGAAGCCCAAGTCAAGGGGCGCAAGTAGGTGTGGATAGGGGGAGTTCATCTTGTGGTCTTCTCTTAAGAGTGAATGAAGCGTACGTATCGTCAAGCTCGGGGGTAGCCGGAACCTTGCACAACAACTTGCGCGGCAAGTCTCAGTCGCTGGATGGAGTCACGCGATTGACCTGCCAGCCACGGCGGCACAAACGAGAGGGAGTCGAGTGCGGGCACGAGTTCTGCAATTTCTTGGGCTTTTTGGAGCGTCCTTGCGAGAACGTCCCCCACATAGGCAGAAGCAAGCAGGGCCGCTGCCTCCGCATGTGGGTGCTTGTTTTGCTTAAGGCGTTCAGAACGAGACCAGGCTGCCTGGGCAGAAAATGCTGCAATCTGGATGTCCGCGCATCGTGAGAGGAGTTCTTGCTCCTTCTCCAGGGCCATGCCGAAATGCGCCCCCGACTCAACAAGCGTAGTCAACGCCAGTCCCTGCAGCGCCGACACGGTGAGCCGCAACGCATCCGCGGGCTCCGGTGGGGTGGCGAGCCGCTGCCAGCCGGATGCTTTCCAAGTGGATGCGCCACTCAATAGCGGTAGCTGACCCCCCATTGCCCGCTTCAAGAGCATCGAGCAGATAAGAAGCCGGTTGATTTCGTTGGTGCCCTCGAAGATGCGATTGATTCGAGAGTCGCGGTAATGTCGTTCCAGGGGTAGGTCCGCAACGTAACCATAGCCGCCGTGGATTTGCAGCGCTTCGTCAACGGCCCGGTCCAGGGTTTCTGACCCGAGCACTTTGACAATACTGGCTTCAACATTGAACTGTTCAATCGCCTTGAGCTGGCCTTTCAGCGAGGCGTCTACAGCGCCGAACGCATCTATGAGGCCCAAGACTGCGTACGCGCTTGACTCGGCCGCATAGACGTGAGCGGCCATACGTCCAATCTTTTCAGAGATTGCTCCATAGGCGGAGATCGGCTTGCCAAAGGACTGTCGTTCGTTTGCGTAGGCGATACTAAGCTGCAAGGAATCTCGGGCAGCATACGCTGTGGCTCCTCCGAGCTTGTAGCGGCCAACGTTGAGGATGTTGAATGCAATTTTTGCGCCTTCACCTTCTGCCCCGACCAAGTTCTCAGCCGGTACTCGGACGTTGTCGAGTATCAATGGCCGGGTCGACGAAGTCCGTATACCAAGTTTGTTTTCCTCTGGACCTGTGCTCACGCCATCAAAGCGGCGCTCGACTATAAAGGCGGACAGCTTGTCACCATCATCACGCCGCACCTTCGCGAAGACCGTGAAAACGTCGGCGATGCCGGCATTCGTAATCCAGGCCTTGTTCCCTGTGAGAACGTAACTGCCATCGCCTTGCGGGACCGCGATAGTGCGTGCAGCCTGAGCGTCGGAGCCGGAGCCAGGTTCGGAAAGGCAATACGCGCCGATAAGAGTCCCAGCCGCCAAGCCAGGCAAATACTTCTGCTTGGCAGCGTCTGTGCCGAAGTAGACAAGCGGCAAGGTACCAATGCTGGCGTGGCCCAGTACAGTAGTGGCGAACCCTCCGAGGGCACTAAATGGGTTGCCCACAAGCACGGCCGCGAGTTTCGGCAGGCCAAGTCCACCATACGATTCAGGGACTTCGCAGGCGAAGAAGCCTTGCTCGCCTGCCTCCTGCATCAGCTGCCGCAAAAGTGTGAGGTCGTGAGCTTCAAGCGCCTTAGCAGAGGGAAGCACGCGTGACTTCACAAACCGTTCGGCGGCATCACTGAAGCTGCGCATGTCCTCCGGGAGGTATTCAGGGATGAGCACCGCTTGCGTGTCGGGTACCTCCAGAAGGTAGCTGCCACCGCCCCGGACGCTGTCGCGCCGGCCCAAGGCTTGGGCAGTTGATTGCTCTGACACGGGCGTCACTTGGAGATGACGGTTGCGAGCTTCATGGCAATCTGCATGTTGCCATCAACCTGCATTTTGCCGCCCATGAATGCTTTGGTCGGGTCCAGCGCTCCCTTCAGCATCTCCTTGAAGTTCGCTGCGGACAGCGTCATGGTTGTCTCTGGCTTTTCTGAACATTCGCTGCTTAGCTTGACTTCACCGGAGCGGGTGTCAAGAAAGAGGCTGCCGTCGGGGCTTAAGTCGAAGTGGACCAATATGGGGCCGACTGGCGTTGCCATTGCCTTGGTGCTTAAAAGTTCTGCAAGTTCATTCATTGGGAATCTCGTTCAGTGAGTTGTGGTTAATTGATAGGCGCAGCTCCACAACGGAGGGTGCTGCCCGGCGCTGTGTCAAATACTTGAATGAGTCTTCTATGTTCAGTTCAATATTCAATTAGTGGAATATGCCATAAATATACTATTGATGCAATGGCTCCTGTTCTTTGGGACTTAGCCTGATGGTTTTGGCTGTTTGTGTGGATGACGAATGGCTGCCCGAAGGTGGCCGCCTGCTATGCTCCAGCCTGTCTCATCAAGCGCCGCAACAATGTCCCTCGCCCACGCCATCCTGGTCTGTCTCGTTGATGAACCCATGACCGGGTACGAACTGGCGAAACGCTTTGACAGCTCAGTAGGTTTTTTTTGGCGCGCCAATCATCAGCAGATTTATCGTGAATTGACCCTGCTTGGCGAGAAGGCCTATGTGAAGGGCAAGCTTGTCAACCAGGTAGGGAAACCAAACAAGACGGTTTTCTCCGTCACGAAAGCTGGTAAGGATGTGCTCTGGAAATGGAGCCAAGAGTCAACGCCGCCGGCCTCCATAAAAGAGGAGCTGATGTTGAAGTTCTATGCGCTATCAGCTGTGGACACGAAGGCACTTGCCGAGCAGCTGGTTCAGCGGATGGAGGAACACCGGGAGCGACTGGAGCTCTACCAGCAGATACTGAACAAGACCTACAAAGACGCGAGCAGCCTTGACTTGGCCGCAACTGGGCGGCTGCTCGGACTCAAAGCAGGACTTAGCCTTGAGCGCAACTGGATTGAGTGGGGCACGGAAGCGCTTGAGGCACTCAAGCGCTTTGAAGGTCTTAAGCCCTGATCAAATTGGCAACTGCGGCGGACTGAGCGCCAGCAAGTTGCATCTTGGCAAGCAGGCGGCCCATCGTTCAAACAACTGCTGTTCCATGAAAGCAGGTTCGTAAGCGCCCAGGCAGGCTTGATTGCGGTATGCCGTTCCTGTGGACTCCATGCCTGCCTCTCATTGATAGGTATACATGCGTTCATTGTGAGAACTGAATGGCCGTGTCAAGCGCGGAAGCAACTGCCCCACGCCAACAGGGCAGCCGCTGACCCCGCAAATCAGTTCTTCAGAAAGTCCAGCAAATCCTGGTTCAGCCTGTCCTTGTGGGTATCGGTGATGCCGTGGGGTGCGCCGGCGTAGATAACCAGTTTCGCGTTCTTGACCAGCTTGGCAGCGGCGCGGGCCGAGGCGTCGATGGGGACGATCTGGTCGTCGTCGCCGTGCACGATCAGCGTGGGCACGTTGAACTTCTTCAGGTCCTCGCGGAAGTCCGTGGCCGAGAAGGCCGCGATGGAGTCGTAGGTGTTCTTGTGCCCGCCCTGCATGCCTTGCGCCCAGAACGACTGGATCATGCCCTGCGAGGCCTTGGCGCCCGGGCGATTGAAACCAAAGAACGGACCCGACGCGATGTCGAGGTAAAGCTGCGAACGGTTGTCGAGTGAACCCTTGCGGATGCCATCGAATACTTCCAGCGGCAGACCGTCTGGGTAGGTGTCGGTCTTGAGCATCAGCGGGGTGACGGCAGACACCAGCGCAACCTTGCTGATACGCGCCGTGCCATGGCGGCCAATGTAGCGTGCCACTTCACCGCCGCCGGTCGAGAAGCCGACCAGGGTCACGTTCTTCAGATTCAAGGTGTTGATCACGGTCGCCAGATCGTCGGCGTAGTGGTCCATGTCATTGCCGTCCCAGGGCTGGCTGGAACGGCCGTGGCCACGGCGGTCATGTGCGACGACGCGGTAGCCTTTGGATGCAAGAAACACCATCTGCGATTCCCAACTGTCCGAACTCAGCGGCCAGCCATGGCTGAAGGTCACGACCGGGCCATTTTTCGGACCCCAGTCCTTGTAGTAGAGCTGCACGCCGTCGCGCGTGGTGATGGTGCTGGCCGTCTTGGCGATGCCCGCAGTGGCTTGCGCAACCGGGCTTGTTGACTTGGCGGCGGCTGCCATCGCAGAGGCCATGCTCAGAGAGGTGGCGAGTGCCATGGAGAGTGCAGCTGCGAGTGCACTCAGCTTGCGGCGGGAGAGGTGGTTCATGGTGCTTTTTCCAGTAAAAAAAGAAAGGGCAGATGGGGCAGTGCCGGTTGGCAGCATGAATTGTCCGCGCCTATTCGATACCAATTGCTATAATAAGTATCAATAAATTGATCTGGAGTATTTTGTGATGGCTGTTGACGGGGATCGACTGGCTGCGCTGCTGGACCACTTCTCCATCACCGCGCGCACCTTCCACACGGGCATGCTGTGTGGCAGCAATGGCTTGCAGGGCGAGGCCGGCGTTGGACAACTCCACTTGGTCCGGCAGGGAGCGGTTGAGGTCTTCCACGGCGCAGTGCTCGCCACGCGTATCACCGAGCCCAGCCTGCTGCTTTACCCGCGCCCGCTGGCGCACCGGTTTGTCACCGACTCCGAGCACGGCGCAGCGTTCGCATGCGCGAACCTGCTGTTCGATGGCGGCCCTGCCAATCCGGTCGCCATGGCGCTGCCGGATTTCGTCTGCCTGCCGCTGTCTGCCTTGCCGGGGGCCGCGCCGGTGCTGGAGCTACTCTTCGAAGAGGCCTTCGCCCGCAACTGCGGACGCCAGGCCATGTTGGACCGTTTGTTTGAGGCCGTGCTGATCCAGATCCTGCGCTGTCTGATGGAAGACGGCCTAGTGCAAACCGGCATGTTGGCCGGCATGGCACACCCCCAGTTGCGCCGCGCACTGGTTGCCATACACGAACACCCTGCGCGGGACTGGTCGCTGGAAGAACTTGCAGACCACGCCGGCATGTCGCGCAGCGTGTTCGCCAACAGCTTTCGCGATCGGATTGGTTGTACGCCAGGGGTCTATCTGCAACGCTGGCGCATCAACCTCGCGCAGCAGGCGATGGTGCGGGGGCGTGCACTCAAATTTGTCGCCACCGACGTAGGTTATGGCAGCGAAGCCGCCTTCTCACGCGCATTCAAAGCCTGCGCCGGTATCTCACCCGGCCAGTGGCGCGCCGCACGTCGGGCATAAAGAACACCCGCCTAGCTTGCCGGCGGAGTGGCCCGCTCCAATGGTCGTGACCAAGCGGGAGCATCAGGTGGTGTCGCAGCGAGTGCAATGAAACGCTTGCTTGACAAAGTCTGTCGCGTCGGCTGGTGTCGTTCTTGCAGTACGACTACCCCGACCGCCACCCAAGCCGGAGCCCGAGCCCGTGGTCAAGGGCGCTGGTGAAAAGCAGTCAGATAACACGGATGGCTCGAAACCACGACGATTGACGGCGCGTACGTAACAACGTACCATTAAACTGAATTCTGAGGGAAACCCAAATGCAGTCACTTACCGCCAGCGAAGCACGCGCAAATTTATACCGGATCATTGATGAGACGGCGGCATCCCACCAACCGATCATCATTTCTGGAAAACGCACAAGTGCCGTTTTGGTGTCGGCTGAAGACTGGAGTGCGATTCAAGAAACCTTGTACTTACTTGCTGTGCCAGGCATGCGTGAATCCATCAAGGCAGGTATGGCGGAGCCGTTGGCAAAAAGCGCGAAGGCGCTGAAGTGGTGAGTTGGGAGGTCGTTTTTGCCAAGCAGGCACTCAAAGATGCAAAGAAGATTGCAGCCAGCGGCCTCAAGCCCAAGGCGCAAGAACTGCTTGCGCTTCTTGCCACCAATCCGCTGCAAAACCCACCGCCTTTTGAGAAGTTGGTCGGAGACCTTGCTGGAGCCTACTCACGCCGCATCAACATCCAGCACCGACTGGTTTACGAGGTGTTCACCAAAGAGAGGGCCGTCCGTGTACTGCGTATGTGGACCCACTATGAGTGAACGGGCTGACAGGTTGGTCCACGCAGACTGGCACAACAGGCATCAACAACAAACAGGACGCTAGCCCTCGTGGAATAATCGCAAGCAGCTACTATTTCAATAGCACACCAAGGACCCCATCGTGTGCCTAGCCATTCCCGCCCCTATAGTGGAACTCTTGCCGGCACTGCGTGCCGTGGTCGATCTGGCCGGGGTGCGCTAGGAGGTGTCCATTGATCTGGTGGACGACGCGTAGGTGGGCGTCTACGTGATCATCGATGTGGGCTATGCCATTGGCAAGATCGATCGCGAGGAGGTGCAGCGCACGCTGGCGCTGTTTGCAGAAATGGCTCGGGTGGTGAAGGCCAGCCATGAAATATATTGACGAATTCAGCGATGGAGACGGCGCACCCAAGCGTCAAACCAGCCCATGTTTCCTTGCCCGATACGCCAGCTTGGGTCGCGTGGTGTTCAGCAACCGGGCGGCTGCGGACAGGTTGCCGTGTGCGGCGGTGATGGCGCGTTGTAGCGTTTCGCTCTCGGTCTGCTCCAGTGTCTGGGGTGCACTACTGCCGCTACCAACTTCAGGCGCAGCCCGCGCAGCATTCAGATTCAGCGTGCCCGAGTCGGCTTGCAGCCGCAAGGTCATGACGTCTTCGCTCAAGGTCTCGCCGCTGGTGAACAGGTGGTGCAGGTCGATCAGGCCGTCCGTATCCGCCGTGATCACGGCGCGCTCCACCAGGTTTTGCAGTTCGCGGATATTGCCTGGAAAGTCGTAGTTCAGCAGCGCCCGCACGGCGGCCTGGCTGAAGCCCCGGACCGCGCAGGCGTGTTTGTGCCGGTAGTGGTTCAAGAAGTGGTTCATCAGCAGGGGGATGTCGTCGCGCCGCTCGCGCAGCGGCGGCAGGTGGATGGGGAACACATTCAGACGAAAGAACAGATCCTCGCGGAACTTGCCGTCGCGTACGGCCTGGCGCAGGGCTTCGTTGGTGGCGGCCACCACACGCACGTCGACCGCAATGCTGCGTGTGCCACCCACGCGTTCGATCTCGCCCTCTTGTAGCGCACGCAGCAGCTTGCCCTGGGCCACAAAACTGAGCGTGCCAATCTCGTCCAGAAACAATGTGCCACCACTGGCGCGCTCGAAGCGGCCGGGCCGCGAATGGCTGGCGCCGGTGTAGGCACCGCGCTCCACGCCAAACAGTTCGGACTCGATCAGCGTGTCCGGTATCGCAGCGCAGTTGACCGCCACAAACGGCTGGTCCTTGCGCGGGCTGATCTTGTGCAACATGCTGGCGAACTTTTCCTTGCCCACGCCGGATTCGCCGGTGAACAGCACCGTTGCCGACGTGCGGGCCACACGGCTCAACTGGTGGCAGGCCGCGTTGAAGGCAGACGAGGCGCCCACCATGGCGTCACCGGCCACGGCGGCAGCCGTGGGTAGCTCGGCGGCCTTGGCGGGTGGGCGGGCGTAGGCGGCGGTGTCGACAAACTCCTTGGCGTTGAGGTAACGCATGTCCTCTTCCACGTCGTCCCATAACTCGGCCGATTTGCCCAGCACGCGGCAATGTGCGTCACCCATGGACCGGCATTCGATTTCGCGGAACACAACCAGGCAACCCAGCAGCGTGCTGACGTAACCGGTGGCATAACCCACCTGCATCCAGCAGGCTGGCGAGCCACCAATGCCGTAGGCGGCAATGTGTTCATCGTCCTCGCTGGCGTTGTGCCACAGGAATTCACCCTCGTAACGGCTGGTGTCGGGGTCATACGACGCACGCACCAGCTCCACCTTCACCACGCCCTCCAACGCGTGCAGGCGGGTGCCGGCAATGGCGGCGGCCAGCGGGTCGGCGTCGGGCCATTGTTTGCGCACCAGTTGCGCGTCGCGGGCGCCGCTGACATAACCGGCGCGCGTGAAGAGGCCCCGGGCGCGCTCCTGGCCTAGGCTGTCGATCATTTCGCGGCGCAGCGAACCCAGCGCCTCGGTGTGCAGCAGCACCATGCGCTGGTCTTGCAACCAGATGCGCCCGTCACCGGGCGAAAAGAACAGGCACTCGCTGATGTCGGCCACGCTGGGGTGAGCGGCGCTGATGGCTGCGGCGCCACTGGCCGTAGCGCTGGTGAAGCTGCCCATGGCCTTGGCCACGGCGGTGCTGTCGAAGTTGCCCAAGGTGGTTCCGGTGGCACGGGCCACATCGGCCAGGGAAATCCGCTTGGATGTTGTCATCGTCTCGCCCACTATTTTGATGGTTTGGACAAATGTAGCGGCATTTTTTAACCAAATGGTAAAAATTTTTGCGTCAAATTGACGCTGCTGCAGCGCAATAAATCCGCCTAGGGTATGTCCCTAATTTCCCCAGCATGCGGCGGTCTGGCACGGGCATTCGCAGCCCGGTGCTGGCACAGCTTGGCCCAGGCATTGCAATGCATAGATACGCCACACGGATGTGGTGACCTGATCAAACAACCCAAGGAGACAGCGAATGGGAGCTTCCGAAACCATTGCATTTTTGAATTTTTCCGGCCTGGCGCCCACCCCCAAGGGCGGTGGTGTGCGCGAGGTGTTGGAGCCCGCCACTGGGCGCCTGTTGTCGACCGTGGGCATTGCCAATGCGGCCGATATGGCGGTGGCCACGCAGGCTGCGGCTGCCGCGCAAAAGTCTTGGGTGGCGGTGCCACCGCGTGAAAAGGCCGAGGTGTTCCGCCGCGCCGGTGCGCTGTTTTTGCAGCACTTTGACGAACTGGCCTTGTACGCCACGCGGGAGACCGGTGGCATCCTGCCCAAGGGCCAACACGAGATTCGCGAGGCCATCACCATCTGCCACCTGGCCGCTGCCATGCCACTGCAATCGCAAGGCCATGTGTTGCCCAGTGTGCCGGGTCGCACCAGCATTGCGCGGCGTGTGCCGCACGGTGTTGTGGGTGTGATTTCGCCGTTCAACTTTCCGCTGATCCTGACCCTACGCGCCGTGGCTCCGGCCTTGGCTGCCGGCAATGCCGTTGTCATCAAGCCCGACAGCCGCACACCGGTGACCGGCGGTCTGATGATTGCCCGCGTCTTTGCCGAGGCCGGTTTGCCCGAGGGCCTGTTGCAGGTCCTGCCGGGTGACGCCGAGGCCGGCGAGGCCCTGGTGACCGACCCGCTGGTGCCGATGATTGCGTTCACCGGCTCACCTGCAGTCGGTCGCCGCATTGGTGAGCTGGCGGGCAGGCACCTGAAGAAGGTGTCGCTGGAATTGGGTGGCGCGAATTCGTTGCTCATCTTGGATGACGCCGATCTGGATATTGCCGCCAGCAACGCGGCCTGGGGCGCCTACCTGCACCAGGGGCAGATCTGCATGGCCTCCAACCGCATCCTGGTGCAGCGCGGCATTGCGCAAGAGCTGATCCAGCGGCTGGTTGGCAAGGCCACCCATTTGCCGGTGGGTGATGGCGCCAGCGGCCAGGTGGCCCTGGGACCGCTGATCGATGCCAAGCAGCGCGACCGTGTGCACGCCATCGTGCAAGACAGCATCCAGGCCGGTGCCAAGCTGGAAGCCGGAGGCACGTTCGACGGCCTGTTCTACAAACCCACGGTGTTGTCCGGCGTGAAGCCCGGCATGCGTGTGTTTGACGAGGAAACCTTTGGCCCGGTGGCCAACATCATCACCTTCGACACCGATGAGGAGGCCATCGCGCTGGCCAACAACAACACCGGCAGCCTGGCCTGCGCCGTCATTTCCAAATCGCTGGGCCGTGCCATGGCCATGGGCCAGCAGCTCAAGTGCGGCATGGTGCACATCAACGACCAGACGGTGAACGACGACTGTGTCAACCCCTTTGGCGGCCCCGGCATCGCCGGCAACGGCAGCAGCGTGGGCGGCCCCGCCGACTGGGAGGAATACACCCAGTGGCAGTGGATGACCATCAAGGACACGGCCCCGATGTACCCGTTCTGACCTCACCATCTTTCAGTTTTCAAAAAAACAGGAGCACACATGAGTCTGCAAGGAAAAACCATCGTCATCACAGGCACCTCGTCCGGCATCGGTGCCGAAGTGGCCAAGCTCGCCCGCTTCCAGGGCGCCACCGTCATCGGCATGGACCGCAACGACCCCAGCCTGACGCTGGACCACTTCATCAAAGCCGATCTCGGCACGGCCGAGGCCATTGATACCGCCGTGGCGCAACTGCCGGATCACATTGATGCGCTGTGCAATGTGGCTGGTGTGCCCGGCACGGCTGCTGGCGAGCTGGTGGCCCGCGTCAACTACCTGGGCGTGCGCCACCTGACCGAAAAAGTCTTGGCCCGCATGCCGCGTGGCGGCAGCATCGTCAACGTGGCTTCGATCCTGGGGGCAGAGTGGCCGCAGCGTCTGGCGCTGCACAAGGAGCTGGCGGTGATGAAGAGTTTTGCCGCTGGCGCCCACTGGCTGCGCGACCACCCGGTGCCGCAGGAGACGTGTTACCAGTACTTCAAGGAAGCGCTGATTGTGTGGAACGCCACGCAGTCGCAGGAGTGGTTCATGGGCAAAGGCGTGCGCATGAACTGCGTGGCACCCGGCCCGGTGTTCACACCCATTTTGGGTGACTTTGTGCAGATGCTGGGCCAGGACCGCGTGCAGGCCGATGCCCACCGCATGTTGCGCCCCGGCTTTGCCGACGAGATTGCTCCGGTGATCGCCTGGCTGTGCAGCGATGCGGCGCGCTGGGTCAGCGGCGTCAACATCCCGGTCGATGGCGGCCTGGCCTCGACCTATCTCTGACAGCTTCCAAAAAACGAAAAAAGAGGAGACAACACCATGAAAAAAACTATTCTGGGCACCGCGCTCGCAGCGGCGCTGCTGGCCCTGGCGTGTACCGCGCACGCCGACATCACCATCGGCGTGAACCTATCGCTGACCGGCCCGCTGTCCTCGCTGGGGCTGCCGGTCAAGACCTCGTTGGACCTGTGGCCCGAGCGCATAGGCGGCGAGAAGATCAAGCTCATCGTGCTGGACGATGGCTCCGACACCATAGGCGCGGTCAAGAACACACGCCGCTTCATCATCGAAAGCAAGGTGGACCTGTTGCTGGGCTCGTCGGGCGTGCCGGCGGTGCTGGCCATGGCGCCGGTAGCGGCGGAGACACGCACCGTGCAGTTGGCTTTTGCTCCAGCTCCGCGCCCCGGTGGCAAGGACGACTGGACCTTTCCGCTGCCGCAGCCGGTGTCGCTGATGTCGGACGCCGTGGCCAAACGCATGGTGGCCGACAAGGTGAAGAAGGTCGCATTCCTGGGTTGGAACGAGGGTTATGGCGAGATGTGGCTGCAGGCCTTCACCGCCTCGGCCAAGAAGGCCGGGCTGGAGATCGTATCCACCGAGCGTTTCGCACCACCCGACACCGCCATCACATCGCAGGCCTTGCGCGCCATTGCCAGCAAGCCCGACGCCGTGCTGATCGTCGGTGCCGGATCGGCCGCGGCGATGCCGCAAATCAACCTGCGCGAACGGGGCTGGAGCGGCCTCATCTACCAGACCCATGGTGCGGCATCGCCCGACCTGGTGCGTGTGGGTGGCAAGGCGATGGATGGCGCGATTTTGCCCGCGGGCCCGGTGCTGGTGGCCGAGCAATTGGCCGCCAACAACCCCATCAAGCCAGTCGCCATCGAATACGTGAACGCGTTTGAGAAGACCCACGGCGCCAACTCGCGCACGCAGTTTGGCGCGCACGCCAACGACGCGCTCAAGGTGTTGCAACGCATCGTGCCGGTCGCGTTGAAGAAGGCCAAGCCGGGCACGCCCGAGTTCCGCCAGGCGCTGCGTGATGCGTTGGAGAGCGAAAAAGAAATCGTCATTTCACACGGCGTTCTCAACTTCACACCCACCGACCACATTGGTTTTGATGAACGTGCCGTCGTGATGCTGAAGATAGAAGGCGGGCAATTCGTGCTGCAACGCTGAGACACACACAGAAGAAAACACACCGGACGCCAAGTCCGGGCCACCCCCCTTAACAGGAGACAAACCATGAAACTTCGCCGCACCTGGGTAGCGGCAGCGGTAGCGTTCGCGCTGCCGGCTGCACACGCCTTCGACATTGACACGCAGAACTCGGATTTCAAGATCCGGCTCGACCTGACACCCAAATACAGCACGGCCAACCGCCTGAAAGACCCGTCGCCGGAACTGACACGTTTTGATGTGACGACCGACCCCGGCACCATCAACGAGGACGATGGCAACCACAACTTCCAGAAGGGCCAGATCTCCAACCGCTGGGACCTGCTGGCCGAGCTGGATGTGAGTGGTAAAAACTTTGGTGGCCGCATCAGCGCAACCGCCTGGCACGACAGCGTGTACCTGCGCAAGAACAGCTACCGGGGCACACCGGTCAACGTCGGTAGCAATGTGGTTGGCAACTATCCGCTGGCCAATAACTATGTCGCCACACAGGCCCCCGACGACTTCTTGCCATCGACCCGCGCACAACACGGGCAGGGCAGCGAGATTCTGGATGCCTTTGTCTACTTCAAAGGCGACATCCACAACATGAAGGGCACACTGCGCGTCGGCAAACACACGCTGCAGTGGGGTGAGAGCCTGTTCTTCGGCCAGAACGGCATTGCCAACGCGCAGGGGCCGGTGGATGTGGCCAAGATTGTTTCGGTACCGGGCTGGCAGTTCAAGGAAGTGCTGCTGCCGGTGGAGCAGGTATCGGGCTCGCTGCAATTGGCCGAAGGCCTGTCGTTGGGCGCTTACTACCAACTCAAGTGGCGTGCCAGCAAGATACCGGGTGTTGGCAGTTATTTCTCCAACCAGGACTATGTGGGCACCGGCGTCGTCAATTTTGGCAATGACACCAAAGGCAACCCTATCCTGTTGACCAACGACCCGGCCAAGGACTTCAGGCCGAGTGACTCCGGGCAGGGTGGTGTGCAACTGCGTTGGAGCCCCACCGGCAGCGAATACGAGTTTGGCTTCTACGCCGCGCAGTACCACGACAAGACACCCGCCGTGCCGGTGTTCGATTTCGTCAACGGCAATGTGCACCTGGCCTACGCCAGCAACATCCGCACTGCGGGGGCCAGCGTGACCTCATCGGTGGGACAGCTCAACTGGGCGCTTGAAGGTTCGGTGCGCAGCAATGCGCCGTTGACCAGCGACCCCGCCGTGCTGGGCCTGGGGCCTATCCTGAATTGCAATGCCAGTGACAACACGCCGTGTTACGCCGTGGGCGACACCGCACACCTGCAGGCATCGGGTATCTACGTGTTGCAACCCAATGCGCTGTGGCAGGGTGGTGCCATCGTGGCGGAGCTGGCCTTTAACCGCACGCTGCGCGTGACCAAGGACATCTTTGCCATTGGACCGGGCGGTACCAGCGCCGGTCTGGGTGGCTTGGACCCCAACACCACCCGTGACGCCTGGGCTTTTCGCATGCTCTTTGAGCCGCAGTACTTCCAGGTGTTGCCGGGTCTGGACCTGTCCATCCCCGTGGGCGTGGGCTACAACTTTGGCGGGCGTTCGTCGGCGATTTTCAACTACGCCGGTGGTGCCTCCAATGCGGGTGACTACAGCATCGGCATCAAGGGCAAGTACCAGGGCGTGTGGAACCTGGCGCTGGTCTACAGCGATTTCTTTGGCACCGCCAAGACCTTTACCGAAACCCTGGTCGCGGGCTCCGGCTCGCCCCGCCAGCTCACCTATGGCCAGTCGCTGAAGGACCGCGCCAACCTGTCCTTCACCGTGTCGCGCACGTTCTGACCGATCCGCATTTCCTGAAACGGAGTTTTCTCATGCACCACAAACCTACTCTTTTGGCCACCTTTGTTGCGGGCCTTCTCGTTGCCCCGCTGGTGAGCACCAGCGCCTGGGCTGCCGTCTCTGCCGACGAGGCCGCCAAACTCAAGACCACGCTGACCCCATTAGGTGCCGAGCGTGGCGCCAACGCGGACGGCAGCATCCCGGCCTGGACCGGTGGCATCACCAAGGCCCCCGCCGGTTACAAAAACGGCGACGCGCGCCCCGACCTGTTCTCCGGTGATAAGCCCGTGTTGTCCATCAACGCCAAGAACATGGATGCCCACGCCGCCAAACTGAGCGACGGCGTCAAGGCGCTGATGAAGAAGTACCCCGATTTTCGTATCGACGTCTACCCCACACACCGCAGCGCCGCGGCACCACAATGGGTGTACGACAACACCTTCAAGAATGCGACGCGCTCCAAGCTGGTCGACAGTGGCCACGGCACCGAGGGTGCGTACGGCGGCACGCCGTTCCCCATCCCCAAGGACGCGTATGAGGTGATCCAGAACCACCGCCTGGCGTGGACCGGAACCTATGTGCAGGCCCCGGTGCGTGTCTGGGTGGTCACGGCCGATGGCAAACGTGCGATGGCCTCGGGCGGCACACAAAGCTTTCGCAAGCAGTATTACGACCCTGAAGGCAGTCTGGAGAAGTTCGACGGCTACGCCGGCCTGGGCAAGTTTGTGGTCAGCGAGCCCGGCTCCAAGGCCGGTGAAGCCATTCTGGCGCACGACAACCTGAACGCCAGCCAGCCGCGTGGTCTGTGGCAATACCTGGTGGGGCAGCGCCGTGTGCGCAAGGCGCCTTCGGTGGCGTATGACACACCGGATTCGGTGACCTCGGGCATTGGATTGTTTGACGAAGCCTTCAACCTGTTTGGCCCCATCGACAAATACGAGCTCAAGCTGGTCGGTAAAAAGGAGTTGTACATCCCGTACAACAACAACAAGGCCGCCGCCGCCAAGGTGGCCGACCTGGTGACGCCCAACACGTTGAACCCGGCGCAGGTGCGCTGGGAACTGCACCGTGTGTGGGAGGTGGAGGCCACGGTCGCCGCCGGCAAACGCCACGTGGTGCCCAAGCGCAAGTACTACATCGATGAAGACAGCTGGCAAATCATGTTGTTCGACGGCTGGGACGCCAAGGGTGACCTCTGGCGCACCAACTACACGCTGACCTTGTTGGCGCCGGACATTCCGGCCCTGGTGGGCAATATGGCCTGGGGCGGCTACGACCTGCAAACCGGTGCCTATTACCTGAACATGGCGTCCAATGAACTGAAGACGCAGTACCAGCCGGTGCCACCGATTCCTCGCTCCTTCTTCAGCCCCGAAGAGCTGGCCAACGAGGGGACACGCTGATGTTTGCGGGCGCTGTCAGGACGCCCTCACGACGGGGGCTGGGGCTGTATCTGTGGGCTCTTAGCGGCTTGGCAGCGGCCCAGGCATCGCCTGCTCCGGTGGGGGCTGGGGCGGTGCCGCGCGTGTTGACGCAGGCTGCACTGCAAAGCCCCAAGGCGCTGCTGGCTGCCACGCTGGCGGTAACCCGTGCCGGGCGGCGCCTGGTGGCGGTGGGTGAGCGCGGTACGGTGCTGTGGTCGGACAACGCGGGTCAGAGCTGGCAGCAGGCCCAGGTGCCGGTGCAGGTCACGTTGACGGCCGTGCGGTTTGTCAACGAGCGCACGGGCTGGGCCGTGGGCCACCTGGGTGTGATTTTGAAGACCGAGGACGCCGGGCAGACCTGGGCGCTGCAACTCAATGGTGTGCAGGCGGCCCAGGCCGTTGCGACGGCTGCGCGCACCAGCGCCGATGAACGGGTGGTACGCGTGGCCCAGCGTTTTGCCGAGGAAGGGCCGGACAAACCCTTCTTCGACGTGGACTTCAGCGATGCAGAACACGGCTTTGCGGTCGGTGCGTACAACCTGGCCTTCGCCACCGTGGACGGTGGCAAGACCTGGACACCAGCCCTGGACCGGTTGCCGAATGCCAAGAGCCTGCACCTGTACGGCGTGCGCTACGTGGGGGGCAATGTTTTTGTTGTCGGTGAACAAGGCTTGCTGTTGAAATCTGCCGACGCGGGTGCTTCGTTTGCCGCGTTGGCCTCGCCCTACAAGGGAAGTTTCTTTGGCTTGCTGGCCGCGCGCTCGGGCACCTTGATCGCCTACGGCCTGCGGGGCAACGCGCTGCGCTCGGCCGACCAGGGCGCGCATTGGGACGCTGTGCAAACAGGCGTGCCGGTGTCCATCAGTGCCGCCGTGGAGCTGGACGGCGGCGCACTGGCGCTGTTGAGCCAGACCGGCGACTTGCTGTTGAGCCGCGATGACGGCCGCACCGTCACCACCATCGCACCAAAGGGCGGACCCTTGCCGGCCTCCGGCGCCGCTGCGGCCGACGGCCACTTGGTGCTGGCCAGCCTGCGTGGCCTGCGCCGCCAAAACGCGCCTTGAGTATGAACGGCATTTGCATAAGGCTTCTACCTGAGAAATCTCCCGTTCGCCCTGAGCCTGTCGAAGGGCTCCCGGGGGCTTCGACAGGCTCAGCCCGAACGGAGATATCCCTTAAGCAAGTGCCATTCATCTGAGCACCGATTTGCCCGATTTTTCTTCGCTCTTCACGACCACCACACCATGCACGCCGATACCTCCCTGGACGCCCAACCGGTCGTCGCCCGACTCCAAGACTTTGACACCAACTCCGGCACGGTCTTTGAGCGTGTGTTCTTCAACCACCGCCCCTGGGTCATGGGTGTGTGTTTGCTCATCACGCTGCTGCTGGGCTGGCAGGCCTGGAGCCTGCGCCTGAACGCCAGCTTCGAAAAAACCATTCCGACCACACACCCCTACATCGCCAACTACCTGGCCAATAAAAGTAATCTGGCGGGGCAGGGCAATGCGATGCGCATCGTGGTGGAAACCACCGGGGCATCGATTTTTGACAAGGACTATCTGGACACCTTGCAAAAACTCAGCGACGAGATATTTTTGTTGCCCGGCGTGGATCGCCCGTTCATGAAGTCGTTATGGACCAGCAACACCCGCTGGGTGGCGGTGACCGAGGAAGGCCTGGACGGCAACACCGTGATGGGCGACAGTTATGACGGCTCATCCGCCGCGCTGGCCGAGGTGCGTGCCAATGTGGAGCGCTCGGGCGAGATCGGCCAATTGGTGGCGGGCGACTTCAAGTCCAGCATCATTTTTGTGCCGTTGCTGGACAAGAACCCCAAGACCGGCGAGGCATTGGATTACGGTGACCTGTCGCGCAAGATTGAAGTGCTGCGAAGCAAATACGAAAGCGGCAGTTTGCGCGTCCACGTCATCGGCTTCGCCAAGGTGCTGGGCGACCTGATCGCGGGCCTGCAACAGGTCTTGTTGTTCTTCGGTCTGGCGCTGCTGATCTGCGCCGGTGTGCTCTACGGCTACACCCGCTGCGGGCGCAGCACCGCGCTGGTGGTGGCCTGTTCGCTGGTCGCGGTGGTGTGGCAGTTTGGCCTGTTGGCCCTGTTGCACTACGAGCTGGACCCGTATTCGGTGTTGGTGCCGTTTCTGGTCTTTGCCATCGGCATGAGCCATGGCGCGCAGAAGATGAACGGCATCATGCAGGACATTGGCCGCGGCACACATAAGGTGGTGGCCGCCCGCTACACGTTTCGCCGCCTGATCGTGGCCGGTGCCACCGCGCTCTTGTGCGACGCGGTGGGTTTTGCGGTGCTGGCCATCATCCAGATCCAGGTCATCCAGGACCTGGCGGTGATTGCCAGCATCGGCGTGGCGGTGTTGATTTTTACCAATCTGGTGTTGCTGCCGATTCTGTTGTCATACGTCGGCGTCAGCGCCCGGGGCGCGCGCCGCAGCCTGCAGCTTGAAGCAGGGGATGGGCACGACAACACCGGCGCTTCTGGCAGCCAGGCGCCGCGCCGCGCCCGGTTGTGGGTGTTGCTGGATCTCTTCACGCAACGCGGCCCGGCCATGGTCACCATCGTGGTCTGCCTGCTGCTGGCCGGTGGCGGCTACGCGGTCAGCCTGCATTTGAAAATCGGCGACCTCGATCCCGGCGCACCCGAGCTGCGGGCCGACTCGCGCTACAACCGCGACAACAACTACCTGGCCGCCCACTACGCCGCCAGCAGCGACATCCTGACCGTCATGGTCTCCACCCCCGATGACCAGTGCACGCAGTACGGCACGTTGGCCAAGGTAGACCAGCTGGCCTGGCAACTGGAACAACTGCCCGGCGTGGAGTCCACCAACTCCATGGCCCAGCTCTCCAAACTGGCCATGGTGGGTTACAACGAGGGCAACCTGAAATGGTTCGAGTTGTTCCCCAACGCCAGCGCGCTGGGGGGTGTGCAGACCCGCGCACCCCGCGAGTTGTTCAACCAGGCTTGCTCCTTCCTGTCGCTGTATGTTTACCTGAAGGACCACAAGGCCGAGACACTGAGTCGCGTCGTGGACGAAGTAGAACGTTTCATCGCCGCGCAGCCGGCCGGTGACGTGCGCTTCATGTTGGCCGCCGGTTCCTCCGGCATCGACGCCGCCACCAACATCGTGGTGCAGAAGGCCATGCACGAGATGCTGTTGTGGGTCTATGGCGCGGTCGTGCTGTTGTGCTGGTTCACCTTCCGCTCCTGGCGCGCCGTGGTGTGTGCGGTGTTGCCGTTGGTGCTGACGTCGATCTTGTGCGAGGCCCTGATGGTGGGGCTGGGCATGGGCGTGAAGGTTGCAACCCTGCCGGTGATTGCGCTGGGTGTTGGCATTGGTGTGGACTACGCGTTGTATGTGTTGTCGGTGATGCTGGCACGGCTGCGGGCCGGCGACAGCCTGTCGGCCGCCTACCTGCATGCGCTGGAATTCACCGGCCGCGTGGTCATGCTGACCGGCATCACGCTGGCGCTGGCCGTCGCCACCTGGGCCTTTTCACCGATCAAATTCCAGGCCGACATGGGTATCTTGCTGGCTTTTATGTTTGTGTGGAACATGGTGGGTGCACTGGTGCTGATGCCGGCACTGGCGCACTTTTTGTTGCGGCCCGCTGCGGTGCCTGTGGTGCGCTCTGCGCCCACCACCACCACCGTGCTGGCGTAAGCGGCGTTGCATATGCTGGCACGTCACGCTTTTACCGCCGTCGCATGCCTGGTGTTGTGGAGCGTTTGTGCCACGGCACTGGCGGCCCCTGAGCCGGTGGTGATTGGCCAGTCGCTGCCGCTCACGGGCCCTGGTTTTCCGGTTGCCAACCGGGTGCTGGCCGGCGCAAGGGCGCAGGTGGAGCGTGTCAACGCCAACGGTGGCATCCACGGGCGGCCGCTGGAGCTGGTGACGCTGGATGACGGCGGTGACCCGCAGCGCGTAGCCGCCAATCTGCGCACGCTGGTGCGCCAGCGCGGCGCGGTTGCCATTGCCAACTGCCTGGGCGAACGCGCCTGCCTGGAGGCCGCCCAGGTCACACGTGAGTTGCGTGTGCCCTTGGTGGGGCCGATGTCGGGCGCGCTGCAACTGCGCACGGCGGACGTCCAGCATGTCTTCAGCACCCGGCCGGACGACACGCGTGAAGCCGATGCGCTGGCGCGCCAGTTGCAGTCCATTGGCATCAGCAGGGTTGTGGTGCTGAGTGATGACTCCGAACCCGCGCGCACCGACGCGCTGGTGGCCGCGCTGCAACGCGCCGGGCAGCAGGTCGCCCGCAGCCACACCGACGGCCGGGAAGCGTCGCTGACCGTTGCCTTGCAAGACCTCGCCAAGTCCGCCCCGCAGGCCGTCGTCATCAGCCTGGGTTATGCGGCGTTGGATGCACTGGACCGGTTGCCGCCGGGCGCCCGCGCTGGTGTGCCGTTGACGGTTGCCACGCTGTCGTCGGCGGGGCTGACGCAGCTGACGCGCCTGTTCCGCGACCGCATGATTGGCTACACCAGTGTGGTCCCCAACCTGGATGTGACCCGCCTGTCCATTGTTCGCGATCTGCAGCGGGACGCCGATGCCTTCATCGGCCCCGAAGCGGCGACCTTCGAAGGGCTGGAGGCCTACATCAACCTGCGCCTGTGCACCGAGGCGCTGCGGCGCACCGGGCCACGTGCCGACGGCCAGCGTTTAAGCGAAGCGCTGGAGAGCCTGGGCACGCTGGACCTGGGCGGTTTTCGCCTGGTGTTTGGGCGTGACCGGCACCATGGCTCGGATTACGTCGAGATCGGCATGCGCGCACGCGACGGACGGATGCTGCGTTGACCTTGCTAGCCCAATTTTTCACAACCCCAACCCCAACCAGGAGAAAACCCCATGAACGCTGCTGTCAAACCCATGCTCGAAGTTGCCGATATCGACCCCGCCTTGGCCGGATTCCTGGCCCAGGCTGCTGCCATGGGTAACCCGCCCATAGAGTCTTTGCCGCCGCACATTGCGCGGCAAATCTACCGTGACATGGCCGACAACCTGGGCCTGCCGGCCCCAGCCATTGGCACGGTGGAAGACACCACCTGCCCCGGACCTGCAGGTGCATTGCCCTTGCGCATCTACACCCCGCTGGCTAGCGGCGCGAACACACCAGTACCCGTGGTGCTGTACCTGCACGGCGGTGGTTTTGTGATTGGTGATCTGGAAACGCACGACAAGGTCTGCCGCACGCTGTGCCACCACACCGGCATGCTGGTGGTGGCGGTCGACTACCGCTTGGCGCCCGAACATCCGTTTCCCGCAGCGTGTGACGATGCCGAAGCGGCGCTGCGCTGGGTGCTGGCCCACGCAACAGCCCTGGGCGGCGACGCCAGCCGCATCGCCGTGGTGGGCGACAGCGCCGGCGCACAACTGGCCCTGGTGGCCACACGACGTGTGTATGCCGCCCATGTGCGGGCGCTGGGACTGATCTACCCGGTGGCACAACACCCGGACGAACCCAGTGCGTCGTACGCGGAGAACGATGGAAAATTCCTGACCACCGGCGTCATGCAGTGGTTCATGGGCAGCTACCTCGGCGGACAAGCGGAGGTGCTGAAGCACCCGGACTACGCGCTGTTGAAGTCAGGAGGCTTTGAGACCTTGCCCGCCACCTGGTTGGCCACCATGGGCCACGACCCGCTGCGCGACGAGGGCCACGCCCTGGCCCAGCGCATCGCCAGCGCCGGCGTGGCGGTGGACCACCAACACTACCCCAGCGCCATTCACGCCTGCATCCACTTCACGGCGGTGTCACCGATCGGGTTAACGGTCATGACGGATCTGGCGCGGTGGTTGCGTGAGCAGGTTTGAGCAGGGCGGCATGGCATAAAAATACCTAGAAAGGGTTTATTGATGCCAATTCTTTGGGTTGCTAGAGGTAAAATTGCCTCTAGCCCCCATGAAATATGGCGTTATAGCTACAA
This sequence comes from Pseudomonadota bacterium, assembly GCA_040384785.1. GTDB lineage: Bacteria > Pseudomonadota > Gammaproteobacteria > Burkholderiales > Burkholderiaceae_C > Allorhodoferax. The sequence goes on from JAZKIR010000020.1 coordinate 75,163, forward strand.
AAATAGTAGCGTTTCACTGGCAGACAAAGCTTGCCGCGCTCTCCAGATCCGTCGCGCCTGGCTTCAGCGTGGCCTGCTTCGGGTACGCGCACAGGGGGCGTGTGCGCTTGGCCGACCAGCCCTTGGCGATCACGTCCGGGTCGGCGGGGTTGACGCCCGCCACCACGCTGTCCGGCGCCACGCCGCGCTCGACCCAGTTCTCCAGCACTGGCAACATGCTGAAGCGGTCGGTGGCGGGGCCACCGTTGCAGTGGTTCATGCCTGGCACCAGGAATAGCCGCGTGTAGTCTGGCGCCTTGCTGTCACCGGCGTTCACCGCGTTGTACCAGGCCACGCTGTCGTCTGGAGAAAAGACCGGGTCGGCCGTGCCGTGGTAGACGATCAGCTTGCCGCCGCGGGCCTTTAGTGCGCTGAGTTGTGTCGCATTGGGCGGCGCCATGAAGTCGATGGCAGACTCCTTGAAGGTGGCAGTCCTGGCGGAGATTTTTGGCGCGTCCGTATCCATGCTGAACCGCATCTGGTATCCCAAGCCGCCGTCGGCCAGGTTTGGCACGTCAGGCGCAGTGGTGAAGACGTAGCCCATGGCGCTGGCGCCGATCAGCGTGTTGAATGGCAGCGGCGCAAAGCCCGTGTCCAGCTTCCAGAAACGCCAGTTGGCGCCGGCAATGCCCGGGTCCCACGGCCATGTGGCATACAGGCTTTGCCCGGCGGTATTTTTTGGCCCCGCAAAGATCTTCAGCAATGCGGACTTCTGGGTCGCGCTCACGCAGGTGCCGTCGGGCGTGCTGGTGCAGGTGGGGACATCGTTGGCCAGGTTGAAGGCGCTCTGGCAGGCGCTGCGGTTGTTGACCATGCCATCGACTGCGCCATCCAGCGCGTCGCACTTGGCCAAGATGCCGTTGGCCACGGCATTCATGACCGACTGTGGGAATGCATCCTTGGGTAATTGGCCGGCCGCCGTGGTCGCTGACATGAACTGCTGCGTGTCCCACTGCTGGGCAATCGCCGCCTTGGGCAGGTTGAAACCGGGGTTGGCGGCCACCATGCCGTCGAACTGATCGGCAAAGCGCGTGGCGGCCACCATGGCGTCACGCCCGCCATTGGAGCAGCCCATGAAGTAGGAGCGTTCGGGTGAGCGACCATAGGTGCGCGCGATGATCTGCTTGGCCGCAGGTGTGAGCGTGCCGACCGCGTTGTAGCCATAGTCCGCGCGCGCCTGCGGGTCCAGTCCAAAGCCCACGTCGCTTTGGCCCGTGTTGTGCCCCCCATCGGTGCTGGCCACCGCATAGCCCTGGCTGAGTGCATTGGACGTGCTGGAATTCAGAAGATTGCCCACTGCGGGCACCAGCACGCCATTGGTTCCGCCGCCGCCCTGGAAGAAGAACTTGCCGTTCCAGGTGGCGGGAAGCCGCACCTCGTAACCGATGGCATAGGGCTTGGCGTCGATACCAATGCGGTCGTTGATGCTGCCTTGCACCCGGCAGTGCGCCGGATAGTTGTCGCCACCCGTCGCACCGTCGGTCTTGGCCGCGACGTTGACGGCAGACGCGACTTTGAGTCCGGGGATGGCAAGAGCGCCCGTGGTCAGGGCGTCGCAGGCAAGATTGGTGGACACGCTGGTCGTGCCACCACCACATCCGGCAAGTGTGATGGCGGTCACGACGGCTGCAGTGGCGGTCATGGCGCCGGGCAGGGTGGCGCGCCGGACGCGGCGCGGGTGGGGGAGGCCAGAGGGGTCGTTGATCGCCAACGCGGGTTGAAAGGCCATGGTGGTTTGTCTCCTGTAATTGTGGATTCGACCCGCGCGGCTGGCGCCGTTGGGGCGAAGTCGAATCTAGGGGACTGGGCGCCAACCGTCTTGTCGTTTCAGGACGCGTTGGTCGAATCCGGCCATGGATTTTGGGGCTTGGTGGACCTCGCTTTTTGGACAGCCTAATAGCCGGACAACCCACTCCCCCCGCCCCTCGCCCCGCCGGGCGAGGGGAGCCTTAACAGCCGATTTTGTTTCTGTGCGCCGGCTGCGAAATTACCGGGGTGAGGTTGCGTTGCGGATGTGTTCACTCAGGTTTCGGATCAACGGTCGTAGAGACCTCGCGCTACGGTGGCGCGGAGCCACTGGCCCGCGCAGCGGCCAGCGTTGGCAAGCCCGACTCGCCACCATTGACTACGACCGCTGCGCTCGGAATCTAGGCATTCAACAACATATCGTGCCGCATCGCCCGTAAACGCGTATTCGGCTCGGGCGGTCAAATCGGCTGTTAAAGGCTCCCCTCGCCCGGCGGGGCGAGGGGCTGGGGGAGTGGGTTGTTCACGGAGTGGGCTGTTCAAATCCTGCCAAATAAACCACGGCCTTCTTGAAGTCTTTCACCCTATTGAATCGGTTTCAAGTGGATTGCAGCCGACTCAATAGCAGCCGGCGCGGTAGGAGGCGGGAGTGACCCCCGCGTGCCGTCTGAACGTGCGCGTGAACTGGCTCTGGTCGGCAAAACCAACCGACTGAGCCACTTCACTGAGCGGCATGTGGCACTCGGTCAACAACAGCTTGGCACGCTCCACACGCTGGCGCAGCAGGTATTGGTGGGGAGAGTCGCCGGTGCTGGCACGGAAGGCCCTGCAAAAGTGCCGCTCGCTCATGCGCGCCAATCCCGCCAGTTCGGCCAGGCTCACTGGATGGGCCAAATACTCCTGCATATGGGCCTGCACCCGCCTGCACACCGTGGGCGCGAGCCCTGTACCCTTGGGCGCTCCGAGGTCGATGCCCCGCAAATGGGCGACCAGCGCGACGATCAATCCGTCTCCCACCAGCGCGCCTGCTGGGCTGCCGTCGTGCAGGTCGCGCGCCAGCGCCCGCACAATCATCTCGCCCATAGGCGAAGCGATACCTGTGTTGTGCTGAAAGCGCCGCAGCCCGGTCGGAGACTCCAGGATCTGCTCGACGCGTGCCGGGTCTACAAAAAGAAACTGCCGGCCGCCCCCGCCTTTCCAGTCATGGCGCTGCTCATCGTCGGGCTGCCACACACTCAGGCCCGGGTTCACCTTCGTCCAGACGGCGTTACGCCGCAGTTCACGTGTCTGAATGGGCACGGACGTACGCTGAATGCAGAGCCGGGTGTGGCCGTGTTCCACGGTGCCTTCCTCCGCAGCCTGGATGTCGGTGAAATACGCACCGTCCCAGCCAATGGCACCGCTGTCGACCAGGAAGCGGGGCTGCCGGGAGACGTTGAAAAGGCCATCCGGGCCTTGTATGGGGCGATGGTGCATGGCGGCGGTTGGCAAGGCAAGTCAAGAAGCGGTCATGACCGCGAATATAGTTCTAATTTGTAATTAATTCAACCGGTGCAGCAGGTGGTTGCGGCCCACCCGCATCAGACCCCGGGCTTGGCATTGGTGGTTTGGCCCCTTCGCGCGAAAGCTTTCATGGACCTTTCATCGGGTGTCGGCGTTTCCTCTGTGGCTTGCCGGGTGGTCCTGTTGCATTATTCGTTCCATGAACATCCTGCTGGTTGAAGATGACCTGAATCTGGTGGACGCCCTGAGCCGCATGCTGGTGGCGCGCGGGTTTCACGTGGTTTGCTGCGCTGACGGGAAAGAGGCACTGATGATGGCGCGGCATCGCCCGTTTGATGCGGCCCTGCTCGATTTGACCTTGCCGGGCATGGATGGCCTGGAGCTGTTGCAGCGCTTGCGGGACCAAGGTTCTCGGCTACCTGTATTGGTCATGACCGCGCGTACTGCCGTCGGGGACCGGGTATTGGGGCTGAACTCGGGTGCGGATGACTACCTGATCAAGCCTTTTGACGTGGAAGAGCTGGTCGCCCGTTTGAAGGCGCTGGTGCGCCGCAGCCTGGGCGTGGAGGATTTTCGCTGCGGCACGCTGCGGCTGGACCTGGACAACGGTCAGGTATTTCGCGGAACCTTGCCGCTTGAAATGTCGGGGCGCGAACTGGCCCTGCTCAAGGCATTGATGATGCACCCCGGCAAGGCCGTGGCCAAGGATGATCTGCTGCACACGGTTTTTGGTGACGCAGGCCCGGCCGGTGCGGACGCCATTGAGGTACTGGTGCACAGGCTGCGCAAACGCATCCATGGCGCAGGCGTCAGCCTTGTCACGCTGCGGGGCGTGGGCTACTACCTGATGGACGATGCTGTCGCAGACAAGCAGGATCACGCGTGAAAACGACCGAACTACTGCGGCGCGTGCAATCGACCCTGTGGCGCCCGTGGCGCGTGGGCCGCTCCATTCGCTTGTTTATTTGGTGCTGGTCGCTGGCGCTGGTGTTGGCGTGGTACCTGTTGGATCGCATGGGCGCGGCGGGATCGGGTGTCTTCCTGGGTGTACCGCTGGAACACTGGTTGCCGCTCAAGGTGCTGGCTTTTGTCGCCGCGCTGTGGTGGGTTTTGCACCAGGCCTTCAAACCGTTGGTGCGCTTGGGGCACGAGCTGGACAGCCGCTGCACGGCAGATCTACGGCCCGTCGCAGGTCAGCAGCCCAAGGAGTTGCTGCAGTTGGCCACAGCAGTCAACCGGTTGATGCAACAGCAGCAGGAGTCTCTGGATCAGCAGAAGAAGTTTCTGGCCGATGCCTCCCACCAGTTGCGCACGCCCTTTGCCGTGTTGCGCACGCAATTGCAGGGGGCCATGTCCGGGCAACTGGACGTGCAGGAAACGCTGCCGAAAATGCTCCATACCGTGGACCGCTCCAGCGAGCTGGTGCGCCAGTTGCTGTCCATCGCCAAGATGGAGCAATTGGTGCGCAGCGCCAACTGGGTCGAGGTGGACCTGGCAAGCACCGCGCGGGATGTTGTGATGGAGTTTGCGCCACTGCTGGCCCGCAAGAAGCTGGACTTCTCGATGCAGGCCATTCCGGTGCGCCTGCGCACCGACCCCTGGTTGTTGGGTGAGCTGATACGGAACCTGATGTCCAACGCCATCCAGCACACGCCCAAGGGTGGCGCGCTGGGGCTGGTGATCCGCGCCTTGCCTGGCGAAACCGAGCTGCTGGTCTGGGACAACGGTGGCGGCATGGATGAAGCGGTCCAGGCCAGATTGTTCGAGCCGTTCCAGTCGGCATCGGGCGCCACCGGGGTCGGCCTGGGCTTGTCGATTTGCCGTCAGATCGCGGTGTCCATGCATGCCGTGGTGGACCTGTTCAACCGCGTGCAAGACGATCACATCGTGGGTGTGGATGCTGTCGTCCGGTGGCCGCAGGAAGTGCCCCATGCCTAGCGCCGTCCAATTCCAGTCCATCAACAAGACGTTCCCCAACGGCGTCCGGGCGTTATGCAATATCCACCTGCACATACCGCCCCGGCAACTCACGACCTTGCTGGGACCGTCGGGCTGCGGCAAGACGACCTTGCTGCGCATGGTGGCGGGGCTGGCACAGCCGTCCTCGGGCCGGGTCCTGATCGATGGCATCGACATGACCGACAGGGGTATCGCGCAGCGCCCCATCAGCATGGTGTTCCAGAGTTATGCCTTGTTTCCGCACCTCAATGTGCTGGACAACGTGCGTTACGGGCTGCGCATGCTGGGGCTACATCCGAAGGAGTGTGACCGGCGCGCCCAGACCGCGCTGGCCATGGTGGGCTTGCAGGCCAATGTCGGCAGCAATACGACGCTGTTGTCCGGCGGACAGCAACAGCGTGTGGCCCTGGCCCGGGCGCTGGCGCTACAACCGCAGGTCTTGCTGCTGGATGAACCCCTGTCCAATCTGGACGCCGGTCTGCGCCGCCATATCCGCGAGGACATCCGCGCCCTGCAGCAAAGCCTGGGCTTGACCGTGATGTATGTGACGCACGACCACAACGAAGCCATGGCGGTCAGCGACACCGTGGTGGTGATGCATGAAGGACAGGTCATGCAGGTGGGCACACCGCAGGAAGTCTACGAGACACCCCACAGTGAATTCGTAGCAGGCTTCATGGGCGACGCCGTGATGTTTGACGCACAGGCCGATGCATCCGGTGCTATCCAGCTGGGGCCTCTGCGCACCGCGCCCGGCCTGACGCGGCGGCAGGGGAAAGTTCGCCTCGTCGTGCGCCCGCATGCCTGGCAGCTGGCGCCCGCCAGCGCAGAAGGCCTGCCCGGAAAAGTTCTGTCACGCGCCTACCTGGGCCGCAATACCGAGTACTGCGTGCGGACCGCGCTGGGAACCTTGATGGTCCTGGTGCAAAGCGAAACACAGGCCCGCCAGGTGGGCTCCCCTGTCAGTGTGCACCTGGGTACACAAGGGGTCAGTGTGGTGATGCCCTTTGACTGAAAAACCAACACGTTGGATGCCATTCATTCGGACCTTGTGGTCCATTTATTAGGAGAAAAAAAGTGAAAAAAACAGCGCTGTTCGCAGCCCCCTTGTTGCTGGCCCTTGGATTTCCGTCCTTTGCGGACGAGGGGGAAGTCAACATCATCTGCGCGTCCCAGGCGGACTGGTGCAACCTGATGCAGACCACCTTTGGCAAGACCAGTGGCATCAAGGTCAACATGACACTGAAGGGTTCGGGCGAGGCGCTGGCGCAGATCACCGCCGAGCGCGCCAACCCCAAGACCGACCTGTGGTTTGGCGGCACGGGTGACCCGCAGTTGTTGGCGGCTGAACAGAACCTGACACTGGAATACAAGTCCCCCACCTTGCCCCAGTTGCATGCCTGGGCGCAAAAACAGGCGGAGCAGTCGGGCTTCAAGACGGTCGGTGTGTATTACAGCCCGCTGGGCTTTAGCTACAACACCGAACTGCTGGCCAAGAAGAAACTGCCCGCGCCCAAAGTCTGGGCCGATTTGCTCAAGCCCATTTACAAGGACGATATACAGGTATCCGACCCCCGAGCCAGTGGCACGGCCTACACCATGATCGCCACACTGGTGCAGCTGATGGGCGAAGACAAGGCCTTTGAATACATGGCGGCCCTGCATAAAAATGTCAGCACCTATCCCCGTTCGGGTGTGGGTCCCGTCAAGGCCGTGGCGCGTGGCGAAGCGGCCATTGCCATTGGCTGGATACATGACGCGACCGGCGAGAAGGCCCAGGGATTTCCGATTGAGACCGTTTCGCCCTCCGACGGAAGCGGCGCGGAAATTGGCGCCATGTCCATCGTCAAGGGCGCACGCAATCTGGGGAACGCGAAGAAATTCTACGAGTGGGCCTTGACGCCCGGCGCACAGCAATTTGGCGCCGCGGCCAAGCAGTTCCAGTTGCCGTCCAACAAGGCAACACCCCTGGACCCGCGGGTTCCCGATCTCAAGAAGATCAAGCTCATTGACTACGACTATGCCAAATACGGGCAGGCGGCGGTGCGCCGTCAATTGATACTGAACTGGGAACGCAAGGTCTTCAACCAGCCCAAGTGATCCCCGGGGCACCGCCTTGCACGGCAGGGCGGTGTGGCCAACCTCCAACCCAGAAGAGCTGGCTATCCAGCTCGACTCTTTTTTAATCCTATGCCAGTCCAATTCACTGAACGAACCCAGAGGGCGATCCATGCCTGGGTGCTCATCGGCCTCGCCGCTTACCTGGTGCTGCCGTGGTACTTCCTGCAAAGCGGCTCCCTGCTGTTTGCGCTGCCCAGGCTTTTTGCCGATCCGGTGTCGGCCAACGGCTTGACGCAAGCGGTGGCACATGGCCGGGGCTGGTTATGGACGGGCGTAGCCGGCTTGCTGCTTGCGGGGTGCGGCGCCTTGATGTCCGCCGGCAAACGCCAGGGCGGCGTACTGATCGCCGGCGCCGTGGTCGGCTTGTTGGGTCTTGGTGTCAGCGGCTTCACGATCGGAGCGACGGGGTGGTCTTACGAATGGCTCAACGCCGCGTTGGGCGCGCTCCCACAAGGGCAATTTGGCATCGGCTGGGGTGGCTTTGTGGCCCTGGTCTGTTTGGTCATGTTGCTGGGTTCTGGTATTGCCCGTGTGGGCTACTTCCGTGGCGACGTGTTTGTGTCGGCCACGGTGGTCGGGTGCGCGGCGCTGCTATGCCTGTTTGTTGTGTTTCCGGTTGGCAAGTCCTTGTCCGCTGCCTTCTATTCAGAAGATGGCAACTTTGCGCTGGGTTCCGTGTGGGACCGCATCGGCACAGCCCGCGTGTGGGGCGTCGGTTGCCTGGGCGGGGGGACCAATTGCGGCGTGGCATGGAACACCTTGTACCTGGCCTTGTTGACGGCCGCCGGCACCACGGTACTGGGCACGATGATCGCACTCATCGCGGAGCGCAGTGCCAGCAAACGGCTGCAGAAACCGCTGAACGCCCTGGCGATGCTGCCCATCATCACGCCACCGTTTGTCGTCGGCTTGGGGCTGATCCTGTTGTTTGGCCGGGCCGGCATCGTCAACCAGTTTTTGGAATGGTCGTTTGGTGTCACGCCCACGCGCTGGTTCTACGGTGTTTTTGGCGTGTGGCTGGCGCAGCTGTTTGCGTTCACGCCGATTGCCTTCATGATCATGCGCGGCGTGGTGCAGGGCATCAGCCCGTCACTGGAAGAGGCGGCGCAAACGCTGCGCGCCAGCAAGATGAAAACCTTCATGACCGTCACGTTGCCGCTGCTGGCCCCCGGCCTTGCGAATGCGTTTCTGGTGGGGTTCATTGAAAGCATTTCCGACTTCGGCAACCCCATCATTCTGGGCAGCGGTTATGCGGTCCTGTCAACGGAGATCTTCTTTGCCATCGTCGGTGCCTCCCTGGACCAGGGCATGGCCGCGGCCTTGGCCCTGGTGCTGACAACTTTTGCGTTGACGGTCTTTTTTGTGCAGCGGCGCATCCTGGGGAAAACCAGCTTCACCACTGTTTCTGGCAAAGGCGATGCCGGTGTACCCATGGCGCTGCCGACGCTGGTGCGCCGCCTGTGCACCTGGGTTGCTGGCCCCTGGCTGGCCTTCACGGTGGTGGTCTATTTCTTTGCCTTTGCGGGTGGTTTTGTCAAGGTCTGGGGGCGCGACTACACGTTGACTTTGGCGCACTTCAAGACTGCATTTGACATGCAACTGGGCGACCACGGCCTGGTGTGGGCCGGAACCGCCTGGAGCTCGCTGTTTACCACCATTACGTTGTCTGCCATCGCGGCCCCCATTTGCGCCAGCATCGGCCTGCTGATCGCCTGGCTGCTGGCGCGCACCGAGTTCAGAGGCAAGGCGCTGTTTGAGTTTTCTGCATTATTGACCTTTGCGATACCCGGCACGGTGCTGGGCGTCAGCTATATCCTGGCGTTCAACGTGCCGCCGGTGGAGCTGACCGGCACGGGTCTGGTCATCGTCCTGTGTTTCGTGTTCCGCAACCTGCCCGTTGGTGTGCGGGCCGGAACGGCATCGTTCAAGCAATTGGACCGCTCCCTGGATGAAGCCTCCGTGATGTTGCGCGCCAGTAGCTTGACGACCCTGCGTCGCGTGGTGCTGCCCTTGCTCAAGCCGGCCCTGGTGGCCACGCTGGTCTACAGCTTTGTGCGCTCCATGACCACGGTCTCCGCGGTCATTTTCCTGGTCACCGCCGAGTACGAGCTGGCCACCACCTACATCATTGGCCGGGTGGGGGCTGGGGACTATGGCGTGGCCCTGGCGTACTGCACGGTACTGATTTTGCTGATGTCCCTGGCCACGGCCTTGATCCAATTTTTTGTCGGTGAACGCAAGCTGGGACGGCGCGCGGTGGGTGCCCATCAGGCACCGGGCGCAACACGCATCAGCGTCGAACCACGCCCCCAATAAACCCAAGAGTTCTGCAAAATGACCCAAACTCGCACTCAAGCCCCGAGAACCGAGGCACTGATTTTTGACATGGACGGCACCATGATCCATTCCATGCCTTGGCATGCCTTGTCATGGGGTGAGTTCGCACGCCGGCACGGCATCCAGGTGGAACTGGCCGACCTGATGCGCCGCACCACCGGGCGCACCGGTGCGGAGTGTATGAACGAGTTGTTCCAGCGCGACATCCCGGCGCCAGAGGCCGGGCTGCTAATTGCTGAAAAAGAAACCATCTACCGCGAGCTGTTCTCACCAGTGTTTGCCGAAGTGGCGGGTTTCAAGGCCTTTGCCCAGCTGGCCGTGGCACGGGGGATGAAAGTGGGCGTGGGAACCGCGGGTGACCGGCACAACATCGCGTTTGCGATGGCGGGGCTTGCCATGCAGTCTCCACCCCTAGCGATCGTTGGCGGCGATGAAGGTCTGCCCGGAAAACCCGAGCCCGACATCTTTCTGGAAGCGGCACGGCGCATGGGTATTGCGGCCGCCGCCTGCATCGTGTTTGAAGATGCGCCCTTTGGCATAGAAGCCGCCCGCCGCGCCGGCATGGGGGCGGTGGCCATCTGCACCAGCCACAGCGCCGAAGAACTCTCGGGTCCACACGTGATTGCCAGCGTGCACGACTACAACGAGCTGATCAATACCAACTTTTTAGGGAAGCTCCATGCCGCAACGGCATGACGGCCAGGGACCCGCTCCCGCCTTTTTCACACCAGCAAAGAAAGTCCAGCTATGACCCAACTCGGCATTGAATTCAAGAACGTGCGCAAACGTTACGGCGGCGAGCAATCGCCGCTTGTGGTCAAGGGCATCAGCTTTACCGTGCCCAAGGGCACATTGACCACGATACTGGGGCCGTCCGGTTGCGGCAAGACGACGACCCTACGCATGATCGCCGGTCTGGAGACGCCCAGCGACGGCCAGATCCTGATCGATGGCCGCGATGTGACCCACCTCGGGCCCGCCGAACGCAACGTCAGCATGGTGTTCCAGAGTTATGCCCTGTTCCCGCATATGAGTGTGCTGGAGAACGTGGGGTATGGCCTGAGCGTCAGCGGTGTTGATGCCAAGGAGCTGCTGGAGCGCGCACAGGTCGCCATGTCGGCAGTGGGCTTGTCCGGATATGACGATCGCCTGCCCAGCGAGCTGTCGGGCGGACAGCAGCAGCGCGTGGCCGTGGCCCGGGCACTGGTGCTGGAACCGTCGGTACTGCTGTTTGACGAGCCACTGTCGAACCTGGACGCGCGGCTGCGGCGATCCATGCGTGAAGAAATTCGGGGGCTGCAGCAGCGCCTGGGGTTGACTGTTGCCTATGTCACACACGACCAGAGCGAGGCCTTGGCCGTCAGCGACCAGATCATCGTCATGGACCATGGTGTGATTGCCCAGGCCGGTTCCCCGTCCGACCTGTATGAGCGCCCCAACAGCGAATTCGTCGCCGGTTTCATGGGCGAGGCCATGCTCTTCCCTGGGCAGGCGCATGCGGACGGCCGCATCCAGGTGGGAACGCTGCGTGTGAAGGCCTTGCACCCCGTCAAGCCCGGGCCGGTGAAGGCCGCCATTCGACCGGAAGCCTGGACGATTGCCCCGCCTGGAGATGATGGTTTGCCCGGGGTGGTTTCCAAGAAAGCCTATCTGGGTAACGTCAGCGAGTTCACCATCGACACCAGCCTGGGGCCTATTTTTGTCGTGTCGTCGGATGTGGCTTCCAACTGGCGCCAAGGCGACGCCGTGACCCTGTGCCTTCCCGCACGGGGCGTGTCTGTTGTACCGGCCTGATGGTCTGCTGACCATGAACTCCCAACGCCGATGCGTGAATGCGGGCCTTGCCCTGTGGTGCACCGGCCTGTTGCTGCCCGCCGCAACACAGGCTCAGACCCCACCGCAGCCATCCCAACTGGTATTTGGCTTGATCTCGCCCAGGGCCGAGCAAGAGACCCGCGCGAACTGGACACCCTTCGTCAAACGTTTGGGGGTGGCAGTCAGTCGCCCGTTCGAACTCAGGGTCTACGCGTCACAAGGTGAACTGGTCAAGGCTTTTCTGGCGGGCGAGATTGACTTGGCCTGGATGGGCAATGTGCCCGCCTTGGAGGTCGTGACCGCCAGCGCGGGTAGCGTGTTTGCGCAAATGGTCACCAAGGAAGGCAGCGTGGGCTACAAGTCGGTGCTGGTGGTGCACCGCGATGCGCAAGTGCATGCGCTGCAGGCCGTTATCGACAAGGCTGCGAGCCTGCGTTTTGGCGATGGCGATCCCCAAAGCACATCCGGGCATCTGGTGCCGCTGTACTTTGCCTTTCACAAGAATGGTGTCAACAGTCCCGTGGCAATTTTCAAATCGGTGGAAGTTGGAAACCACCAGCAGAACCTGCAGAAGGTTGCCAAAAAGGCCGTTGATGTCGCCACGGCCAATAGCGAGGAATTGCTGTTCTTCCAACGTGACTTTCCGGCTCTCGCCAAGGATGTGAAAGTGATCTGGGAATCACCGTTGATACCGCAGTCCCCGCTGCTGTGGAAGGCCACGCTGCCGGAAGCGCTGAAAAAATCCATACAAAAATTTGTCGTTGATTTTGGCGCCAGCAACCCCGAGGAAAAGCGCATCCTCCTGTCGGTCAATGGCTTGTCGCGGTTCCGCGCCTCCAGCAACCGGCAACTGGTACCTATTGCCGATCTGGAAATGTTCAAGACACGCCAGGCCATCAACAACGACACCAGTCTCTCCGCCAACGACCGGCAGGCCCGGATTGGGCAAGCCATAGACAAAGGCTCGCGTCTGGAACTCAGGCTCAAGCTGATTCCCTAGCAGCCCATCTGCAAACGCGTAAAGGAAAGCTTGTCATGTTTCGTGCATTCATACGCAATAGCTCCATCGCAGGCCGTCTGGGTGCGGGCTTTGGCGCAGTGTTGTCGCTGCTGCTGGCGGTGGCCGTGGTCAGCGGGTTCGGTATGCAGGACATGGCAGGCCAACTGGACCACATCACCGAAGTCAACGCGCACAAGATCCGGCTGGCCAGGGATTTGATGAACGACATCAACGCATTGGCTGTGCATGTGCGCAACGTTGCCTTGTTGACGGACATTCAGAAGATGGATGCGGAGGCCAAGGAAGTTGTGGTGGCCAAGGCCCGCTACGAAAAGACCCAGCTGGGTCTGGTTGCGCTTCTGCAGTCAGCATCCGCGTCCGACCAGGAGAGGGAGGCCGTACAGCGCATCGTAAACATCAGCCGGCGCGCGCTACCCTTGATGGAGCGGGCCGCGCAGCAAGGCAGTGATGGCGATAACACGTCGGCGGTGGCTACGCTCACCACGCAGGTCCAGCCAGAGGAAACGTTGTGGCGCAAAGAGGTGTCGCAGTTGGTTGACTTGCAGGATCAGCTCTCGGCCAGAGCGGCAAGCCAGGCCAGAAGCCACCAGCGCCATACCTTGGTCACGATGCTGTTGCTGGTCGCCGCGTCGTTGGCCGCAGGGGGGGTTATTTCGTGGCGCATCACACGCAGTGTGACCCAGCCGGTGCAACAGGCGATGCTGGTGGCCGAGCGTATTGCGCAATGCGATTTGACATCGGTGGTGGAAGTCCATGCCACGGACGAGACCGGCCGCCTACTCGAGGCCATTGGCAGCATGCAGGATCGCCTGCGGCATCTGGTGTCGAATATTTTGCAATCGGCTGACGCGATTGAGGCGGCGAGTGCGGAGGTTGCCATGGGCAACCAGGATTTGAGCAATCGAACCGAGCAGACGGCGGCCAGCTTGCAGCAGGCCGCATCATCCCTGTCGGAACTGACGGATACGGTGCGCCGCAGTGTGGACGCGGCGTCCAATGGCGACCATATGGCGGCGTCTGCCGCGGAGTTGGCTGCGCGCGGTGGTGCCATCGTGGCAGATGTGGTTGCAACCATGGACGACATCCAGGCGAGCTCCGGCAAGATATCGGATATCACCAGCGTCATCAATGGCATTGCTTTTCAAACCAATATCCTGGCGCTCAATGCCGCCGTGGAGGCGGCTCGCGCAGGCGAGCATGGGCGCGGGTTTGCCGTGGTTGCCAGCGAAGTGCGCAGCCTCGCAGGGCGTGCGGCAGAGGCGGCCAGTGCCATCAGCAAGCTCATCGGCACGTCGGTACAAAGGGTGCGGGCCGGCAGCGTTCTGGTCGGCGACGCGGGACGCACGATGAAAGACGTTGTGGATTCGGTGCAGCGCGTGTCCGGCATCGTTGGCAGTATTTCCGCCGCGTCTGTGGTGCAGGCCGACGAGATCGCGCTGGTCAATGGGAGCGTGGGGCTCCTCGACAGCATGACACAACAGAATGCCGCGCTGGTTGAGCAATCTGCAGCGTCCGCTGCCTCGCTCCAGGAACAAGCCCACCATCTTGCACAACTGGTTGCCGTGTTCAAACTCGCATAACAACGCGCCCCGTTTCTCGATTTTCTGAAGCGATGCGATCTCGTTTTTCGGGAGGACGGGTGTTGCCTGACGCTGCAGCGCGCGGCCCGTAAAAGCTTTCAATTTCCTATCGCCCAACCATAGGGAACGGCCTCTTCTGGACCCAGATGTTTTCACGAATACTGCATAGGCATTTCGATGCGTTCGCAATGGGGTGTTGAGTGAAATCAAAAAATGGCGAAGTCGTTTGCCAAATATTTCGGTCGGTCTTTATCTACAGGAGAATCAAGTGTTCAAACAATTTCAGGGCGTTAGCGTTGGCGGTATGTTGGTACTCGCAAGCAGCATGGTGGCGGCCCAGACCACGGCCGATCCAGCCAAGTCGCAGGTGGTCATTTTCGGCGCGGCCAATGTGCAATTTGAAAGTATTCAAGCCACCGGATCGGTCAACCCCGCAGAAGACAAGCCGGTGCGGCAACGGCTTAGCAACGTGAGTTCGGACCTGGGAATCAAACGCAGTTTTGATCTGACCGATGGCTTGGCCGCACATATGCAGTATGTAACCGGTGTCAGCGTCGATAACGCCGCAGGTAGCACCAGCGCTGGTATGTTTGGTAGCGCCAAGGACAGTTTTGTTGGGCTTTCCAAGGAAGGGGTTGGCATGCTCAAGCTGGGCCGCTTGTCCGGTGCCGCGCGCTGGAACTCGGGAACCACTGACTTTTCTTCCGCCGGCGCAGGGCCCCAGGACCTCCAGGGTCCGCAGTCCTTGATCGGTGGATTGACAGGCGTTGCGCCGTTGTTCAATGTGCGCCTGGATAACGCCATCGGCTTCGAGAGCGCCGCTTGGAATGGCCTGTCGGTGCGCGCGTATTACAGCGCCAACGAAGGCAGGAGCAACGCGGTTCCCACCAGCGGCAGTGCGCTGAGTGATGACAGCGTCAGCCTGGGTGCTCGGTATGTGGCAGGCCCGTTTGACGTTCGCCTTTCGGCGGAGCAGCGCAATGACAAGGGCACACTGAACAATACGACCAATCGCAACACGCAGGACAAGGACTACAAGATCGGCGTCCGTTTTGCGTTGCAGCCCAATACCACCATTGCCTTGGGTTGGGACACCATGAGTTTTTCGGATAACGCGGCAACCGGCACACAAAAGACCAAGCTGTCCCGTGATGGATGGGTTCTGAGCTTCAACCACCAGATCGACAAACATGTCATCTATGGCGGCTACGGCGTGGCGAATGATGCAACCGGAGAACAGGCGAGCGGAACCTTCGATGGCCGCTCCACGGGTGCGTCCCAGGTCACGCTGGCCTATAAGTACCTGCTCAACAAACACATCATCCTGGATGCCTTTATGTCGCAGGTGCAAAATAAATCGCGCGCCAAATATGACTTCGACAGCGGTGGTATTTCTCCAGGGACCGGTGCCACGTTGACGGCAGTAGGTGCAGGGTTGCGTATCGTTTTTTAAGCGGAGCTGATCGGCCACTGCGGTGCAGCAATCTGACCGCACTGCTATTGGTCAGTCATGGGTTTTCGGGTGTCAGGCGTTTATACGGCGGTCTCGCGGCCGCCGTTTTTTTGGGGCTCGCCATGCGGCCAGCCGGACGGGATGCGGCATAGCCTTGCCGTCCACCGAATTGTGGAAGTCCACATCTGGTGCTTTTTCCGCGCGCGGCACACAATCGACGGCACAACGGGGAGGCCTCGGTTTCTCCATCGCTATTGGCCAATGGATGTGGAACCGGTGTTTGGAGGCAACAAGCATGCGCAATCAACAATACCTATTTGCAATTCTCTGTTTGCTTGTCGGCCCCTCGCTGCATGCGGAGTGCGGCAACACACCGCGCGACAAGGTGTTGAAGGCCGATGCCAGGCCCAGACCACCGGAAATGCTCGTCAACGAGAAGACTGGAGAAAGCTCCGGGCCGCTGCTCGACGTGTTGAATGAAGCGGTGCGCACCATTGGCTACTGTGTCGAGTGGCGGATTGCCCCCTTTCCGCGCAGCCTTGCGGAGCTGGAAATGGGGACCGTGGACTTGGTGCCGCGCCTGGTCATGACCGATGAACGCAAGCGTTTTGCAAATTTTCTGGGCCCTATTGCGGTCAAGCAGACCGCCATTGAGTTCCTCGTGAAGCGCGGCAAGGAGGACACGCTCAAATCCTATGAAGACCTGCGTGGCCTGACTGTGGGCGCGAAGCGGGGAACGGCCTATTTCGAGTCGTTCAACAAGGACACGGCCATCAAGCGCTTCGAGGCGCTGGATGACGAGAACCTGGCGAAGATGTTCGATGCCCGTCGTGTTGATGTGTTGATTGTGTTGGACCGTCCGGCCATCGAGCAAGTGTTGAGGGAGCTGAACATCAGCGGCTACGCCTGGGCCGTCTACAAGGAGCCTGTGCAGCTCGGAATCTATTACGGCATGTCCAAGACGTCCAGGCACACTGCCATTACAGAGCCCTTGTCCAATGCCTTGAAGGCACTGGCCAAGTCAGGCCGTGTCAACGAAATCTACACAGCACACCATGTGCCACCGCCGGACCGTGAGGCGGCGCCGAAAGCGGAAATCAGGGCGCGTTAGTACTACGGAACTATTGATCTTTCCGCAATTCGCGACAGAAACATTTCCGGTCGCCCTGAACCTGTCGAAGGCTTCGACAGGCTCAGCCCGAACGGTGTCATGAAAGTTAGAGCGCCCTGGATTTTCGCTACGCCTTGACCGACGCCAGCACCTTGTTCAGCGTCGCGCTGGGGCGCATGATGGCGTCCAGCTTGGCGGTGTCGGGCAGGTAGTAGCCACCGATGTCGGCGGGCTTGCCCTGCACGGCGGCCAGTTCCTCGACTATTGTCTGCTCGTTGTCCGCCAATTGTTTGGCCAGCGGTGCGAACTTTGTGGCCAGCGTCGCGTCGTCGGTCTGCGCGGCCAGTTCTTGGGCCCAGTACAGGGCCAGGTAGAACTGGCTGCCGCGGTTGTCCAGCTGGCCGGTCTTGGGCGACGGGTTCTTGTTGGTGTCCAGCAGCTTGCCGGTGGCCGCATCCAGCGTCTGGGCCAGCACCTTGGCCTTGGCATTGCCGGTTTTGAGGCCCAGGTCTTCCAGCGACACGGCCAGCGCCAGGAACTCGCCCAGCGAATCCCAGCGCAGGTGGTTCTCTTCCACCAGTTGCTGCACATGTTTGGGCGCGGAGCCGCCGGCACCGGTTTCGTACATGCCGCCGCCCGCCATCAAGGGCACGATGGACAACATCTTGGCGCTGGTGCCCAGTTCCATGATGGGGAACAAATCGGTCAGGTAGTCGCGCAGGATGTTGCCGGTTGCGCTGATGGTGTCCTCGCCGCGGATCACACGCTCCAGCGTGTAACGCATGGCACGCACCTGGCTCATGATCTGGATGTCCAGGCCGGTGGTGTTGTGCTCGTGCAGGTACATCTTGACCTTGGTGATCAGCTGTGCCTCGTGCGGGCGGTACGAGTCCAGCCAGAACACCACGGGCATGCCGGAGTTGCGCGCGCGGTTGACGGCCAGCTTGACCCAGTCGCGGATCGCGCCGTCCTTGACCTGGCACATGCGCCAGATGTCGCCCTGCTCCACGTTCTGGCTCAGTAGCACTTCGCCGGTGGCCAGGTCGGTGATGTTGGCCACGCCGTCTTCCGAGATCTCAAAGGTCTTGTCGTGTGAGCCGTATTCTTCGGCCTGCTGGGCCATCAAACCCACGTTGGGCACGGTACCCATGGTCTTGGGGTCGAAGTTGCCATGCCATTTGCAGAAGTTGATGATCTCCTGGTAGATGCGGGCAAAGGTCGACTCGGGCATCACGGCTTTCACGTCCTTCAGGCGGCCGTTGGCATCCCACATCTTGCCGCCGTTGCGGATCATGGCCGGCATGGACGCGTCGACGATGATGTCGTTGGGCGAGTGGAAGTTGGTGATGCCCTTGGCCGAGTCCACCATGGCCAGCTCGGGGCGGTTCTCGTGGCAGGCGTGCAGGTCGCGCTTGATCTCGTCTTGTTTGCTTTGCGGCAGGGTGGCGATTTTGGTGTACAGGTCGGCCATGCCGTTGTTGACATTGACGCCCAGTTCCTTGAACAGGGCACCGTGTTTTTCAAACGCGTCCTTGTAGAAGATGCGCACGCAGTGGCCGAACACGATGGGGTGCGACACCTTCATCATCGTGGCCTTGACGTGTAACGAGAACATCACACCGGTCTTGCGCGCGTCTTCGATTTCCTTTTCGTAGAAACCCACCAGCGCCTTCTTGCTCATGAACATGCTGTCGATGACTTCACGGTCCAGCAGCGACACCTTGGGCTTGAGCACGAGGGTCTGGCCGCTCTTGGTGATCAGTTCCATCTTGACGTCACGGGCACGGTCCAGCGTCATGGACTTTTCGCCATGGTAGAAGTCACCGGCATGCATGTGCGACACGTGGGAGCGCGACGCCTGGCTCCACTCGGCCATGCTGTGCGGGTTCTTGCGGGCATATTCCTTGACCGCCTTGGGAGCGCGGCGATCCGAGTTGCCCTCGCGCAGCACGGGGTTCACCGCGCTGCCGATGCACTTGGAATAACGCGCGCGAATGGACTTTTCTTCGTCCGTCTGGGGGGCTTCAGGGTAGTCGGGTATCGCGTAGCCCTTGGACTGCAGTTCCTTGATGCAGGCCTGCAACTGGCCCACCGAGGCGCTGATGTTGGGTAGCTTGATGATGTTGGCATCCGCCTGCAGTGTCTTCTTGCCCAGTTCGGCCAGTGTGTTGGGTTGCCTTTGGCCCTCGCTCAGGCTTTCCGGGAACTCACCCAACACACGTGCGGCCACCGAGATGTCGGCCTCCGCCACGTTGATGCCCGCCGGCGCGGCAAAGGTGCGCACGATGGGCAGGAAAGAAGCCGTGGCCAGGCGCGGGGCCTCGTCGGTCAGCGTGTAGATGATGGTGGGGGCTTGGGTAGTCATCGCTTGTCTCCAAAAATTGTTATGGCACATGCCGCCGGCTTGCTGGGGTCTTAACCTGCAGACATCCGATCGTGCGCAATTGTCCTTTCAGTGGTCTGACCCGATGGGGTTTTTTTGCAATCAAATTTCATATCTTGAAAATAAGAACCATTGGAGGAAATATTTTTTCAACCTGGGCCGGCCCGACCCCGTAAAAAGGGGGGCGCAAGCCCACCGCTCCAAACGCCTTTGGGTTGACCGGCCATCAATCCGCGTAATTGAGTGGCAGAGCCGTCGTGAGCTTGAGCTCTTCCATGGCAAAGCTGGAACTGACATCGAACAGGTCGGTATTCTGGATGAGCCGCTTGTAGACCGAATCGTAGGCGCCGATGCTGGGCACAACGATGCGCAGCAGGTAATCCACGTCGCCGCTCATGCGGTAGAACTCCACCACCTCGGGGATTTCCTTGACGGTCGAATGGAATTTCTCGAACCAAGTCTGGCTGTGCTGGTTGGTGCGCACCGACACAAACACGGTCACGCCAACGTTGAGCTTGTGTGCGTCCAACAGCGCAACCTGCTTGACGATGTAGCCCTCATCCCGCAGCCGTTGAATCCGCCGCCAACACGGCGTGGGCGACAGGTTGACCGCTTCGGCCAAGGTCGCCGTGGGGGTTTCTGCATCGTTCTGCAGCAATCGCAGCAGTTCACGGTCAATCGCATCGAGTTTCTTCATGGTTCCGATATTTGAGCATGAAATTCACAAAATCACAACTTTGGTGCAATTAATAGCGACTTTATTTCAATTCATTGATGCCAAACTACTCCTATCAAAAACACTACTTGGGATAGGAATTAGGGATATGAAAACCATTGGATTGATTGGCGGCATGAGTTGGGAATCCACCGCGCTGTACTACCAGATCGTCAACCGCGAGGTATCAAAACGCAGGGGCAAGCTGCATTCCGCACCTTTGCACCTCATCAGCCTGGACTTTGAAGACATCGCTTCCCGACAGCGCGCCGCCGATTGGGAAGGCATGGGTGGCATCCTGGTTGCCGCTGCACGTCAGCTTGAAAGCGGTGGAGCAGACTGCGTACTCATCGGCACCAATACCATGCACAAGCTGGCTCGGCAGGTCCAGGAAGCAATTGACGTGCCATTGCTGCACATCGCCGATGCCACGGCACGTGCGGTGGTGCGTGCAGGCATCAACAAAGTCGGCCTGCTGGGTACCCGCTTCACGATGGAGCAGCCGTTCTACCGCAACCATTTGGCGGAGCAAGGGGTTGAGTCCCTGGTGCCTTCCTCGCTGGAACGCGACGAGGTGCACCGCATCATCTTCGAGGAACTGTGCAAGGGGCAGTTTCTGGACGCCTCGCGCCAGAACCTGCTGGAGATTTGTTCGGGCCTGGCCTGCCGCGGTGCGCAGGGCATCGTGTTGGGTTGCACCGAACTGTGTTTGATCCTTGGCGAGAAGGACACACTGCTGCCCCTCTTCGATACCACCGCTTTGCACGCCATGGCTGCCGTGGACTTTGCGCTCGCAGAGGCCGGCGCCACAACGTGCTGATTGATTTCCCCCAACCCCTCCACCATTTCTAGGAGATCCCCGAATGTCTGTCACCCGCAGAGTTAGCCTGGCCGTCGCCAGCGCCGCCATTGTCATCGGTTTCGCCAGCCCGGGCGCGTTCGCGCAGCCCAAGGCTGGCGGTGAATTGAAGATCGCGTTGTCCTATGACCCGTCGTCCCTGGACCCGCATTTTGCGAGCACGGCAGGCAACGTCACGCTGTCATCGCATTTCTTTGATTGCCTGGTCCACATCGATGCCAACGGCAAGTATGTTCCAGGTCTGGCGGTAAGTTGGCGCGCAGTGGACTCCACGACATGGGAGATTCGCCTGCGCAAGGATGTGAAGTTCCATGACGGCACGGACTTCACTGCCGAGGACGTGCAGTTCTCGTTGGAGCGCCCCGCCAAGGTGCTCAACAGTCCGGGGCCGTTCACCAGCTACACCAAGTCCATCACCGGCATTCAGATCGTGGACAGCCACACCGTGCGGCTGAAAACTGCCGAGCCATATGGCCCTCTGCCGGGCGACCTGGCATCCATTTTTGTGGTCTCCAAGAAGACGTCCGCGAATGCCAGCACCGAAGACTTCAACAGCGGCAAGGCCATGGTGGGAACAGGCCCCTATCTCTTTCGGGGATACAAGCGCGGTGACAACGTGACGATGGCGAAGAACCCGGCGTATTGGGGCGAGCCGTCGGCGTGGGACAAGGTGACGGTACGTTTCGTTACGGCCGAAGCCGCCCGGGTTGCGGCGCTGCTGGCCGGTGACGTTGACATCATTGAAGGCGTGCCGCCGTCCGACATGGCGCGCTTGAAGTCCGATGCCCGCATACAGGTCAGCCAGCGCACCACGTGGCGCACCCTGTTTCTGCATCTGAACCACAGCGCGGCGGACAGTGCCGCGGTGTTTACGGCCAAGGGTGGTGGCTCGCTGGGCAAAAATCCGTTGAAGGACGTGCGTGTTCGCGAAGCCTTGTCCAAAGGCCTGAACCGGCCGGCTTTGGTCCAGGCGGCCCTGGATGGATTTGCCGCCCCGGCGGCCCAAATCGTGGCGCCTGGCATTGTTGGTTTCAACCCCGCCCTGAAGGTGGAGGCTTACGATCCCGAGGGCGCCAAGAAGCTGCTGGCCGAGGCCGGATACCCCAATGGTTTTGGTATCACGTTGGCTGTGCCCAATAATCGCTATGTCAACGACAACCAGGTCGGTCAAACGGTGGGCCAGTTGTGGAGCCGCATTGGTGTGCAGATCAAGTTGGACGCCATGCCCATGTCCACCTATGTGCCCAAAATGAAGAGTGGTGAGTTCGGCGCCGCCTTGCTGGGTTGGGGCACCATGGGCGCGGACTTTGGAATGCGTGCCTTGCTGGGCAGCACCGATCCCGCGAAAGGCTGGGGCACCTGGAACTGGGGTGGTTATAGCAATAAAGCGGTCGATGAACTGGTGCTCGCCGCCCTGGCTTCCACCGATCCGGCCAAGCGCGACGCCAATGCCCGTGACGCCATGACGGTCGCGCTGAAAGACTACGCGGTGTTGCCCACCCACTACCAGTTCGCGTCCTGGGCCATGAAGAAGGGGCTGCAATACCCCGGCCGTATTGACGAGTTCACGTTCGCCCATTTCGTCAAGCCTGAGTAAAACACCAATACGAAAGGCAATACGCGATGTGTCAACTTTTGGGTATGAGCTGCAACGCAACGTCGGACATTACGTTTTCGTTCAAGGGTTTCGTGCAGCGTGGCGGCCGTACGGCGGACCACGTGGACGGCTGGGGCATCGCGTTCTACGAACGCTCGGGCTGCCGCGTCTTCCATGACGACCAGCCTGCGTCGTTGTCGTCGCTGGCGCAGTTTGTCAGCAGCTATCCGATCAAGTCCAAGATCGTGCTGGCCCATCTGCGCCAGGCCACGCAGGGCTTGCCGATGCTGTCGAACTGCCACCCGTTCCAGCGCGAGTGGCTGGGCCAGTCGTGGATGTTTGCGAACAATGGCCACTTGCGCAATTTTCATCCACAACTGACCGGTGCGTATTTGCCGATTGGTGACACCGACAGCGAGAAGGCATTCTGCTGGTTGCTACAGGAGCTGCGCGCCACGTTCAGCGACCGCCAGCGCCCTCCCACCTGGGGGGAAATGGCGCCGCGCGTGGCCGAGCTTTGCGAGAGCATTGCGCGCCATGGCAACTTCAATTTGCTGATGTCCAACGGTGACGGCATGTATGTGCACTGCTCCAGCAAGCTGTATGTGTTGGAGCGGCGTTATCCGTTTCCCACGGCCAAACTGGTGGACTGTGATTTGCAACTGGACTTGAGCGCCTTCAACGGGGAGCAGGATCGCATGGTGATCATCGCCACGGAGCCACTGACCAGCGAAGAGCCATGGAGTGCCCTCGCCACCGGAGAGTCCCGGCTCTTTGTGGATGGGGAGATGGTATGGAGCCTTACCAACGCTGCCACGCGCCGCTTTCCCGCGCACACCGAGCATTGCGGGCGGGGCCCTTTGGCCCTGCTTGAAGGGGTGGCGGCATGAGCGGCTATGTACTCTCCCGCCTGGTGCAAGGCGTGTTGATGGTGGCGCTGATGTCGGTGCTGGTCTTTGTGGGTCTGTTCGCCATCGGGGACCCGGTCCAGTTGTTCGTCAACCCACAGGCCGACCAGGCCGAGATTGCGCGCACCACGGCGGCACTGGGCTTGGACAAACCGCTGTGGGAGCAGTATGCACACTTCGCCCGCAACGCCTTGCACGGGGATCTTGGCGACTCATTTGTGCATGGCGCAGGCGCCATGCAACTCATTGTGCAACGCATGCCCGCCACCGCGGAGCTGGCGCTGGTGGCGATGGGCATTGCCATCGCGCTGGGCATTCCGTTGGGGCTGTGGGCTGGCCTCAAGCCGGATGGCCTTGCCGGTCGGCTCATCATGGGTGCCAGCATTGTGGGTTTTTCGTTACCTACCTTTTGGGTCGGCCTGATGCTCATCATGGTGTTTGCCGTGCAACTGCAATGGCTGCCGGCCAGTGGCCGCGGCGCGGTGGACATGGTGATGGGCTTGCCGACGTCGCTGGCCAGCGCCGACGGCTGGCGCCACATCATTCTGCCGGCCCTGAACCTGGCCATGTTCAAACTCTCGCTCATCGTTCGTTTGACACGTTCGGGCACCCGCGAAGCCCTGACGCAGGACTACGTCCGTTTTGCGCGTGCCAAAGGCCTCTCGGGCAGGCGCATCGTGGGGGTCCATGTACTCAAGAATGTAATGGTGCCTATCGTGACTGTCATCGGCATGGAGTTTGGTTCACTGCTGGCCTTCTCCGTGGTCACCGAGTCGATCTTCGCGTGGCCTGGCATGGGCAAGCTGTTGATCGATTCCATCACCCAGTTGGACCGGCCCGTTGTGGTGGCCTATCTGATGATGGTTGCGATCTTGTATGTGACGATCAATTTTGTGGCGGACCTGGCTTATTCGTTGCTGGACCCGCGCGTGCGTTTGGGAGGTACCGCAGCATGACCCCGTCTACATCCTTTTCGCGCTTCGTGGCGGCCTACCGCAGAAGCACCGCGGCGACTGTGGCTGCCGTGGTTCTGTTGCTCATCCTGGTAGCGGCAGTGTTCGCACCGGTGTTGGCACCGCAGAACCCTTATGACCTTGCACAGCTCGATATTCTGGACACCCGTCTGCCACCGGGAAGCCCATCGGCCGATGGCAGCAAGACCTATTTGCTGGGCACGGACGCGCAAGGTCGCGACATGGCTTCGGCCATTCTGTATGGCCTGCGCATCAGTCTGGTGGTGGGCGTGAGTGCGACGTTATTCGCGGTGGCCATCGGCATCGTCACCGGCCTGGTGGCGGGGTATTTTGGTGGGCGCTTTGATGCGGTGCTGATGCGCCTGGCGGACATGCAACTGTCGTTTCCGGCGATTCTGGTGGCGCTGATCCTGATCTCGATTTTTGGTCAGGGCACCGGCAAGGTGATTGCCGCACTGGTCGCCGCGCAATGGGCCTACTATGCGCGCACGGTACGAGGTGTTGTGCTGGTCGAGCGGCAGCGCGAGTATGTTGCCGCCGCAAGGGTGCTGGCCTTGCCTGTGTCCAGCATTTTGTTGCGACACCTGTTGCCCAATTGCATGCCGGCACTCATCGTTGTCGGCGCGCTGCAAGTGGCGTCAGCCATCGCATTGGAGGCAACCCTGTCTTTCTTGGGCGTGGGACTGCCGATCACCGAGCCTTCACTCGGCCTGTTGATCGCCAACGGGTTTACCTACTTGTTGTCCGGCAAATACTGGATCAGCTTCTTTCCCGGCCTTACCTTGCTGGCCACCATCATGAGCATCAACCTGGTCGGGGACCAGTTGCGCGATGTGTTGAATCCCCGGCTGCGGGCGGACTGACATGACTACACCTACCTTGGCCATCGATGGCCTGAAAACTTGGTTCTTCACAGACCGCGGCCCCGTCAAAGCGGTCGATGGTGTCAGTTTCTCGGTGATGCCGGGCGAGGTCATGGGCCTCGTGGGCGAGTCGGGATCCGGGAAGTCAATCACCGGCTTCTCTATCCTTGGTCTGGTCGATCCGCCGGGCCGCGTGGTCGGCGGATCGATTGTGTTCAAGGGCGAGGACTTGCTCAGGCGCAGCGACGCCGCAATGCGCGAACTGCGCGGCAACCGCATCGCGATGGTCTTCCAGGACCCGATGATGACCCTGAACCCCGTGCTGCGCATCGATGTGCAAATGGTCGAGACCGTGCATGCGCACCGCAAAGTCACCCGCGCCAAAGCATTGGACCTGGCGTGTCGCGCACTGGAGCGCGTGGGCATTGCCGCGCCCGAGGAACGCCTGCGTGCGTATCCGCACCAGCTCTCGGGGGGCATGCGCCAGCGTGTGGCCATTGCGATTGCACTGCTGAACGAACCCGACCTGATCATTGCCGATGAACCGACCACGGCGCTGGATGTCACCATCCAGGGGCAGATCTTGTTTGAGATGCAAAAGATCTGTGCCGAGACTGGAACCTCGTTGATCTGGATCACGCACGACTTGTCGGTGGTGGCCGGCTTGGCCGACCAAGTGGGTGTGATGTATGCGGGGCGCATGGTCGAGCAGGGAACGGTTCGGCAGGTGCTGGAAGCACCGCTGCACCCCTACACACAAGGCCTGATCGCCAGCGTTCCGCGACTGGAAGCGCGTGGCCAGGCCTTGCGCCAGATTCCCGGCAACACGCAGTCCGGCATAGATGCCGTGGGTTGCAACTTTGCAGGCCGTTGCAGCCGAGCCGGTCCACGCTGCCAGACCGATCCTGCATTGTTGGCCATTCCCGATGGACGCCTGTTGCGTTGCCACGATCCCATCGCGGTTGTTGCCGCTGCCTGTTAAACCCCAAGCCCATGAGAAACACCGTGATCGCCAAAATCTCTCCACCCCTGCTTGCATTGCAAGACATCCGTGTGCATTTCGAGCGGCCGCTATCGGCCCACAGCCTTGCCGCATGGATGCGCGGGCGCACACCCAGCGTCCGGCCGCCACCCGTGCGGGCGCTCGACGGTGTGTCCCTGTCGGTGGGCGAACGCGAAATTGTGGGTCTGGTGGGGGAGTCGGGTTGTGGCAAATCCACGTTGGGCCGCGTGGCGGTTGGCTTGCAGCGCGCCCACCATGGCGCGCGACTGTTGCGCGGCGAAAACCTCGACCACGTCAAGGGCGCGGAGGGCCGATCCCGGCAGTTGGGCTTGCAAATGGTGTTCCAGGACCCCTATGCGTCCCTGAACCCGCGACTGCGTGTGCTGGATCTGATTGGTGAAGCGCCGGTGAGCCACGGCATGGTGCGCAAACAAGACCAACACGCCTATGTAGTGGGGCTGCTGGAGAGCGTGGGCTTGAACGCGGACATGGCGGGTAGATTCCCGCACCAGTTTTCCGGCGGGCAGCGCGCCCGCATCGGCATTGCCCGCGCGCTGGCCGTGAAGCCGGAGTTCATCGTCTGCGACGAAGCCGTGGCCGCGCTGGACGTGTCGGTTCAAAGCCAGGTGCTCAATCTCTTCGTCGAGTTGCGCGACCGTATGCAACTGGGGTATCTGTTCATCAGCCACAACCTTGCCGTGGTGCACCACATTGCAGACCGCGTGGTGGTCATGTACCTGGGGCGCATCGTGGAGTCTGCGCCCGCGGCGGCACTCTTTTCGAATGCCGCGCATCCCTATACCCAGGCGCTGCTGGCCGAGACCCCCACGCTCAAGGTGCAGAAAAAGAAGTTCATTGCCATCCAGGGTGAAATACCGTCTCCGTTGGCGCCGCCATCGGGGTGCCATTTCCACCCGCGTTGCCCGTCCGCCATGGCCCGTTGCCAACAGGAAGTGCCCCTGCTGAAGGGCATTTCCGAAGGCCACGCGGTGGCCTGCCATCTGCAGCTGCGCTGAGTCCGCCATGGCCTCGCATCCAGTCCCCGCAATAGGAGGTCGTCAATGGACGTGAAGTGGTTGGATGATTTTCTCGCCCTGGTGGATTGCCGCAGCTTCACCCATGCCGCGCAGCGGCGCCACACCTCGCAATCCGGCCTGTCACGCCGCATCCAATCCCTGGAGCAA
The DNA here is from genome assembly GCA_040384785.1 of Pseudomonadota bacterium. Taxonomy (GTDB): domain Bacteria; phylum Pseudomonadota; class Gammaproteobacteria; order Burkholderiales; family Burkholderiaceae_C; genus Allorhodoferax. Next base: position 102,334 of record JAZKIR010000020.1, read on the forward strand.
TGGGCGGGCGCCAGCCTCGTCAACCGCGAGGCGAATCCGCTGGACTTGACGCTCGCGGGCCGTCGCTTTTTGCCCATTGCCACCAACCTGCGGTCCACGTTGATCGCGGCGCGCCACGTGTGTGTGGCGGACGGATGCCTGCCGGCCGCGCCCGTCACCTTGGCCATCGCGGAAGGGTTTGAGACCGGCATGCTGGCGCAGTTGCTCAGGAAGTTGCGCCAGCAAGAGTTTGTGTCGCCGGTCCGTATCGTCATGAAGGGCCTGGAGGCCGCCAGTGCGGCGTTGCTGGATGGAACGGTGGAACTCTGGCTGGCACCGCAGCATGCGCAGTGGCCCTTGCTATTGGACCCTGAAATCTTTGAGGCCGCTACCGTGGCCCAAGACCGCCTGTCGCCGGTGGTTGGGATCGACAGCGGTGGTCGTCCTCTGTACCAGTTGCCGGGCACCCGCGAGCAGCCCATACCACTGATTGCAAACGGCAGTGCCGACGATCTGGTTCGCATCACCGACATGCAACTCCAGACAGTGCCGTCGCACGCGCACCTGCAAACGGTGTGCACGGCTGATTCTCTGCACTCCTTGTCTGCGCTGGTGCGCCAAGGCCTGGGCTTGGCCTTTCTGCCGGAATCGATGGTGCGCGACGAACTGCGCCGGGGCGAGCTGGCGTTGGCAGACAGCCGGTGGTCGACCTGCCTCGACATCCGGCTGGTGCGGGTCCGCAGTGCGTCCGCGCGTGGGCCGGCCGCGGAGGCAGCGCACACCATTTGGAACCATCTGGCTCCCCCGCGTGTTCGGTTTGACAACTGGTGAAAGTGCTTAAAAAAAGGGCGGCCCGAAGGCCGCCCGAAGTGAGCCCTTTCCCCCCGACGGGAAAGCCCTTTGAGAAACTCATCCCACTCGAAACTGGTGCGCAAGCGTGAACTCGTCAACACGACCCGCATAGGCAATGCCGCTGCGCATGGCCCAGGTCGCCGCCTGGTGGTGCAAGGGAATGGCGGCATGGTCCAACATGGCTATTTCCATCGCCGCGGCGGCTTGGTTCTGGCGTTTGACCGGGTCGGTGCTGCGCAAGGATTCTTTCAGCGCAGCGTCCAGGCGTGTGTTGCTGTACTTGGCCCAGTTCCAGGTGCCCCAGCCTTTGGCGCTGTCGGGCGTGCCCAGTAGCGCGCGCAGCGCGAAGTCAGCCCCGCTGGATCCATAACCCAGCATGGCCACGCTGAATTCACCCCGGCGCGCGCGGTTGAAGTAGGTTGCAGCAGGCAGTGTTTCCACATGGGTCGCCACGCCCACACGTGACCACAGTTGCGCGACCGTGACGGCGATTTGTTCGTCGTTGATGTAGCGGTTGTTGGGGGCGTGCAGGGTCAACCTGAAACCATTGGGCAGACCTGCGTCCGCTAGCAGTCTTTTGGCTTCCACCGGGTCGTAGGCATCCGGCTTCAAGATTGGGCTGTACCCGATGATTCCGGGGGAAATCAATTGGGCCGCGGGGGTCGCCATGCCCTCCATGGTGCTGCGCGCAATGGCGGGCCGGTTGATCGCCAGCGACAGTGCGCGGCGCACACGCCGGTCTTTCAAGGGACTGGTGCGCATGGGCTGGCCAGCGGTATCTTCGATCCACGGAGAGTGGTCTGTGAATTGCTCCAGATGCAGGAATATGGTGCGCCACGACGTGCGTTGAACCACCGCCATGCCGGGTTGTCCTCGCAGTGCCGCGGCGTCGGCTGGGGGCACACCCTCAATGGCATCGACCTGGCCTGCCAGCAGGGCCGCCGTGCGCTGCTTTTCGTCGGGCAGGAACTGCAGCGTTGCGTCCTCCCATGCGGGCTTTCCGTCCCAGTAGGCGTCGTGCCGGTGCAGCACCACCGACTCGCCCTTCTTGAAACGTACCAATTTATAGGGTCCGGTGCCCACAGCGGCCTTTCCACTGTCGAAGTCCGCGGAAGACGCACCCTCGGCGGCGCGTTTGGACACGATAAACAGCGATGACAGGTCACCCGGCAAACCGCCATACGGCTCCCGCGTTTTGATGACCAAGGTGGTGCCGTCGGTGCCCTGGGTGCTCAGCACTTGGCGACTGAAGGTCGTAAAGGGGGCAGGGCTGTTGGTAATGGTGCCGGGCCGTTGCAGTGAATACAGCACGTCCTCCATCGACAGCGCGCTGCCGTCATGAAAACGCACGTCGGTGCGCAACTTGAATTCCCAGGTCACGGGATCGGTGGCGCGCCAGGAAGTCGCCAGCGCCGGTACCAGGCGACCCGATGCGTCGGCATGCACCAGCGCATCGAACAGGTGTTGCGACAGGTTCAGGTTGGGGCCCAATGCGGCGAAATGGGGGTCCACCGCCGTAGGCTCAGACGCCAAGCCAAGGCGCAAATCTTTCCGAACGGCAACAGTATTGCGTGCCGGCTGCGGAGCACCTGCGATGGCGAGGCCCGCGCCAAGCCACGCTGCGCCCAGGGTGAGGAAGTTGCGCCTTGTCATGGTGTACTGCCTGGTTTCTTAGAAACGGTGGCGCAGGCCGATGGCAAAGGCCTGGGCGGTCACACCCGCACCGGCCGCAAGACCGCCGTCGATGGCATCGAAGGTGAATCCGGTCGTGCGGTAGGCCAGGTTGCTGGGGTTCTCGACGGCCTGCACCGCTACATACACCGCAGTGTCCTTGTACAGCTTGTGCACATAGGCCAGCGACGTGTGCTTGGCGGTGCTGTTGCTGACGTTGGTCACTTCGCCCTGGCCGTAGGCCACGCGGATTTCACCCGAGCCGATGGCGTAGGTTGCGCCCAGGAACGCTTCCTGGCGGTCGTCGACCACATTGGCGGCTTGGCTATCGTTCTGCGTGCGTTGGATGGCGGCGCTGAGCAACAGGTTGCCGAACTTGTAGGACCCGGCCAGGTTCACAATATTCTTGTCTTCCTTGGTGGCGTCTGCCTTGTTGATATGGGCGTAACCCAGGCCCGCAGCAAACGAACCAACGGCGTACTTGGCGCTGGCCGACACACTGTTTCCAGAATCCCCTGTTGTTTCACCCAATCCGTACATGACGGCCGTAGAGAAGCCGCCGAGTTTGGGCGAGTTGTACAGCACGCTGTTGTTGACGCGTGAGAGCGTGCGCATGACGCCTGAGTTGTACGGGCTGCCGTAACCGGTGGTGGACAGCGCGGTATCGAATGTGTCCTGGTGAACCAGCAGCGGTGAGTATTGGCGGCCCATGGTCAATGCACCCCAATCTCCAGAGAGCCCGACATAACTCTGGCGATTCCAGAACGTGGTGGATGAAGCTTGGTTCCCCGTATCCAGTACCAATCCGCTCTCGAACACGTAGTTGGCCTTCAGACCATCGCCAATGTCTTGGGTTCCACGTAGGCCCACCCTGGAGCCGTTGGCACCACCCGATTGAAGCCGGGTCGTGCTAACCGACGCGGCGGCCGTGCCCGCAGTGCCTTGTTCCAAAAAGACGTCGGCGACGCCGTAAAGAGTGACACTGCTTTGCGCATGGGCCACGCCACATACGACTAGGGTTTGCAGGCCAATTGCGATACAAATTGCGGACTTGCGCACTGGGTTCTCCGTTTCATGAAGTTGAGAAAGTTCAGCGTGTGGTGCTTGGCTGCCATTCACACGTTGAAGCCAGTGTCCGAGCGAAGCGGCGGTTTCACAACGGGGGTGAGGGGGCCGTATGCGGAACCCGCATTGCCGTAGGGACTTGCGCTTGGAGAGGCCACTTTTTGCAGGGCCTTGCATGCGAGTTCCGCATGCCCCAACGTGGTGCCGCTGCCAAGCGTGGGCCGGCATCGGAAGGTGCATGCGCACAATACGAAGGCTGACAGAGAGCGGGTGGTCGAAGTAAAAAAGCCGCCCCGGAAGATGCGGGCGGCTTGTTTGGTTTTGGGGTGCCGAAATATACCCAAAATAGGGTTTATGGGGCCAATTCCCAAGAGTGGTCAGCGAAACTTGCCCCTAGCCCTCGTTCGTTATGTCTACGTAGCTATCAAAATAATAGCATTTCCGTGGACGCCGCAATCAATCCGATTGCAGTTCCGGCTCAGCCCAGCGCCGCCGCCAATCCACCCCAGTGCGCGCGGAAAATGCCGGCGTCCATGGGTTTCACGTTGCTGATGATGGGCTCGAAGCGCATGTGCGCCAGCACGTCGCGCGGCAGGGTTGAGTCTATCGGTTGAAGTGCCTACTTCGCGGTAGGCATCACAAACTCCGCGCCCTTCGGCGTGCTCTCTGGCCAGCGCTGCATGATCGATTTCTGCTTGGTGTAGAAGCGCACGCCCTCCTCACCGTAGGCATGTGTATCGCCGAACAACGAGCGCTTCCAGCCACCAAAGCCATGCCAGGCCATGGGTACCGGAATCGGCACATTGATGCCAACCATGCCGACCTGGATGCGGCGGCTGAATTCGCGGGCCACGTTGCCATCGCGCGTAAAGCAGGCCACGCCGTTGCCGAACTCGTGGTCGTTGACGAGTTGGACCGCTGTTGCAAAGTCCGGCACCCGCACACAGGCCAGTACTGGGCCAAAGATTTCTTCCTTGTAAATGCGCATATCGGGGGTGACGTGGTCAAACAGCGTGCCGCCCATCCAGAACCCTTGCTCGCAGCCTTCGCCCGCCGTCGCACCCGTGAAGCCACGGCCGTCCACCAGCAGTTGGGCGCCTTCTGCAACTCCTTGCGCGATGTAGCCGGTGATGCGCGCATGCGCCGCGGGCGTTACGATAGGCCCCATTTCAGCGGCCAGGTTGCTACCGTTGAGGACCTTGAGGGACTGGGTGCGTGTTATCAGTTTTGGCAGCACTTTGTCAGCTACGTCACCCACCAATACCGCGACCGAGATTGCCATGCAGCGCTCGCCGGCGGAACCGTATCCGGCTCCGATCAAGGCGTCCACCACCTGGTCGATGTCGGCATCGGGCATCACCAACATGTGGTTCTTCGCACCGCCCAGGGCTTGCACGCGTTTGCCGTGGTGCGCGCCGGTCTCGTAGATGTAGTTGGCAATTGGGGTGGAGCCAACGAAGCTCACCGCCTTGACGTCCGGATGCACCAGGAGTGCGTCCACCGCTTCCTTGTCGCCTTGCACCACGTTGAACACACCGCCAGGCAAGCCAGCCTGCTTCAGCAGATCGGCCATGAACAGGCTGGCGCTGGGGTCAATCGGGCTTGGCTTGAGGATGAAGGTGTTGCCAGCGGCGATAGCGACGGGAAACATCCACATCGGCACCATCACGGGAAAGTTGAATGGCGTGATGCCGGCCACTACGCCCAAGGGCTGGCGCAAGGTCCAGTTGTCGATGCCGGTGGAGACTTGATCGGTGAAATCGCCCTTTAACAATTGGGGGATGCCGCAAGCAAATTCGACGATGTCGATACCGCGCGCCACTTCGCCCTGCGCGTCGGTGAAGACCTTGCCATGCTCGGCGGTGATCAGGTGGGCGAGATCATCCTTGCGTTGGTTAAGCAAGGCCAGAAACTTGAACAACACGCGGGCGCGGCGGATGGGCGGCGTATCGGCCCAAGCCGGAAAAGCCGCTTGTGCCGAGGCCACGGCAGCATTTACCTCCGCTGCGTTAGCCAGCGCGACCGAGCCAGTGACCCTGCCAGTAGCCGGATTAAAGACATCTTGCTGGCGGCCAGACGCGCCGGGTTGAGTCTGACCATGGATGTGGTGACCGATAGCGGCTACTGGGTTGGAAGCGGACACAATAATTCTCCAAAAATCTGTAAAAAGTCACGCCCACCCGGTATGAGCGATAGTGGGCACAACGGGAATGAAAATCAGGTAGCGCTTGGCGCCAGCATCCACTCGTGGGCCGGGTCGTTCTTGAACACCCAGAAGCGGTTCGGCCCCGCCATCACGTTGAGGTAGTACAGGTCGTAGCCATGGGGTGCGACCACCGGGTGGTAGCCACGCGGCACCATCACCACGTCGTGGTTCTCCACAGCGCATGCTTCGTCCAGGCTGCGGTCATCGGTATAGACACGCTGGAAGGCGAAGCCCTGCGGTGGGTTGAGGCGGTGGTAGTAGGTTTCCTCTAGTTGCGTCTCTGTCGGTGGCTGTTCGATGTCGTGCTTGTGCGGCGGGTAGCTCGACGAGTGGCTGGCCGGCGTTACCACCTCGACCACCAGCAGATGCGCGGCCATGGGGTCGTCATGCGGAAGGATGTCGCAGATATAGCGGGTGTTGGTGCCTTTGCCCCGCACGCTGCGGCGCATGGCGGTGGGGTCGATCACGCGCACTTGGCGTGTATCTTTGCCGCCGGGCGCGGTGCAGAACGCCACCTCCGCATCACACTCGGCGCGCACCCGTACGGTTTTGCCGGCAGGCACGTAGACTGCGGCCGGAGATGCGTTGTCAAACACGCTATTGCGCGTGCCCAAATGCATGAAGGTCTGGCCGTCCACGGTCACCTCGACCGTGCCGCTGAGCACCACCAGGCACAACTCGCGGTTATCGGTGTTAACGGTCTCGGCTTCGCCTGCCGCCAAACGCAGCGCACGAAAACCGACATGTTTCCAACCCGCGCGTTCCGGTGTGACGTTGACGATTTCGCGTCCGCTGGGTGCTGCCTTGGCGAGGAGGGGGCTGACCATGTCAGGCCTCTTGGCTCAGTCGGTTGACGATGCCACGCAAGGTGTCGTAGCCCTTCTTGGCGTATTCATAACTCGGGGCTACCGCCGGGTCTTGCTCGGCCTCGACCACCAGCCAGCCCTGGTAACCCGCGTTCTTCAGGGTCGACAACACGGCGTCGTAATCAATGGCCCCATCGCCCGGCACGGTGAACGTACCGTTGATGACTCCATTCAAAAAGCTCCAACTTTCGTTGCGTGCTTGTGTGATCACCTTGGCCCGCACGTCCTTGCAGTGCACATGCACCACACGTTTGACGTGTTTTTGGAGCAGCGCGACGGGGTCAACCGCGCCGCCAAAGTAGGCGTGGCCGGTGTCAAATAACAGGAACACCTTGGCGGGGTCGGTCAGCTCCATCAGCTTGTCCACGTCGGCGGGCGATTCAACGTAGGCGCCCATGTGGTGGTGGTAGGCCAGTTGAATGCCATAGGTTTTGATCAGATGCTCACCAAACGCATTCAGGCGCTCTGCGTACGCCTTCCACAGCGTTTCACTGGCAAAGTGCGGGCGTTTGGATACCGGAGTGTTGATCTGCCCCTGGATGGTATCGGCGCACTCACCGTACACCACGACCTTGACGCCGTTGTATTGCAGCTTGCGCATATGCGCCTCGCAGCGTTTGACCTCCGCCAGCAGCGTGTCGTTCGCCAGAAAACCCGAATACCAGCCCGATACACAGACCAGACCAAATTCGTCGAGTTTGGCTTTCAGTGCCGGGCCATCCTTGGGAAATTTGTTGCCCAGCTCGAAACCTTCGTAACCGATTTCCTTGCCTTCGCGCAAAGCCGTTTCCAGCAGCGTTTCGCCGCCCAATGAGGGCAAGTCATCGTTCATCCACGACAGGGGGTTGATGCCGATTCTTACGTTCCAGGTCATGAGATCTTCCTTTGTTGCATTGCATTGCCTAAATGGTTTTTTGGTTATCGGTACTGGCCGCTGAAGCGCTCGACCTTGTCGATATTGAGCCGGCTGACGAAGCCCGGGCCGGAGTGGATGTGTCTACTTTTGCTGTATTTGAGAGAAAGTCCGTAGCGGGCCACACGCTCGTGCACTTTGGGGCTGGAATAGACCGACATCTTCAGCAGGTTATTGCTGGTTGCACCGGGCATACGCAGTGACTGGGCCAGAAGCGCCACGGAAAGATAACCCTGCAAATAGGGTTGTTGGTCTATGGCAAAGGCTACCGTGCCGGAACGGATGCCGGCAACGATGTCCTGAGAAATATCAAACGTGACCAGCGCGGGTTGTCGCTTGCCCACAGGCAGCATCCCAGCCAGCACCGGATGCGCGGAGGTTGGTCCCAGTGTGAGTATTGCGTCGACATCGCTGTTCTGTCGCAGTGCTGCGGCTGCGGTGGCCTGGTTCTCAGCGGGGTTGCCTGACAAGTTGACAACGACCATGCGCGCTCTTTTACCGAGCCCCTCCTTGAAGCCTTCGCAGCGCTCCATCGAGGCGGGATTGGATGGGTAATGGTTGAAACAAATGAAGGACCGAGCCCCTTTTTTCGCCAGCTCCTCGCCGGCGTCTTTTCCTGCCAGGAACTCCGGTTGGCCTATATGCATCAGAGCGCCGACTTGCTCGCTTTGCAATTCCGTGCCGGAGTTCACGGTGATGAGGGGGAGTTTGCGTTTCACTACGGCGCGCAGAGGGTCGGCCAGTACCCCAAAGTCCGCTATGGTGGAGATCACACCCGCATATTTGGTGGGGGATAGTCCATCCAGCAACTGCGCCATGCCGGCGATGCTGCCATCGGATGGGTTCAGGTAGTCCACCTCGGCGCCAAAATCGGCTGCTGCGTGGCCAATGGCGTTGCGAACGGTGTTCCACCAGGTGTCACTGTCGGGCGCGTGGCTCACAAATGCGATGCGCTGCGGTGTTGCCTGCGCCTGGGCCTGTGCTTGGGCCATCCAGGGTTGGGCGATCAGAAGCAGCATGAGAGCGTGGCGTCGTGTCAGCATGGTGGACTCGTCTTTCGTGGCAAGGGCAAAGGGTTTAGAGGCGTTGGTCTTCTTTGGCAAGGAGATAACGTGCGTGTGCGGCAGTCACCTCCGGCCGCGTCGAGACTTCAGGGATCGCCACTTCCCACCAGCAACCGCCGTCATCGGTGGTGCGGGTGTGGGTGGTGTCAATCACCAGAACTTGGGTTTGTGTTGCTGCGCGGGCGTGGGCCATGGCGAGCTTGAGTTCGGCCACGTCCTTCACATGAACAGCGTGCGCACCCATGCTGCGGGCATGCATGGCGAAATCAATGGTGGAGAGGCTGCCACCCTCGGGCACGCAGTCGTCCAGCATGTTGTTGAAGCGTGGGTTTCCTGTCGCCAACTGCAAGCGTTGGATGCAGCCGTAACCCCGGTTGTCCAGCACCACAATGATGAGTTTTTTGCCCAGCATGACCGAGGTTGCAATCTCGGAGTTCATCATCATGTAGGAGCCGTCGCCCACCATGACGATGACCTCCTGGTCGGGGCGAGCCATTTTTACGCCCAAGCCTCCTGCGATCTCATAACCCATGCACGAGTAACCATACTCCACGTGGTAGTTGCCCGGCAAACCAGCGCGCCAGAGTTTGTGCAGTTCTGCGGGAAGGGTGCCGGCGGCGCATACGACCACATCGTGTGTACTGCTGTTGCCACCTGCGTCGTTGAGTGAGTCGCGCACGGCGCCCATCACTTCGGCGTCATAGGGCAGTATGTCCTTGGGCACTGCGGCGGTGAGTTCGGTAACACGCGCCACCCAGAGCGCAGCTTGCGCTTTGGCACGCTGCGTCCACGCGGAGTCTGATTGCCAACTGCCCAAGGCTGTGCCAAGCTGACCCAGGCCTACGCGGGCATCGGCTACCAGTGGCATGCCGTGCCACTTGACGGCATCGACGCTGTTCACGTTGAGGCTCAGTATCCTGGCTTTGGCAAATAGACTGTGTGAACCGGTGGTGAAGTCCTGCAACCGGGTGCCAATCGCCAGCACCACGTCCGCGTCGCGTGCCAGTGCATTGGCAGCGGGCGAGCCTGTCACGCCGACCGCGCCGAGGTTGAGCGGGTGATCCCACGGCAAACTGCTTTTTCCAGCCTGCGTCTCGACGACCGGCACGCCGTGGGCCTCGGCAAAGTCGCGCACAGCGTCCCATGCCTGGCTGTAGAGCACGCCCCCACCGGCGACGATGAGTGCTTGCCTTGCGCCACGCAACAGGGCCACCGCGCGCGCCAATTCAAAGGCATCGGCTGGGGGGCGTCGAAAGCGAACGACCTCGGGGTGCATAAAAATCTCAGGGCAATCGAAAGCTCGGGCCTGCACATCCTGCGGCAGGGCCAGGCACACCGGGCCGCAGGACGCGGGGTCGGTCATGATTTGAATTGCGCGTGGCAGGGCCGTGAGAATTTGCTCGGGTGCGACGATGCGGTCGAAATAGCGGATCACGGGCCGAAAGGCGTCATTGGCAGTGAGGTCGCCTTGCGAGTAATCTTCGATTTGTTGCAACACGGGGTCGGGCGCACGCGACGTGAAAGTGTCGCCGGGCAGCAGCAGCACCGGTAAGCGGTTCACATGGGCTAGCGCCGCCGCCGTCACCAAGTTGGTGGCGCCGGGACCAATGCTGGTGGTGACCGCCAGGATGCGCTGGCGAAACTGTGCCTTGCTGAAGGCTATCGCGGCATGCGCCATGGCCTGCTCGTTGTGCGCGCGGTAGGTGGGCAACTCGCCGCGGTTTGCCCACAGCGCCTCGCCCAGACCGGCCACATTGCCGTGGCCAAAGATCGAGAATACGCCGGCGCAATAGGGCTGGATGCTGCCGTCGTTCATTTCAACACGCAAGGCGGTCAAGTGGCGTACCAGCGCTTGGGCCGTTGTGAGTCTGAGGGTGGTCATGCGGTTTGTCGTTTCAGGGTCGTGGGAAAAATGTGCACGCGAGGGTTTAGGCCGTTGCGGGTCCGGGCTTGGGCCGGTTGCGCCAGGCTTCCACCAGGCAAGCAAAGTTGTGTGCAACCTCCGACACAAAGGCCGCGTCGTCGATTTCGTTCTTCAGCCAACGCAGCGAAGCAGAGGCCCACAAGGTGCGGCCCACCATGAACCCTTTGACGATGGGGTTCGTGGCCTGCGCGAAGCTGTCGGCCAGCGCTTGCAAAGGCTGGTTCAGGCCCAGGATCACGGCGCCGCGGCAATGCGGGTCACGATCGGCCACCAGCGCCGCCAGGGCGGACCAGCCTTGCTGCTGCATGGGCGCAAGCTTCCACCACTCGGGTTTGACGCCCAGGTTGTAGAAACGCTTGATAGAGCGCAGCACCGCCGCGTCCTCCGTGCCTTCGGGGGTCATGGAACGCGGGCAGATGATTTCAAGCAATAACTCGTTGCCGCTTTCGCGCGTGGCCTCCCACAACTCCAATACTTTTTGCTCCTGCTCCAGGCGCAGCTCAAATGCATCGTCCGGGTGGTAAAACACCAGGCACTTCACGACTTGCTGGGTGGGCCAGTGGATGAGCGCGCTGCCGATGGACCGTGTTCCGTCAAAGCGCAAAGGCCGGGAGCCAGGCAGTTCGACCGGACGCCCGACCCACCAACCGCGCCCGGTGGCACTGGCCAAGGCCTCGGCTCCATAATCGCCGCCGTCGATCAGCACCCCCGTATGGCCTTGCAAATGGTGGCTGCGTTCAACCTGCTCCGTGGTCTTGACCAGCAACTTCTTGAGCGCCGGTATGCGCGATTCGCTGGCACCCGATTCCCGTACGATGTCCAAAAACTGGCTGCGGTGGTCAAAGGCCATTACGCACATTTCGCTCCAGTCAGGCCGCGCGGCCGTCACCCGATGCAAGTGTGCCAGTTGGCTGTCGGTGTCGACCTTGGGGTTACGGTTTCCGCCAAACCAATGGGTCAACTCGGCGGACGTGGGCATGGCGGCAGAACACGCATGGCGCGACACCACAATGGCTCCGCAGGCGTTGGCGACCTGGGTTGATTGTGCCCAGTCCTTGCCTTGCAACAGGCTTGCAAGCAGGCCGGACAGGAAGGCATCTCCGGCGCCCAGTACATTGAGCACTTCGACCCGTTCACCCTGAAACGTGGGCGCCGCGTCAATGCTGGATGGAATGGCTCCCTCGATCACACTACAACCCAGCGCACCCCGCTTGACCACCAAGGTGGCGGCGCTCACTGCGCGCACGGCACGCAGGCTGGCCATCAAATCGTTGCTCACACCGCCTGCGATGAAAAACTCTTCTTCGGTGCCGACCAGCAGGTCGAACTCGGGCAGCATCTCCTGTAGTTGTTGCGTGACGCGGGCATCGGCGACGTACCTGTTTTCACCGGCGCCGCGCGAGGTCAGCCCCCATAGCACCGGGCGATAGTCGATGTCCAGCACCCGAACGACACCATGGCGTTTTGCATAGCGCAGTGCCGTCTGTGATGCGCGGCGTGTGCCGGGTGTGGATAGATGGGTGCCGGTGATAGCCAGCGCGCGACACTGCGCGATGAAACACTCGTCAATCAGATCCGCGTCGACGGCCATGTCGGCGCAGTTTTCGCGCACGAACAACAACGGGAAGGTGTCCCGGTCTTTCAAACCCAGTAGCACCAGCGCCGTTGGACGCTCGGAGTCAATCTGCACTTGGCTGGTGTCGCAACCGGTCTGCCGCAAGGTCTCGGTGAGAAAACGCCCCATCTGCTCATTGCCGACGCGCGAAACCATGGCACTCTTGAGACCCAAGCGTGCCACGCCAAAAGCCAAGTTGGCCGAACTGCCACCCAGGTACATGGCCATGCTGCGTGTATCTTCCAGCGGGCTACCAAATTGCTGCGCATACAAGTCGACCGCCAGGCGGCCCAGGCAGGCCAAATCGATGCTGCGGTGCAATGGAAAGTTCAGTTGTGTCATGTCGGTCTTAAATTGTTACGCCGTCTAGATCGGCCATCAGCGTTTTCATCTCTTCGCCACCAGCCATCATGTCCAGCACCTCGTCTTTGCTCACGTCTTTCTTCAGATAGGTTCCCAGCGACTTGCCCCGGTTGAGCAGCGTAAAACTATCAGCGATGGGGTAGGCGTGGTTCACGTTATGGGTGATGAAGATCACTGAAATGCCACGTGTGCGCGCCTTGGCAATCAACTTCAACACATTGGCCGATTGTTTGACACCAAGCGCGGCAGTGGGTTCATCCAGGATCAACACCTTGGCTCCAAAATGGATGGCGCGCGCGATGGCTAGACACTGCTTCTCGCCACCGGACATGGTGCCGATCATCTGGTTGGCGTCGCGGATGCGAATGCCCATTTCAGTCAGTTTTTCGCCGGCGGTCTGGGCCGCGAGCGCGTGGTCCATGACGGGCAGAAAACCAAACATCTTTTTGATGGGCTCGCGGCCCATGAAGAAGTTGCGTGCCACGCTCATCAACGGAACCAGCGCCAGATCTTGGTAGACCGTGCCTATCCCCAAGTCCAGTGCCTCGCGCGGGGAGCAAAAACGAACCGGTTTGCCTTCCAGCAAGTATTCGCCTTTGTCCGGCGCATGCACGCCGGCCAGGGTTTTGATCAAGGTCGATTTACCGGCGCCGTTGTCACCCAGCAGGCAATGCACTTCGCCACGGCGCAGGCGCAAGGTCACGCCGCCCAACGCAATCACCGGGCCGAAAAATTTGCTGATGTCTTCCAGCTGAAGAATGTAGTCACTCATGCTCATTTCCTGCCGGGGTTAACGCTTGCCCAAGGCAAAGCGGGTACGGATGTAGTTGTTGAAAAGCACTGCAATCAGCAGCATCAGACCCAGAAAGACGCGGTACCAGTTGTTGTCGATGCTGGTGTAGCCAATGCCGATTTGCACCATGCCAAATATCAATGCACCAAACGCAGCGCCGACCACCGAGCCGTAGCCACCGGTGAGCAAGCAGCCGCCAATAACGGCCGCGATGATGGCTTCAAATTCCTTTTGCAGGCCTCGGTCCGCGGCGGCGGACCCCGCGTCCGCCACCTGCAAGACAGCAAATACGGTGGAGCAGAAGGCCATGAAGATAAACAGGCTGATCTTGACCTTCGCTACCGGAATGCCCACATTCTTGGCGGCATTGGCATCGCCGCCCACGGCTTGAATCCAGTTGCCAACACGGGTGTGCGCCAGCACAAAGGCGCCCCATGCGGTCATGGCAAACCACCAGACCACGGCCTTGGGCATGCCTATGGCCAGTGCGGTCCCATCGTCGCGTGCGGCGATGATGCCGGTGCGGGCCAACGCGTCAAACAGGCCGGTCAGCGTGTAGCCGTGAAAGAGGAATGAAATCACCGGGTCCTGGGCGAACATCTCCCGCAAGACCAGATCGCCGTTGCCGCTGAGAATGGTTTTGCCGGTGAAAATGACCGAGACCGCCAATGACAAGCCTCGCAGTATGAAGAAGAATGCCAGTGTCACGATGAACGATGGCAGCCCGGTGCGCACGACCAACCATCCGTTGAGCCAACCCAAACTCAGCGCTACGCTGAACGCAAACAATGCGGCCAACCAAATGGGCCAGCCCCAGTAGAGTGCGGGAATGGCCAGCAGCATGCCTGCAAAACCAATCATGGAGCCAACGGATAAATCGAATTCCCCGGCAATCATCAGCAAGGCCGCGCCCACGGCCAGCACACCCAAATAGGCGGCAACGGTGCTCCAGTTGACGATGCCCTCGGCGCTAAACATGCCGGAGCCACCGGCGCTGACACCAAACATGGCAATCACCAGAAGGGTCCCGGCAAGCGCGCCGAATTCGGGGCGTGACATCAGTCTGCGCAGTGGACTTACCACCCGCACGCGGTCGTCTTTCAGCACAGCGAGTGCTGGTTTTATGGCTTGTTGGTTCATAGTCATCACATCGTTCAAACAGGGATTACCATTTCTAAATTCGCCGCCGGGCCGCCCCAAGGCGAATGGCGCCCCCTTGGGGGGCAGGGAGCCACACGCAGTGGGCGACCGTGGGGGCTAAGTAGGCAGCAAGACGCACGCGGCGCCTTGCCACCCATGGACACGCTAGCGGAACTGCCCGGCGTATTTTTCAACCTTTCCAATGTTGTCCTTGGTCACAAACCCAGGGCCAGACCCGATGTGGCGCACACCGTAGTCGGGTGCAAGACCGTATTCGGCAAAGCGCGCCGCGGTCTTCTTATTGGCCTTGACCGCCGCGGAGACTTTTGCCAGGTCGGTGCTGCTGGAGGTTTTCATGGTCGCCAAAACAGCGACCGGAATGTAGCCTTGAAGGTAGGGCTGTTGGTCGATGCCGAACTTCACGGAACCGTCTTTGATTCCTTTGGAAATTTCATCGGACAAGTCAAACGTTGCCATCCACATCTTGCCCTTTTGGCCACTCTTTTCCAGTGCCTTGAGGGTCGCGTGCGCGGACGTTGGTCCCAGTGTCAACACCGCGCCAGTGGTGGGGTTTTGGCGCAGATAGGCCGACACCTTGGCTTCTATGCCAGTGGGGTCTTCACCGGAGTCAATGGTGCTCTTCTTGAAGTCTGCGCCAATGGCCTCGGCAAAACCACGGCAACGTTCAAACGAAGCGGGGTTGGTGGCGTAGTGGTTCACACACAGAAAGGACTTGACTCCATCGGCCTTGGCGCGCATGCCCGCGCCTTTTCCGGCTTCATATTCGGGCTGGCCTACATGCATGACCGCGCCCAGTTTTTCACTCTGCTCCGTGGTGCCTGAGTTGATGGTGACCACCGGAATTTTCTTGTCGGAAAGCTTTTTGATCGAGCTTTGCAGCACGTTGAAGTCAGCGATGCTGACGATGACACCGTCGTACCCCTGTGCTGCGGCCTGTTCAATCAAACGCGCCATGTCGGCCAAGTCGCCATTGGGCGGATTGCGGTAGTCGACATGCACGCCGTAGTCCTCGCCTGCTTGCTTGACCGAGTTCTTGATGGTGTTCCACCAAGAGTCGGAGTCGGGAGCGTGGCTGATCAGCACGAATTTGCTTTGTGCGGCGGCAAATCCGCTGGTAGCCACCAAGGCACTGAGAAGCACGGTTTTGAGGAAGGCCTGTCGGGAATACTTGAACGCTGTCATGTTGTCTCCTATGAAGTATTGAGAGCCGAAGTTGCCGACAGGCTCAGGGCTGCCGGGCAACGTACGCGGAGGCGCCGCGATCTGAGAAAAATTTTATCAAGTTCTGCACAAAATAGAAATATATTTCTGATTAGGATAAACCCTATAAGAAATTTTCGTTTTCCAGTTTGATTGGATAATTATTTCCATTGACCAATTCCACGCACCCGATACAGTAGTCACCCTATGCACACTGAACCCCATCCTCCCACCACGGAAGAAGCACTCATCAAGGCCATTGCACGTGATTTTGAGACGCTGAGCAAGCAGCTCAAGGTCATTGCCCGGCATGTGGAGCAGCACCGGTCTCAATTGGGAATTCAATCCATCCTGGAGGTGGCCGAGTACTGCGACGTGCAGCCCTCCGCCATCATCCGTTTTGCCAAACACTTTGGGTTCCACGGTTTCACGGCAATGCAAAAGTTGTTTCGCGAAGGGTTGGCACAGCAGATTTCTCCCAGCCGCAACTACCAGGCCCGCATCCGCGAGGCCATTGAGTCTGGTGCGCGGGATCTGAGCAGTGCGGAAATCGCGCACGCCCTGATCGGCGGTGGCATCGCGGGAATGGAGGAATTGCAAAAGACGCTCCAGGAGCCCGCTTTCGAAGACTCCGTCAAGTTGTTGGCTGGTTCCGAGACCATCTGGCTCATGGCCTCCAGGCGGTCTTTCGCCGTTTCCACTTATCTCGCCTACGCCTTGCAGCACACTGACAAGCGGGTGCAACACATCACGTCCATGGGCAGTATGCAGGATGGTCAGCTGCGCGGCATGTTGCCCGCCGACGTGATGATCGCCATTTCGTTTGCTCCGTATGCCGATGAAACGGTGGACATCGTGCGCCAGGCCCATGAACGGGGTGCCCACATCATTGCCATCACGGACAGCCGCCTGAGTCCGCTGGCACCCTTTGCGAACTGCTCGTTGCTGGTGCAGGAAACCAGTGTTTTCGGTTTTCGGGCCTTGACCAATTCCATGGCCGTGGCCCAAAGCCTGTTCATGGCCTTGGCCTACCGCCTAGAGCTGGACTACCAGCCCACTGTCGTGCGTGCAGCGTAGCAACGCAGGCAAAAAAAGGGCGACCTTACGGCCGCCCTGTAAAACCCCACCTTTTGAGAAACCTGAGGGCCGTCCCAAGGCGAATGGCACCCCCTTGGGGGGCAGGGAGCATACTAAATACTTACCACCAAATCTCGTACTGCACCCCGACAATGGTGGTCGAGGTCTTGCCCCCTGCGCCAAAGCTGCTTGCATTGGCCAGAGCCGCCGCCGTGTTCCAGTTCGCGTGGGTCACGTAGAGGCGAATTTCGGGACGACTCCAGAAGTCTTGACCCACCGAGAAGGTTGGTGCCAGCGTAATCTTGTTGAGCGTTTGGTCTCCGCCGGGCGCCTGGATGCTGGTGGAGCCTACTTCTGCGAGCATCTTGAAGTTGTTGGAGAAGGCGTACGAAATGCGGGCGCCCAAAGTGGTTTCCTTGGTTGTCACACCGGTCACGTCGTCCTGGTTGGTCTGGTAGCCAATGAGGGCTTGGCCGCCAAATGCACCGTTTTGCCAATTCACCGCATCCGCAATCCGGCTCACACTGCGGCCGGCACCCACACCGTCGATGTTCAGGAATTCACCATCGATGCGCGCATGGCCGCGCGAGGCCTGCAGAAACAGCGCGTTGCTCATGCCCTTGGTGATGAAGTCCGACTGGTTGTGCACCACGGAAATGCCGGAACCGGTGTTGCCCGCGGCCAGGCCGCTGCCGTCAACGCTGGTGAGCAGCACGCGCAGCTTGCCGCCGGCGTTGGTGTTGATGTCTGAAATGTCGACGTTGAAGCGATTAGCCTTCACGGTACTGGGTAAAACGCTGTCAAACTTGTCCCCGGTGAACACACCCAGGCCAAGCTTGGCTCCGCCCAGGTTGATGTCGGTCACACCAGCGCCTTGGTTGTCGCCATAGTTCAACAATTGGTTGTCCACAATGTGCACATCCTGGAGACGCAGGCGGCGTTGACCGGCCCAGATCTTGGCTTCTGGTGCAAAGGACATGCCACCCATTTCCACAAAAGCTTGCTCGGTGCCGACGGCGCCGCTGCCCCACTTGGCGGGCATGTAGTGCACCTTCCATTTCATGCCACCGGCCTCGAAGTTTTTGATCAAGTCGATCTCGATGCCGTTGTCGCCTTCGTTGCCCAGACGGTACTTCTGTAGCTCGCCGCCCAGTGATAGGCCGCCCTTGACGGTGTCGTAATTGAACACTGGGCCACCACGGGAGTAGCCGTGGTATTCAATGCCAGCAACTTCCGCGGCCAACGCGTTGCAAGCGCACAAGGCCGCAGCGGCGGCCAGCAAACTGATTGTGTGTTGTCTTTTCATGGTGATTAGTTCCTAAGGGATGAGAATTTGCGTAAGGGTCTACTTGGTTTGCGCGGCAACCGCGATGCGCTTCATCGCTTTCATGTCGTTTCCTGTAAAGAATCAAGGTCCGAAACTGCCGGGAGCTTGTGGCTCGTTCAGCTACCGCGGAAGCGCCGCGATCTGGAAATAAGTTTACTAATTTTTTCCAAAAATAGAAATATATTTCTAATCAGGACAAACCCTATAACAAATTTTCTGTATTTGTAATCTAATAGACTTACATTTCTAAACACTTTTTAAACCCCACCCAGACCCCATCGGTCTGGCATCTCCTGAAAGCCCTGTTCATGAAAAAAGTAGCCCTCTTCGGTGCCGGCCGCATTGGCCGCATCCACGCCACCAACCTCTGTGCCCTACCGGGTGTTGAGCTGGTTGCTGTCAGCGACCCGGTCGCGTCGTCGTGCGCAGAACTCGCACAAGCCTTTGGCGCCCGTGTTGATTCCATTGATAACATCTTTGCTGACCACAGCATCGATGTGGTTGTGATCGGCAGCCCCACAACGACCCACAGCGACCTCATCACCCGCGCCGCCTTGGCGGGCAAACACATTTTTTGTGAAAAACCGGTTGATCTGTCGGCTGAGCGTGCGCAGGCGTGTGCCGATGCGGTGACCCGCGCCAATGTGGCGTGCATGATCGGGTTCCAGCGGCGCTTTGATCCGACTTTCAACCAGGCCAAGATGCGGTTGGACCGGGGCGATATCGGAAACCCCGAAATGCTGGTGATCACCAGCCGCGACCCGGGTGCTCCGCCGGTGGAATACATCAAGAACTCGGGCGGTATTTTTCGGGACATGCTGATCCACGACTTCGATGTGTTCCGTTGGATCCTGTGCGGCGATGGCGACGAAGCCGTGTGGCTCAGCGCCACGGGTTCCTGCCTGACCGACCCCGCCATTGGGCAGGCCGGCGACATGGACTGCACCGCAGTAACCATCAAAACCCAAAAAGGGCGTCTGTGCCAGATCAACACCACACGCCGTGCCGCCTATGGTTATGACCAGCGCTTCGAAGTGATCGGCTCCAGCGGCATGCTGCAGTGTGGCAACCATCGCCCCAGTGAAGTGACCCAGGCCGATGCGCAGGGAACCCGTGTTGACAACCCGGAAGCCTTCTTCTTGCAGCGTTATGCACAAGCCTACCGTCTGGAGATCGAACATTTCTTTGTGCAGCTGCAGTCGGGCAGCCCTTGCCGCACCACCATCGAGGATGGTGTGCGGGCCCAGGTGCTGGCGGACGCAGCGGCGCACAGCGCGGCATCTGGCCAAGCCGTGGAATTCTGAAAAAGGCCCGCATGTCCTCCAAAACATTGAAAGTAGGCGTTGTCGGCCTGGGTCGGCTGGGGCAACGCCACGCCGAAGCCCTGGCTTTTCGCACCCGCCATTGCGAAGTGGTTGCGGCCTGCAGCCCGGTGGCCAGTGAACGCACATTTGCGGCGGAGCAACTGGGCATCAAACGGTTGCATGAGGACTTCGACGCGTTGATTGCCGACACCGCAGTCGATGCGGTGGTGCTGGTCACGCCGACCGCATTACATGCCGACCAGGCCATTGCGGCGCTCAGGGCTGGCAAGCATGTATTCGTGGAAAAACCCTTGGCCCTGAATGTGGAGGATTGCGAGCGGGTGCTTGCGGTTGCGCAACAACACCCCAATCAGATTGCCATGGTGGGCTTTGTGCGGCGCTTTGATGCGAGTTATCTGAACGCCCATGCGGTTGTTGCCGCAGGCGGGATCGGAAAGCCATTCCTGGTGCGTTCGCAAACCTGCGACCAGAATGATCCGGATGGTTTCTTCGTGCGTTTTGCCCCAACCTCCGGCGGCATCTTCATGGACTGCAGCGTGCATGACATCGATCTGGCGCGCTGGATGCTGGGCAAGCCCCGCGCGGTGCGCGCCTTTGCCACCGGCACCATTGCGCTGCATCCCGCGCTGGCCGAGTTTGGCGATGTGGATAACGGCCTTGCGGTGGTGGAGTTTGAAGGTGGCGCACGGGCCGTGTTGTACGCGTCCCGAACCATGGCGCATGGCCATGAGACCAGCACCGAAGTCATTGGCACCACAGGCAAGCTGACGGTGGGGGAGCACGCGGCGCGGGACCGTGTGGTGTGCAGTGATAGCGACGGAGTGCGCCACGCAGTGGTGAAAGATTTTTACGAGCGTTTTGAGGGTGCGTTTGCGGCCGAAATGGCGGCCTTTGTGGCCGCCTGCCGTGGCGAACAGCCCTTGAACCTGACCCTGACCGACGCATTGGAGGCCACGCGTATTGGCCTGGCCATCACCCGGTCCTTGCGCAGCGGCCTGCCCGAGATGGTGTAAGTCAGGCCAGCGCGTGGACAGGCCCGCGCGCTACGCCGAGAGCCCGAATGTTGAGAGGATAGAAAATGAGATTCCCACTTCCGTCACGGCTATCCCATCAGTTGGCCCTCGGATACGGCGTTGTCCTGATGCTGTTGATTGCGCTGCTCGTCACCGCTCTGCTGGCGCAACAGCAATTGGTGGAACGCATGCGCCACACGGTGGACAGTGAGGGCGTCAAGGCGGAAAAGGTGGTTGATGTCACCCAACACGTCTACGCGAGTGCGCTGTCCATGCGCAACCTCAGCGTGATCAACAACCCCAGTGAGCTGGGCGATGAATACATGCGCTTGGTGACCCACATCAAGGCCTATGACGATTCGCTTGCGGATTTTATGAAGGTACTCACGGACTTGGGCGAATCCAGTGAAGAACGAACACAACTTGCCGCCGTGCGCGAAGCGGCTGCAGCCGCCCGCGAAATCATGGCGCTGGCACAGGCCAGTGCCCAGGGCAAGGCCGCGGACGACTTTGCCATCGGCATACGCACCGAGTTGCGGCGTGATCTGGCCCGTTGGAATGGAGCGTTGGAGAAATGGATATTGGCCATGAATGCCATGCGCAAGATTGAAGTCGCCAGCACCCACGCCAGCGTTTTGGCCATGAATGACGAAGTGGCAGTGTCCCGCATCACACTCGTCTCCATGGCGGCGGCCGCCTTGCTGCTCGGGGTGATTGCGGCATGGTCGGTGACCCGTTCCGTTAGCGGGGCCGTGTCGTCCGCCGTCGCCTCCGCCCACCAAATTGCCAGGGGTGATCTGGCACACCCGGTTAAGGTGGTCGGGCGTGGCGAAGTAGCGCAATTGCTGAGTGCTTTGAAAGACATGCAGGATGGACTGGTCACCGTGGTTTCGACCGTGCGTACCGGCTCGGAGGGTGTGGCCAATGCCAGCGCCGAAATTGCCCAAGGCAACCATGACTTGAGTGACCGGACCGAGCAACAAGCCGCGGCATTGCAGGAAACCGCGGCCAGCATGGACGAGCTCAGTTCGACCGTCCAGCAAAATGCCGACAGTGCTCGCCAGGCCAATCAGCTGGCGTTGGAGGCATCTTCCGTGGCCGTCCAAGGCGGTAACGTGGTGCAGGAGGTCGTCCAAACCATGCGGGGCATCAATGCGTCCTCGCGCAAGATTGCAGACATCATCCAGGTGATTGACGGCATCGCCTTTCAGACCAATATCCTGGCACTCAACGCGGCTGTGGAAGCAGCGCGCGCCGGTGAGCAAGGCCGTGGGTTCGCGGTGGTTGCCAGCGAAGTACGTAGCTTGGCAGGCCGCTCGGCTGACGCCGCCAAGGAAATCAAGAGCCTCATCCACGCCAGTGTGGAGCGTGTGGAACGGGGCTCCGCCCTGGTGGACCGCGCAGGTCTGACCATGACCGAAGTGGTCAGCGCCATCCAGCGTGTCACCGACATCATGGGTGAAATCAGTTCGGCCAGCTCGGAACAAAGCTCCGGTGTTACGCAGGTGGGGGAAGCGGTGTCTCAAATGGACCGGACCACCCAGCAAAACGCCGCGCTGGTGGAGCAAATGGCGGCGGCGGCCTCCGTCCTGAATGCACTGGCCACGGAGCAGGTGCAGGCGGTGTCCTTCTTCAAGCTGCCGGGTGGACCGGCTGCACACGCCGTGCGCTCCCACGCGGGCCGGCATACGCCCCTGCTGGGTTAGACACAGCCCGCCGCGCCATGCTCGACCGCATCCAAGCCGCCTTGTCTTCGCTTTCCCCTTCGGAGCAACGCGTAGCAAAACTCTGCCTCACCGACCCGCGAGAATTTTCCGGGCTCGCGGTAAGCGAACTGGCCCGCCAATCCAGGGTCAGCAAGCCTACGGTCGTGCGGTTTTGCCGCAGTGTGGGGTTTGACGGCCTGCTGGACTTCAAACGCAAACTGTCAGGCACCGTCCACGAAGGCGCGCCATTCATCCACCGTTGTGTTGATGTGGACGACAAGACGCATGCGGTGGCCATCAAAGTCATCGACAGCACCACGGCAGCCCTGCTGAAATACCGCAGTGACATCAACATGGCCAGCATGGAGCAGGCCGCGGAAACACTGGTCGAAGCCTATAGACAGAAAAAGCGTGTCCAGTTTTATGGAGTCGGCGACTCCGGTGTGGTCGCACATGACGCCCAACACAAGTTCTTTCGCTTGGGGCTTAACACCGTGGCCTGTGGCGACAGCCACTTTCAGATAGTGGGTGCCTCCGTGCTGGAGCCGGGCGATTGCGCGGTCTTTATTTCCAATTCCGGTCGTACGCGTGATCTGATGGAGGCGTGCAACATCGCCAGGAAAAATGGTGCGTCAATGGTGGTCATTGCCGCCAGCAAGTCACCACTGGCCAGCGCCGCACATATCCACCTGGCGGCAGATCACGGCGAAGCGTTTGAGTACTACGTCCCGATGGTATCCCGGCTTCTGCACCTGCTGATCATTGATATTCTGGTCACCTGTGTTGCGCTGCGCATCGGCTGCAGCACGCTGCAACCCTTGATGCGAAACGTCAAGGACAACCTACGCAATAAACGATATGCCTAGACTGGGGTGCCGGCGTCAGGCTGAAGGAATGCGTAGAAGCAGGCAAATCGATCATATATACCCAAAATAGGGTTATTTATGGATTTTCCCGTGAACTCAGTATGAAATGTGCCGCTAGCCCCCGTGAAATATGCGTAATGCGCTATAAAATTAGGAGTGAGTGGCGAAAAATGGGAGGCAATCGCATACCCCGCTCAGCCCAAAGCCGCCGCCAGCCCACCCCAGTGCGCGCGGAAAATGCCGGCGTCCATGGGCTTCACGTTGCTGATGATGGGCTTGAAGCTCATGTGCGCCAGCACGTCGCGCTCCAGGTCCACGCCGGGAGCGATCTCGGTCAGCTCCAGGCCGTCGGGGGTCAGCTTGAACACCGCGCGTTCGGTCACAAACACCACCTCTTGCTGGCGCAGTGCGGCGTCATGGCCGTTGAAGGTGATCTGCTCGACCTGGTTTATGAACTTGCGCGACTTGCCCTCGGTCTTGATGTGTAGTTTGCCGTCGGCCACTTCCACGTCCAGCCCACCGGCGGTGAAGGCACCGCAGAACACCAGCTTCTTCGTGGAGCGCGTGATGTTGATAAAACCACCGCAGCCCACGGGCCGCCCGTTGAACTTGCTGACATTGACATTGCCGTGGCTGTCGGTTTGCGCCAGGCCCAGGAAACTGGCGTCCAGCCCGCCGCCGTCATAAAAGTCGAACTGCGCGCTTTGCTCGATGATGGACTCGGCGTTGTAGGCCAGGCCAAAGTCGCCCAGCTGCGCCGGAATGCCGCCGCTGACACCACTCTCGATCGACAGGCTCAACAGGTCCGACACACCTTCTTCTGCAGCCACCGATGGAATACCGGCCGGAATGCCGATGCCCAGGTTGGCGATGGCGCCGGGTGTGACCTCCATCGCCGCGCGGCGCGCAATCACCTTGCGTTCATCCAGCGGCATGGCGGCCAGGCTGCCGGCCGGAACCTTGACATCGCCGCATAACGCGGGGTTGAACTGCGTGGCGATGGTCTGCATGTGGTTCTCGGGCTTGGCCACCACCACGTAATCCACCAGCAGGCCCGGCACCTTGACCGCCTTGGGGTGTAACGTGCCGGCCTTGACGATGCGCTCCACCTGGCAGATGACAATCCCGCCCCAGCGCTTGGCGGCCTGCGCAATCGACAACTGCTCCAGCAACACACCTTCCTTGTCCAGCGTGATATTGCCCTTCTCGTCGGCCAGCGTGCCGCGGATGATGGCCACATCGATTTTTGGCGGCGGGTAGAACAACCATTCCTCACCCTTGAACTCGACCAGTTCCACCAGGTCCTCGGTCGAGCGGCTGTTCATCTTGCCGCCCTCCAGACGGGGGTCGACAAACGTGCCCAGGCCGACCTTGGTCAGCAGGCCCGGCGAGCGGTTGGCGATCTGGCGCGTCAGGTGCGACAGGCTGCCTTGGGGGAAGTTATAGGCCTCGACTTCGCCGTCGAACACCATCTTCATCATCTCCTTGCCGGTCTGGCCAAAGTGGCCGGCCACCACACGTTTGACCATGCCTTTGTGCGCAAAGTGTTTCATCCCCGCCTCGCCGGAATTGCCCACCGCGCCACAGGCCCAGGTGGTGACATTGCGCGGATGGCCCCCTGCGAGGAACTGCCGCTCCACACCTTGCAGTATTTCCTCGGGCAAGCTGGTGACGGCCAGGCCGCCCAGGAAGATGGTGGCGTCGTCGGGGATGAGTGCGCCGGCTTGGTCAGCTGTAATAACTTTCATGGGGTGTCTCCGTTGGTTTGATTGATGCGACCTCAAGAACCCCTAACCGTTCGTCCTGAGCCTGTCGAAGGACTGGCTTGGGGGCTTCGACAAGCTCAGCCCGAACGGAGTAAAGATTCACTCGGGTCGTCGGATCGTTCGTTTAATTGTCTATTTCAAAAATGTCGGCTCGCTCAGGCCTCGTGGTTCTCGATCAGCAGCGCCATGCCCTGGCCGCCGCCCACGCAGGCCGATGCAATGCCGTAGCGCAGACCGCGGCGCCGCAGTTCACGCGCCAGCGTCACGGTCAGGCGTACACCGGTCGCGGCCAGCGGGTGGCCCAGCGCGATGGCGCCGCCATTCACATTCAGCTTGTCGCGGTCCAGGCCTAGTTCACGTTCTACTGCGATCGTTTGCGCGCCCTGGGCTTCGTTGATTTCAAACAGGCCGATGTCGGACAGCGTGAGTTCACAACGCTCCAGCAAGGCGCGTATCGCGGGGGCCGGGCCTATGCCCATGGTCTCGGGCGGTACGCCGACTGCCGCCGCGCCGACCAGCCGGGCCAGCGGTGTGAGTTGGTGGCGCTGAACGTAGGCATCGCTAGCGACCAGCGCACCCACGGCGCCATCGACCAGGGCCGAGCTATTGCCGGCGGTCTGCACGCCGCCCGCATACACGGTGCGCAGCTTGGCCAGCGCTTCTATGGGCGAAGGGCGGGGATGTGTGTCATGGTCCAGGCGTTCGACCTTGCGCTGCAGTGCGATGCCGCGTGTGGCGTAACCCTCCAGCGCAAAACTTTCATTCGTTATTGGCACGATCTCACCGGCATGGAAACCTTCGGCCTGCGCCCGCAACGCGCGTTCGAAAGATTGGGCTGCATAAGCGTCGACATCGTTGCGGCTGATGCCGTATTGCCGGGCCAGGTTCTCCGCGGTCTGGATCATCGTGACCGGACCTGCGGTGTCGTTCAGCGCCTCGATCAAAAAGTCCTTGAACTCCACCGGCGCGCCCAGCTTGAAGCCGCTGCGGTGGGTGTAGGCGGCAATCGGATTGCGCGTCATCGATTCGGTGCCCACCACCAGCGCCAGCTCGGCATAACCCAGCGCGATCTGGTCGGCCGCCTGGCGGAACAGCTCAAAGCCGGTGCCACAGATGCGCTGCACCAGAATGGCCGGCACCGCCACCGGTACACCCGCGTACAGGCCGATGTGGCGGGGCAGCACAAAGGCGTCGAAGTCGGCCTGCGCCATGGAGCCGGTGATGACCGAGTCCACATCACTGGCGGGCAGGCCACTGCGCGCGATGACGGCGCGCGCCACCTTGATGCCCATGTCGGTGGGTGACACCGCGCCGAGTGCACCGCAATAGTCCACCATAGGGGTGCGAACACCATCGACCAGCCAGGTATTTTGAAAACGTGCAGAGAAGTGTTTTGTCATGGTTCAACCCAGGTTTAAGCGCTTAAGGCGTCGGATACGCGCAGCACCATGGCATACCCACTGTCACCGGCTGCGCAGCCGGTGAACAAGCCAACCCCACCACCGCGCAACACTAGCTCCTCGATCAGCTCGATGATGGCGCGCATGCCGGTGGGCGCTTGTGGGTGGCCCCAGATGATGGAGCTGCCGTAATTGTTCATGCGCTCCCAGGCAAAACCGGTGTCGCGTGCCAAGGCAATGTCGTTCACCGCAAAGGGGTTGTGTGTCTTGATGGCATCCACCTGGGCAATGCCCATGCCCGCCTGTTCGAGTGCGCGCAACGCGGCGGGCGCGGGCGCCATCGGCATGTAACCGGGTTCGACGCGGGCCATGCCAAAGCTCAGGATTTCAATTTCTATGCCCTGGTTCTTGGACACCGAACGGGCCAGATCGCGCGTGGTGACGATGGCACCGGCATTGCCGTCGGCAGGGTGGGTTTGCCCGCCAAAGGTCACGGTGCCATCTGGTTTGACGGGCTTGAGTTTGGCCAGGCCTTCGGCCGTGGTCGGGAAGATGCCTTCGTCGGCGCTGAGCACACCGGTCTGTTTGCGGAATTTGGAGTCCGACAGCGGTGCATCCACCATGTAGCGCTTCTGGAAGGCGCGTTCGTTGGCCAGTGCATCCTGGTACTGGTGGTAGCGCCGGAGTTTGAGGTCGTGCTGCTCGGCGGTGCTGATGCCGTAACGACGGGCCACGTTTTCGCCGGTGTCCAGCATGGGGTTTTTGGCATAGGGGTCATGCGCCATGTTGTCGGGAACCCAGTGTTCGGTGATGCCATAACCGCCGATGCCGGTGGAGTCGGGGTAATACAGCACCGGGCCGTTGGACTGGCGGTCGGCCATTACCAGCAGGGCGCAGCGGGCTGTGCCACACACCACCTCTTGCGCGGCCATCTGCAAAGCGCGCACGCTGGTGGCGCAGGCCTGCTGGACGGTGGGGCCGGTAACGCGGTCAATGCCCATCATGCCGGTCACATAGGGCAGGCCATAGAAGCTGCCCTTTTGCGGATTGGTCATGCCCAGGATGGCCAGATCCACCTGGTCCAGATCAAAACCACGCGCGGCCATGGCCTGCTTGCCGACCTGCGCCGCCAGCGGCAGCGCATTCAAATTGGCCAGCGAACCCTGC
>JAZKIR010000021.1:0-4537 GCA_040384785.1 Pseudomonadota bacterium
CTGGCCTGATCGGCAAGCACCTCAAATAATTGGCCCTTGCGCCAACCCAAAAAAGGCCGACTTGTTCGGCCTTTTTTACGCCCTTCGCTGACACCTATGTGACATTGCGCAAAGTAGCGACCCGCGTAGCGGTGGAGCGTGGGGGCAACGTTTCACCGCCGGGCCGCCCCAAGGTGAAACAGCCCCCTCGGGGGGCAGCGACCCGCGTAGCGGCGGAGCGTGGGGGCAACGTTTCACCGCCGGGCCGCCCCAAGGTGAAACAGCCCCCTCGGGGGGCAGCGACCCGCGTAGCGGCGGAGCGTGGGGGCCACATCCCTAGGTAGAAACACCCGGAAAACCACCCCATGGCGCGGTTTTTGCGTTGGTAGAATTCGGCACCTCGAGCCCCCATTTGTCTATACAACCCCAACACACCAACCATGCTGCGCTTTATTTTCACGCGCTTAAGCCTGATCATTCCGACGTTTTTCGGTATGACGCTGGTGGCGTTCTTCCTGATCCGCCTGGTACCAGGCGACCCCATCGAAACCCTGGCGGGCGAACGCGGCATCGATGCCGAACGCCATGCCGTGCTGCTGAAGGAGTATGGGCTGGACCGGCCCGTCATCGTGCAGTACGGGATCTACATCGCCAAGGTCCTGCAAGGTGATCTGGGCAAGTCCGTCATCACCCAGACCCCGGTGCTGACCGAGTTCGCAGCACTGTTCCCGGCCACCATTGAACTGGCGCTGTGCGCGATTCTGTTTGCGCTGCTGATCGGCATTCCCGCGGGCATCATCGCCGCAGTCAAGCGCAACTCCATCCTGGACCATGGGGTGATGGGTGTGTCGCTCACCGGTTACTCCATGCCCATCTTCTGGTGGGGCCTGCTGCTGATTCTGTTTTTCTCGGTCCAGCTTGATCTGACGCCCGTGTCCGGCCGGATTTCGGTGATGCATTTCATCGAGCCTGTCACCGGTTTCCTGTTGATAGACACCTGGCTGGCTAATGACAAGGCTGCGTTCTGGTCGGCCGTCACACATCTGATTCTTCCCACCATCGTGCTGGGTACCAACCCCTTGGCGGTGATAGCGCGCATGACACGTTCTGCCATGCTGGAGGTCCTGGGTGAGGACTACATCCGAACCGCCCGCGCCAAGGGCCTGCCCACGCTTCGCATCGTTGCCGTGCACGCCCTGCGCAACGCGCTGATTCCGGTCATCACCGTGATCGGTCTGCAGGTCGGCGTGTTGTTCACCGGTGCCATCCTGACCGAAACCATCTTCTCCTGGCCCGGTGTCGGCAAGTGGCTGATCGAAGCTATCAGCCGCCGCGACTACCCCGTGCTGCAAGGCGGCATGCTGTTGCTGGGCGCCATGGTCATGGCCGTCAATCTGCTGGTGGACGTGACCTACGGCATCATCAACCCGCGTATCAGGCACCAAAAATGACAAGTACACACACCGTGGCTGCATCTTCTGAATCGCTTACCCAGGCCGCGCCCTTGCATCCGTTGAAAGACTTCTGGCGCTATTTCAGTGCCAACCATGGAGCCGTTGGCGGACTGGTGATTGTGGTGACCGTGCTCCTTCTGGCGGCCTTTGCCAACGTCGTAGCACCCTACAACCCCGACCTCACCGACAACACCGTTTTTCTGGTACCACCCGCCTGGCAGGCTGGCGGCTCATCGGCCCACCTGCTGGGCACCGACGCCATTGGCCGTGACATCCTGTCGCGCCTGATCCACGGTGCACGCCTGTCTTTGACGATTGGTATCGCAGTCGTCGCGCTGTCGGTGGTCGTGGGTACCACACTGGGTCTGCTGGCTGGGTACTTTCGCGGCATTTTCGAGATCGCGGTGATGCGCATCATGGACATCATCCTGACCCTGCCCAGCCTGCTGCTGGCCATTGTGATTGTGGCCATTCTTGGCCCCGGTCTGATGAATGCCATGCTGGCCGTGTCCATCGTGGTGTTACCCCACTATGTGCGCATCACACGTGCTGCGGTTATCTCGGAGACCTCGCGCGACTATGTGACCGCGGCCCGCATGGGTGGCGCCGGGCACCTGCGCGTGATGTTCAGCGAGGTCCTCCCCAACTGCACGGCGCCGTTGATCGTGCAAGCCTCGCTGGGTATTTCCACCGCCATTCTGGACGCGGCCGCGCTGGGATTTCTGGGCCTGGGCGCACAACCGCCCTCACCCGAATGGGGCACCATGCTGGCCGATGCACGCGAGTTTGTGTTGCGCGCCTGGTGGGTAGTGACCTTCCCCGGGCTGGCTATTCTGATCACCGTATTGGCCTTTAACCTGTTGGGCGACGGCCTGCGCGATGCGCTGGACCCCAAGCTCAAACGTTAACCACTGACAGGACAGCACACCACCATGGCCTTGCTTGAAATTGAAAACCTGTCGGTAGAGTTCCCGTCGCACAACGGCGTCATGCATGCCGTCGATGGCGTCAGCCTGTCGCTGGACACCGGCGACGTGCTGGGCATCGTCGGCGAGTCCGGCTCCGGCAAAAGCGTCACGATGATGGCCTTGATGGGCTTGGTAGCCTACCCCGGTCGTGTCAAGGCCGACAAACTGCGCTTTGACGGCCACGACCTGCTGGCCCTGTCCGACCGCGAACGCCGCCGCCTGACCGGCAAAGATTTGTCGATGATCTTCCAGGACCCGACGACCAGCCTGAACCCTTGCTTCACCGTCGGCTTTCAGCTGGCAGAGACCTTGAAGTTACACATGGGCATGGACAAGGCAGCGGCCCGCAAACGCTCCATCGAATTGCTGGAGCAGGTCGGCATTCCAGCCCCTGAGAGCCGCCTGGGTGTCTACCCGCACCAGTTGTCCGGCGGCATGAGCCAGCGCGTCATGATTGCGATGGCCATTGCCTGCAATCCCAAGCTGCTGATTGCCGATGAACCGACCACCGCGTTGGACGTGACGATACAGGCGCAAATTCTGGACCTGCTGCGCAGCCTGCAAAAAGACCGCGGCATGGCTCTGGTGCTGATCACCCACAACATGGGCGTGGTCAGCGAAATGGCGCAACGCATCGCGGTCATGTATGCCGGTCAGATCATGGAACAACGCGGCTCCGACACGCTGTTCACCGCCCCGCAGCACCCCTATACCGAGGCCTTGATGGCCGCCCTGCCCGAGCGCAACGACGGCCACTCCCGCCTGGCCACCATCCCCGGCATGGTGCCCGGCCTGTACGACAGACCCAAGGGTTGCCTGTTTGCGCCCCGCTGCAGTTATGCCAACAACGGCCTGTGCCAAACCCGCCCGGCGCTGCGCGATTGGCAGGACGGCGCAGTGCGCTGCCACTACCCACTAGGCGATCCTGATCGCAACCTGCATGCGCCCAAACACGTGAAGGCAGCAGCATGAGCACCCCACACACAACAAACAGCACAGCAACAACACCCGCGCCGGTCGTCACTGCCAAAGACCTGCGCCGCGTCTACGCCATCAGCAAAGGCCTGTTCAACAAGCCCGATTTGTTACAAGCCGTAGGTGGCGTATCGTTCAGCGTGCAGGCCGGCAAGACGCTGGCCATCGTCGGCGAGTCCGGCTGTGGCAAGTCCACCCTGGCACGTATGGTCACGTTGATCGAAGAGCCGACGGGTGGCAGCCTGCAACTCTGCGGCATGGATGTGGTCAACGCCTCCGCGGACGACAAAAAAACCCTGCGCCAAAAAGTGCAGCTGGTGTTCCAGAACCCCTATGGCTCGCTGAATCCACGCAAGCGCATCGGCCAGATTCTGGAAGCGCCGCTGGAGATCAACACCACACTCACCGCCCCACAACGCGCAGAAAAAGCCCGCGCCATGCTGGCCCTGGTGGGCCTGCGCCCCGAGCATTACGACCGCTACCCGCATATGTTTTCCGGCGGCCAGCGCCAGCGCATTGCGATTGCGCGGGCCTTGATGCTGGAACCGTCTTTGGTGGTGGCGGACGAACCCGTGTCTGCGTTGGATGTGTCCATCCAGGCACAGGTCTTGAACCTGCTGGCGGACTTGCAACGTGACCTGGGCCTGGCCTATTTGTTCATCTCGCACGACCTGGGTGTGGTGCGCCATATCGCCCACGACGTGCTGGTCATGTACCTGGGCCATACCGTAGAGCATGGTGAGAAGAACGCCATCTTCAGCAGACCCTTGCATCCCTATACCCAGGCGTTGCTGGCCTCCACGCCCGGCCTTGCTGGCAGCGGCCCGGCCGCGCAACGCACGGTGCTCAAGGGTGAATTGCCTTCGCCACTGAAGCCACCAGTTGGCTGCGTGTTTTCTACCCGTTGCCCACATGCCACCGATCAGTGCCGCAAGGAGCGCCCCGTGTTGCAGGAACTGCATGGCCGTCTGGTAGCGTGCTTTGAGGCACCGCGCTTGGCAGCTACGTCTATTCCCTCACAGTAAGAACCCCAATACGTAACTGCCGTTTACTCGCGTAATATGGGTATTCGGCAACCAGGCCACAAGCTTGGTTCAATTGTTTACAAGGGGTCGTATGCCGCCCCTTTTTTAAATGGAGTTTTCTTGATGACCACTTCTT
>JAZKIR010000022.1:0-105169 GCA_040384785.1 Pseudomonadota bacterium
GGGTTGCCCATGATGCTGGCCCAGGCCAGGCCGATGCCGACCATGGGCACAAACAGCAGCCATTTGTTGGTGATGTCCGGCAGGCACCACATGCCCACCGCCGCCAACGTCAGGCACACAGCATGGACCACCTTGGGGCCAAAGCGGCGGGTGAACGGCACCATGGCAAAGGCGGACAAAAAGGCGACAAAGTTATAGAAGCCGCCGATCTGCCCGTTGAGCAAACCCGCCTCGCGAAAGCCTGCGGTGGTAGCGTCTGACGTATGGAACATCGTCTTGGCCAGGCTGGGCACGATGTAGATCCAGTAACACATCATCGCGTACCACTGGAACAGTTTCATCCACCACAACCTGCGCATGGTGCTGGGCATTTCCTTGATGGCCAGCCAGATCTCGCGCAGCGTGGCCATTCCACCGGTGGGGCGTGCGCGCATCTCCTGGATAGCCTCTGCCGACTGCGGCAGTTCCGGCACCTTGCGCACCGACCACCATACCGTCACCAGCGAGAACACGGCACCCATGACAAACGCGGCCATCGTGGCTTGGGGAATGTGGTTGTCGCCCACCGCGTCGCGGTTCATGCCCAGGCCGATCAGGATGGACGGCATCAGGTAGGCCAGGGTTTGGGCCAGGCCGGTGAAGGCGCTTTGGGTCAAAAATCCCAGCGAGTGCTGGTTGTGGTTCAGCCGATCGCTGACATAGGCGCGGTAGGGCTCCATGGTCACGTTGTTGGCCGCGTCCAGTATCCACAGCAGGCCGGCCGCAAACCACAGCGTGGGGCTCAGGGGCATGGCCAGCAGGCCCAGGCTGCACAAGATCGCGCCGATCATGAAGTAGGGCGTGCGCAGGCCCCAGCGTGACACGGTGCGGTCGCTCATCGCCCCGATGATGGGCTGCACCAGCAGGCCCGTCATCGGCCCGGCCAGCCACAGCAGGGGCAGGGTGGACTCGTTGGCGCCCAGGTATTTGTAGATCGGGCTCATATTGCTTTGCTGCAGGCCAAAGCTGAACTGAATGCCGAAGAAGCCGACATTCATGTTGATGATCTGCCAGATCGACAAATGGGGTTTGGTGTGGGACATCAAATGGAGCCTCTTGTTGTCATGGGGTGTCAGGCGGCGTTGCCGACCGTGCTGGCGGCCAGCCGCTTGCGCCAGGCGGCATAGGTTTGTATGTCATGGTCCATAGGGCCACGGTGGCTGCAGATCGCTGCGGCGTATTCATTGGCCAAGGCCAGCGACCAGGCTAGCGTGTGCCCGGCCAACTGGCACGCCAGAAACATGGCGCTGAAGCCGTCGCCCGCGCCGACGGTGTCTACCAAGGGGGCCACATCGATCCCATCACCCTGGGCCTCACGGCGTCCGCTGGCATCAAAGCTGGCGTAACCCAGTGGACCACGCGTCACGATCAGGCGTTGCAACTGGTAGTGGTCCATCAATCGAGCCACACCGCTGTTGAATGCGGGCGAGCCCCAGGGTTCGGCGCGTATGGCAGCACCGCCTTGCCAGGCCAGCAACTGCATCAGTTCTTCGTCGTTGACCTTGACCCAGTCGGCCAGCTCCAGCGACTCTTCCGCCAGCCTGCGGTTGTCGGGTCCATCGCGCAAATTCAGGTCCAGGTAACACACGGCGTCGCTGGTACGAATGATGTCGCGGATCGTATTTTTGGACACGGTGTGCCGCTGCGCCAGTGTTCCAAAATAGACAAAGGCGTGGGGCTGGGTTGTCTGCAGAACCGATTGCGCCTGTGCCACATCCAGGTAGTCCCAGGCCACGTCCTCGGCAATACGAAACGTATGCGCCGCACCTTTTTGCACCACATGTACGGTGCCGGTGGGATGCAAGGTATCGCGCTGGAAACCCTGCGTTGACAGGCCAAAGTTCTGCGCGTCTTGCAGCAGCAGATCTGACCACCGGTCGCCGTCTCCCACGCGGGTGATGAAGTTGACGGGCACCTGCAGAGCGGCCAGGGACCGCGCCACATTAAACGGTGCACCGCCTGCCTCGGGCCCGCTGTCAAACAGGTCCACCAGCGCCTCGCCCTGCACCAGCACGCAGCCCGGCTTGTGGCCAGATTGCGTGGCTGGCGCTGGAGGAGGACTCACTTTTTCGTTCATGGTGTGGTGGTTGTTGGACGTTGGCGTGGGGCTTAGAACGTGTACTTCACGCCAATCTTGGCCGTGCGTCCATTGATCGAGCGCGCTTCGGTTCCATTCGGGTATTGCGCCTCGGTAATACCGACCTTGTTGAAGAGATTGTTTGCACTCAGGTAGACCGACGTATGTTTGTCCACCTGGTAGCTGCCAAACAGGTTGACGACATAGAAGCCGTCCTGGATGGCATCGTTGGCATCGCCACCACCACTGTAGGCCTCGGTTTGGCCGATGACGCTGCCACCGATGGTCAGGCTGCCAAAGTTATAAGAGGGTGTGATCTGGTATTGGTACTTGGGTAAACGGTGTGGTGTGTTGCCAATCGTGGTGGGGTTCAGGGGAGTGGCGCCTTCGTACACGATTTCCGCCTGGGTATAGGTCAGACCACCGTTGACGTGGAATCCATCCAAACGGTATGCGGCCTCAATTTCCAAGCCACGCGACTTGTATCCCGTCGATGAAGCGGTTTGTGTCGTCAAGGTGTAATTCGACTCATAGGTTTCCGCCTGGAAATAGGTTGCGAATACGCTCAAGCCCTCATGCCGCCATTTCACGCCCAGCTCGGACTGTTTGACCGTATAGAGATCGATGGGCTGCGTGCCATCGTAAGCCGTGCTGGAGCCGCGCCCCAGGACACTGAACACGGCACCATCGCTGTAGCGTGCAAATGCTGCGAGGTCTTTGTTGATGCGGTAGTTGCCGCCCAGTGAATACGATGTGCGACCCTTGTCGTAGTTGACGGGTGTGGACGGCGTAGCGTTGAAAGTGCCGGGGGCGTAGGTTGTTGTCGCACTGGCATGGTCAACATACCCTTGCACTTTCTGGTTGTCCCTGCGGATACCACCATCCAGGTTCAATGGTCCCACTTCGTAAGCGAGGCTGAGATACGGCGAGCTCATGTCGTATTTGACGTTGTGTGCCTGCCCACCCCAACCACCTCCAGGAAATTGACCCGTTGCGTCGGTTTGTTGACCGCCTTGCGTGCCGGTCAACATGACCGGTTGGTCGCCGGTTGCCGATATCAGATAGTGCGGCAGAGCCCACGTGGTCGACACCGTTTGGCTATTGGTATCCCAACCCAGCAAGGTCGTCAACTTGCCAGCACCAGCCATGTCAAAAGTTTTGGAAAGTTTCAGTGCGTTGACGGTGTTTCCCAAATCGTCAAACGAGGTATTGAATGCCGACACCCGCAGCGCGTTGCCGGTGTAGGCCTTTCCAGCGTTGGGTCCTGATGCGATGATCGTGCCCGGGTTGGCTGCGAAAACCTCGCCCGCCGGGAAGGCCGCTGCAAAATTGCCCGTCCTGGTGGACTTGCGGAAACTCTCGCTCAGTGTGACGCCGCCGCCGGGTTTGAACGAACCTTCAAACCCGAACGAATCTTCCTTGACGACCAGTCCTTCGTTGGCGTCTTTTGTTGCCAGACCATTGCCCTTGACACGTTTGACGATGCCCGTCCAGTAAGGTGAGTAGAAGCTTGCGTTGAGCAGGTCGTACGCAGGGTTGGCCACAATGGTTGATGGGTTGGCTTTGGACGGGGAATTGCCGAGCGCAACATTGCTGAGAGACACCGGGACCGGCATGCTCAAGGGTGTTTTGTCGTCCAGGTGTTTGAAGCTGGCGCGGATGAAGTTGCCATCACCGAATTCGTGTGTGATGTTGGCTTTGATCTGGCCGCCATCCTCGGCATTGCGGATGCCACCATTGCGGGGGCCGTCGCCGGTGCGGTAGAAGGCGCCGACAAAAAACCGTGTCTTGTCCGAGATGGGGCCGCCATAGTCCACGTCATAACGCGTTTGGTTGCCCGTGGCTCTGGAGATGCCGATGCTGCCGCCCTCTATGTCACCGGTCTTGGTGATGAAGTTCAGGATGCCGCCCGGCGAGTTGCTACCCAACACGGACGCGGAGCCACCGCGGACCACCTCAACACGCTCAAGGCTGTTATCAACCTTGAGAAACATGTCCGGCGTCACAAAGTTGTAGTCGCCACTTTGCAAAACCGGCAATCCATCTTCTGCCCATTGCACATAACGCGAGCCGCCGGCCGAGATCGGCAAGCCGCGAATCGTCAGGTTGGTATTGCCCTCGCCACCGGAAGATTCCGAGTGCACACCCGGAATCGCGCGCAAAACCTCGGCCGAGGTGGTTGGCGCGGTCATTTGAATCTGCTCGGCATCCATCGAACTGACGGATACGCTGGATTTCATTTTTGTGACACGGGTGGCCGTACCGGTCACGACGATCTGGTCGAACTTCATCCCGTCCTTGCTGGCATCCGCCGGCGCTGTGTCCGCGCTCTGCGCCCACGCCGAACCGAGGGTCAACAACAACAGGGAAACCGCGGCCGCGATGGGGCGGGTCTTGAATGGGTGAGCGTGCATAAAGTCTCCTGTTGGCCGGTGGGTTTGAGCCAGCGACCAGTTTGTTTTGATAAAGCGAATGGGTACCGCAAGCGACCCCTCAGGCCAAGGCCCTCAAAATTGCTTGGAGCGAATCTTAAATTCTTTGCAATCGATTGCAACTAGGTGTAAACCCGTACTTTTCTGTGAAATTATTCGGTAGTTAATCGATGATTGGGTGTCGCTGTCCGGGGCTTTCTGAGTATTTGTGCAAACGATTGAATTGCAATCCGGACAGAAGCTGGAATAGCCGGCTTCAAGGTGCGCTGGCGCGCACAACGATGTGTACCGGCAACGTGCGTGCTGGTGCACGTTCGCCTTTGAGCAGCAGCAGCAAGGCCGCAACCAGCTCCGCACCGGCCTCTACCACTGGCTGGTGCACGGTGGTCAGCGTGGGCTCACAAAAGGCGGCCAATGGCATGTCGTCATAGCCGACCACACTGACATCCGCAGGCACAGACCGCCCCTGCGCGCGTAACGCCTGCACCGTGTGGATGGCCAGCAAATCGCTGCAGGCCAGCACGCCGTCAAAGGCCACACCGCTGCTGCACAAACCGTCTATAACTTGGCGCGCCGCGTCCGGCTCGAAAGGCACGGCAAGCTCCAGTTGCGGGTCGGGTGTTTGGCCGGCCGCGGCGTGCGCCCGCCTGTAACCCTCGCGGCGCAGCCAGACTTCGGGCAGTGCTGCGTCGCCCAAAAAGGCGATGCGTCTGCGGCCGGCGCGCAGCAGGTGTGCGGTGGCCTGTTCGCCGCCATCGCGGTTGTCGCCGCCCACGCTGCAATACAACTGCTGGGGCAGTTCGCCACCCCACACCACTAGCGGCACATTGCGCGCGGCCAACTGGTTGAGCTGGTCATGGTGGCGCCACTGGCCGATGATGATGACACCGATGACCTTGCCCGAGTCAAACAGCTGCGAGGCCGCGTCCAGGCGCTCGGAGTCCACCCGTGACAGCAGCATGTCGTAACCATGGTCGGTCAGCGCATCGGCAATGCTGCCGATGATGGACAAAAAGAAAGGGTCTGAAATGTGCTGGCGCGACTGCGCGTCGTATGGCACCACCACTCCTATCGTCAGGTTCTTTTGCAGGCGCAGGTTTTGCGCACCCAGGTTGATGGAGTAGTTCAGTGACTGCGCCAGCAGCTTGACACGCTCACGGGTCTCGGCATTGACCAGTGTGCTGCCGCTCAGTGCCCGCGATACGGTGGCAACGGATACACCAGCCAGGCGGGCAATGTCCGCCATTTGCAGCCGCTTGCGGTCGGAGGCGTCGCTGGCTGTAGGTGTGCCTGTGGGTAAGGATGTCTTGCGCATGAGTGGGGTAGTGTCCCACGCTCAGGGTGGGACGGGTGGTTCCGGTCAAGGCCGCATACTACCGTGTAGACCGAGCCGGTGTGGGAGTTCATCCATGTGTCTCGGTTGCAACCGCAGAGAGTAGGCCACCGTACGAAAGAATAGTTCCTAACCAAGGAAGTGAAAAACCAACATAGAACCTGTATCGCCCGGCCTCAATCGTCTTGAACGCTTTGGAATTTGGAAATAGCCATAGCGGTAAACGCCATCCCCATACACGTATTGCCAAGCATCGCCAATGCCAGCCTCCATCGTGCACATCAACGGTCAGATACATGTGCAAAGGGCCAGTGTCTTCAATCCAATACCCATCGGGCCAAGTACCCACCGGGCGGAAAATTGATCGCACATAGCTGGTGCCGTCAAAGCAGCGGTCCCAATGCATTCCGTCTTCATGATGAGAAATGTCGACGCGCAGTGAATGCAATCCCCCATCCGTCGGCACGCCCAGCTTCGTCGCCAAACGTCTTCCGAAAACGCCGGCAATTCCACTTGGAATTCCGATGTCGACGGTCCCTTCCAATTGGCCACCTCCATGAAGATGCAAGTGCTGTAGCACGGGATGCAGTCCGCTGAATTGCGTGCCAAACCAATCCTTGACGTGTAACCCACGCATCGCTCAGTTCCGGCCTGATCGCATCTTTTCCGCGATAGCCTTGCTTTCCTTTTTGAGCCCACGGGAAACAGGGCACACCGCCTGAACAAATGACGACAACGTGTTTGCCAGGTTGTCCGGCTGCAGCGTGTAGAAAACAAACTGTCCGCGCTTTTCACCTTTTATCAGGCCTGCATTCTCGAGAATCTTGAGATGTTTCGACAATGAAGGCTTGGTCATTTCAAAGCGCGACGCAATGTCCCCCGCGGAAAGCTCTGCTTCCGACAGGTAGGCCAGTATCTTGCGCCGGGGCGTAGATGCCAGTGCCTCAAAAATTTTATCCATAGGGCCTCCCCCAAGTTCTGCTCGTTGCGCATTTTAGCTACGAATGCTTGTATGCCTATTTAGGCAATTAGCTAAATAAGGTATATAATTTGAATAACAAAATCCGTAAATTGAAGGAGCTTCCCCGTGGAAGATGAACCTAGAACGACGGTCTACTACAACAGTGCCTGCCCCGTTTGTGATGCTGGAATTGCCTCGCAGAGAAACAAAATGCAAGCATGCAACATCACCTGGATTGATGTGCACAACAATCCCACCGCAGTGCTGGAGGTCGGCGCCGACTTGGAGTCGGTACGTGAACGCCTTCACGTGAAAGATGAAACGGGCCGTATCACGGTGGGAGCGCCGGCACTGGCCGCGCTGTGGGAAAAGACTCCAGGCCAGCGTGTCTGGGGACGTGTAGCACAGTGGCCCATACTGAGCAGTCTACTCAGCGTAGCCTACAACCTGTTTGCAAAAGGGCTGTACCGCTGGAACCGCTGGAAAGAGCATTGGTAATTGCCGTTTACTGTTCTATGAGGTATCCAAATGAATACGCAGCGAGATAATTTCGACCCAACGGAACTTGCAAAATTCTCCGCACTGGCGCAACGCTGGTGGGATCTGGAATCCGAATTTCGGCCTTTGCACCAGATCAATCCCTTGCGCCTGGAGTGGATTGACCGATTAGCCACTCTCCGCGGCAAAAAGGTCTTGGACGTCGGATGTGGCGGCGGGATTTTGGCCGAAGCAATGGCACATAAAGGGGCTATTGTTAAGGGCATTGATCTGGCTATCAAACCACTACAAGTAGCAACTCTGCATGCCCAGCAATCTGGTGCGAATGTTCGCTACCAGGCCATTAGCGCTGAAGAGCTAGCCCAACAAGAAGCTGGAACCTACGGCGTTGTAACTTGCATGGAGATGCTCGAACATGTACCGCGCCCAGAACCTGTCATACAAGCGTGTGCACGTCTGGTGGAGCCGGGAGGTTGGGTTTTCTTTTCCACCCTCAATCGGAATCCACTGAGCTGGTTCATGGCAATTTTTGGAGCGGAGTATGTGCTGCGCATGTTACCCAGGAAGACGCACACCTATAGCAAATTCATTAAACCCGATGAGTTGAAAGGATGGGCTCTCGCAGCCGACCTTCAGACGCAAGACCAGCATGGCCTGGGATACAACCCTTTTACCAAAGCCTTTCGGCTGCACAAATTTCTGGGCGTTGGCTATTTGCTGGCAATGCAGAAAAAATGAAAGTCCATCCAACGACCGCACGCACTGCAATACTGGACCGCATGCGGTTGAGTTCCTGGTTCGTTTCGATATAGTGCGCACATGATCCTGCGCTGCCTCACACTGGCTTTTCTGGCCTGCGTGGTCAACACGGCCATGGCCGAACGTGACCCGCTGGACGAGCCCAGCTTCACGACCGTAGGCGACGCACGGTCCATCAACGACGGTGTGGTTACCGCGCTGGCGCAAGACGAACGCGGGCTGATCTGGATCGGCACCACGGCGGAGCTGGTGCGGTACGACGGCTACCAATTGCGACGTGTGCCCGTGGGCGGCAAACCCGTGACCGGCACTGCGCCTGCGGCCGCGCCAGCCGGATCCAGTTTTGTGCGGTCCTTGTTGTCGGCCCCCGGTGGTGTGTTGTGGGTGGGTCTGGACGGTGAGGGACTGGCCCGGCTGGACACCGAACGCCAGGTCTGGACCCGCTACAGCCCCGACCCCCAAAAACCTGGCGCGTTGACCAATGGCACGGTGCGCGCGCTGGCGCTGGGCCAGGACGGTGCGTTGTGGGTGGGCACCACCGGCGGCGGCCTGCAACGTCTTGGGCCCCAGGCCTCCACCTTCGAAAACCATACACGCGCCAGCGGCGCCTTGCCCGACGACCGCGTGCAAGCCCTGTTGGTGGACAGCCGCGGCGACTTGTGGGTGGGTACCTGGAACGGCCTGGTACGTTTGCGGCGCGGCAGCCAGCACTTTGAGCCGGTGTGGTCGGACCCTTCCCAGAATGGCAATCTGGCCGGGCGCATCGTGGCCATGCTGGGTGAGGCACCCGATGGCCGCATCTGGGCCGGCACGCGGCAGGGCGAACTGGTGTTGATAGACCCGGCCAGCGGTCAGGGTGTGTTGGCCGAACGCGCGGCCGATCTGGCGGGCGCCCATGTGCCCGGCGCAACACGCTCCTTCACCGCCATGGCCGTGGCTGGGTCCGACGAGATCTGGGTCAGCGGCACCAACGGCGTGGAACTGCGCAACAGCGCAGACGGCCGCATCGTGATGCGCCTGGTGCGTGATCGCAGAAAACCCTGGGGCCTGGCCGCCAACGACGTGGTGGCGCTGCTGCGGGAACGCTCGGGTGGCCTATGGCTGGGAAGCTACGGCGGCGGCCTGCAGCGGCACAGCCCAACCAGCGGCCTGTGGGTGCGCCGTGGCGAAGGGGACGACGACAGCATTCTGTCCAATGGCGACGTGCGCAGCCTGCACCAGTTGCGCAACGGCGAGATCTGGGCCGGCATGAATGGACGCGGCGTGGCCGTGCTGGACCCGCAGTTGCGCCACATCGGCCAGATCCTGACCAGCAACTCCGGCGCCGGCAGTTCGCCGGGCACGGCGGTATTCCAGGGTGGTTCGATTGGCGCCATCACCCAGTCCGCCGACGGCTCGGTGTGGGTGGGGACCGACGTCGGCGTTTACCAGTTCAGCCCGCAGCGCAAGCTGCTGCGCGGCTATAACGCCGGCCAGGGCCGCGCCCGGCGCATGTTGGCCACGGCTGACGGCAGTGTGTGGGTGGGCACACAAGACGGCGTATACCGGCGCCAGGCGGGCGGTGAACGTTTTGACCGGTTGAACCTGCAGGACGGTGGTGTACTCAGCGGCAACATCAACGCACTGGCCGAAGCCGCCGATGGCAGCGTCTGGGTCGGTGGCAACAATGGTCTGTACGTGGTGGTGCCAGGTGCGCTGGGTCTGCAACACGTGACTTCACAGCAGGGCCAGGGGTTGCTGCACAACGTGGTGCTGGGACTGCTGGTGGATCACCAGCAGACGCTGTGGGTGGACACCGGTGCTGGCTTGCACCGTATGGTGGGCCGCAGCGGTGGCGCACAGGTGAGCTTCACATTGGTGGCCGCCTCTGAGGGCGTCGGCGGTGGCAGCGTGGGTGCCAATCTGCTGGAGGACGCGCAGGGCCGCATCTGGACACACCAGAATGTGTTTGACCCGCGTGATGGCAGCCGTTACGAGCTGAGCCCGGTCGACGGCGTGGACATTGGCACGGGCTGGTTTCGCAGCTACGCGCGCTTGGCCGATGGCCGCATGTTGTTTGGTGGCAGCACCGGTATTCTGGTGGTGCAGGCCGAGCGCTTCAAGCCCTGGGCCTACATGCCACCGTTGGTGGTGTCAGAGCTGCGGCTGGCTGGCGAGCGTGTGCCGCGCAGCACCCCGCTGACGCTGACGCCCAGGCAGCGCAACTTCAGCGTGGAATTTTCGGCGCTGGACTTCGGCAGCTCCGATCACCTGCGCTACCGTTACCGGCTGCAGGGTTTTGACCCGGGCTGGATAGAGACAGGCGCTGACTTTCGTGTCGCCAGCTACGGCAACCTGCCACCGGGTGACTATGTGTTGGACGTGCAGGGCAGCAACCGCCTGGGCCAGTGGAGTCCGCAGAGCCTGAGTTTGCTGGTTACTGTGTTGCCTGCGTGGTGGCAGACGTGGTGGGCGCTGGTGCTGGCCGTATTGGTGGGTACGTTGGCGGTGTGGGGTGTGGTGCAGATGCGTACAGCCGTGCTGCGCCGGCGCCAGGTCGAGCTGGAAACCAAGGTGCACGTACGCACGGCGGAACTGGAGGAGCTGTCGCGCGAGCTGCAGATCAAGTCGACGGCGTTGGAAGCAAGCAGCCTGGTCGATCCGCTCACCGGCCTGCACAACCGGCGCTTTGTGGACCAGCACCTGGGGGCCGAGATCGCGCAGGTCCTGCGGCGCCACGAAGAACACCACCGCCACGGCACCCCGTTGGCCGAGGGCTCCGACATCGTGTTCTTCATCCTCGATATCGACCACTTCAAACAGGTCAATGACCAGCACGGCCACGCCGCGGGAGATGCCGTGCTGGTGGAGATGCGCCAACGCCTGCAGCAGGCCTTTCGCCAGGCGGATTACCTGGTGCGCTGGGGCGGCGAGGAGTTCTTGATCGTCGCACGGGCCACGTCACGGGTGCGCGCACCGGAGCTTGCCGAACGCGCCCGCGCGGCAGTGGCCAACGCGCCCTTTGTGCTGGGCGACGGCACGCTGCTGCACAAGACCTGCTCGGTGGGTTTTGCCGCCTTTCCGCTCGCGCCGGCCTGGCCAGACGCGCTGGAGTGGCCCGCCGTGGTGGACCTGGCCGACCAGGCCCTGTATACCGTCAAACACCATGGCCGCAATGGATGGCTGGGGCTGGTGGAGGCCACGGCCGAGTCAACCGCCGCACTGCGTGAAGCGGCTGCACAACCGCTGGCGCAGTGGGCGTCCAGCGGTGCCGTGCAACTGGCCGGCGCGCCGGGGCATGCCGCGGTGGATGTGATGCGGGCGCGTGGATAAAGCGCGGGTCAACGACGTAGGCGTGCCTTTACGGAATTTTGCGAGCCTGCTTGGGCCCTGCGGCAAGTACCAGCCTGCCTATCGCGTCGTCAACCGTGGTCCTGTCGTTGTTCCAGAACTCGCTGACCACGGCACGCAGTGCGCCCTGTGCGGCCGTGGAAACCGCCATGCCATGGGCCACCGAGGGCACCAGCGTCGCCGCCTTGGATGCCGCTACAAAGTCCTTGCTGGAGGCCTTGGCGCAGGCGTCGAACTTGTCCATGTCCATGTGCAGGCGCGCGGGGATGGAGCCTTTGCGCAGGTTGAATTTCTCCTGAAAGTCTTGCCCCATCAGCAGGTAGGCCAGATAACCCTGGGCCTTTTGCGCCTCCCAAGCCTTGAGCTGGAACATCGCGAATGAATCCACATTGAAGGTGTAGGCCTTGGCCGTGCCCGGCGCGGCGGAACAGCTGAAGTCCACCCCGGGCTGTTGTCCGGCGGCAATGAATTCACCCTTGGCCCAGTCACCCATGAACTGGAAGCCGGCCTTGCCTTTGATGACCATGTCGGTCGCGACATTCCAGTCGCGCCCGGTGGCCTTGTCGTCCACGTACGACTTGAGGCGGCGGAACACTTCCAAAGATTGGCGCATCGTGTCACCTGCCAGTGCACGTTTGTCCAGCTGGACCAGCGCGCTGTTGTAGAAGGCCGCGCCGCCAACGCCCAGCACCACGGACTCGAACACCGTGAAGTCCTGCCAGTCCTGGCCGCCATGGGCAACAGCAATAAAACCGGCGGCCTTGATCTTGTCGGCGGCCGCAAAAAACGCGTCATAGGTCGTGGGCAGTGTGGAGACACCGGCCTTGCTCAACACCGCCGAGTTGGCCCACAACCAGTTGACACGGTGCACGTTGACCGGCACCGCCACGTAGCGGCCCTTGTGTTTCATCTGGTCGGCGATGACCTTGGGCAACAACTCGTCCCATTTCTCAAACGCGGCCATCGCGTCCAGATTGGTCAACACGTTCAGTTCCGCCCACTCCTGTATCGTCGGGCCCTTGATCAAGGCCGCAGCCGGCGCGCCGCCGCCCAGCACACGTTGCTTCAGCACGGTCATGGCGTTCTGGCCGCCGCCACCGGTGACCGTGAAGTCTTTCCACGTGTGCCCGCGGTTGGTCATCATGCCCTTGAGTTCACCCAGCGATTTGGCCTCGCCGCCGGAGGTCCAGTAGTGCAAGACCTCAACCTCGCCGGCCATGCTGGCGGCGCAGGTCCCCAGCGCCAGGCACAGCAGCAGCACGGCGCGGTGCGCCTGAAGCATGCCGCTGTCGCGGTTGGCATCAACCGCGGGCATCGCAGCGCACGCAAAGACCTATGCCATGGGCAAGCTTTACCATCGTGTGTCCCCCTAAAAGATTGGCTGTCGCAGGCCGCGTGGGCCACCCAGTCATTGCAGGCAGGGCAGCGCACGGCTTCGTATTAATTAATTGTTAATTAATAAGCGCATGGCGCCTACTGGGGATTTCCCTTGAGTGTCTTTTTTCGAACGGTGGAGGCCATGCACAGGGTGGCGTAGGGTTGCGGCGAACACCCGGGTTGCGGGTCTGTGTTTCAATCGATGCCTTAGCCACACCACATGCGCCACCGTCATGTCACATCCATTGGTT
The DNA here is from genome assembly GCA_040384785.1 of Pseudomonadota bacterium. Taxonomy (GTDB): domain Bacteria; phylum Pseudomonadota; class Gammaproteobacteria; order Burkholderiales; family Burkholderiaceae_C; genus Allorhodoferax. The sequence continues at coordinate 13,058 of JAZKIR010000022.1, forward strand.
CGCTTGGCCTCGCTGGACCTGATCCGCGGCTTTGTCGCGGTGGGGCGGCGCATGAGCATCACGCTGGCGGCGCAGGACTTGTGCCTCACGCAGTCCGCAGTGAGCCGGCAGATACTGGCGCTGGAGGAGCAACTGGGCGTGCCGCTGTTGGTACGCGGCTACCGCGCGATTGCGTTTACTGCCGAGGGTGACCGTTTGTTTCGCAGTGCGGACAGCGCCGTGCAGCAGTTGCAGGATGTGATGGGTGAGCTCCACGCGACCGACGCCAAACAGCCGGTGGTGCTGAGCGCCAGCATTGGCGTCACGGGCTTGTGGTTGCTGCCGCGCCTGAGCCGTTTGCAGAAGCTACACCCCGGCGTGGACTTGCGCGTCTCCGCCAACAACAAGGTGGCCGATCTGCGCCACGATGGCATCGACCTGGCGATACGCTACACCACACCTTCACTAGCGCCTGTGGGTGCTACGCGCCTGTTCGGCCACGCCATTGGGCCGGTGGCGCATCCGTCGCTGGGCTTGAAGTCTTTGCGCAATGCCAAGGCATTGGCCAAGGTCGCGCTGCTGGAGTTGGATGATCCGCAGCACCATTGGCTGCAGTGGGGCGACTGGCTGGCCGCCATGGGCTGGGCCGACGTCAAGCACCAGAGTGTTTTGCATTTCAACCAGTATGACCAGGTCATCCAGGCCGCGCTGGCCGGCCAAGGGGTTGCGTTGGGGCGGTTGGAGCTGATACAGCCCTTGCTCGATAGCGGGCGGCTGGTGCTGCTGGCCCCGCCCTTCGGTCGCTCCGAGAATGAACATGCGTACTGGCTGATACGCGCCAAGGAGGGCGCCCGCGAAGACGTGCGCCGCGTGGCGGCATGGATAGAGGCTGAGGCGCAGGCGTCTGCCGCTGCGAGGTGAGCGACCTCCAAGAGCCTGGGCGGCAGAGCGCTCTGCTCCGTGTCCCCCGCCCACGCACGGCCTACAGCCGTGCATGGCCGATTGCGCCACAGAGTGAGCGCATCCGCGACCGCGGATGCGTGAGCTCCTCCTTTACCTACGCAGAACGCTCTGCCGCCCAGGCTATTGGAGGTCTTGCGGCGTGGGCGACGGCCGCACCATCTGCGGTTGGTTCGCAGAGCACTGCGCCAGCGCATCGTCCAGACGGTCGTTGCCCCAGAACATGTCGTTGCCGACAAAGAAGGTTGGTGCCCCGAAGATGCCTTTGGTTTTGGCCGTTTCGGTCTGTTCGCGCAGCTTGAGTTTGTTGGTGTCTGACTGGGCCGCGCTTAAGATTTCTTGCACGGGCAGTTTGAGTTGTTCCAGTACTGCAGTCACCGTCTCAACGGAATCGATGTCCCTGTCTTCCGCAAAGTTCAGCAGCATCATGCGGCGGCAGTAGGCGCCCATCCAGTCTTGTTCGGCACCCACCAGTGCAACCCGCAGGGGCAGCACGGCAGCGCGTGGAAAGGTGGTCGGTTGCGTCCATGGCAACTGGTACTTGCGGCATTCGCGCACCATGTCTTTCCACACATAGTCGCCCTTGGCCTTTTGCAACACAAAGGGCGAGTTGTCCCAGCCGAAGGAGCGAAAGATTGGCCCCAAGAGGAAGGGCTTCCAGTGGATGGGCACGTTCAGCCGCGCGGCGGCTTCCGCTATGCGCATGACGCTCAAATAGCTGTAGTTGCTGCCAAACTCGAACCAGAACTCTATCGGTACCGGAGCTGCGCGTGAGGTGTTGTGGCTCATGGTGTGTGCACGCCGTCATCGCCATAGACCACCAGGCAGCGCAGCTCTATGCTCTCCCGCAGGGGGGCTTCGGGCGGCGGCTTGGGCAGGTCAAAGGCGGCGTGCGGCGTGAAGCGCGCGACACCGCTGATCTGCGAATCGTATTGCTTGAACACCAGGGCCTCGTGGCGGTCCATCTCCGAGTAATAGGACCAACGGTGCAGCGGCGAGTGCAGCGCCACATAGATTTCGCCGGTGCGGCGCGGGTAGCGCACCTCGCTGCAGACCAGGTCGCGCGCCATGACCGTGCGGGCGTCGCAGACAGCCAGCGGGGTGTCCAGCACCGGCCCCTTGATGGAACGCCAGATGTTGACGATGGCAAAGCGCCGCACATGTGGCGCTTCCTCAGGATATGGCAACACCAAACCCAGACGCCTGAGCCCGGATGATTCGGTGTAGTCGTTGTGGATGCGGCCATTGGTTGCGACCGGGCCCTTGGCGCTGGCCCGCCCAAAGCTCAGGGCCGCGCGGTCGGGCTCGCGCTTGCGTACCAGGTGGTCAAACACATAGGCGCGGCTGGCGCCGGTGGCGCTCAGCGCGAGTTCACGGGCCTCCGGGTAGTAGATGGCCTTGATGGCCTCTGCGTCGTAGAAATCCTTGACCGCCGTTGGCGCGTCCCATAGCGCGTAGCCTTCGCGGTCTATGTCTGCACGTTGCGCGGCTTGGCGCGCATCGTTGATCGGCATGGTGCGCTGCTCATAGGCGCAGTTCTCCCATGGAACGCCGGATGGCGGTTCATAGGCGTAGCTGCAGGGGCGCTCGGTGGTGGGTTGCAGGTAGCTCAGACCGGCAATCACGTTTTTTGCGTTGTGTGGCGATGGGGCGGTTGTGCCCACGCGGTGCGGGGCTTGTTCGGTTGCGGTGTGCATGGTGGGGGCTCCAGTCGTACGAATCGCCAGACAAACACCTTGCCGGACATCGGCGGTGTTTGTCGACTGCTCTGCGATCTATTGAACCCCGCTCATGCGTCTGCTTCAAACGATCTTTTCGTTACATCGCATGCGCAATGGGAATGTCATTGGAGGGGTGTCTGGCCCCTCGCAGCGCTTATCCCAGGCGTAATGCCGTCAGTTCGTGGATCTGCGCCTCACCGGCCAAGCCAACACGGCCTTGGGTGATCAGGCCACGCACCAGTTCCATGTCCGGCGCCAGGCTGCGGTCCACCATCATGGCCGGCGACACCGAGCGCACCAGTTCCAGGATGCCTTCCAGCACACTGGAGCTTTGCAGTGGACGCAGGAACTCAATGCCCTGGGCGGCGGCCAGCAGTTCGATGGCGACGATGTATTCGGTGTTGCGCAGCATCTGCTGCAGGCGCCGCGCCGCAAAGGTGGCCATGGACACATGGTCCTCCTGGTTGGCCGATGTGGGCAGGCTGTCCACGCTGGCGGGGTGGGCCAGCGACTTGTTCTCGGACGCCAGCGCCGCGGCGGTCACGTGCACGATCATGAAGCCGGAGTTCAGGCCCGGTTCGGGTGTCAGGAAGGCGGGCAGGCGCGACACCACGGTGTCCACCAGCATCGCTATGCGGCGCTCGGTGATGGCGCCGATTTCTGCGATCACCACGGCCAGCGCATCGGCTGCCAAGGCCACGGGCTCCGCATGAAAATTTCCACCCGAGAGCAATGTTCCACTTTCCGCAAACACCAAGGGGTTGTCAGTGACGGCATTGGCTTCGCGCACTAACACATCGGTGGCGTAACGCATCTGGTCCAGGCAGGCGCCCATGACCTGGGGTTGGCAGCGCAGGCAGTAGGGGTCTTGCACGCGGTCGTCGCCTTCCAGGTGCGATTTGCGGATGGCGCTGCCAACGGCCAGTGCGCGGTAGGCCGCGGCGCACGCAATCTGGCCGGGCTGGCCGCGCACGGCGTGGATGCGGGGGTCAAACGGGCCATCGCTGCCACGGGCCGCATCCAATGTGACCGCTCCGGAAATCACCGCGGCTTCAAACAGGCGCTCGGTGGAGAGCAGGGCGTCGATGGCCAAACCAGTGGATACCTGTGTGCCATTGATCAGCGCCAGGCCTTCCTTGGCCGACAGCTTGATGGGGTCCAGCTTGGCTTGTGCCAAGGCCTGGGCCGCGGGCATGCGTTTGCCTTCAAAAAACACTTCGCCCTCGCCAATCAGCGGCAGGCACAGGTGCGCCAAGGGTGCCAGGTCACCCGATGCGCCGACCGAACCCTGGCAGGGAATGACAGGTGTGATGCCGAGGTTGTAAAACGCAAACAGGCGGTCTATGACCAGTTCACGGATACCGGAGTAACCGCGCGCCAGGCTGGCGGCCTTCATCAGCAAGATGAGGCGCACCACGGGCTCGGACATGGGTTCACCCACACCCACGGCGTGTGAGCGCAACAGGTTCAACTGCAGGGTTTCCAGATCGGCCTGGGCAATGCGCTGGTTGGCGAGTTTGCCAAAACCGGTGTTCACGCCGTAAACAGCGTCGCCGCCTTGGGCGGCTTTGTGCACCAGGTCGGCGCTGGCGCGTATGCCGGGGCGGGCGGCGGGGTCCAGCGTCAGTGTGGTGGTGTTGGTATGTAGTTCGCGCAACTGCGCCAAAGTCAGTTGGCCGGGATGGATATTCATGGTCTTCTTCATGGGTTTAGCTATCAAATGCTATAAAAATATGAGCGGTAAGCCAATATTTGACGAGGGCTACACGGTGTTTTTACTTGAGCATCGGCAGGTTGAGGGCGTTGTCGCGAGCGCTCTGCAGCGCAATGTCATACCCCGCATCGGCATGGCGCATGACACCGGTGGCCGGGTCGTTGAACAACACGCGGCCCAGCTTGTCTGCAGCCTCTGCGGTGCCGTCGGCCACGATGACCACGCCCGAGTGTTGTGAATAACCCATGCCGACCCCGCCGCCGTGGTGCAGGCTGACCCAGGTCGCGCCACTGGCGGTGTTGAGCAGCGCGTTGAGCAGGGGCCAGTCGCTGACCGCATCGCTGCCGTCCATCATGGCTTCGGTTTCGCGGTTGGGTGAGGCGACCGAGCCGCTGTCCAGGTGGTCACGTCCAATGACGATGGGGCCTTTGAGTTCACCGCTCTTCACCATGGCGTTGAAGGCCAGGCCGGCCAGGTGGCGTTCGCCCAGGCCAATCCAGCAAATGCGCGCCGGCAGGCCCTGGAAGGCAATACGCTCCTGTGCCATGTCCAGCCAGCGGTGCAGGCCGGTGTTGTGCGGGAACAGTTCTTTCATCTTGGCATCGGTCTTGCGAATGTCCTCCGGGTCGCCGCTCAGCGCCACCCAGCGGAAGGGGCCGACGCCTCGGCAGAACAGCGGGCGCACATAGGCGGGCACAAAGCCGGGGTAGTCAAACGCATTTTCCACGCCGTAATCTTTTGCCACTTGGCGCAGGTTGTTGCCGTAGTCGACGGTTGGGATGCCCATGGCATGGAAGTCCAGCATGGCCTGCACGTGAACGGCACAGGATTCGCCGGCGGCTTGTGTCAAGGCTGCATGTTGAGCCGGGTCTTTCTGTGCGGCCTTCCATTGCGCCACGCTCCAGCCGGATGGCAGGTAACCATTGATGATGTCGTGGGCCGAGGTCTGGTCGGTGACGATGTCGGGGCGCGCCAGCTTGCCGCTTGCACCGCCGGCCTTGGCGCGGCGTGCCAGCTCGGGCACGATGTCGGCCGCATTGCCGCACAGGGCGATGGATACGGCCTTTTTCTCGGCCGTGTATTTGGCAATACGCGCCAGCGCGTCATCCAGGTCGGTGGCCTGCTCGTCCACATACCGTGTGCGCAGGCGAAAATCGATGCTGCTTTGCTGGCACTCGATGTTCAGTGAACAGGCGCCAGCAAACGTGGCCGCCAAGGGCTGTGCGCCACCCATGCCGCCTAGCCCGGCGGTCAGCACCCAGCGGCCGCTCAGATCCCCGTTGTAGTGCTGGCGCCCGGCTTCGACAAAGGTCTCATACGTGCCCTGCACAATGCCTTGTGATCCGATGTAGATCCAGCTGCCGGCCGTCATCTGGCCGTACATCATCAGGCCCTTGCGGTCCAGTTCGTTGAAGTGCTCCCAGTTGGCCCACTTGGGCACCAGGTTGGAGTTGGCGATCAACACACGCGGCGCGCCCTCGTGGGTGCGGAAAACACCTACCGGTTTGCCGGATTGCACCATCAGCGTCTCATCGGGTTTTAGTTTGCGCAGGCTGTCCAGAATGGCCTCAAACGCCGGCCAGTTGCGCGCCGCCTTGCCAATGCCGCCGTACACCACCAGCTCGTCCGGGTTCTCGGCCACTTCCGGGTCCAGGTTGTTCTGCAGCATGCGGTAGGCCGCTTCGATCTGCCAGTTGGCGCAGCTGAGTTCGGGGCCGCGGGGTGCGCGCACGGGGCGGGACCGGGCGTCGGAAAACGGAGAAGATGAATGTTTGGCCATGGTGGTACTCCCGCAGGCGGTGGTTGGATTGGTGGTCAGTGATGATACTTTAGTTGTCTATACAACTTAATGCAATAGCGGGTTAACCCTAGTCTGTTTTGCGTTGCGTTTGCGCAAAAAGGTGGTCCACTGGGGGCATTCCAAGAGGAGCCCACGCCGATGCCGCAACATGTCGTTAACCGATCCCGCCGCAACTACAACCAGTGGGTCGCCAATGAGTCGATAGAAGACTACGCCTTGCGCTACTCGCCGGCCAGCTTTCGCAAATGGTCGCCGCGCACGCTGGCCACCACGCTGATAGGCACGAACTCCGCCTTGTCCTACGAGGCCATAGGCGCGTTGTTATTGCTGGACTACGGTTTTGGCAATGCCATGTGGGCCATGGTGTTTGCCGCCGTCATCATTTTTGCGGTGAGCTTGCCGATTTGCCTCTACTCGGCGCGGCACAACATTGACATGGACCTGCTGACCCGTGCCGCGGGTTTTGGTTATGTGGGCTCCACCTTTACGTCGCTGATCTACGCCTCGTTCACCTTCATTTTCCTGGCCATTGAATCGGCCATCATGGCGCAGGCGCTGAAGCTGTGTTTTGGTCTGCCGCTGTGGGCCGGTTACATCGTGTGTTCCGTGGTGGTCATTCCCATCGTGTTCTACGGAGTCGCGGCCATCAACCGCCTGCACAAATGGACGCAGCCACTGTGGCTGGTGTTGTTGGTGTTGCCGTTTTATTTTGTGCTGACGCGTGAGCCCGCCGCGTTCGCTTCCCTGGCGCAGATCAAGGGACAGGTCTCCGGCAGTTCGGGTTTTGATGCCTTGCAGTTTGGTATCGCTGCCGGAATCTCTTTCGCGTTGATCGCACAGATTGGGGAGCAGGTCGACTACCTGCGCTTCATGCCGGATAAAACCAAGGGCAACCGCTTCAGCTGGTGGGCCAGCACCCTGGCCGGCGGGCCGGGCTGGATCGTTATTGCCTTTGCCAAGCAGATTGGTGGCGCCCTGTTGGCAGCCTTGGCGGTGCTGGCCGGCATCTCCATTGTGGACGCCAAGGAGCCGATTGCGCTGTTTAACCTGGCTTTTCGGTATGCCTTTGACAACCCTGGCACGGCACTGCTGGTCGGCACCCTGTTTGTTGTCGTGTCCGAGCTCAAGGTCAATGTCACCAATGCCTATGCGGGCTCGCTGGCCTGGTCCAACTTCTTCTCGCGGGTCACCCATGCGCACCCGGGGCGCGTCGTCTGGCTGGTGTTCAACAGCGCCATTGCGCTGCTGCTGATGGAGCTGGACCTGTTTGAGGCCATGAACAATGTGTTGGGCCTGTACTCGAATATTGCCGTCGCCTGGATCTGCGCCGTGGTGGCCGACCTGGCCATCAACAAGCCGTTCAAACTGAGCCCGCCCATCATCGAATTCAAGCGTGCACACCTGTTTGACTGGAATCCGGTGGGTGTGGGCAGCATGGCGATTGCCTGCGTGGTGTCGACCATTGCCTTCAGCGGCGCCTTTGGTGTCTACGCCCAGGCCTACTCCTGGCTGGTTGCCGCGGTGTTGGCCTTTGTGCTGTCGCCGGTGATTGCCATCCTGACCAAGGGCAAGTACTACATTGCCCGCAGCAGCCCCTTCGCGCACCGTTCCGAGGACATGGTCCTGTGCCAGGTCTGCAACCAGAATTATGTGATGACGGATTGTGCCCATTGCCCCTTCCATGGGGGCGCCATTTGCTCCCTGTGCTGTACCTTGGAGACCAATTGCAAGGACCAGTGCAAACCTGCCGTCAAAACAAGCCTGGACTACTACCATGCGGCGGTTGCAACGGGCCTTGGTTATATGTTCAAGAAAGGGGTGTCACGCCAAAACGCCTTGCGCGTATCCCATTTCATGCTGTTGTGGGGCGTGATGCTGGCGCTGATTGGCGTCATGGTGTGGATGACGTTGCCCTCTGCAAAGGCGGCGCTCGATGGCGCGGCCATGGCAGCCATCGGCGCCTATGCCTACCGCCTCTTCTTCTGTCTGCTGGTGCTCTCCAGCCTTGCGACCTGGTGGATGGTGTTGCTGAACGAAAGCCGCAACCTGGCCGAGGAGGAGCTGCGCGCAGCCAAAGACCTGGCCGAGACCGCGACCCAGGCCAAGGGTGAGTTCCTGGCCAATATGAGCCACGAAATCCGCACCCCCATGAACGCCATCATCGGCATGTCCTACCTGGCCCTGCGCACGGATTTGAATGTCAAACAAAGGGACTACGTCAACAAGGCCCACAAGGCCGCGACCTCGCTGCTGGGCATCATCAACGACATTTTGGATTTCTCCAAGGTGGAGGCCGGCAAGCTGGAGCTGGAGCAGATCGAGTTCAGCCTGGAAGAGGTATTGGCCAATGTGTCCAATGTCACCGCGTACAAGGCCCATGAGAAGGGGCTTGAATTCCTGTTCCAGACGCCTGGCGACATTCCATTGGCACTCGTCGGCGACCCGTTGCGCCTGGGGCAGATTTTTACCAATCTGATCAATAACGCGGTCAAGTTCACGGATAGCGGTGAGGTGCGGGTCATGACCACCTGCCTGGCCCGTGCGGACGGCCGTGTCCACCTGCAGTTCACGGTGCAGGACACCGGCATAGGCATGACCCAGGAGCAACTGGGCAAGCTGTTCCAGGCGTTCTCGCAAGCCGATGGTTCTACCACGCGCAAATATGGCGGCACCGGGCTGGGCCTGTCCATCAGCAAGCGCCTGGTGGACCTGATGCAAGGGCAGATAGAGGCCCACAGTGTGCCGGGCCAGGGCACGCGTTTCATCTTCTCCTGCTGGTTTGATGTGGCGCACAGCGTGCCGGCCAAGAAACACCTGATACCCCAGGCCTTGAATGGCCTGCGCGCCCTGGTGGTGGACGACAACCCCGCCGCCCGCGAAATCCTGATGGCCATGTTGTCCAGCATTCCCTTCGATGTGGACACCGTGGGCTCGGGGGCGGAGGCGGTGGCGGCGGTCAAGAGCGCGGCGGCCTCGGCGCGGGCCTATGACATTGTGTTCATGGACTGGAAGATGCCCGGCATCAACGGCGTGGAGGCGACCCGGCTGATCAAGGGTGATACAGCGCTGGCCAAGCCACCGGCGGTCGTCATGGTCACCGCCTTTGGCCTGGAAGAGGTGCGCACCGCGGCGCAACAGGTGCAGGCGGATGGTTTTCTGGTCAAGCCCATACACCAGTCGGCCCTGGTGGACGGCCTGCTGCAGATCTTTGGGTATGTGGAAGGCGAGGCCGCAGCCCACGGCGCATCGGCCACCCAGGTCGATCTGCAGGCGGCCCGGGTGTTATTGGTGGAAGACAATGCCATCAACCAGCAGATCGCCACCGAATTGCTGCAAAGCGTGGGTGCACAAGTGGATGTTGCCGACAACGGTGCCATCGCCCTGCAATTGCTGGAGCAGGCCGCCGACACACACTACGACCTGGTGCTGATGGATTTGCAGATGCCGGTCATGGACGGGTTTGAGGCCACCCGGCGCCTGCGCCAGAATCCGCGCTTTACCAACTTGCCGATTGTGGCCATGACGGCCCACGCGCTGGCCAGCGAACGCGACAACTGCCTTGCCGTCGGCATGAACGACCACGTGACCAAACCGATTGATCCGGACACCTTGTTTCGTGCGCTGGAGCGCTGGTGCACACGCGGCGCGGCGCATGTCCCCGCAGGTGGGGTCGTTCCCGCGTCGGCCCTGGTGGCGGCAGATCCGTCTCGTGTGCCGGGTCCTGACATTGTGGACACCTCTGCCGGACTGCGCCGCATGGCTGGCAACCAGGCCGCCTACCGCAGCGTGTTGGCCCAGTTTGCAGAGCACCACCACGGCGCGGCAGATGCCCTGCGCGGCCTTTTGGCGGCCCAAGATCGGGCGGGCGCCGAGCGCTTGCTGCATACCATCAAGGGGGTGGCCGGCAATCTGGGCGCGCATGCCGTATCGGTCAGCGCCGCAGCGCTGGAGTCGGCGCTGGCACTGGGCGCCCTGGATACAGCCGCCATTGCCGAATTCGAAGCCCAATTGCGGACCACCCTGGAGGCGATTGCAGCATGGCTGGCGCTGGCATCCGAGCCGGCACTAAAAGTAGTTGATGGTGCGGCAGCCTCTGCCGAAGCCGTGCGCCAAGTACGCGCCCAACTGGCCCGTTACCTGGCCGAAGACGACGGCGAGGCTGTGGCCTATCTGGCGGACCACACCAGCACTTTGCGCCAGGCCATGGGCGAAGAAAAATTTGCGCGGCTGGAAAAAGCTGTCCAGAATTTTGATTTCGACACGGCGGCTGGCGTTCTGGACGCCCCGTAGATGCCGGACAATGGCAGGACCATGAGCACTACCGACACACCCGCGCTGAAGACCGTGCTGGCGGTGGACGACACGCCGGAGAACCTGGCGGTCGTCAACGCCCTGCTGCGTGGCCTGTACAAGGTCAAGGTCTCCAGCAATGGCGAACACGCCCTGGCCATCGCGGCCACGGCCTTGCCCGATCTGATACTGCTGGACATCATGATGCCCGGCCTGGACGGCTACGAGGTGTGCCGGCGCCTGAAGGCCGATCCGACAACCCGGGACATACCGGTGATCTTCCTGACGGCCAAGTCGGACGAGGAGGGTGAGCAGCAGGGCTTTGATCTGGGCGCCGTGGACTACATCACCAAGCCCATCAGCCCGCCGCTGCTGCTGGCCAGGGTCAAGGCCCAACTCTCGCTGAAAGATGCGCGCGACGCTCTGGAGCGGCGCAACGCCGAGGACAAACAGCGCTTCGAACTGGCCATGGCGCAACAGATGGAACTCAACGCGCTGAAATCCAGCTTTGTGTCCATGACCTCGCATGAATTCCGCACGCCGCTGACCAGCATTCTGTCGTCGCAGGAATTGCTGGTGCATTACAGCGAACGCCTGTCGGCGACGGAGCGCGCGGACACGCTGCGCAGCATTGAGGGCGCCGCACGCCGCATGGTCACCATGCTGGACCAGGTGTTGACCATCGGCAAGGCGGACGCCAACCTGCTGGAATTCCGGCCCAAACCCTTGGACCTTGCCGTCCTGTGCCACCAACTCCGGGACGAGGCGCTGGCCGGCCGCGCGCTGCCCGGCGTAGAGCAGGGCGAGCAACTGTCCCTGGACATCGTATTGGGCCAAGACACCGCCCTGGTCGATGAAAAGTTATTGCGCCACATCCTGGGCAATCTGCTGTCCAATGCCATCAAGTACAGTCCCAATGGCGAGCCCGCCAGTTTTGATGCCGGACGCGACGCGCAGGGCCTGGTGTTCCGGGTGCAGGATCGGGGCATAGGCATACCGCCAGCCGATCTTCCCAAGCTGTTCGGCAACTTCCACCGCGCCAGCAATGTGGGCGACATTCCCGGCACCGGCCTGGGCCTGACCATCGTCAAGCGCGCGGTCGAAAGCCACGGCGGCAGCATAGACGTCCACAGCGAGCTTGGCCGCGGAACCTGCTTCACGGTGCGCATTCCCCAGTAAGGGTTTATCCGTCGCATGTTGTCTATACAACTTGTATAATCCATTGTCTACAGAAGACCCATCGTCTGCCATGTCCCTGAACCCCTTGCCCGCCTACGAACAGGTAAAAGCCTTCGTCAAAGCCCAGATCAATAGCGGGCTTTGGCGTCCTGGTGACGTGGTACCCAGCGAGTCCGCCTTGCAGCAGCAGTTCGGCCTGAGCCGCATGACCGTCAACCGCGCGGTGAAAGAGCTGGCGGTTGAAGGGGTGGTGACCCGGGTCCAAGGGTCGGGCACGGTGGTGGCCCAACTGCACCGCATCTCCAGCACCCTGGCCGTGCGCGACATCCACGAAGAAATCCTGGAGCGCGGCCACACCCACAGCACCACCGTACTGCTGGTGGAGACCGTGAAGGCCGACGCCACATTGGCGCAGGCGCTGAAACTGCGGGCAGGCTCCAGGGTCTTCCACTCGGTGCAGGTGCATTTTGAAAATGGCGTGGCCATCCAGTATGAAGACCGCTATGTCAACCCGGCTTCGGCTCCCGATTACCTGAAGGCCGACTTGACCGTAACCACGCCTACGCACTACCTGCTGCAGCATGCACCGCTGACCGAGGCCAGCTACTCCATTGAAGCCACGCTGCCCAACACGCAGGAGGCCAAGGCCTTGGGCATCAGCACCACCGCCCCCTGCCTGGTGATGAAGCGCAGAACCATCAGTGGCACGCGTGTGGCCAGTATTGCCCGTTTGGTGTATCCCGGTGTTCGGTATAGCTTCAGTGGGAATTTTCAACTATGACTTGGCGCACTATCCATCTGGCCGATGTACCGGCAAGTCCTTGGCGCAATGGCGGTGGTGTGACCCGCGAACTGGCGGCCTGGCCGGTGGACGGCGCGTGGTGCTGGCGCATGTCGGTTGCCGAAGTCACGGCCAGCGGCCCGTTCTCGCGCTTTGAGGGTATCACCCGCTGGTTTGCGGTACTGAAGGGTGCAGGGGTGACGCTGACCGTACGCACACCGTCGGACAGTGATGAACTGCAGGTGTGTGAACACCATCTGACGCTGGACCAACCCGTATTGTGTTTTGACGGTGGCGCCACCACGTACTGCCAGTTGCTGGATGGCCCTACGCAGGACTTCAACCTGATGGTGGCGGACGACTGCCTGCCGGCCCGCATGGTGCGTGTGCAGGGTGATCTCAATGTGCTGGCGGGTGCTTCAAAAACAATAGCGGTATATGCAGTGGATTCGGGGGCTAGCGTCCGATTCAATACAGAAGACCTGTTTGTGCCGGCGGGTACGCTGGTGTGGCGCACGCTGTCCAAGGCCGCCGCTGTGCAGATCCGCGGCCAGCATGTGTTGTGGATGGAGTTGTCGGCATGAGTGCAGACCGGCTGGGCGAAGGCCCCTCCTTTCCTGTAGAAATCTGGACCCATTGCAACGCCGCCACGATGGCGCCAGGCGCAGAACAAGCCTATGGGCTGGTGGAAGACGCGGCGCTGGTGGTGGAGGGCGAGCGGTTGGCCTGGGTCGGCCCCCACGCGGAACTCCCAGCCGAATGGCTGGACCGCTGTTCGGCACTGAGCGATGCGGGTGGCGCCCTGATCACGCCGGGCCTGATCGACTGTCATACCCATCTGGTGTATGGCGGTGACCGTGCCAACGAGTTCGAGATGCGGCTCAACGGCTCCAGTTACGAAGACATCGCCAAGGCCGGTGGCGGCATTGCCTCCACGGTGCAGGCCACCCGCGCCGCCACCTCCGAAGAGCTGCAGGCCAGCACCGCACGGCGCCTGCGCATGCTGTTGCTGGAGGGTGTTACCACGCTTGAAATCAAGTCAGGTTATGGCCTGGCCCTGGAGCATGAACGCAAATGCCTGGCCGTGGCGCGTGTGCTGGGCCAGCAGTACGCGGTTGATGTGCGCACCACCTTCCTCGGCGCCCACGCCGTGCCGCCCGAGTTTGCCGGCCGCACCGACGATTACGTGGACGCCGTGTTGCAAATGCTGCCGGTGCTGCATGGCCAGGGACTGGTCGATGCGGTGGATGGTTTTTGCGAACGCATCGCCTTCAGCACCGCGCAAATGGAACGTGTGTTTGCCGCGGCGCGGCACCTGGGCCTGCCGGTCAAGTTACATGCCGAACAACTCAGCGACAGTGGTGGCACACAACTGGCCGCGCGTTACGGCGCACTGAGCTGTGACCACCTGGAATGGTTGTCACCCGAGGGCGCGCAGGCCATGGCCGCCGCAGGGACGGTGGCCGTTCTGCTGCCCGGCGCCTTTTACTTTTTGCGTGAAACCAAGCTGCCACCCATAACCCTGCTGCGCAAACATGGCGTGCCCATGGCGGTGTCCACCGACAGCAACCCCGGCACGTCGCCGTGCACGTCCCTGCTGCTGATGCTGAATATGGCCTGTACGCTGTTCCGGCTCACGCCCGAGGAAGCACTGGCCGGCGTGACCCGCCACGCCGCCGCCGCTCTGGGGTTAACGGACCGTGGTGTGCTGGCCGCCGGCAAACGCGCCGATTTTGTGCTGTGGAACGTACAGCGCCCGGCCGAATTGGCCTATGCGCTGGGCGGCAACCCACGCCTACAAACCATCTTCAAGGGACAGCTAGTGTTATGAGTACACCCCACGCGGTCTACACCTTGCAGCAGGGCACGGTGCCCCTGCTGGTCAGCATGCCGCACATCGGCACCGACATTCCTGCCGACCTGCGAGCACATTACGTGCCGCGCGCGCTGCAGGTGGAGGACACCGACTGGCATCTGCAGCGCCTTTACAACTTTTTGGGTGAGCTGGGGGGCAGTGTGCTGATGCCCACCACGTCGCGTTATGTGATCGACCTGAACCGCCCGCCCGACGACACACCCATGTACCCCGGCGCTTCCAATACCGAGTTATGCCCCACGCGCTTTTTTACCGGTGAGCCGCTGTACCTGGCCGGTCTGGAGCCAACGCCCGACGAGCGCATGCGCAGGCGCGAGGCCTATTGGCAGCCCTACCATGCGGCTCTGCAGGCCGAGCTGGCGCGCCTGAAAGCCGAGCATGGTTTTGCGCTGTTGTGGGACGCACACAGCATCCGTTCCGAACTGCCGTGGCTGTTTGAAGGCCGTCTACCCGATCTCAGCATTGGCACGGCCAACGGCGCCAGCGCAGATGCCCGCATTGCCGATGCCGCGCTGCAGGCCTGCGCTGCCTTTCCCCACGTCAGCACCGTGCTGAACGGCCGCTTCAAGGGCGGCTACATCACCCGCCGCTACGGCCAGCCTGATCAGCACATCCACGCCATCCAGTTGGAGATGTGCCAGCACCTGTATATGCAGGAGGTGGCGCCCTATGCCTACGACGAATCGGTGGCATCCCGCATCCAACCGGTATTGGCAAAAATGGTCGCCAGCTCCCTGGAAGCCTGCAGGGTTTGTTATGAAAAGTGAAGCGCTAAGGTTCTTCGCCCCCCAAGCCTGGGTGCAGGGTGCGTGGGCCTCCGATGTGGTGCTGGCCGTGGCCGCAGACGGTAGTTGGAGCCAGGTGCAGCCCAACGCGACCGCGGAACAGCTAGCCGGTGCCACGCATCTCGCAGGTCCTGTGTTACCCGGTGTGGTCAACGCACACAGCCACGCCTTCCAGCGCGCCATCGCCGGCCTGACCGAGCGGCGCAGCAGCGGCGCAGGCGCGGCGGACGACTTCTGGAGCTGGCGCGACCGCATGTATTCGGCCGCCAACCGCATCACACCCGATCAACTCGAAGCCATTGCCGGCCAGCTCTATGCCGAGCTACTGGCAGGAGGCTACACGCAGGTGTGCGAGTTCCACTACCTGCATAACGCTCCTGACGGTGCGCCCTATGCCAACCCGGCCGAGATGTCGCTGGCCCTGGTGCGCGCGGCTCAGCGCACCGGCATGGGCCTGACGCTGCTGCCCACGCTGTATATGCGCTCGGGCTTCTCGGCCACCGGCCTGCGCGAAGGCCAGCGCCGTTTTGCGTCTACGCCCGACAGCATCGCGCGCGTCGTTGAGGCCGTGCAGGCGGCCACCAAGGACGACGCCCGTATCAACGTCGGTGTGGCCATCCATTCACTGCGCGCGGTCAGTCCGCCGGCTGTGTTGGAACTGGCGGCCTATGCGAAAAGCGGCGGCCTGCCGGTGCACATCCACATATCCGAACAGACGCAGGAAGTAAATGATTGCCTGGCCCACACCCGCCAGCGCCCGATTGAATGGCTGCTGAACCATGTGGACGTGGATGCGCGTTGGAACCTGGTGCATGCCACTCACACCACTGCAGCCGAACTGGCGGGCGTGCGGTCTCGCGGTGCAGCCATCGTCATCTGCCCGGCCACCGAGGCGAATCTGGGCGACGGGGTATTTGATTTTCCGGGTTATGCCGCCCTGCGCGGCAACTGGTCGGTGGGATCGGACAGCCACGTGACCCGCTGCTGGAGCGAAGAGCTGCGCCTGCTGGAGTATTCACAACGCCTGACACACCACAAGCGCAATATGGCGGCCCAGACGCTGGACCAGACCAGCAGTGCGGCAGCCTTGTTTGAGGCCGCAGTGGCCGGTGGGCATGGCGCCACTGGGCTGGCCCTGGGCGGTATTGCGGTGGGGCAGCGGGCCGACTTCCTGGTGCTGGACCCGCAGTCGCCGGCGCTGTTGGGCATGCCGGCAGACCATGTGCTGGATGCGCTGGTCTTTTCCAGTCCCGACGCGCGTTTCTCGGATGTGTACGTGGCAGGCCAGGCCACGGCCCGGCGACACGACCCGGGTTTTGTTGCCGCGATGCGTACACTCTGGGGCAAATAGACACAGATACCGCACGCCAGATCACATGACCGACGCCCCACAACCCCGCAACCCGCTGCACGGCAAGACGCTGGAAGCCATCGTCACCGAGCTGGCCGCCCATTACGGCTGGGACGGCCTGGGTGAACGTATACCGGTGCGCTGCTTCACGTTCGAGCCCAGCGTAGGCTCGAGCCTGAAGTTCCTGCGCAAGACGCCGTGGGCGCGTGAGAAGGTCGAAGGGCTTTACCTGTTCATGCTGCGCGAAATCCGCCGCCAAAACCCACCCGGCGCCACGAACCACAATCCCCCATCCTGAGAAAGAGCAGCATGAGTGAATGGACCCAGGAACACACCGCGACGCTGGACTACCAAACCACTTATTTCTCTGAACTCAATCCGGCGCGGCTGGCGCTGCTGCTGGCCCAGCAAGGCTTGCGCGCCAATGCCAGGCTTTTGCATGCTTGCGAACTGGGTTATGGCACGGGCCTGAGTACGGCGATCCACGCTGCGGCGTCGCATGTGCAATGGTGGGGCACGGACTACAACCCGGCGCACGCGCAATTCGCCAATGAGTTGGCGGACCATGCCGGTGTGCCAGTGGAGTTGCACGACCAGTCTTTCCTGGATTTCTGCCAACGCGACGACCTGCCGGACTTTGACTTCATCGCATTACACGGCGTCTGGTCCTGGGTGTCCGATGCCAACCGCGGCATCATCATTAACTTTTTGCAACGCAAACTGCGCTGGGGTGGCGTCGTCTACCTGAGTTACAACGCCTTGCCGGGGCATGCGCAAATGGTTCCGGTGCGCAACCTGATGAAGTCCTACATGGACCACATGACACACGCAGGGCAGGGCGATCTGCAGCGCGCACGTTCCGCCTACCAGTTTGTGCAGGGCATGCTGGTCAGCAATCCACAACTGGCCGAGGTCCATCCGCTGGCCAAACGCAGCATGGACGATTTGTTGAACCACCCGTCCAACAGCTACCTCAACCACGAGTACCTGGTGCAGCATTGGACGCCGATGTCGTTCAGCCAGGTCTTCGATTTGTTGCAAGACGCGCGGCTCAAGTTCGCCTGCTCGGCGATCCCTACGCACTATTTCGACGAACATTTTCTGGTGCCATCGCAGCGCGAATTTCTGAAACAGATAGCCGATACCTGCACGCGTGAAACCGCGCGCGACATGTTGGTCAACCGGCAGTTTCGGCAGGACTACTGGATCAAGGGGGGCCTGCAGATGCCGGCCACCGAAGCCCAGGAGGTCTTGCGCACAGCCCGCGTTGTGCTGGCACGCACGCCATCCGCGGTCACCACGTCGGTGGTGCAGGCGGTGTTCCATACCGAAATCCCGCAGGCCGTGCTGGCATCCATCGTCGCCCAGTTGTCAGACGGTCAGGCCCACGCCGTCGCCGATGTGCTGACCCAGGCCGCACAGACGGGCCTGGCCGCCGACGCGGTGTTGCAGGCCCTGCTGAATCTCTTGGGCAATGGGAGCCTGGCCGTGGCGCAGAACCCTGACACCGCGCAGCAGGTCGCGCAGCGGGTCTTGCAACTGAATGCGGCCATTTGCAACAAGGCCCAGCACAGCGCCGATATCACCCATCTGGCATCCGCCGTGACGGGTGGCGGCATTCGTGTGGGGCAGTTGCACATGCAGTTCCTGGCGTTTCGGTTTGCGGGCCTGCAAACGCCACAGGAATGGGCTCGGTCACTGGCGCTGCGCCTGCACGGCGCGGGTGTGCACGTGGTGCGTGATGGTGTGGCCATCACCGAGCTGGAGGGCATGGTGGCCTATATCGCCGAGTTGGCTTTGGCCTTTGCGCGTGAGGAGCTACCGCTGCTGCAGAACCTGCGCTGCGTGCCCTGATGCGCAGTCAGCTAATGGCCGTTGCATTTGGTGTCCAATAGCGCCATGCACCAAGCCGACACCACCGAACAGCGTTTGACCGATCTGGAGATCAAGGCCAGTTTTACCGAAGACCTGCTGGACCAGCTCAACCAGGTCATCGTGCGCCAGCAACAGGACCTAGACCTGCTGTTGCGTGAGGTGCGCCAGTTGCGCCAGCAAATGCCCGAAGAGGGCGCCGGCACCGGCCTGAGCCGGGCCAGTGAAGAATTGCCGCCGCACTATTGAGCCGGCGGCGGCGCGGTCGCCGAGCCCGTGGACCTATTGCCGGGCAATCGTATTGCCGGTGTTTTTGACCCGGTCGCCCACCTTGAGGCCGGGGTCTTTCGTGAAATCAAAACTGGCCTTGCTTTCGTTGCCATACAGCACGGTTACGGTCCAGACCTTGTGTGTCTTGTACTTCTCTTCCAGAACCTTTCCGGCATAGGCTCCACCCACCGCTCCGGCAACGGTGGCAATGTCCTTGCCTGTTCCGCCGCCGACCTGGTTGCCCAGCAGGGCGCCCAGTGCGCCACCCGCGATGATGCCCACGGGGCTGTATTCACCGGCCTTTTCCGTCACCGTGACGGCTAGCACCTGGCCGCAGTCACTGCAGGCGGCCGCCGCTGGCGCGGTCGCAGGGCCACGTGCGGGAGATGCCGTGGGTGCCACTGCGTGCGCCGTGGCGGCTTGCGCCTTGGCAGTTGCAATCGCCTGGTCGTATTCGGACTTGGCATCGCGCCGGCATTGCAGCCGCGCAGTGGACGTGGTCTCGTCGTTGCACAGCTTTTTATCGGCGTCATAACGGGTTTGCGCTGCCTTGGTATCGGTCGCCAATTGGCTTGGGGCGGCCGCGGCAGCCCAACTGCTGTGGGTCAGGGCCAGCAAGGCCAGTGAGAAGGCCAGGCAGAAGGTTTGCTTTTTCATGGGAATTGTCCCGGTTGGAAGTGACTGAGAGTTGCACTATAGGCGAGCCGATCGCGCTTGTCATCGCAGACTGACCTGGGGAGTAAGATGGAACTGCAACCACAAACGAGGTCACCATGGCATACCCGTCCTTGGCAGTTCAGCGCAGCGGCCAGACAGCGGCAGCCAGCCTATGGGCCTGTGTGCTTGGCATGCTGCTGGCGCCGGGTCTGGCCTGGAGTGCGGACCAGAAGATGGTTCATATCGGCGTCACCAAGATCGTCTCCCATGCGGCGCTCGATGCCGATGAAAAAGGCTTTGAGGCGGCGCTGGCCAGCGCCGGTTTCAAGGAAGGTGTCCATGTGCGGTATGACCGCCAGAACGCCGAGGGCGACCCGGCCAAGGCGGCTGCGATAGCCCGCAGGTTCGAGGACAACAAGGTGGATCTGGTGCACAGCATCGCCACACCGACCAGCCAGGCCGTGGTGGGTGTCATCCGCAAGATACCGGTGGTCTTTTCATCGATCAGCGACCCGGTCGATGCCGGGGTTGTGCCCAAGGACAGCGCTCCCGGCAAAAAGACCGGCACCAATGTGACCGGGGTCAGCGACTTGTGGCCGGTGCTGCTGCAAATGGAGACCTATGCCAAGTTCGTGCCCAAGGCCAAGAAGTGGGGCACCATCTACAACCCGGCCGAAGCCAATTCGGTGACCCACATCAAGGCCATGCGTGCGGCGGCCAAGTCTTTGGGGCTGGAGCTGGTCGAGGTCCATGTGGCCAACAGCAACGCGGTTGAGCAGGCGGCCAACGCGCTGGTCGGCAAGGTGCAGGCCATCACCATCACGTCCGACAACACCACGGTGGCCAATCTGGATGCGATTGCACGGGTCTGCGACACCAACAAGATTGCACTGTTTGCCGGCGATGTGGACAGTGTTCCGCGTGGGGCTGTTGCGGCCTACGGCATGGACTATTTTTTGGTCGGTTATTCGGCCGGCAAGAAGGCGGCACTGGTGCTCAAGGGTGTCAAGCCGGGCGACATCCCCTGGGGTCCGGTGGAAAAATTCAGCCTGGTCATCAACCTGAAGGCGGCGCGTGCGCAGGGCGTCACCGTGTCACCCGACCTGTTGAGGAAGGCCGACAAGGTGCTGGAGTGAGTGTCCGTGCCCATGTTTGAAGCCAGGCCACTGGGCCGGTTCATGCGGTCCACCAAAAGCATGTATGTCGCCGTGGCGATCCTGGTGTTGGCCATGGGTGTTGGCTCGTATGTGGACATCGAGAACGATGCCCTGCATGCCCGCCACCTGGAGATCAACACCGGCCTGGAACGTATGGTGCGGCTGAACCAGGAGTTGACCAGCATGCTGGTGATTTCGGTGCTGGAGCAAAACACGCTGCGTACCGCCAGCTACGACACCGTCAACGCGGACCTGGAAGCCACGGTCAAGACCGTGGGCAATCTGACCCGGCTGCAGAACCTGTCCGAAGAGGTGTCGGCCTTGAGTGATGACCACCACAAACTGCACGTCACCGAAGAGGCGGCGCTCAAGCTGATGCGCCAGGAGCGCTGGAAAGAGGCGCACCAGTTGCTGTTTGACGAGACCTATGTGCGGGCCAAAAAGATATACGAAATCAACAGCGAAACCGCGGTGGGCGCCCTGACCGGTGAACTGGCCCGTACCGATGTGTACTTTGAGCGGCTGCGTTTCATGGCGCAGGCCATGCGCATCGCGGCGCTGGTACTGCTGCTGTGGGTGGGGGCCATGTTCTCGCGCCGACTGCGCGCCGATATGGTGGTGCAGGCACGTTTGCGGGAGGCGATTGCGGCCGCCAATCTGGAGCTGGAGGAGAAGGTGCGGCTGCGCACCGTCGAGCTCGAAGCCGCGAATCGCCAACTGCAGGCCCTGAGCGCCACCGATGGCCTGACCGGTCTGGCGAACCGCCGCACGTTTGACCAGGAATGGGAGGCCGAGTGGCAACGCGCCAGCCGCCAGCACCTGCCGCTGGCCATTGCCATGCTGGATGTGGACCAGTTCAAGGCTTATAACGACCACTACGGCCACCAGGCGGGTGACGTCTGCCTGAAGATGCTGGCCCAGACCTTGAGCAACACTGTGCAACGTTCCGGAGAACTGGTGGCCCGCTACGGTGGCGAGGAGTTTGTCGTCATCTTGCCGGGCCTGGGTAGCGCCGAGGCCCATGCCGCCATGGAGCGCATCCGTGCCGCGGTGCAGGCATTGGGCCTGCCCCACGCCAAGGCCACGGTGGCGGGTGTTGTCACCATCAGCATTGGTGTGGCATCCTGCGTGCCCAGGCAGGGGCAAAGTTCCGCCAGCCTGGTTGAGGCCGCCGATGCGGCCATGTACCAGGCCAAGAATCGGGGGCGAAACCAGGTGGTGTTGGCGGGGTGATGCTGCTGGGACTTCCAGACTTCCGACTGCTGGGCTTCCAACTTCCGAACTACCGAATTTCTAACTTCCGGCCCCCACTCCCCCCAGCCCCCTCGCCCCGCCGGGCGAGGGGGAGCCAATGCGGACAGCCGATTTGGCTGCTGCGCGCCGACTACGGAATTACGGTCGGGGCGTTGCCAACGGTTTTGCGGTGCCTGGACTTTTCGCATGGAGTCGTAGTGAATGGCTCAGTCCTGGTGTGCCAACGGCGGCTAGCTGCGCGGCCGCTAGAGAGCCATTAGCCTCTCACTCCCGCACACGCACATAGCCATTTTCCGCAGTTGAACCCAGTGCTCGCCGCTGGCGCGCAGCCGCCAGCCGGGGGCGGCCCAACGACGCAGATGTCCCTACGACCGCCTGCACACAACCTCCGCCAACCAACATCTTTGGCAACGCCTCGCCCGTAATTCCGTATTCGGTGCTCCACCACCAAATCGGCAGTCCGCATTGGCTCCCCCTCGCCCGGCGGGGCGAGGGGGCTGGGGGGAGTGGGGGCCGGAAGTTAGGAATTTAGAAGTTTGGAAGTTCGGAAGTTTGGAAGTTTGGAAGTTTGGAGGTTGGAAAAAGCGGGACATCTGCATATGCTGTAAAAATACACAGTATTCCATGAACCCCACTCAACCCCCTCCCGCCTACGCCGAACTGCATTGCCTGAGCAACTTCAGCTTCCAGCGCGGCGCATCCCAACCCGAAGAACTGGTGGAGCGTGCCGCTGCGCTGGGTTATGGCGCGCTGGCCATCACCGACGAATGTTCGGTGGCCGGTGTGGTGCGCGCGCATGTCGCAGCGCGCCAGCAAACCGGCATGAAGCTGCTGCTGGGCGCCGAGTTTTGTGTGCCGCTGGGGCCAGCCAACAACTTCACCGTGGTGGCACTGGTGCACAACCTTGAAGGCTGGGGCAATCTGTGCTCCTTCATCACCGTGGCGCGCCGGGCCGCGCCCAAGGGGCAGTACCGCGTGGCATGGCATGGGGCGCAGAACCAGGCCTTGTGGGCGCGGCTCACGCACTGCGAGATTTTGCTGGTCTTTCCATCTGCTATCAATATAGAAGCGGCATATTCAATAATCACGAGGGCTAGGGGGCTGTTTGGCTCAAGCCTATGGCTGACCATGGAGTTGCCGCTGGGCTCTGACGATGCGTTGCAGCGCGTGCGCTTGCAGCAGATGGCGCAACTCACCGGCGTGCCGCTGGTGGCCGCCGGTGGTGTGACCATGCATGTGCGTTCACGCAAGCCGCTGCACGATGTGTTGACCGCCGTGCGCCTGGGCCAGCCGGTGGCGCAATGCGGTTTTGCGCTGCAGGCCAATGCCGAATCACACCTGCGGTCCCGCGCACGGCTAGCGGCGCTGTATCCGCCGGAGCTGATGGCCAACACACTTTTGATTGCCGACAGATGCACTTTTGACCTGAAGGAAATCGCCTACCAGTACCCGATGGAGACCCTGCTGCCAGGTTCTACCCCGGCGCAGACGCTACGCCACTACTGCGAAGAGGGTGCGCGTGAACGGTATCCGGAAAAAGGCATGCCGCCAGACATCCGCAAGCGCGTGGAGCATGAGCTGGCGCTGATTGCCGAGCTGGGGTTTGAGATGTACTTTCTGACGGTGCACGACATCGTGCGTTTTGCGCGCAGCCAGGACATCTTGTGCCAGGGACGCGGATCGGCGGCCAATTCGGTGGTGTGTTATTGCCTGCATATCACCGAGGCTAATCCGCACGAGACCTCGCTTTTGTTCGAGCGTTTCATCAGCCGCGAGCGCAACGAGCCGCCCGATATCGATGTGGATTTCGAACACCAGCGGCGCGAAGAGGTCATCCAGTTCATCTACGAAAAATACGGCCGCGAACGTGCCGCCATTGCCGCCACCGTCATCAGCTACCGCCCGCGCAGTGCGCTGCGCGATGTGGGGCATGCGCTGGAAATTCCTGCGGACCTGATCACGGCGCTGGGCAAGGAGCACCCTGGAATGTACAACCGCGAGGTGCTGGATGAACGCCTGCAGTCCGCCATCGCCTGCCTGGGGCCGGAGTGTGTGGTGCCACCGGCGGACCGCCTGGAGCTGTGGGTCAATCTGGCCAAACAACTGCAGGGTTTTCCACGCCACCTGAGCCAACACGTGGGCGGTTTTGTGCTGACGCAGGGACCCTTGACCCGGCTGGTGCCGGTCGAAAACGCGGCCATGCCGGACCGCTCCATCATCCAGTGGGACAAGGACGACCTGGACGCCGTGGGCCTGATGAAGGTCGACGTGTTGGCCCTGGGCATGCTCAGTGCGATACGCCGCTGCCTGGTGCTCATCACCCAGTGGCGCGGCCTGCCCAGTCCCATGCAGATGCAAGATGTGCCGCGCGAAGATGTGGCCACCTACGACATGATCTGCAGGGCCGATACGGTGGGTGTGTTCCAGATTGAAAGCCGGGCGCAGATGAGCATGTTGCCGCGTCTTAAACCCCGCACCTACTATGACCTGGTGGTGGAGGTGGCCATCGTGCGGCCCGGGCCTATCCAGGGCGGCATGGTGCATCCGTACCTGAAGGCACGCAAGGACCCGGATAACGTCAAATACCCCAGTGAGGCCTTGAGGGAGGCCTTGCGGCGCACCCTGGGCGTGCCGATTTTTCAGGAGCAGGTGATGCAGATCGCGGTGCTGGCCGCGGGCTTCACACCCGGCGAGGCCGATGCGCTGCGCCGTTCCATGGCCGCCTGGAAACGCTCGGGCGGGGTGCACAAATTCCATGACCGTTTTGTCGAGGGCATGCTGAAGAACAGCTATTCGCTGGAGTTTGCTGAAGCCATCTTCCGGCAGATGGAAGGTTTTGGTGAATACGGTTTCCCCGAGAGCCACGCCGCCAGCTTTGCCCTCCTGGTCTACATCAGTTGCTGGCTCAAATGGCACGAGCCAGCCTGTTTCCTGGCCGCCCTGCTGAACAGCCAGCCGCTGGGTTTCTACGGGCCTTCGCAATTGGTGCAAGACGCCCAACGCCACGGCGTCGAAGTGCGCGCCGTAGACGTGTCGCACAGCGACTGGGATTGCACTCTTGAGACTACGGGGTCAGACCACCGCCTTGCGCAGCAAGGTGTGTGCTCTGACCCCGTCTGTTCAGAATCAATGGGGCCGGAGCAATGGGGGTCAGATCCCGATTCAGGACAGGAATGCAATCGGAGCACGGAGCCGAGCAATGGGGGTCAGATCCCGATTCAGGACAGAGGCATTGACGGAGGGAATGGCGCAGAACGAAATCGGGCTCTGACCCCCATTGCGTCCGTGAACCCAGCCATCCGCCTGGGCCTGCGACTCATCAGCGGCCTGCGCAAAGAAGTCGGCGACCGCATCGCTGCCGAGCGTATCCAAAAACCCTTCATCAGCACCCAGGACCTGGCCCTGCGTTGTGCCCTGAACGAGGTAGACCTCAAAGCCCTGGCCAGTGCCGATGCGCTGTTATCCCTGTCCGGCCACCGCCGCCAGCAGGTCTGGGACGCATCGGCCCTGAAGCCGGCCCCGGCGCTGCTCAAGGGTATACCCATCGACGAAGACGAGCTGTTGCTGCCCGCAGCCGAAGAAGGCGAAGAGGTGGTGTTTGACTATGCCGCACTGGGCCTGACCTTGCGCAGCCACCCGCTGTTGTTGTTGCGCCCGGATTTCACGAACAAGAAGCTGCTGACCGCCGCGCAAATGGCGTCCATGCCACACGGCCGCCTGGTGCGCGCCTGCGGCCTGGTCACCATGCGCCAGCGCCCCCAGACCGCCAAGGGGGTGATCTTCATCACCTTGGAAGACGAGACCGGCAGCGTCAACATCATTGTGTGGAAGGCTGTCAGAGAGCGCTTTCGCCACGAGGTCTACCAGTCCCGTTTGTTGGCCGTGTATGGCGTGTGGCAGCGCGACGAAGAAACCGGTGGCCAGGTGCGCCACGTGATCGCCAAGCGCCTGGTGGACATGACACCTTTGCTGGGTGCGCTGGAGACAACGAGCCGGGACTTCCATTGAGACCGCGGACCATGGCGCGGCTTCAGCGCGGGTTTCGGCAAGAGGTGGTGGCCTCGGTAATAACCCGCACACCGAAGGCCGCGTGTAGTCCCCAACGCGACATGCAGCCGGATTCCTGACCCCAAAGCCAAGACCATGGGTCAGCCTTAAACGGCAAAAACTGCTACTGTTGTCTCCACCACCACAACAGCACGGAAGAAGGCCAAGCCGGCCTGGCACCTATCACACGAGATGGCAACGCAGACGACGCAATCGAATTCCTCTTCCCATCCACCAGCACCCAGCGCTTTGTTAATGGCCATGGAACTCCGGGCGCCCTGGGAATTTGGTGCCCTGATTCCGGCTTGGCCCATGTTGCAACGCGCCCCAGTGGGCGATGGCCATGCGGTCATTGTGTTTCCCGGTTTGTCGGCCAGCGACACCTCCACCTTGCCCTTGCGCGGTTATCTGCAAGGCCTGGGTTATGACGTGTCGGGCTGGAACCAAAGCCACAACTTCGGACCCCGGGCCGGGGTGCTGCAGGAAGCGCGCCGCCAGGTGCGCGCGGCATTCGATGAAAGTGGCAGTAAAAAGGTCAGCCTGATTGGCTGGAGCCTGGGCGGCATCTACGCCCGCGAACTGGCCAAGGAGTTGCCTGAATGTGTGCGCGGCGTCATCACGCTGGGCACACCGTTTGCAGGCTCGCACAAGAGCACCAACGCCTGGCGCGTCTACGAACTCACCAGTGGCCGCAGGGCGGAGGAGGAAACCGCGCAGTTCGATCTGCCAGCCGCGCCACCCGTGCCCACCACGTCCATCTACACACGCACCGACGGCGTCGTGGCCTGGCAGGCCAGCCTGCAAGCGCCGAGCAAACACAATCCGCACACCGAGAACGTCGAGGTCTACGCCAGCCACATCGGGCTGGGGCTCAACCCAACAGCATGGTGGGCCGTGGCAGATCGTCTGGCGCAGGCAGAAGGACAGTGGAAGCCTTTCGAGCGCAAGGGCGGGCTGCAGGGGATCGTGTTCCCCAATCCTTCGCGCTGAACAACCCTGCTCGCTGACAACTCTGGAGGAGTCTGGGCGGCAGAGCGTTCTGCTCCGTGTCCCCCGGACCTGCGAGCAGGTCCTCCTCCTTTACCTGCGCAGAACGCTCTGCCACCCATACTCTTAGGGCGACGCCCAGGCTTGCGTGGCGGTTAGCAACGCGCAGACCATCAACATCGAGCCCATGGCCCGTGCCATCAGGCTCTGGCGTGCGCGGATAAAGGCGCGTGATTGCAGTGCCAGTGCCGCCACCACGCCGTACACCGCGATTTGTGTGCCCACAGTGATCAGACACAGGGCCAGCGTTTGTTCTACCAGGGTGCGCGCATCGTCGCGCACAAAGGCGGGGAACAGCGCAAAGGTAAAGGCGTAGGCCTTGGGGTTCAGCAAACAGGTGGTCACCGCGTGGCGGTAGATCGCGCCGCTAGATACCGGTGCCGCGTCTTCCTCTGCAGCGGTGGAGGTGGCATCGGCGCTGCGGAATATTCCCCAACCTACCCACAGCAGGTACAGCGTTCCCAGCAGCAACAGCACGCGAAACAGGTGCGGGAACAACACCATCAATGCCGCAATACCTGTTGCGCCGACCACCACGTGGATGGCGCCACCGCTGGCAATGCCCAGCACCGAACTGACCGCGCCGCGGCGGCCGCCACTGACGCTGCTGGCCACCACATACGCCATGTCCATGCCGGGCAGCAGGATGACGGCCAGAACCGCTAGAAAATATAGCCAGAGATCGGGTGCCATGTTTGCTTCCTTTAAACGGGTGTTTGAATGGCTGCAGTCTAGGAGTGATATAGGCCAGAACATGTCCTATATCGGTTGTAGCATTGGTACATGGAAAAACCATTGCAACGCGTGCTGGCCGCGCTGGAACTGCTGCAATCACATACCAGCCTCAGCGGCGCGCAACTCGCCGAGCTGGTCGGTGTGGACCGCCGCACGGTGCGCCGCTACATCGTCGAGCTTGAAAACTTTGGCGTGCCGATACGCAGCACACGCGGGCGCGATGGCCACTACGCGCTGATGCCGGGCTACAAGCTGCCGCCCATGATGTTCAGCAACGACGAGACGCTGGCCCTGTCGGTCGGCTTGCGTGTGGCGCGCGACCTGGGCTTGAGCGACATGACGCCCGCCGTGGCCAGCGCACAGGCCAAGCTGGACCGTGTAATGCCGAAGATGCTGAAGCGGAAAATTGGCGATCTGAACGCCGTTGTAGCGCTGGACCTGTTGCCGCCCCAGGCGCAGAGTGGCAGCGAGTTTTTTGCCCAGGTCACGCAATGCGCCAGCGCCGCGCAAACCATCCAGATGACCTACGGTGCACTGGATGGCCGCATGAGCGAGCGCGAGGTCGATCCTTATGGCGTCGGTTACTTGTACGGTGCCTGGTATGTCGTGGGCTATTGCCACCTGCGCCGCGGCCTGCGCTCGTTTCGGCTGGACCGGGTGCAGGCGGTGCAGGCTTGTCCCAAGTCGTTCGGCATACCACCGGGTTTTGATGTGCTGAAGTACCTGCGTGAGTCCATCGCGGCGGTGGAGCGGGCACATGCCATCGTTGTCCGGTTTGTACAAGTCGACATGGCGACGCTGCGGCGCGCTATCCCGTCCAGTATCGGCAAACTGACACAAGAGCGCGGCGGCATTCGGCTGGATGCACAGGCCGACGACCTGGACTGGTTTGCGCGCGAGTTGGCGCGTTTGAGCCAGGAGTTTGAGATCGTTGAACCCCAGGCGCTAAAGCTCGCGCTGCAGGCGCACGCACGGCAACTACTGCGGTGCCATGCCTGAGGGTTGTTTGCGTTCCACAACTGTGTGGAATGGCTCTCCGGCACGAATACGCTCCAAACGGGGGTAAAGATCCCGCTGCCCCACCTGGGACAGCCACTGCGCTACCTCTGCCTTGGCAAAGGCGTAGTGCTGCGTCAGTTGTGCATCGTTTCCCTGATTGAACTGGCGAACGGACTTGAGGGTCCTCACCTTGCCGATATCGCCCGGGTTCGCTGCTTCCGGTGCCAGTGAATACTGCGGTCGAAAATCAACCTGCATGGCTATGCCTTCGTTGAACCATACCGGAACTTCGGTGAACATGCGCCAAGAACCGACGCGTTCTTGTAGTTCTTGGTGCATCAGTTCGTGTGCGACCACATCGACGTTTAGACCTTGCGGACCCATGAAGACGCAGTGGTGATTTATTGCGGAGCCTGCGCTGCCGTAGCTGTTTATTTTCAGGGGCCAAAAAATCTTTGAATCCTTGAAAAATACAACGATGGGGAGCACACGCGGTGCGCCAAAAATTTTCTCAATGCGCGCCTTGGCCTGCCATTGAAGTTCAGGGAACGTTGCGCGTTCTGCATCGGAAATGCCGGGGTCCACGAGTGCCCCATCGGGCAGTTTGTCCAGCGTCGCTGACTTCAAAAACAGGCATGCCAAGTCGCTAGGCACGGTATAGGCAGCATAGAGCAGCGTGGAGACGCCAAAGCCAAAGGTAACAACCACGGCGATGAGGATTTTTTGTTTGAATGAATGCATAGAGGTGGGTTTTTGGCCATTGTCGCGTGCCACCTGATTAAGGGGTTTCAGCGCAAGTGCCGCTTCGGATAGACCGACCGATATTCCATTTTTGTATTTTGGTCTTATCTTAGTAAGACCAAATCGTAAATATCCGCCAAAAATTGAACTTAACCCAAAAATATTTGTCAATGTGGTATCTATGTGGTTGTTTAAAGATGGGCTAATTATGAAAAAATGGATGATTTTGGGTGCGGCCTTGCTGGCCTGCTTGGCCCAGTCTTCGGTGCAGGCGGCGTCCATTGCCGATCTGCCCATACGCCCCTGGGTCGTGCGCAGCGTGGACCCGGCCCAGGCAGATGACAGTGATCTCAAGACCTTTGCGGAGGCCATAGGTGATGCCCGGGTGGTCGCGCTGGGTGAGCAAACCCATGGCGGGCGCGAAGAGTTTTTGCTGAAGACCCGGCTGCTGAAGTACCTGCACGAAAAGATGGGTTTCGACGTGCTGCTGTTGGAGAGCGGCTTCTACGATGTGGGCTGAAGGGAGTTGAGATATTCAAAGGGGGAGAGGCGCGATAAATCCGGGATTTATTGGGAAAAGGCGGCACTCGGTGGGACGGACTACAAAAATAGCTTTCGTGTGACGAAATAGTGAGGCGACAGGGATTGGAGTGTAAATTCAGCCCATCTTTGCAAATTATTCCCTCTACTGCTATTTAAAGGACTGGCCATGGACTTCGACGACCTACACACTGACAAGATCGAAATACTTAAGTCAGATGGCACCAGGACGACCGGGCTGAAGGCGAGCGTTCAAAAGGACAAAATCTTCATGAACTTCAATGGCGTTCTCGTTGAACCGGGGGATCTGGTGCAACGCAAAATGTCCAACGGTGCGGAGGAAACGTTTCGTGTAATTGACCCTGGCTTTAATGAGGAGTTTTACGAGATTCCAGCAGGTTACCAAATGGACGTTCGCAAATTGGGGCTGCCCGAGGCGAAGAGCGCAGTCCAAAGCATCACGTACAACATCTCGGGCAATAACGCACGAGTCAATCAAAACTCGATCGACAACTCGACCAACTTAGTGCAAATAGATGGGCGGGTTAGTCAGCACATAACGGCACTCCGTAGGGAGATAGACGAGTCGGGGCTTTCCGCCAAGGAGAAGGCGGACGCCAACGAGATCGTCGATGGGGTAGATGACGCCTTTCAATCTGGAAAACCGAAGAAGGCTGTAGTAACTGCGTTGCTGAGTGCACTGCCGCATATGGCAAACGTCGCGTCCATTGTGTCTGGGATTGTTAGTCTGTTGCCTGGCGGCACCCCGTAGGCCACCAAGCGATACATTAACTTGGCGTTGATCTCGCCCAGGTCAAAACGTGACCAATTGGAAGTGGGAAGCGGCTCTACCCCGGCAATAAAAACCCGCTGATGATGTCCAACACGGCGGCTTCATCGCCAGGTGCCAGCGTACCGGCGTCCGGGTCGGCGAAAAGCAGGCCACGGCGGGGCATCTTCACAGTGCCCCACTCGTGATAGGCGGCATACACGTCGCCTTTCTTGGACGCCACCGCACCAAAGCCGACGCGCACGGCGGTGCTGTCTGCCTGAAAGTTCAGGCTTTTCAGCATATCGCCGTAGCGCTCCAGTAGCAGGCCGCGCCCGTCTTTTGGGTAGTTTTCCCGGGTTGATTCAGCCCACGGTGCCCAGGCCCTGCCCATGGGGTCGCTCCGCGTCTCAAAGCGTGCGCTGATGCGACTGTTGAGTTCCTGCCCGATGCCCTGCATGGCGGGTTGCAGATCGTCCATCCGCCCCAGTAGCTGGGTCAGCAGGTCATCGACAGGCTTACTGTTCACGGTTACGGTCAGCATGCGAAATCCTCCTTTTTGCTGAAATCAGGCGAAAGCCTTAAAATGACCACTGGCTGAACACGGGGCTCGAAAGCGGTTGGCGCTGGGCCTATAACCGCCTGAAAGGTGACCGCAGCGTCCAGATCTGCTGCGGAGCTTCAGACCCCGTGTTCAAGTCTCGCTAAATACTCTTTCGCCCACGCGCATATCGTTCATCTTTTTGCGGTCGCGCTGCATCATGTTCCAGAAGATGCTGCCATCGGGTTCCACTCTGACGATCACCATCAGGTCATATTTCGCCCCTGAAAACAACTTGATGTAACGGTGCCGTACCGTTGCATCGTCATACCGGGTCGCCCACACTTCGGTCGGGCTGCGCAGAGTGGGAAGGATGAAATTGGCATAGCGCTCGCGTGCATCGGCGGTCTTTTCGACCACGTGCGGCAGGCTTGCATCCAATAGCATCACCATCTCAACGGGCGTTTGGACCACCACGCCGCCGCCGGGCTGCACGCCCAATGCAGAGCGAACCGTGTCAAGCGCTTGCGCCCGCGTAGCGGCACCTTCCAGCAATGGCGGGGCATCTGCGTTGGCCGTCATCGTGCGCAAGTCTGGCAGGCCCAGAGTTTTCCAGTCGGGTTGATCCGCCTTTGCTTTGGCAATGGTGGGCACTCTGGTGCCGTCGGCACGGGCGCTGGCGGCCAATGGTGGGTCGATTGCCGCCAGCTTTTCTGTCTCCAGATCGTGCTGCGCCTTTGCCCGCGCGCTGGCGATGCCTGGGTTGTATCCAAAACCGGGGTCGATACCCACCGGAATGGAGTGGATCTGGTTGGTGCGCGGGTTGTGCCAGTCGCGCGTCTGGATATCTGGTGCGCTCTTGCGCATGAAGCCACCCGTTGGGGTGGTGCCCGCGTCATATTCCTTCTGGCTAACCGACACCACGCGGCAGCGGCAGCGCCAGCCGCAGGGCGGGAAATGGGTAACCCAGAACGAATGGTCAACCGGTAGAGTGACGTTGTTCCAGGCGCCGTGCGCCGGGCGCACCTTGTCATCCTGCTGGGTGATGTAACGCAGATAGGGATGGCTGCGCTTGGTCTGTTGGATGCGCTCCCACTGGCCAGCGGCATAAGCCATGCTGGTGTTGGTATCGAAAATAAGTTTCAGGCGCGCAGAGTCAAAGGTGGTTTTCAGCAGCTCGCCGGTTGCCGGGTCAACTACTTCAACGGTGCCCCACCAACCCGACTTTTCAAGCAAGGCCTTGGCGTCGCGCATGAAGTCACGCCGTGACAGGTCACCGGCCACGCTTTTGGTGATTTGGTCCTGCAGCGCCTGCATCAGGTCGGTGCGCGTCAGGCGGCTGACGGTGAATTGCTGCGCGTGCTCCTGTTGCCACAGATCCTGCCAGCTATAGGTGTTGGTCACCTGGTTGCGCCGTTGCAAGTACTCCACGGCCTGCGTTGGCGTGAGCTTCTGCAGCGCGGCAAATGCCTGTGCCGCGCTGGGTTCGCTGGATGGGCTGGGCATGGCCGTCCCCTAAACCTTTTCCACGTCTACGCCCACGCCCGCAACGCCCGCCAGGTGGGCGGTAAAGGCGGCGCGGGTAAGCGCCTGGCTCAATGCATCCACATCGAATTTGGTCAGCAGATCTGGCAACCTGGTTAAGAACTGGGCAGCGGTCTCGCCACCGGCCACGGATTCATCCAGGGCCACCTGTAGTGCCTTTGTGATGGGGTCTACAAGTGGTTGCCATTGCGCCAACTCAGCGGCCACAAGCGCATCGACAGGGTCGGACTCGCCAGGCGGCGTATGTTCGGCAAAGCTCGCGGGCTTGCCACCTGCAGGTGCGGGCGGCGGCGGTGTTTCAGGGGTAGCTTCGTCCCAGTGCTCGCCGTACTTCGCGCGGACGCCTTCAATGGTCATTTTGAAGCCCATGCCCGCAACGTTCTTATCGGTCTCGCTGGCTGCCTTCAGGTCTTCGTCCTTCTTGATGACGCGGTACACCCGGCATGGGCTCAGTCCGTTGTAGTCGCAGAACCAAGCCAGCAGCGTGCTGTTGATGGTTTCGCTCAGCAGGTCGGAATCCGCCTGCGACAACTCAACACGCACGTCTTCACGTTCATTGCTGGCCGCAGCCACTGCGCCACCACCTTTGCCGCGCGGGGACTGGCCGAGAATCACTTCCATGATCCAATCGTCCATGTACTCGCACAGGGTCTGCTGCGTGGAAATGGATCCGGTCAGCTTGCTCTCCAGCAGCGCAATCTCCATGCCCTCGGGCGTCATCAAAACACCGTCATTGCTCATGGCGCGCAGAGCGTCGAACAAGGTTGCCTTTTCCTTGGCACCGGCATTGCGGGGATATTTGCCGTGGGGCGTCGGTGACCCAAAGCGGTCGTTCACCTTGTTCCAGGCCAGGATGCCTTTGCGCTTGAAAAACACCGGCCAATAGAGCTGCAGACCCAGACCCATGCCATACGGGTTGTCATCTTCGGGATTGACCCGGTGCACGATGAATTTGCGATCCGGTACCGCCTCGCCCTTCAGCATGTTGGCCTTGGTCAGCAGATGCAGTGCAGGCGGCGCGTTTTCGTCGTCCTGGACATACACAAACCGACGCTGCGCACGCTTGACTACGCGCTTGGCGGCGATCAGGCTGTCCCGGATCGTCCACACAATTTCGGTAGGCACAAAGCCAACCAGCAACGCGTCGAGCAACTCCGAGCACAGCGTGTCAAAGTTGATTAGCTTGAGCATTTCAGTGACCGCCACCACGGCCGCTTCGCCCGCCGCACCCTTGTCGACAGACTCCACCTGCCATGGCTTGCCAATCACCGCCAGCTTGCGCTTTTGCAGGCCGCTGAAAACCTTGCCGTCGCGCTTGAGGTCGCGGTACAACTCAAAGGTTTTGCCGCTACCGCCGCCACGCTCCAGCAGCAGCGGATCATTGGTTTGCAGCACCCCCATGTAGTTGTTTTCATAGGGGTCGCGTAGGCGGTTGGCTACTTCCGTATCAAACTCGGGCGCGGGGGCCGCTTTGGGTGTCTTTTTTGGAGCCATTACATAAATCCTTGTGCGTCAGCACCACGGGGTTGGCCACTACTCTGGTATTCGATAGGCGATGGCGCGTTGAGAGAGGCGAACCACCCCAGCGCACCAGAAATTGCGGAGTCGCCATGGCGCTGCCCACCATCTTTCTTGTCCGTGGTGTGGCCGGTGTCCGGAACCTTAGGTACCCCGTTGACGTTCTGGACAGCACGGTGGTCGGTGAGGACGCCTTCGTCCTTTGGGATCGTGATTTCATCGTCTTCAAACGCGGCCTTGTAGCGCGGCATGTTGTCGCGGTACCACTCCTGGGTCAGCATCACGCGGAAGATGTATTCCGCCCCGTATTTCTGCGCTGCAACCTCGGCCAGGTATTGACCATTGCCCCGCGCATCGTTCGCACCGCATCGGAAGTTGGGCAAGCCGTCCACCACATAGAAAAGAACCTGTTTCTGCTGTTCAAACGGCACGTTGCGCATTTCCAGAATGAACGGGGCGTGCTTGCGCAACATGCCGTTTTCCACCAATGGCGTGATCACGGACAAGTCACCGCTGCGTGCGAAGTCCATACCGTAGTAGCTGGTCAGGCTTGGGGACAGGCCGTCCAGCAGCGGCTTGATGGTTTCGCGCAGCCAGTCGGCCACCGTGGTGACCCGTTCGTGTTCACTGCGCAGCTCAAACCCCTGTGGCAGCGACAGGCGCACCACGGGCAGATAGGGGCTCATGCGGGCTTCGATCAGCGCGCGGCTGAAATACGCACCACCCGACTGGGACGGCACACAGTCCAGCTCCTCGGCGTCGGCCGGGCGATAGATGGCCCGGATTTCCTCTTCCCAGATCGCCTCGTCTTCGGCGCTCCACGCCATGCCCAACTTCTGGCACACGCGCCGATAGAGGCCCTCCGCAATGGCTTCCTTGAACGTGGTCCGGTGCAAGCTGTATGGCTTTCTGCCGGCGCGTACTTCATTGACCAATTCATTGAATGCGTTGTCAACGCCATCGTGCGTACTGATCACGTGCACACTGCCGCCCCAGATCAGCAGCGCGAATGCCGCCTTCAGCAACTCAGCCAATGACTTGTGGAACCCCGCCTCATCAATGATCACCCGCCCTTGCTTGCCGCGCAAATTGGCTGGACGCGAAGACAGCGCTGTGACACGATTGCCGCTGGCGAACCGGATGCTGAAAGACAGCACGGCCTTGTCTTCGTCACCATCCTTGAACACCTCCTCGGCGCATTCAATGGCCGACGCTACTTCGTTGAAATGGACCGCCCACTGGGCCGCGTCGAGAATGAACTCGATGGCCATATCTTTGTTGTAGCCGATGTACCAAACATCCTGGCCGCTGCTCGCTGCGGCCTCCAATGCGGAGTCCGCGGCTTCAGCCCACGACAGACCGACTCGCCGGGACTTCTCATGTACTTTGACCCGCGACTTATCGGCAATCCACCGCTGCTGATAGGGCAGCATGACGCCTGGAGCCCGACGTGTGAAGTCGTAGTCGGCTTGTTTGGCCAACTCCTGCATTTCGGGCGAGATGTGCTGCTGCATGCGGTTTAAGCCTTGGCGCCGTCATTCACAATGCCCAAAATGCGGGCCTTGATTTCGGCCACGGTCTCATCCGACAGGCCCGCCTTTTTGACGGTCTTTTCCACCTCGGAGGCAGCCGCTCTGGCAGCATCCCGCACCTTGGCCTGAAATTGCTTCAGTGCAACGCTTGACCTGGTCAAGGTTGCAATGTTCTTGGCCGCAGCCGACAGAACACCCACCCGCTCACCAGGGTCCATATCGGGATCGTCGGCTTCCTGCAGGTTGAGGATGGCCTCAAACAGCTCGGTCTGAATCAGCGCGGTCAGCGCACCGCTGCGGGCGTCTTCGTTGTCACCGGTCTGGGCCTGGATGATCTTGGCCGCCTCGGTACTGGCGCGAATGGCCGAAAGTTTGCGTTCCAGCTTCTGACCGTACCGGTGCACTGCTGCGCGGCTGGGCAACTCGCCCGCCTGCTGCACGGCCGGGAACTGTGCTTGCAGGGCTGCGATCAACTCGTCTAGCGTCAGACGCCCCTCGGCCAGCTTGCCCTCAATGTACGACTTAACGTCTGCGGGCAAACGTGAAATCGTTGACTTGCGGCCCATGCTAGCCCGCCCAGTACTTGGCGGGTCGCGCAATGCCAGGTTCACAAGTGACCGTGTACTCCGCTACATCAATGCCATCACGGGTCAGCTTTGCGAACCAACGGCCTGCAGGATGCTTCTCCAGTTCGATCAGCTCGCGGTCGTGCAGATAGTCCATCTCACGGCGCAATTCCAGGGCGGTGGCGTCCGGATATTCGCTTTGCGCTACTGACAACACCAAACCTTCAAAGGCTCCTATCGGGCGAGCGTTATTCAAGGTCAGCAAGATCAGCCAGCGCAGGGATTCGCGGCGCAGGCGGGCATGGTCAATGGTTTGCATAGGTGCTGCCTTCAGTTGGAAGTTTTGAGGGACCGCAGTTGTGCGTTTTCAAGCTTGGTGCCCAGTCCGTCGAGCTTGGCTTCAATGACGCTCTGACCGCGTATGTAGTCCTCACGCCGCACGTAATGCAAAGGCAGCTCGGCTTGCATTCGAAGGAAGTCACGCTCCAACTGCCGGGTAAATTCCTGGTCTTTTTCGATGGTGGTTGACAGTGCCTTGAAGCGTGTATCCAGCGACTTCTCTGACTGATAGATGATGACCTTCACCAACGCCCAGAAAGCGCCGACCAGGGTGCACAGGATGAAGATCAGGTTGGTAAGGTTTAGCTCGAAAGTCATGGGTGTTGGTTCGCTGGAGTTGCTGGTGGTGCTGGCTGCAGGTGCCAGTCAATCAAGGCGTTGAGCCGGGTTCGACAGACTTCGTACTGGGCTCCGGCGTCAACGATCCAGGTGGCGACCTCTGTGTCACTGCTGACGACGGAATCGGGCGCAGCGGCTGTACCCGCTGCAACAGTGCCGCTGACGGCCGGGGCGAGACCACTGACACTGAGGCCGGGGGCGCTGTTGAGCAGGCGCAGAGCAGACTCGCCAAGGCAAGTCCGGCCAGTAGTAACTTTGGTGATCGCATCGCGTTTCTCCCTTGCGAGTTGGTTGATATCGGCCTGGCGCAATTCCAAGGCGGTTATGAGTTGGTCGCCCCTGTCATTGGCATCCTGTAACACCTCCGCCGCACGCTCAAAGGAGCGCAGCTTTTCACGGGTATGGGCACCGTCCTGTTGTGCAAGCTGGGTGAGAAGTGGAGCCCGGCCGACCGTCCAGCCCACACTGGCCGCTGCGACCATGGCTGCGCCAGCAAGATACAGGCTGGGCATGCGCAATACGGAACTGATCACGGTGTCACCTCGCCCAAGCATTTCTTGCGCATGCGCTGGCGACGTTTCCACAAGCCTTCGCAAACGCCATTGCCCGGTACTGAGCAGTCAACGGTGCCGGACTTCTTCCATTGCAGGATCGCATCGCATGCGCCCGCATAGTCCTGAGCGTTGAGTCGCTTGACAAGCGTGGAAGGCCCACCGGCCTTCAGTTCGCAGAAGCCATCAGCCACGCCCGCCCTACCAGTGCCAGTGTTGTACGCCAGGTCCACATAGACGTCGTACTCGTACTGGTGCAGGGGCACCTTGACGCACTGCTTGATCGCGCCTTCGAATTTCTGCACATCAGATAGCTTGCGCTGCAGGGCTTTGACCGGTGTAGTGGTGTCGCCCATCTTCACGCCACCGGTCGTGCCAAAGCCAATGGTTGGCACAGCGGTTCCTTTGACAGGATCGGGCACCGCCTTGTCGGTGTAACCCTCGTTCACCGCAATGCCAACAAGGCCTGCAGCGGAGAGCACCAGTGAAGCGATGAGGGAGCGGCTTGGAGTGGACATGCATCGACTTTGCCGCGCACGCGCGATGTCAGATAAATGATTTGGCTCATTTACTGGCCATGGGCCACAGCCCCGAAACTGAAAGCCTCAGACCGAACACCACACCCCTAGCAGCACCACTCAAGGAAAACCATGGACAACACCGCATCTCCTCAGACTGACGACAACGCCGTAGAGCGAGAGATCAAAAGCAGGGGTCTGACAGCGCCGCGCGTTACACCCGACCGCATTGATGCGCTTATGGCGCGGGTGCAATTCCGCTTTCACGTCGAGGAAACCAGCACTTTCTGCCATGCGTTTTTGGACGGCGAATTCATGCTGGCGACTGGACACTCCGCGTGTGTATCCAAGACGAACTTCGACCGGGAGTTGGGCCAGAAGATCGCCAAGGAAAACGTATTGAAACCAGCCCGCGACAAGCTGTGGGAGCTGGAAGGCTATGCATTGCGCCAGCGATTGATCGGCTGCGCAGATATGCCCATCCAGGAAGGCCCGGCCGAAAAGACAACCGGCCCCGTTTTGGTCACGCTCCAGGTGAGCCAGAAAACCGCCGATGCAGTGGAGCGGCTGATTCAGCGGCTTGACCAGGAATTGGCGATAGCCCCTTAAAAAAAGACAGGGCGAATGCCCGAGGTGCGCTAACACCTTGGTCACCCGCCTCCGCCGTGAACACGCACGGCATTGACCGAAGACCCTGCCACCTAGCTAGGCCAGGGCATTATCGGGGATGCCGACATGCAAGAGATTCGATGCGGCCAGTGCCAGCGCAAGCTGGCTATGGCTGAGTTTGTGCGACTTCAAATCAAGTGCACCCGCTGCGGGACACTGAACGACCTGAGGGCCGTCCCAACGGACAAGAGCCCCCCACTAGCGCGCCAAAGAGCGTCATCAACATTAGGACCGATGGATGACGACGACACGCAAGAGCCCGCTCGCCTGGCTAGGGGGCAAAAGCCGCCTGGCTGACCAGATCATTGACCGCATGCCTGCACACACCGCGTATTGCGAGGTGTTTGCAGGCGCTGCCTGGGTGCTGTTCAAAAAGCCCGAGAGCAAGGTCGAAATCATCAACGACATAAACGGCGAGCTGGTCACCCTATACCGCTGCGTCAAACACCACCTGCCCGCACTGGTTGAGCAATTCCGCTGGATGCTGATCGCCCGCGACGAGTTCGACCGGTTCATGGCGACCCCGGCCGACACATTGACCGACATCCAGCGCTCAGCGCGCTTCTATTACCTTAGCAAGAATGCGTTTGGCGCGAGGGTGCGTTCGCCTACCTTTGGTATCGCCGCCACGGGTGCACCGAGGTTGAACTTGCTGCGCATGGAAGAAGACTTGAGCGAGGCCCATTTGCGCCTTTCCAGGGTGTTTATTGAGAGCAAGCCTTACCAAGACATCATTACGCGCTTTGACAAGCCTGGCACGCTTTTCTACGTTGACCCGCCGTACTGGGGATGCGAGAACGACTACGGCAAAGACCTATTCAGCCGGGCCGACTTCACCACCCTGGCCGCGATGTTGGCGAAGATCAAAGGCAAGTTCATTTTGAGCCTGAACGACCACCCAGGTGTGCGCGAAGTGTTTGGCGAGTTCAACATGGAAAAGGTGAAGACGCGTTATTCGGTCGGTACCGTCAGGGATAAGCAAGTGGGAGAACTGCTGATTACAAACTTCTAGGAGAGGCCCTGATCCGCTTTGCAGCTAAGCGACCAGGACCGTGTCAGTTGGCGACGTCTATTGTTTTTGAGGCGAGCTTACTGTAATCGATTTGGGTGATGACGCTGCGGGTGCCATGGGTGCCTGCACAGTTGAGCGACTCTCTGTTTGTGTACTGGAGTTGGCACTCTTCACCTCCGAATCACTGACCGGCTTCTGCAAAGACGCACCCAAGAAAGCACCTATGACAATACCTAACAGTGAGCCTGCTACGCCGACGTAGGCTGCAAACTTCATCGCCCCAACTTGGGCTACGGTCAATCTGCGTTGCCACTCATGTCCGGCAAAAATTGCGTGGGGAGAATCAGGGGGGAATTGCGACTGCCACGTCGCCAATTCTTGATCTGACTTCTTTGCTACCTCTGCATGGTCAAGCTTCATGAATTGGTCGCGTAGCGCCTGACGTTCCTTCTCTAGTCTCATCTCTTGCACATTCAGTCTGGCCCGTTCGTCCATGTCGTCGAAAACCTTCTGAGCGATGCCTCGGCTATGCATGTCAATTCACTCCTACTGCGGCGACTGCGCGCCGGTGACCAATCCATTTTGCACATAGACGTATTGCGAGCCGGGGTAGACCCACTGCTCATGCCGGCCGTAGCTGCCTACGGATGCGTTGATTTTGGAGGGCTCGCCCCAGGACTGGCGGGCCTCGTCAGCGGTCATCCCAATCACTATTTTTCGGCCGAGAATGGCTGCGCTCATTCTGCTGGCGCGGGCACGAGTGGCCGCTTGCGCATTCTCTTCAGAGGTTAGCCTGGCGGCCTCCCTCTTGAGGTAATTAGGGCCTTCCGCGTTGGCGTCGGCCTGACCAGCGCCGGAGGTATTGACCGTAGTGCCGCCCACTGCACATGGCACCTCCTGGTAGACCACTTTGCCGTCAGCCATGGTGCATTTATTGATAGCCCAAGCAGGAGAGCAGACTACCGCCAATAAGGCCGGCGCCGCGTATCCCAACTGCACCATTGAGGACATTGAGTTTTTCATAACGAACAATCCGCAAGTTTCTTCTTGATGGCCAGCGCAGCACGCGACGGCACCCATACGAGTGCGTCAGCTAGGTAGAGCCATAGAGGCACCATTAGAGCAGCGCACACAAAAACTGCGGCATTCATCGCGCTCCCATATCCCAAGGGTTGCTCGCGCAGAACATCGAAAGCAAGGTAGCCGTACGCAGCCGCCAGGAAGATAAGGCCAAGCAGACCGAATGCTTCCAACGGGCCTACACGTGTCTCAAGCTTATTGGTCTGGTCATTCCATTTGAGCTGGCCGAGCTTCCTCAGCAACCTCAATACCGGATAGGCGAAGCCCTTGATCACCAAGGCCTCTAACGCCTGTCGCTCGAATGGGCCACACACAATCTTTGTTTTGAGCAGAAAGGCAGCTTGCAGATCAGCCTCCGACTTGATCGGGGCCTTGCGGGTAGTTGACTTCGCCCTAGCCTTCGTTTGAAGGTTGACATTTACCACGGCAATTTCGATTGCGTTGTTGATGATCGGTGCCACCTGACCATTCACAGTATCGATTTCAATCTTGTCTTTCATTGCTAGGATCTCCGGAGTAGAACTTCAACATACCAGCGCAAATGATGCAGCTGATTTGATTCCAACTCAAGCACATCGCGTGTCGCGTATTGGCGTTCCATGAAGTCCAAGACGATGGATCGGTCACTGAGACGCTGCATCTGCTGCTGCAGGTCTCGCTGATCAATTTCGGTAGGCGCGCGCGGTACTTTCCTTCGTTCACGCTGCCCCGGCGGCGGCCCCCCATGGCTCGGCAGGACCATATAGACCGGCCCATGCGTGTGGGTGGTGTGTTCGACATTCACATCGCCGATAACTACATTGCCGTTGACTGTGCCTATTCTTATTTTTGTCAATTGCATCTCCTCCTCTAAGTGTATGAGTAACTCTATTT
Organism: Pseudomonadota bacterium; assembly: GCA_040384785.1. Lineage (GTDB taxonomy): Bacteria > Pseudomonadota > Gammaproteobacteria > Burkholderiales > Burkholderiaceae_C > Allorhodoferax. The sequence continues at coordinate 54,666 of JAZKIR010000022.1, forward strand.
CGGTTTAGGGCCTGGCGGAGTCCGAACGCCAAAGTTCATGTCGCCTTGTATGTGATTGGTTTGGTCGCCTTTAGTCACGTTGCCATGCACCACGCCGATGCTGATTCCTTTGCTGTTTTTTTGTTTTACTTGAGTAGCTGCGCCCTGGTCTTTTCCTGGCAACCCAGCCGCCAGCAATGCCGCCAATTGGTCCAACTGTCGCTTCGCGTCCGGCTTACACAGTTCGTAGTTGTTGATCAGAGCCCGCTGGCGCGGCGGCAGCTCGGCTGTGGCAGACATCGACTGACTACGTTTGCCCGTAATCACGTAGAGCACATCAGCACCCGTGGTTGATATTGCTGCTAGTTGCACAGCATCGGGCGCACTCGCCCCTTTCTCCCAATTGATGACCGTGGTTTTCCCGACCCCGATCAACTCGCCAAGACGAGATTGACTCAAGTCCAGCCGCTCCCTCTCTCGCTTCAGACGCTCAGAAATACCCATACAAATATTTGCACCAGTTATTGCATGGTCCAAATATTTGAACCATAATCCACATCAAGCCGAATTAATTACGCATACGACAACCGACAAAGGAGCCCACCATGAGCGCATCGCCCGTCATCTCTGCTGACCAACTCAAAGCCAATTTCGCCCGTGAGGGCAAGACCTTCAGTAGCTGGGCCGAAGCCCGTGGCTACCGCCGCGAGGACGTTTACCGCGTCATCAACGGCTTAACTCGCTGCCGTCGCGGCAAGGTGCACCAGATCGCAGTCGAGCTGGGTCTCAAAGCCGCGTAACCGCTTCCCGATTCATCTATATCGCGCATCCATTCTATGGACAAAAAATCTACTGCCACGTTGCCGCAGCTCTCCCTTGCCGAGGCTGTACAGCGCATCAACCATCTCAAGCCCATCGTCACGGCCGCGCGGTACGCCAACTTCCTCAAATGCCCACCCGGACTGACTGGCTTGGCGCAAGACCTGGCGCTGTACGACGACGGCATCTTTTCCGCCGAACAAACCCTCAATGCCATGCGAGAACGCCTTGGCATCGTGGTCACACCTGAGTCCTTGGAGTTTGGGCAACTGCAGGCGGCGTTGTATCAGGGGCACTTCCACGGTGAAGCATCTGCGTCAGAAGCTGGAGGCCGGGATGGTCAGTAGAGCCTTCCGCGTAGTTGCATGGAACCCGAGCTTCGCTGGCTTGTTGCAACAGCAGGTCATCACGGGCCATCCACCAGCGTACGCCGCAATGCAGCAACAGCGCCACATTGTCAGGACAGCTCCTTGCGTTGGCCATCCAGATGACCAGGTCAGCACCTTGGGCGCTCAAAGCATGGCCCAAATATTGGTCCAAGTCTCGCCCCATCGCCCGGTGCTCCGCCTTGGTGGACTCAGGCTTGGTGCTCAACGCGTCAAAGGCCTGCCACAGCAGATCGTCGCCAAAGCGTTGTGTGAATGCGGTATAGGCCACCGCCAGCGCTTCGGGGATAGACCAGCTCGGTTTGTCAGTGTTGTCAGCCATCGGGCTTGCTCCATATCGGTTGCGATGGACAAACTGTATCTGTCGCCTGGTCGCCGCACCAGTGCAAAACCTGCCTTTTGTTTGGAAGCGGCCCAGGCAGCTCCATTGGTGGCTTTCCAATGACGCGCCGCAATTGGAAACGGGTGCGGCCGACCAGCATGACGGAGGCGCTGCGCCTGTGCAAGGAATATGCCCAGGAGCGCGGCAACCTGTCCGTTGAGCGGATCGCCGACCGCATGGGCGTATCGCATGACTCCCTTTACAAATGGCTGGCCAGCGGGCGTCTGCCCTCAATCCTGATCCCAACTTACGAGCATGTTTGCGGCTGCTGCTTTGTGACCGAGTGGCTTGCCGTAAGCACCGGCAAGCTGCTGATCGATATGCCCACGGGCAGTAAGGGCACGCCAGAGGCGCTGATGGAAGTCAACACCAGTTGCGCCACCGCCCTCCAACTGCTCACCGCCTTTTATGCCGCCCCCAAAGGCGCGGACCCCGAAGAGACCCTGGCCGCACTGCGCAAGCACTTGGAACAAATCGCCTTTCATCAACACAACGTGGCGTCCTACGCCACACCTGAACTGGATTTTTCAGCATGACAACCGAAACTACCTACAAGCTGCCCGAGCCCATTCGCAAGACCAACGAGCTGTACATGCTTCTGGCAGGCAACGAACTGCTGGGCCTTGCTCCGGGCGAGATCGCCAAGGGGCTCAACGTGTCGCCCTCCTGGGTCAGCGTCACGCTGCCAGCGCTGGCCGCACAAGGCGGCTTTGTGGAACAGGTGGAGGGCACCAACCGCTGGCGCCTGGGCGTTGCCTTCGTACGCATCAGCACCACCGTCACAACCAACTTGGCCAGCGCCCGCCGACGCCTGGAAGAGATCGGCGCCCGCTACGCGGTGCCCATCTAAACCACTCCTTTTCCACTCACCGCAACCACAAGGAACACATGGCAAAAAATCCCACCCCCGTACCCAAGAGCAAGGAGACGCCCGTCAATGCGGACGTAATCGCTCAGGACTTCGCTGCGGTCAACCAGCTGGCAACCCTGCAGACCACCGCCACGGAGAACGTGATGGCGCTTGCAACTCAGCTTGGCTATGAAGGCGCTTTGTCGGTCGGGGCTTTAGAGGACGGCATCCGGTTCTACCAGCAACGCACCGCAGAGGCGTGCATGGAGCTGGGCAAGCGCCTGGTTTTGCTCAAGGAAACGAGCCTTCCCGGCGAGTTCAAGCCACGACTGGAGCTGCTCGGCATTGAGTACACGGCCGCCACACGATTTATGGCAGTCGCAACCAAATTCGCAAAAGTTGCGACGTCGCAACTCTTGAAGATGGCAACCAGCCAGAGCAAGGTCATCGAACTGCTGGTGTTGGACGATGGGGAGGTTGCGGAGTTGGCTGAGGGCGGCACGGTGCGCGGCATGGCCGCCGATGACATCGCCAGCATGGGGGTTCGCGAGCTGCGCGCCACGCTGCGGGAAGCCCGCGCCGACAAAGAGGCCAGCGACAAACTGCTGTCCGACAAGAACGCCAAGATCGACAAGCTCAGCCGCCACATCAAGAAGATCACGCCCGACCAGAAGCTGCTGGAGCTACAGAAGGAGACCACCGCACACATGAACGACGCCCTTGGCTGCGTTCGTGGACAGCTCCGCGCCGCGCTGAATGCGATCAAGGACCACTCCGAGGATGACCACAGCGTCTTTATGGCGGGCATCGTCGGCCAGCTCCAAGCCGATCTGACCGCCCTGCGCGAGGAATTCAACCTGCCGGACACGAGCAACGCGGCCGACCAGGCACTGGCTGCGGACGTGGCGCAGTGGTCCAAGTCCGGCAAGTAAACCGCCTTCCCCAAGTCCACAGACCCACATCAACGCATGGCCCTCAACCCCGCAATCGTGCAGCGCCTGGTGCTACTGGTGCAAGCCGTGGCCCAGGCCCCGCGCGGCACCAAGCAAGCCCTCTACCAGGCCGCTTGCGCAGAACTGGGACTGAGCCTTCCAACCCTTTACCGCCACTTGGAAAAAGTCACCGTGAAACCAGAACGCAAACAACGCAGCGATGCGGGCGACGTGGCGCTCACCCGCCAGGAGGCCATCGCTATCAGCGGGCTGCTGATGAGCAGCCACCGCAAGACGAACAAGCGCCTGCTCAGCATCGGCCAGGCAGTGGAAATGCTGATCGCCAATGGCGAGATACGCGCCGAGTCCAGGAACGAAGAAACCGGCGAACTCAAGCGTTTGAGCGATTCGGCCATTGCCCGCGCCCTGCGCGCCTATGCCTTGCACCCAGACCAACTCAACCGGCCCACGCCCGCCGTCGAGTTGAAGAGCCTGCACCCCAACCATGTGTGGCAGATCGACGCCTCGCTGTGCGTGCTGTATTACCTGAATGCCCGCACCCAAAAGGAAAGCGGACTGCAGGTGATGGATCGCGATCGCTTCTATAAGAACAAGCCCGCCAACCTCAAGCGCATCGAAGCCGATCGCGTGTGGTCCTATGAAGTGACCGACCACAACAGCGGCGCTATCTACGTCAACTATGTGATGGGTGCGGAGTCCGGCACCAACCTGGCCGAGAGCTTTATCGGTGCCATCCAAAGGCGCGACAACGACCCCATGCACGGCGTGCCGTTCATTCTGATGATGGACATGGGCAGCGCCAACACCAGCGGCCTGTTCGCCAACCTGGCGCGCCGCCTTCAGGTCCAATTGATCGCCCACGCACCCGGCAATGCCCGCGCCACCGGTCAGGTCGAAAAGGCCCGCGACCAGATTGAACGCAGCTTTGAATCCGGCCTGCGCCTGGCTCCAGTGGCCGACCTGGCCGAACTCAACAGCCAGGCCCAGCGCTGGGCCATTTGGTACAACGGCACCAAGGTCCACAGCCGCCACGGCAAGACCCGCTTTGACCAGTGGATGACGATTGCCCAAGAGCAGCTCCGCATCGCGCCAGCGCGCGACCTGTGCTTTGAGCTGCTGACACACACCCCGGAGCTGCGCAAGGTTGCCGACACCTTGACGGTCACCTTCAAGAACCGCGAGTTCGATGTCAGCTCAGTGCCGAACGTCATGGTTGGCGAAAAGCTGGAGATCACTTTCAGCCCCTACCAGGCAGACGCCGCACAGGTGGTGCTCAAGGACGCGGACGGCAACGAACTGCTGCACAGCGTCCCGGTGGTGCACCGCAATGCGGACGGCTTCCGCGAGGACGCCAACACCATCGGCGAAGACTACGGCCGCCACGCCGACACCGTGCTGGACACCAACCGCAAGGAAGTGCAGCGCTTTGTCTATGACGCCGCTACCGACGCCGAGGCCGATGCCAAGCGCGCTGCAGGGGCCGTGCCCTTCGCCAGCCGCATCGACCCCTACAAGGTCATTGAGCAGGCCCCGGTGCGCACGTTCATGCCGAAGCGCGGCGAGGACCTGGCCACCAGGGTCACCACCGCCAGCACGCCGCTGCCTGTGCGCACGCTGTCCACCTTTGAAGCGGCCCAGGAGCTGGTCGGGCGCGGCGTGATGATGAGTAAGGACCTTGTGGCCACGCTGCGCAGCCTGCACCCTGAAGGCGTGCCCGAGGACCAATTGGAAGCGCTGCATGCACGCCTGACGGTGCGTGAAGGCCTGCGTGTGGTGGCTGGGGGTGCGCAATGAACGCCGCCATTCAAGCCGCTCCCGTGGCCCGCAAGGTCACCCCGGACACCATTCGCCAGATACACAGTATGACGCTGGAAGGCAAGACCAAACGCGAGATGTCGCTGGCACTGTCCATAGGTGAGGACTCCATCAAACGCATCCGCGCTGGCCGCTATGCACACCTGGACCAGGCTACACGCACGGTCTGGGAAGAGTTGTTCGGGTCTGAAAAGGCCCAGCAAGGGGCTAATCCCCCGGGGATTAGCGCTTCTGAAGACCAGGGCGCGGCCCTGGGTGCTTCCAAGGCGCTGCTACGCCCCAAAGCGGGCTATTTCCAAATGCCCAAAAAGTTGGCCCCGACAAGTTCGTACCTTGCCGGAGCCGTTCCCCCCAGTCCCATTGATGAAACAGAAAAGGAAGACAACATGTTACTCGTCTGCGAAGGCCTAAAGCCCGAGACCCGCAAGCACTTTAAATTGCCCCGCAATCCCTTTGTCGACGACATCCAGACCCCGGCCGATGTCTTCCAGACCCCTTCGGTGCGCTATGTCCGTGCGGCGTTGACCGATTGCGCGCAGCACCATGGCTTCATCGCGGTGGTCGGCGAATCGGGCGCGGGCAAGAGCACGCTGGCCGAAGACCTGCAGGAGCGCATCAAGTCCGAGGGCAGGGAGATCGTGATCGTGAAGCCCTTTGTGCTGGGCATGGAGTACAGCGACGATAAGGGCAAGACCCTTAAGGCCACGCAAATCGCGGAGGCTATTGGCGTTGCCCTGGACCCCACGGTGGTTCTCAAGCTGTCCAGCGAGGCACGCTTCCGCCAGGTGCATGCGTTGCTCAAGGCAAGCCACAAGATAGGCCGTCGCCACCTGGTGGTGATAGAGGAAGCCCATTGCATGCCTCGGGCCACCCTGAAGCACTTGAAGCGCTTTTTGGAACTGAAAGACGGCATGCAGCGCCTGCTGGGCATTGCGCTGATTGCACAGCCCGAGCTGCTCGACATCCTGAGCAGCCAGAACGCAGAAGTGCGCGAAGTGGCACAGCGCTGTGAGGTGGTCACCCTGGAACCGCTGGATGGCGAACTGGAAGGCTACCTGCAGCACAAGTTTGCACGCTTTGACCTGAAGCTGACCGACGTCTTTGAGCCCGATGCCTTTGACGCCATTCGAGCCCGCTTGATCCGCAGGCCACGCGGCGGCAAGCCCACCGACGCCACCAGTGCCTGTTACCCGCTGGTTGTCAACAACTTGGTGGCCCGTGCCATGAATGCCGCCGCCAAGATGTCTTGGCCGAAGGTGACGGCCGAAGTGATCGCGGGTTGCTGATGCCATGCGCCGCTATGTCATCACCATCACCATGCGGGACGGGAGCCAAGGCACCCACCCCGGTCTCTACCATGACGGCGTCGAAGCCGTCATGGAAGCCATGGGCAACTTCCCCGACGCCAAGCGCATCAGCGCCCGGAGGGAGCATGAAGCCTGACCCACGTTTTCCCTTCGCCCCCGGCGCAGTGGAACACAGCGCACGCCACGACCTGCTGCGCGACCTGGCGGCTGCCATTGCGCTGATGGTGGTGTCCGGGTTGATTGGCTTTGCTTTTGGCCTGTTGAGGGGGTGCCCGCAATGAGCCAACAAGACATTGCCTGCCCAGTCTGCGGCACCGAGTTGACTCTGGCGCAACTGTTCACCCATGAGGACACGCAGCGCGCCTTTGCACGCCTGGCCAGCGTCAGCATTCCGCTGGGTGCCCGGGTGCTGCAGTACTGCACGCTGTTCGCACCGCCCAAGACTCGGCTGACTGTTGCCAAACAGGTGAAGCTGATCCTGACGTTGCTTCCTGACCTGGAGCGCCAGGCCATCAACCACCGGGGCCGCGAGTGGGCCGCGCCGATAGCTGCCTGGGCGCAAGCCATAGACCAAATGCTGACCGCCCGTGACACCGGCAGGCTCGACCTGCCCATGAAAGGCCACGGCTACCTGCATTCGATCCTGATGGGCCTGGCCGACAAGGTCGAGGCCACGGCCGAGGCGCAGGCCGCCGTGGAAGCCCGCACCGCGCCCCGCCAAGACACGGTGCAGGTGCGCGGCCAGTCCATGCCCATCGGCGTGGCCCTGGCCGCCCTGAACAGCAGTCTGGACGCCACGTCCGCCAAGCTGATTGCAGACCGCGCCAACGCAGCGCCCATGCCTGAGGCGACACGTCAACACATTGCGGCCGTCCTGCTCGACGCAAAACAGAAAGGTATCAAGCCATGAGCCAATACAGAACCATCACCCCGGCCAAAGGCTCCCTGCGCAGCCCGGTCACGCAAGGCATCGTCAACCACCTGCAGGCGAACGGGCCGACCGGTGTCAAGGCCATCAACAACGCCCTGGCGCACATCGACGGCTATGGCCCCAACGCCGATCCGTTGCGCCTGGTGCGCGTGCTGCATAAGCTGGGTGAGGCGGGTCACATTCACCGCGTAGAGCGCAATTCCGAACTGCTGTGGGTGTATGGCGCACGTCCGCGCAATGAACATGTTGTCGAGGCGCAAGCCCCCGATGCGGAGCCCACGGTTGCGGCAGCACGATACGACCTCATGCGCGCCACCGCCTACCGCACTGACCCCGGCCCGGCCCTGCGCCCCGGCGCTCTTGACTTCAAGCGCGTGGCCACCTTTGGCCTGCGTTGCTAACCCACTACTACCAGGAGCAACCATGAATGCAATCACTGTCACCCCACCACCAGGCTACTGGAAAGACGCCAATGGCAACCTGATACCCGAAGCGAACGTCAAGCAGATTGACCAGGTACGCAACAACTTGGTCTACGCCTTGTGCGAGATGGCCGAGGCCGAGTCATTGGCGTTGGCAAAGTTCAAGGCCAGCGTCATGAAGGAAGTGACCAGCTTCTGTGACCTGAGCATGCTGGAGTACAACGTCCAGTCGGGCGGAGACAAGGGCAACGTCACGCTGGTCAGCTACGACGGCAAGTTCAAGGTCGTACGCCAAGTGCAAAGCAAGATCGTCTTCGGTGAACAGCTCATGGCCGCCAAAGCACTGATCGACGCCTGCGTGCGCGAGTGGGCACCTGGCGCAAATGTCAACATCATGGCGCTGGTCAATCACGCATTCCAGACCGACCAGGCGGGCAAGATCAACACCGAGCGCGTGCTAAGCCTGCGCCGCCTGGAAATCAAGGACGAGAAGTGGCAGAACGCCATGAAGGCCATCCAGGACAGCATGCGGTCTGACGGCAGCAAGCCCTATGTACGCTTCTACAAGCGCGACGAGGCCACGCTGGAATACAAGCCCATCACCTTGGACTTGGCGGCCCTATGAGCGCGCCGAAGACCGTTGCGCAGTTGGCGCAGAGCGGCTACGAGGCCTATTGCAAGATGGATCGCGAGATTGACGACGGGGGCCTGGCCGCGCATGCATTGGCCTGGGACGAGTTGGACAGCGGCACCCAGCAGTGCTGGGTTGCAACCGCCACCCAACTGTGGGCTGAGATGAGCGCCATTCAAATCGGGGTTGCGCTGTGAGCCGCTCTTGCAAGTTGCAGATCAATGCCAAAGGTGCTTGGCGCGACGCCCTGTCGTTTGACATCGACCAGGTCGACGGCGAAGCGCTGCAGGTCGCCGCCGCCAACCTGGTGCTGATTGCAAACCCAAGCGGAAAAACCACGCTGCGCATCGCTGTGGCAGATGGGCTGCAAACTGCATTGCTGCACTGGAGTGCGAAGAACGGCTGGGTAGAAGCGTGAGCAAAAACCACCTGGCCGCGATCCACATCGCGTTCAAAGCGCTGGGCATCAACAAGGATGACGCCTGCGCCCTGAAACAGTCGGTCACCGGGGTGGCAAGCGCTGCCGACATGACTGAGCAGCAGCGCAAGCGCCTGTTGGCACGGTTGGCTGAAATGCAGGCGGACAGGGCCGCGCAGAGGGGCGAGCAACCAGCGTACACGCCCAAGCCCCGACCAGCGCAACGTGCGGCCAGCGGCGACCTGGACGAACGCTGGTTTAAAGCACGGGCACTGTGGGCGTCCTTGGCTGCCGCAGGCCACGTGCACACCGACACGGACGCGGCTTTGACCGCCTACGTGAAACGGCAGACCAAGCTGGAGCACTGGCGCTTCCTGAACGGCCACCAGGTCACCAGCGTCATTGAGGCGTTGAAGCGGTGGTGCCGCCGCGTAAGCGTGGCTACTGAACCCGCAGCCCGGGAGGTGGGACGTGGGTAACCCTTCCGTGAGCCTGTTTGATCCGCACGCGCTGGCCGAGCGACTGGATGTCAGCGAGCTGGACGCGGAAGAGATTTATCCTTTGGAGCGGCTGTTCGACCCGTTGACGCCCGATACCTGGCGTGACTTTGCCCTGAGCCACTATGTGACGCTCAAGGCTCTGTTCCACGGGCGATTTAGCGATGCCGAGCTGGCGACCCTCGCCATGGAGCTAACCAAGGGCATAGCGGCCGATCTGGGCGGCACGCAGCCCTACATCCAAGCTGGGCGCGAACTGCTGGCCAGCGCCCGCGCCAAGCGCGTCATAGAACTGCGTGAACAGGGCAAGAGCTACCAGGAGGTTGCAGCCCTGTGCGGCAAGATCACGGAGCGCTACGTGCGCCAGATCGAATCCCTTTGGATACGCGAACAGCGCGCCCAGCGCCAGGGCCAGCTCGACCTCTCATAGCGGCCCCGCGCCGCACGCTGAATAACTGAACCGCTTCAGTTACTCCCAAAGGGGGCATCGCAAGAAACTTGCGACATGGCCCAAAAAGACCCCAACGTAACACTCACCAGTCTGGTTCCCCAGATTGAAATTTTCTACGCCGGTCGCCACACGGATGACTCCGGCACGGTACACAACTTCAGCGATGCAGACGTGGCGGGCATGGTGTCGAGCTATGACCCCGCACAACGCGAAGCCTCCCTGTGCATAGGCCACCCCGCTGGCGACCTGCCTGCCTATGGCTGGGTCAAAGGCCTGGGCATCAACGCCACCGGCAGGCTGGTGATGGATACGCACCAGGTGCAGCCGCAGTTCGCTGAGATGGTCGACCGCAAGCTCTTCAAAAAGCGCAGCGCCAGCTTCTACCCGCCCAGCCACCCCAACAACCCCAAGCCCGGCAACTGGTATTTGCGCCACGTCGCCTTTCTCGGCGCGCAGCCGCCTGCCATTGCTGGCCTGGCTGACTTTGCCGAAGGCGACAGCACAGGCACCGTGAACTTTTCCGAATCACTTTTTAACCAGGAGCAACTCCGTATGAGCAAAGAACTGCAAGACCAATTGGCCGCATCGCAAGCACAGGCTGCAGCGGCCGATGCCGCCCGTACCAAGGCCGAAGGCGAAGCCGCCGAAGCCCAGACCAAGCTGGCCCGGTTTGCCGAAGCCGCACAGCGTGAACGCGTTGCCGGTTTCACCAGCTTCTGCGAAGCGCAGATCAAAGCCGGTGTGCTGCTGCCCAAGGAAAAAGACGCTGCCGTCGCAGTGATGACCACGCTGGCGGATGCCAAAGAAGTGAGCTTTTCCGAAGGTGGGGCCACTAGGACCGTGTCCGCAGTTGACTGGTTGAAGGACCTGATCACCCGCGCCAAGCCAGTGGTCAGTTTTGGTGAGCATGCTGCAGGCAATGGTGGCGATGGCCAGGCCCGCAAGGACATGAGTGATGCCGATGTGGACAAGCTCGCCCGGGAGCATGCCGCCAAGCACAACGTGAACTACGCCGAAGCTATTCGCGCGGTCACCGTCAGCTTTACCAGCTGAACCCCATCCACCCAGCACCCGTGCCCCACCTTCACTACAAGCCCCTTTAAGGACACAACGCCATGATGACACCCGCAGAAATTCGCCTGAAGCAAAACCCCATCTTGACCAGCTTGCTGCTCGGCCTCGGCCAAGGCACCATGGTGGCCGAGAAGCTGTTCCCACGCCTGCCGCAGGCGCTCAGCTCGGTGATGCTCGCCCAAATGGGCAACGAACGCCTGAAGCGCTACAACCTGCGCCGTGCACCTGGCGCCGTCACCAAGCGGGTTGACATCAAATACGACGGTAAGGTCTACAGTGTGGAGCAGTACGCGGTGGACATCCCAATCCCACGTGAGCTGATCCGCGAAGCCGATGAGAGCCGCAAGCTCAACGTGAGCAATCACCTGGACATTTCCAGCATTGCCATGGCCACTGCGAATGACATCCTCGGCCTGGACTACGAGCTGGAGGTGGCAACGCTGGCCACCACCACTGGCACTTTTGCCGCTGGCCATGTTCTGGCTTTGGCAGGTGCTACCAAGTGGAGCGCGTCCACCGGCACCCCGGTGACGGATATCCGCGCTGCCGCGAACGTGATCCGCAAGAAGATCGGCAAGAAGCCAAACAAGCTAACGCTGTCGCCCGATGCCAAGCTGGCATTGGAATCCAACGCAGAGGTGAAGGGCTATTTGCCACAGACCCAGCAGGGCGTCGCCACACTGGAACAGTTGGCAAAGATTCTGGAAGTGGACGAAGTGGTCTGCGGAGATGCCATCTGGATCGACGCCAGCGACGTGGGCCAAGACGTATGGGGCAACAACGCGGTGCTGTCCTATGTGCCCAAGATCGGTGGCGCAGGTAACACCATCAGCCTGGCTGAGCCTGGCTTTGGCTTCACCAACGTGATCGAAGGCCACCCCTTCGCCGAAACACCGTACTTCGAGTCAAGCTCTAAGAGCTGGATCTACGGTGCAACCTATGAGCGCAAGCCCAACGTGGCCTACAACACCGCCGGCTTCTTGTTCACCAACCCGAAATAACCCACGAAGCGGGCATTTGCCCCACCAAGCGCCGAGAGAGAACCCCCGGTGGCCGCCGCGCCACCGGGCCTTCACCAGGCAGCAACCCACAAGGACTTAAGAAATGTCAAAACTTATTGCATTGGTCGCCGTCGCCGTCATGGTGGAGGGCGTCCGCCAGGTCATCGCCCCTGGCGACGAACTGCCCGAACTGTCGGAACACGACATCAAGGAGCTGAAGCACTCGGGCTCCATTAAGGACCTGGCAGAAGAAGCCGACGCTGAAAAGGCCGCCACAAAGGCCGAAAAGGCCGCTTCAGCCGACTTTGAACGAGAGAAGAAGGCCATCGCCGCAGCGCAGGCTTCCATCGCCCCCAAGGCCCCTGTCAAGAAGTAAGCGGCAAACCTGTACGCAACCCGAAACCCTCCACCCCCAACTTCTAGGACACCACCATGGCATCACAAAACAATTCCGGCCAGCAGTACGACAAGCAACATTCCGTCACTATGGTGGCCATCGCAGTCCTTGCGGCAAGCCGCATCGTCGGCTATGACGGCGGATACGCCACAGCGGCCGGAGGCGTGCATGACGCTCAGGGCGTGACGGAGACGGCTGCAGCTATTGGCGACGCCATCAGCGCTGTTACCGGTTATTCGTTTCTGGTGGAGTGCAGCGAGGCAGTTGCCTTTGGCGACTACATCAAGCCTGCTGTCGACGCCACCGGTCGCGGTGCGGTAGGCACGCTGGCCGACCACTGCGGGCGCGCCCTGGGCGCTACCACGGCGGCTGGCCAGTTGTTTGAGATGCAGATCGTCACGCACCGTCACGCTTGATAGCCCACTGAGCTGCGACTGAACCCATGACCTACGCCACCTTGGCCGAGATGATCACCCGCTTTGGCGAGCCGGAGCTGGTGCAGCGTACCGACCGCGCAGAGGGGGTCACCATCGACACCGTGGTGTTGGGTAAGAAGCTGGCCGATGCGGACGCCGAGATCGACAGCTACCTGGCTGTCCGCTACGCGCTGCCCCTGGCCAGCACACCAGTGTTGCTGGTTAGCCTGGCAGCAGATATAGCCCGGTACCGGTTGTACGACGACGGTGTGCCCGAGACAGTGCGCCAGCGCTATGAGGACGCCGTGAGCCTGCTCAAGCGCATGGCGAGTGGCGATGTGATCCTGGTCGGCCACGCTGCAGCAGCCGTGGCCGGTGTTGAAACGGCGTACTACGAATTTTCCCCGCGCCAGGTCACTGACGACAGCATGAAGGGGTTTGCGTGAACGCGTTAGACAACCTGATGGTGCTGGAGCCGCAGCTCGTGGCACGCCTGACGGAGCAACTGGCAGACCTGAGCCCGAAGGTGCATGTGTTGGCTGCTGCTGACCTGGCTGGCGTGACAGAGGCCACCCAGGTAACACCTGCGGTGCATGTGGTGTACCAGAACTACCGAGTTGTGGAGAGTCGCAGTGATGGTAAGGCGTCACGCATCGAGCAAAGCTGGTTGACCATCATCGCCACCAAGAACGTGAAGGACACGCGCAGCGGTGCAGCGGCCCGTGCCGAGGCTGGGCTGATAGCCGCACGGGTGGCTAAGGCGCTGATGGGCTTCAAGCCAGAAGCGGCGTCCAAACCGCTGCACCTGGTGCAAGGCCCTGGCGCTGCCTTTAGCAATGGCTTCGCTTACCTGCCACTGGCCTTTGTGGCCGAGTTGACGCTCAGCGTGAACTGATTTTTTCTTGATCCTGTTTATTTACCCAAAGGAGCTACACCATGTCCGATACCGTTTACTACCCCTACCTGGGCAGCGGAATAATTTATGCCCGCGTGGCCGGTGCAGCCGCGGGCCTGATTGAACTTGGCAACGCCAGCGAGCTGACGCTGGCTGTGAAGGAAAACAAGGTCAAGCTGCAAGACTTCAGCAAGCCCGGTGGCGGCACCTATGCCAGCGTGAGCCGCATTGACGCCGTCACGGCGCAGATGAAGTTGAACGACCTGAACAAGACCAACGTGGCCCGTGCCGTGTTTGGCACTGAGTCGGCCGTGGTGGGTGATGACGTGGTGGATGAAGTGGTGATTGGCTACAAGGGCGCGCTGGTGCCGTTTGCGCACATCGAGCCCACCGATGTGATTGTGAGCCACACCACAGGCACGCCGACCTATGTGGAAAACACCGACTACGAAGTGCGCGCCGGTGGCATTTACATCATTCCCGCAGGCGCTATCACCGACGCAGAGTCGCTGAAGGTGGATTACACCTACCTCTCCTACGACAAAGTGGAGGCAATGACCAGCGGCGCAGTGACGCTGGAGCTGCACTTTGAAGGTTTGAACGAGGCCAACAGTGGCAAGCCGGTGATCTTGGACGTCTACCGCGCCCAGCTCAGTCCCACCAAGGCGCTAAGCCTGCTGGGCGACAAGTTTTCCGACCTGGACATGGAGGCCGAGGTACTGAAAGACTCCACCAAGGTGGGCGTTGGCATCAGCCAGTACTTCAACGCCAAGTTGGCCCGAGCGGCCTAACGTAACGGTGCCCTAGCTGCCCAGGCCACGGGGCAGCACCAGCAGCCACAGTGGGCTGCTTTCGGGGCAATCCCACAACGTAGGTAGAACAACAATGGCCATCAAGCCGATTGAAATCCTTATACGAGCCCGAGATGAGGCATCCAGCATCTTCGGGAGCATGCAGGCCAAGGTGGCCGCAGTGGGGATCGCCATTGCCGGGTACTTCGGTGCCTCTGCCTTCATTGGCGCGGTAAAGGGCGCGGCTGATCTAGAGGCCAAGCTGTCAGAGGTGAAGGCCGTCAGCGGCGCTACAGCCGCTGAAATGGTGCTGTTGCGCAAGGCAGCAGAAGACGCTGGCGCAACGACCAAATTCACCGCCACCGAGGGGGCCGACGCGCTGGGCAACCTGGCCCGCGCTGGCCTGAATGCCAAACAAGCCATTGAAGCATTACCCGCAGTGCTGCAACTGGCTCAGGCCGGTGGCATCGGCTTGGCGCAGGCTTCCGAATATGTGACCAAGGCCGTGATGGGCATGGGCCTGGCGTTTAGCGACGCCGGGCGCGTGGCGGACGTACTGGCGGCTGGTGCCAATGCCAGCAATACCAGCGTGACCGGGCTGGCCGATGCGCTGAGCTACGCTGCACCCGTCGCCAAGAGCCTGGGCTTGAGCCTGGAGTCCACGGTAGCGATCATCGGCAAATTTGCGGATGCCGGTATCGACGCGAGCCGCGCCGGTACTGCGCTCAACTCGGTGCTGAGTCAGTTCTCTGACCCGGCCAGCAAGTTCCGCCAGGAGCTGGGCGGCGCGGGCATCATCACCGGCAACTTCGAGAAGGCGCTGCGCCAGTTGGCTGCTGCTGGCCCCGCAGGCGAGCGGGCCATTCTTGCGGTCGGCCTGGAGGCAGGCCCTGCGCTGCGGGCGCTGCTGAACCAAGGCATTGGCGCGCTGGATGACTTGAAGAGCAAGCTGGACGCGGCCAAGGGCAGCGCCGCCGCAACCGCCAGCGTAATGGAAGACAACCTGAAGGGCTCGTTCAACAGCCTTTCCAGCTCCTGGGATACCGTCAAGAACACCCTTGCAACGCCGGTCCTGCCGGTCATCCGGGATGGTGTTGTACAACTGGCTACAGCGCTGACCAACGCCGTGTCTAACGGCACCATTGGCCGCTTTGGCGATGCGATTGCCACTGCCTTCCAGGGCGGCATCAAATGGGTCAAGGCCTTCGCTGCTGAGACGGACTTCGGTGCGCTGGCTGCGCGCCTGCAGGCGTTTGCCGCCAGCACGCAGGCCGCTTTCACAAAGTTGGGTGAATACGCCACCAATGCGGGCAACACCATCAAGCTGGTGTATGGCGTCATGGCTTCTGGCGGCAATGCCGTTCTCACAGTCGTTTATGGGCTGGGTGTTGCTGTGTCGGGGGTTGTTGCAGGCTTTCAACGGGCACTGGCGCTGCTCTATGAGGGCATGGCCAAAATCACATTCGGAAGCATTTCTGAAAAATACAAGCAATTGGCCGCTGACGTGCGCTTGTCCGCCGAGGCCACATCCGCAGCCAGCCGGGCATTAGCGGACAAGACGGTGGAAGCCTTCACCGCGATGGGCGACAGCGCTCAGCTCGCTCGTGACGGCTGGGACGGGTTGACCGATAGCACGCAAGCCGCCGCCTTACAGGCGAATGCCGGTGCCAACGCCTTTGGCGCAGTGGCCACAGCGCTGACGGCAGTGGGTGATGCTGCCACTGGGGCAGCCGACAAGGCGCAATCCAGTGCGGTGCAGCAGCAAGCGGCAGCGCAAGCTACTCGCGCGGCTGTGGCAGAACTCAGGGCCGAATACGACGCTGCACTGGCTTCGGGTAATGTGCAACTGGCGGTTGAGAAACTGAAAGCCATGCAGGTCGCCCTGAAAGGCACCGCTGACCAGGCCAAGCAATCGGTGGCAGAAATGGCCAAGGCCACTGAAGACGCATTCACCGGGCTTGGCGTGTCCAGCGAGGCCGCGCTGAAGCGGATGGCGGCCACGGCGCAGTTGCAATACAAGCAGATCAAAGATGACGCGAACTCGACCGCTGCTGACGTAGCCAATGCGTTCAAAGCCTACGCAGAAAAGGCCATTGCTGCCAATGGCGGCGTGGCCACCGCTGCGCTGCAGGTCGAGGCGGCCATGGCCAAGGTGTCCATACAGACCGATGGCACGGGCAAGGCCATCGTCAGCGCGATGGCGCAGGGCGCGGCCGCGATCAAGACGGTGGAAGATGCCTACCGGCAACTGGGCCTCAAAACCCCTGATGAGTTCAAAAAAATAGCGGAGGCCAATGTCGCTGCTTGGGAAAAAATCAAGGGCGACTCGGCCGCCAGCCTGGAGACGCTGAAGGCAGCATTCAATACCTACGCCCAATCGGCCATTGCCGCCAGTGGCGACGTGGGCAGTTCACAACGCCGCACGACCGAAGCCATGCTCCAGCAGGAAGCGGCTTTGAAGGGCCTGACGATCAGCTTTGACGAAAACGGCCGTGTGTGCGTGCAAAGCCAGGCCGAGGCCGCTGCTGCCATCAACAGGACCACGGACGGCCTGCGTGGCCAGCGCGGCGCTGTGGACGAAGTGACCAGTGCGCTGGAGAGGCAAAACGCCACCCTGGAACGGACCATAGCGGCGCAAGAAAAATCCAACGCGCTGGCCGAGCGCGCCGTTGCGCTCGAGAACAAACGCCTGAACCAGGACAGCAGCCACTTTGCCGCCAATGAAAAAGGCGACCGCATTGTGGCCGGTGGTGATCTGAACACGGCGACCGGAATCTTGAAATTCCTGCAGGATGCTGGGGTCAAGGATGAGGCGAAAGCCAAGGAAATCACACGCGAATTCTTGGACTCGCAGGGCAACGTCCAGTACAGCAACAACCCTGGCCAGATCAAGTATGGCGGCGATACGATCAGCATGGCCCTGCTAAAGGCAGCTGAGCGCGTCACGTTCGGCGCTGGTGGTGCAGGTGTTGCCAACGGGTTCGGGGGTGGATCCAGTGCGCCACCAGCCAACCCTGTGACCAGCAATAGTCCGACTTTCAACAACCCGCGCCCTAACAACACGCAGCCGACCACCTCGGCACTGGCGCCTACTGCTGCGCCAATCGCCCAGAGTGGCGGCGCAACGGCCTCCCGCGTTGGGAACACAAACCTCACGATCAACGTGGCTGCAGGCGTAAACATGGCAAGCCGCAGCCAGGTTGAGTCATTGGCGCGGGCAATCGCGCCAGCCCTAAACAATTTGCAACGCAAGGGCGTGTCTTCCACACGCTAAAGCCAGAACCATGCAACCTGTATCTTGCACCCGCATCATTGGCAACAAGCACAACCTGGTGCGTGCGGCTGTCATCACTGCGACGGCGCAGCGCCCTAGCACCCAACTCTTGCAACTGTCGCAGCAACGCACGGGCAATGGTCGCATGGTGCTCAGCGGCCCCTATACGGGCGCTGCGGACAGTGAGATTGACGTGGAGGTGTTGTCTGGATCTGCCGGCGCATTGCGGGCCTCTACACCGGTCGTGAACGGTGTCGGCAATGGCACGCTGGAGGTGCAGTCCATTGACGCGGGGGCAGCGGCGCAAACACTGCGCTTCACGCTCCTGGACGCGGGCACTGCGCCGCAACCAGCCTTGCTGGACTTTTTTGGTGTGCAACTGGCCGCGCGTGCGGTTGGGGTGGATGGCAATGACGCGTCACTCAGCGTGGTGCGCAGCTTGTCGTACACGGACTTGCCGTTTGCAACCCTGGAAAAAATGAGTGCGGGCTCCAACCTGTTCGACGGGCCACAGTTTGATTGGGGCCAGCCAGCCGCCACGGGTGCGGACATTCCAGAGGGCGCTCTGCGTATGGCCTTTGCTGGATTGCCCACGGTGCATCGCGCCTGGAAGACTTGGGATAGCGGCCGGTTTGTGTACCGGCTGGATCCGCCGCTGGCCTATGACGTGCCGGAAGACACGCGCATACGCCAGGTCAGTGGCGACTACGAGCTGACGCTGTCGGATGGCACCACAGACGAGGTTTACACCGCCATCACGATGTATGACTTTTTGGCGCAGGTTCAGGCGCGCAGTGCGCTGATACAAGTGCTGGGCGTGGTGGCACAAGACCGTGCACCCGGGGGGCAGGCTGTGACCGATATCCCTCTTCGCACAGACGCCCATGCCTTGCCGGTGATTGCGTCAGCAGTGCGCAACGGGGCCACATTGCAAGTCGGCGATGTTGACCCAGGCGCGGCCACGCAAAACATCACCGTCACTTGCCTGGGCCGTAGCGGCACTGCGGCCAGTGGTGGGCAGAGCTGGTCGGTCTCGGGTGGCGTTGTGGGCACGCTGCCCGCAGCGACTAGCGGCCAGTTGTACACCGATGGACCGGTGCAATTCACCATCCAGCAGCCCGCCGTGGCCGTGGCGCTGAACGCGAGCATTACGGCGCGGTTTCTGCCCACGTCGCGAGACGCGGGTGAGGGCCTGCCTGCTATCTGTTTCAAACCCTTGCTGCTGGGAACGGCGGCAACCAACAAGGAGGTCACCTTTGAATACAAGCAAAGACCGCCGGATGAGTGCAGTTGCAGCACCGCCACGGCACTCAAGGTCTCCATGCAATGCTTGGGCCTTGCGCCCGATGGAGGTGCCGATATGGATGCCGAATACCAGTCCAGATTAATCACGCTGTACAACTGGCAAGCCGGTTTCATTGCCAGCAATGTGGCGCTACTCGGGGCCGACCAGGCAGATATCGACACTGCGGTTGGCTGCACTGGCATTCTGGGTGAGGCGCTGGCAGAAATTTATGACGTCCCCGCCGCTGCTACAGCGTGGGATGGCGTATTCGACCAATTGGTTGACGAGCTGGCCCCGTTTGCAAACCTTGCGCCGGGGGCACTCGTGTCGGGTGGGCTGGGCGGTATGGGCGAAGGCCCAGCCGCGCAGGCATGGACACCGCGCGCTTTTGCCTTGGGCGGCACGTACCTAAACCCGGTCAACAACCACCGCTACACCATTGACAGCATCGAAATCAATGGCGAGGCAGTGAGCGTGACACCGGTGGACGCCACGCTGCCTGCTGCGGACGTTGCAGCGGCTTGGCTGACGGATGGAACATCCTTTTCCGTCACGGAAGTGACGGACGTAGTGCTGACAGTGACCGACATGGGCCTGGTGAGGGTATGGGGGGACTTTGAAGTCGGTCGCACTTACGAAGTGGTGAACCCTGCTGTAAATGCAGCCGGGATTGTTGAAGTAGTGCGGGTGTTGGAGATTCTGGTGGCGGGTGTCAGCGCGGCACTACCTGCTGGCCCGATTACTTGGAACGCTGACCGCTTCAGTTCGGTCGGCGCCTTGACGGGCACGCACGATGCAAGCAGTGACACCGTGTCTGTCAGCTCGGTGCGCTTGGCACCACGCGTTGCGGGAGCCACGGTGGCGGTGGGAGAGGAAATCATCAACAGCCTGAACCACCACGGCTATCGGGTTGATGTGATAGAGGTTGGCGGCGTCAGCACCACTTCGGCCAGCGCGCGCCTACCGGGAGACGGGCTGGCGTTGTGGTTGACAGACGGCACGGATTTTGATGTGACCATGCCCAGCGCGGCGCGTGCGAGTCTGGTGCTGACGGTGACCGATGCCGAGTTGACGCTGGGCGCAGTGTTGGCAGGGGCCACTTTTACTGCCCCATTCAGGAGCGCAACTGTCGCTGCTCCGTTTGTCAGAAAAACCTTTGTCTTTGACGACCCGAACGCCCCTGTCAGCATTACTGCAGAACTTAACAAGTTCAATGCTGCGGAGAACGACCGGGAGCGCGAATACAACGCTGCAACTGGCGCAGCAAGTAGCGCGGCTGACATAGAGAACTACCGTGCGCGCTTTACCGCCGCTATGGCGTATTTCCAACAGAAGTACGCAGCGAAGATGGACTGGGTGCGTGCGATTGCGGGCATACCCCCAAAAGCTAGCGCTGGCAGTGCAGGGAGTCCCTGCTGGCGCGATTACGGTGATAGCCATTGGTGGGAAGACACCGACGGCTTCTATCTCCCAGCTTTTACAGGCAAGCCCTTTGTGAGTGCCACACGCAATGCTGACGGCAGCATCGTAAGTACACAAGAGTTCGGGTTTGGCCTGATAACGCAATGCGGTCATCGCATCAAAGAAGGTGACCGCTTCACGATCAGAATTTCTGGCACCAACGGTCAGAACACCTGGTCTGAAGGTGACCGGTTTGTCATCCCGCTGATCGGCGCGGCCAGTGCGCCGCTCACCGGTGGCGCGGATGGCGACCCCACGCAGACCTGGACGGTGCGCAGCTCAGTACTGGGCGCACTGGCCGACTACCCATGGCTGGCCAGCGCACCCGCACCCTGGGCGCACGCGCCCGCAACCGTCCAATTGAGCCCCGGCGGCATTCCATTTGAAGTGGGTGACTCGATGTTGTTTGACATCGAGGGCGGCGGCCTGCGCTGGCGGCGTGACGGCGGCTCCTGGAATGAAGAAGACTTGTACGGTGCTGCCCCGCTGGATTTGGGCGACGGTTTGCTTTTGCAGGCGCAGCCTGGTGCGGCACCTTCGTTTTTAGGTGGCGACACCTGGCAGTTTTCGGCCGTGGCGACGTATGGCACACAGCGCATGCGCCAGCCGCGGATCGGGCAGGCATTCGCTTGGAATGGCGCGGCCGTGACGGTGGACATTGACTTGCTGACTGCGCAGCCGCTGGAGGCGGTGATGCTGGCCATGCACGGTATTGCGCTGGACGCGACCGTGGTGATCAGCGGCGGCCTGCTGGACGCGGATGAATGGACGCTGCCTGCAGACGTGTATCCAAGCATTATTTTGGCGGTATTGCCGCATGTGGACGGTGACCCTGTGCCAGAGGCCCGCTATTTGCGCGTGGCCATCACAGGCGCTGGCACCGGTGGTTCCATTGGCTGGCTATGGGCGGGCATGGGCTGGCAGCCTACGGTGGGGCCGTCGACCATGGAGATGAAGCGCCAGTACGGCCTTGCGCGCGGCGCTGGCATCAACCCTGCGGCGTTGTACCGTGGCGTTGGCACCGGTGGGCAATGGAGCTGGAATGTCGATGAGGGCGCTGCACTGCTGGCAGGCAATGCGCGCGCGTTGCGGGATCTGGTGGATCACAGCGCAGCACAAGGCCTTGAGCCTTTGGCGCTGATCCCAGACCTGCGTATCACTGAGGATGCCAGCATCGCCTTGATTGATGCTGACGAAATCGTTATGCGTGAGTTCAACAACTGGCAGGACCAAGGTAGCCGGGTCGTGAGTGTTGAATTGCCTTTGCGTGCGGTACTGGCCTGATGTACACGCTGACCTTGTCCTCGGTGCCGCCATTGCAGTGGTCTGATCCCGACATCATGGCTGTTGGCCCAGAGCATGGGGCCATCAATGGCGAAGTGCCCAACATGACGGTGACGATTGACAATGCGCGCGGCCAGCACACGACGGCCGTGGCCGTGTCGAATCTATTGCGCCTGCGCGCGGAGCTGACCTACGCGGGCAAAAGCGTGTTTTCGGGTGCGGTGCAGGCGATCAGCCTCGGTTCTGAAATCACTTTCGAGCTGGAGGCCTGAACATGATGCCCCTGCTGCTCACTGACGCGCTCCCTCTGCGCCGCGCCACGGATCTGCCGAACTACCGCGCCGACACGGCCGAGCGTTGCCTTCCCTGGGTGTTTGGCCGGGCAACCTTGACCCCGGTGCCGATTGATCTGACGGGGCAAGAGTGGATCATTGCCGACCACCCGGTAACCGAGGTTGTCCGTGTGACCGTGGCGGGCAAGGTCACCACTGGTTGGCAGCTACAGCAGCGCCTGGACGCCACCGGCCACGCCATTGCTGTATTGCGCCTGGCGCAGCCCACAATCACCGATCCGGTAACGGTCACCGTGGCGGGCCGACGCCACCCCACAACTGGCGCGCTGCTGTCCACACCTGGCGACATGGTGCGTGAGCTGATGCGCCTGTGTGGCCATGTTGAGCCGGTGGGCTCCTGGTCGGGCCTGGATGAGCATTACGGGCAGACGGAGCTGGGCCTGGTGTTTGAATCACCGCAGCCACTGCGTGAAGCCTTGGCCAGCATCATTGAACCGCTGCATGCCGTCTGGCGGCCAGGTTGGGCGGCCCCGCGCAGCCCTGACGCACCGGTTGCAGTGCTGGATGTTCTAAACACCCACACCATCAGCGCCCGCACCGACAACACTACGTTGGCCACCGTAGCCCGTGTGGCCTACGCCCAGGACTGGGCGGCGGGTGCGGAGCGTGGGGCCTTGCGCCTGGTTGCGCCGGATGCCCTGGCGCGTTGGGGCGAACTGGTGTTGGACGTTGAGCTGCCCGCCGTGCGGCGTGCCCGGGATGCGCTGGCCTTTGCAACCGCACGCCTGGCGGACAGCGCTCGCGCTACCTGGACGGTGACCGCAGATGTGGATGCCCGTATAGGGACGCTGCGCGCTGGCCAGACGGTTGCGCTGGCGCATCCCCATGTACCTGCCGGGTTGGCCCTGCTGACGGCAGTGGTGCATGACCGCGAGCAGGCCGTGTTGCATATCACTGCCACCCTGTACGTGGAAAGCGTCCCGACCGTAGAGATGCAGCGCCGCAACACTGCGGTGGACCCAGCAGCTGCGGCAGAGCCCGTTGTGAGATATCGCGACGGTGTTGCCACATTCACGGTGTTCGACGATCAAGGCAATGAGATGGCCAATGCAACCGTCACGCTGGATGGCATGCACACGGCCAATACCGACGGTGCAGGCAGGGTGCAATTTAAGACACCGCGCGGCGCGCACACGCTGCAGGTGAGCATGCCAGGTTTTGCGGATTTTGAGATTGATGTGATCGTATGAAGACCCGAACCATCCAGCGCAGCCCGGATCTGGGCTTGCGCATTCGCTTGCAGCGTCTACCTGAAGAAGCCGTGCCAGCACCGCAGGCGCAGCCAAAGCCGCCCATTTGGCTGGGATGGCAGGACGAAGAAGGCAAGGAAGCGACAAGCCTGAGCGCCCGATGGGATACACCTTCCAATGCGACAAGCCCGGATGGCTACTTCCCAGGGGTCTGGGTTGCTGTGGTTGACAACGCAATGGCAGTCGAATGGGACATCGAATTCACGCCGAAGATTTGGAGGGAAACCAATGGAGAACTGACACTCGCCTGGGAGGGGCGCACAGTCAAACTCAAACGTCCTTCGACGCTACCAGACACACCTGAGAACCTTTTTGATGGCCAACGCGTTACGTTGCCAGTTTTGACCATTCTCGAAGAGACTGTTGCGCCGTCTGAATATTGGTTGCTGGGGGGCAGAGGCTCAGAATTTCCAGAGGTATCTATGCCCACTTGGATTGCGGCTGGCAACACTCTGACAGTGGGTCAAGACCACAAATCTATGAGCGGTACGGTTGTGGCAACGGCGACTGTAGGTACTCAAAAAGTAGGCAGCGTGACGCTAGACCTGGTGCGAGTGATTGCCGATCCAGAACCGGATTTCTGCAGCGTTATTCCCGACCAGGTCTCGGAGCCGGAAGCCTATGCAGCCTGGGCCGAGCAGTGCTTGGCGGCTTATTGCATGAATCCACCACCTGGAGATTCAGCGCACCCGAACCCAGCATGGCTCGTATGGGCACAGCGGTGCATCTGATTTTCCCCATATATCCATGACAACTCAATTTCCCCCATTCAAAGCCGGTGGCACGTTCAGCTATGCCGGAACCTGCCGCCTTCCTACAGGCACATGGACGGCCACATGCGAGCTGCGCAGCACCCAGGGCGATGCTGAGCTGCTGGGGTCCATTGAAGTCACCTTGGGGGCCACCGTAAGCGGTGTCGCACCCATCGCCCTGTATGCATCTGCGGTTGATACAGCCACTTGGCCGGTAGGCCAGCACCAGCTCGACATTCGCTATGCGGATAGCGGCGGTACGGTGGTGCACACATCGACTTTGCTGCTGCCGGTGATCCGTGCGGTAACGGAGGCCTGAACGTGGCGCTGATTGCGATCACGCTGGCCCCCGCCCTGAGCGTTGAACTGTCGCTCACAGGCACGGGTTCCAGCGCCACGGTCGGCAAGCCGCCAACCGTGGTGGTGACGGCTTTGTTCGAAATGATGCGCGGACCGCAGGGCGTGCCAGGCACACCTGGTGGGGCAGGTGGAGCGACCTACACCCACACCCAAAGCATTGCACTGGCTGTTTGGACCGTGGCACACAACCTCGGGCGCTTCCCCAGCATCACTATCACCGATCCGCTGGGCCGCGTGATCGTGCCCGACGTGGAATACCTGGATAACAACCTGGTGCAAATCACCCACGGCCTGCCATTGGCTGGTTTCGCTTACTGCAATTAGTTTTTCTGACCCGCAAACCTTAAGGACCTTCCCATGAAAATCACCAACGCGCTAGATGCCAATGGCTTCCATGTCACGAACGCAGCCGACCCCGTAAACCCCCAAGATTTGGTTACAAAGGCCTATGCCGACGCGCTGGCCCAGGGTTACAAGTGGAAAGACCCGGTCCGTGCGGCCACCACTGCCAATATCACGCTGAGCGGGGCGCAAACCATCGACGGTGTGGCGGTTGTTGCTGGGGACCGGGTACTGGTCAAAAACCAGACCACAGCCAGCGGCAATGGCCTGTACCTGGCCGCAACCGGCGCTTGGAGTCGGGCTACCGACTTTGATCTGGCCAGCGAATTGGTGGGGGCATCGGTATTTGTGAGCGAAGGCACCACGCTGGGCAACAGCGTGTGGGTGATGACCACCGATGGGCCTATCACCTTGGGGACCACATCACAGGTCTGGACGCAAACCAACGCGGGCACCAGCTACACGGCAGGCACTGGCATCAGCATCAGTGGCAGTGTGATCAGCATCGACACGTCGGTGACCGCGCGCAAGGTCAGCGCCGCCATTGGCGACGGATCCAGCACCACCCTGACCGTGACACACAACCTGAACACCCAGGACGTAGCGGTCAGCGTGTATGACGCAGCCACCCGCACGGGGGTGATCTGTGACTGGGTGGCCAACGGCGTCAACACTGTGCAATTGACCTTTGGCACGGCCCCTACCACTGGGCAATACCGCGTGGCCGTGGTGGGGTAATCAGCAATGCAGTTTTTGGGACAGCAGTTCTATGTTCCGTTCCTCAGGCTGTGGAACGCGACAAAGACGTTCTATTCGACCTTCCAGTTCACGGGTACGGCAAACCGAACCCACACGCTGCAGGACCGGGATGGAACGCTGGCCGACCTCGGGGCGCAGACGTTCGATGGTGCGCAGCGCGGTGTGTTCAAGACGCTGGCGGATGCATCCACCATCGCGGTCGACCTGTCGCTTGGCAACAACTTCCGCGTGGTGCTCGGAGGGAACCGGACGCTGGGAACACCCACCAACGGGGGTGAAGGGCAACAGGGTGTTATCTCTCCGTGCCAAGACGCTACCGGTTCGAGAGCCCTGGCCTACACCTGGTTTTGGACCTACGGCGGTGGATTTGTTGGCATATTGTCAACCACGGCATTCACTTTCGACATGCTGTCCTATACGGTCAACTACTGGCTGTTGTCCACATTCACCGTCACCAGCGCAACACCAGGTGTTTTTACGGTCGTGGCGCATGGCATGGTCAGCGGGCGGCAATGCCAGTTGTCCACAACCGGCGCTTTGTACACCGGGCTGTCGGCGGCAACCACATACTTTGTGCACGTGATCGACGCCAATACGTTCCACCTGAGCACGTCCATGGTCAACCTACGCGCCGGAACCTATGTCGCCACCTCGGGCTCACAGTCGGGCGTCCACACGATCCACTGCGCAGCTGGCACCTTGTCTCTGTTGAAAGCCACGCCATGAGCGTGCTGGGCCGGATTGGGCCTTTCCTGACTACGGCTGCCGCTAGCCCAGTTGTCGCGGATCTGTTCTCCACCGCCCTCTGGACGGGAACTGGCGCGACGAAGGTTATTACTACCAATGTGGATGTTTCAGCTGGCGGAGCCATCTGGATCAAGGCCAGATCGACCCCCACCGATCATTCGATGATCACAACGGCCACCTGGTCCGCTGGTGACAACGCGGTCACGTATCCAAACCAAACTTATGTTCGACAAGGGTACGCCGACTATGTGACCGCCATTGGCTCGTCAGGTTTCACGCTGGGATCCAACACGGTTGTCAATGCCTCAGGGCAAACCTATGGTGGTTGGGCCTTCAAAAAAGCCGCGAGGTTTTTTGATTGTGGGACGTACACAGGGAATGGCTCCAACAGAACGATTGCCCATGCTCTTACCGTAGAGCCCGCCATGGTGATCGTGAAATCGACCACCAGTGTTGGGACTGACTGGTATGTGTACCACTTGGACATTGCGATCCGCACGTACCTGACCTACTTCGTGAAACTCAACTCGGATTCGTTCTTTCTCAACGATACGACGATCTTCAACGGCACCCGCGCTACTTCTTCCGTCTTTTCTATAGGGACCCACAACGGGGTCAATCAGAGCACGGTCACTTACGAGTGGTTCGCCTGGGCGCACGACCCGGCTTCTGACGGTGTCTGCTTGGCAGGAGGTTACTCAGGTAACGGATCAGGCTCTGGCCCGACCATAACTCTCGGCTGGGAGCCCCAGCTTATCTTCATAAAAAGCATTGGCGGGAACGCTGATTGGGTTCTTGTGGATTCCGCTCGTGGGTTTTCAGGTGCGCTGCTGAGCCCCAATCTTGCCGCGTCGGAAGGATCGACAACCATTCTGACCGCCAATTCCACCGGTTTTACCTTGACCACCGGTGACACACGGGTCAACGGCACAAGTGGCAGTTATTCGTACCTGGCTATTAGGAAACCTTAATCATGTGGACCGACCAACAAGGACGAACCGTAGGCGACAACGAAACCTACACCGACTCACAAGGGACCGTCTACCCTGGATGGCGAAAAGAGGACATCCCAGGCCTGACGCACCTGCCAGACCCGGAGCCACCGCCACCGCCTGCTCTGAGCGCTGAACAGATCCAGAAACAGGTCGTTTTTCTCACGCAGATGCGCCTCGACAACTTCGCGCAGACACGCGGCTACGACAGCATGCTGTCCGCATGCACTTACGCGACCAGCGGCGTGCCACGGTTTGCAAGCGATGGTCAGTATGCGGTGACGGCGCGTGATGCCACCTGGGCGGCCCTGTACACCCTTATGGACGAGGTACAGGCGGGCACAAAACCCATGCCGACAGGCTTTGCTGACGTTGAGCCATTGCTACCAGCACTGGAGTGGCCGACATGAGGCAACGCGTCTTGAATATGCTGATCGCCTTGGATTCCCTGGTGCTGGTATGGGTCACATTGGGGAAATCGCACCCCAGCGAGACGATCAGCAGCGCCGCGTACCGTTCAGAGCTTCAGGGCCAGTTCTTTGGCCGCACCAGGCCGTTCATAGACTGGTTGCTGTCCGGGCTTGAGCCAGACCACTGCAAAGGCGCTTACGACCACGCCGTTGCCAAGGGAAACCTGCCCGAAGATATGCGCGGGTAGGTTGGTCCGCCGCAGCACTTTCGTGCTGCGCAATTTCCTTGCGCTACACGCAAACGAGACGGGCACCCATTTATCGCGACAATTGGCGCTCAAATATCGCGGCGCGCTTCAGTGGGCCGGCTCGCCGCGCGCATGGACAACGGAGAAAAGCTGGACGACATTGCATCCGGCAATATCTTCTTCATGTACGCCAACAGCTACGAAGGGCGCGGCCTGCTGCGTTATCTGGACCAGCAAAAGGCGGCAGGCAAACCGATGGCGCTGGCCGGCATCGACAGCCAGCACTCGGGCAAGCTGAGCCAATCCGATCTTTTGCCCGGCCTGGCCACATTCCTCCAAAACCGCCACTCCAAGCTGGCCCAAGGCCCCGACTGGCAAAACTACACGGCCTTGTCGCAGGCGCTGTTCGGTATGCAACGCGAGGCACCGGCAGAGGACAAGCGAGCCGCGTTTTACCGACTGTCCAAGTCATTGCAAAAGGAACTGTGTGCAGCTACCGGCGACAACACACGCTTTGGTCCCGTGTGGTGGTGCCAGGTGGTGAAGAGTGTGCAGTCGCAAGCCACCAGTTATTGGAGTGGCGGTCGCGACTACCAGCGCGACAACCAGATGGGCGCCAATGCCATCTGGCTGGCGGATCACCTGTTGGGCGGCAAGAAGACCGTGATCTGGGCGCACACGGTGCATGTCGGGCGCGGCTTTCAGCGCGGTCCTACGCAATTGCAAGCTGGTGAGGTCATGCACCGGCAATGGGGTCCGGCCTACAAGGTCGTGCAATTCAGCGCGGCCCAGGGCGCGTTGCTGGACTTCATCACCATGCAGCCGCTGGACGTTGCTGCCATCAAACCCGGCAGCCTGGAGGCGCGTCTCGGTAAGGCGGGCTATACCCTCGCCGGCATGACGGCCACGGCGCCGGTAGAGTTGCCGCAATTCACTTTTGAATATGCCACCCATCCGGTCGAGACCGGTATGCAGGGCAAGCTGGGTGTCAACTGGGATGTGCTGTTCTTCATCAACACCATCCATCCGGTGCGCATGACGCGTTGAGGCCTACACCGGTTTGAAAACCACTGCGGTATTGCCACGCGCCGGAGAAAACTGCCAGCGCAACGCCAGCCAAGTCACCCCACCGACCAGCGCCAAGACCAGCCACGGCAGCGCAGGCAGGTTGAAGTCGCGCGCGCGGTCCAGCAGCCAGCCGCCACCGGTGTAACCAAACAGACCGCCCACGGCCAGGCCCATGCGGCCCATGCCCATGTAGCTGGCACGGGCCTGCGGTTGGGCAAAGCGGGCCAGCAAGGCTTCGCGCGCCGGCTCGGCAACCAGCGAGCCGATAAAAAAGATCGACAGGACGACAAACGCCGCATGCACGTTGTGCACCCAGGCCATGGCGGCCATGCTGATGGCCATGGTCAACACACCGGCCAACACCCGGGTCTCCAGCCGCAGATGGCGCTCACCCCAGCGCGCCAAAGGGTAGAGCAGCGTCAGCGACAGGGCCGCGTCCAGCGCATACATCCAGCTCACGGCCTGAGGCGTGCCCGCCAGCTGTTTGATACTCACGGGTATCAGCAGCATGATTTGCACGCCCAGCGCGTAGTAGCCGCTGAGTGTGAATACAAATACCAGAAAGGCCTTGTCGCTCAGCACGGTGCGCATGGCGGTCAAGGGTGCGGTGCGGATGGAGGCCACGCGATACGCGGGCAAAAATACCGCGTTGGCCACGGCCGCCAGCAAAAATACCGCGCAGCCGCCCATGGCCACCCAGAAAAAATCAAAGCCCAGCAACCAGGTCCCCAACAAGGCACCACCCATGGCCCCGGCGCTCTCCTGCATCATCAACAGGCTGTAGAAGCGGCTGCGTTCATGGGGCCGGGTCAGCTTGATGATCATCGCGCTGCGCGGCGGGTCAAACAACATGCCGCCCAGGCCCGACAACAAACACGAAAACACCAGCAGGCCGGGATGCTGCGCCACCGCCATCACGGCAAAACCTGCGGCGCGCAGCAGCATGCCCGCCACGATGGACGGCTTGGCGCCATAACGGTCGGCCAGCGAACCACCTAGCAAGCCCAGGCCTTGCTGCACCAGTTGGCGCAGGCCCAAAGCCAAGCCCACGGCCGCCGCGGCCCAACCCATCTGGTCCACAAAATGCAGGCTGATGAGTGGGAAAACGCAGAAGAAACCAGCTACTACGAGCAGGTTGTCCAGCATGATGAAGCGTCGTCCCAGTGTTCGTGCGCGTTGTGCAGCCATATTGCTCTCGTTGTTGATATTGCCCCCACGCTCCGCCGCTGCGCGGGTCGCTGGCCTTGCAGGCCGCGGCGTTGCCACAGGCAACACCCCTTCTGGCTGTCCCGCCCTGCGCAGGCAGGCCGGGAGCCGCAGCCATCAGCCCCGAGGGGGCTAAATCCGCTTGGGGCGGCCCGGCGCGGATTTGCTGCCCCCACGCTTGCGGTGAATGCGTAAGAGACCGAATTTTCCAGGCTCGGCAGTTATTATGGAAGTCATCAACCCGTAATACTTGTTATGGATTTTCCTTATGTCTCTGAGTATTGATGATTTGCAGTTGTTGGTCGACATCGTCGACTGCGGCAGCTTCAGCCAGGCCGCCGCGCGCCGGGGCTGGTCGCAGCCGCAGGTGAGCCAGCGGGTGGGCTTGCTGGAGGCGGACGTAGGCGCGCAGCTGTTCCAGCGGCACCGCCGCGGCGCGCTACCCACGGCCGCCTGCAATGCCTTTTTGCCCTCTGCCAAGGAGGCGATTGCGGCGCTGGAGCAGGGCCGCAAGGCCATACAAAGCGCGCCGGCCTTGCCGCTGGTCACGCTGGCTTGTTTGCCGTCATTGGCTTCGGTCGTGTTCGGTCCCATCCTGGTGGCGCTGGCCCAGGCGCCGATGGAAATACGCTGCCGCACCGACCATTCGCCGGCCATCATGGAAGAGCTGCTCACGGGTAAGTCGCAACTGGGTTTTGTGCTGAAGTGCCCACCCATGGCGGGCATACAGATGGAGCGCATCTGGCGTTCGCGCATCGTGGCGGTGGTGCACCGCAGCCACAGACTGGCGCGCTCCAAGCCGCAAACCCTGGCCGCGATTGCCAATGAACAATTGGCACCGCAGTCCTGGGGTGATGGTTGTTACCAGTTGATCGAGCTGCTGCGTGGCCTGCGCACCGTGCCCGGCCCCATCCACACCGTGCAGCCCGCCAGCGCGGCGCGTGAGATGGCGCTGGAGCACGGCTTCTTGACCTTCATGCCAGAGGTGGCGGTCAAACGCGAATTGCGCGAAGGGAAGTTGGTGAAGCTGGACTTGCACGACCTGCCTGTGTCGGAGTGGGAGGTCATGGTGGCCTGGCGCAGCGGCAAACGCGTGGATGCCAGCAAGCAGCGTGTGCTCGACACCGTTCGGGCCATGGCCGCCGACTGGGCCTAAAGAACATGCCCCCACGCTCCGCCGCGTTGCGGGTCGCTGCCCCCCAAGGGGGCTAAATCCGCTTGGGGCGGCCCGGCGCGGATTTGCGGCCCCCACGCTCCACCGCTGCGCGGGTCGCTGGCCTTGCAGGCCGCGGCGGGTTATTTTTTGCAGGCTTCGGGATCCAGGGCTGCCAGATTCTGGCTCACGCGGTGCAACAACGCGGCCAGTTGTTCGCGCTCGGCGGGGCTCATGCCCGCCACCGCCACGGCATTCAAGCGTTTGGCCTGCTGCTGCAAGGCGCGGCGCACGGCTTGGCCGGCATCGGTCAGCGTCAGGCGTGTGTTGCGCCGGTCGCTGGGGTCGGCCTCACCGTCCAGCAGGCCCCGGTCCCGCAGGCCCTTGATCAGGCGCGCCAACTGGGCCTTGTCACGGCCGCTGTGCTGTGCCAGATCGCTTTGCGTGGCGCCGGGCTTGCGGCCAAAGTAGCCCAGCACCTTGCTGTCCATGTGTGTGATGTCATGCGGTCCATCGCGTAACACGCGGAACTGCTGCGCGCGGTACTGGTGCATCACGGTGTGGATGATTTCCAGCACGCTGTCATCGGCCGCCGTTGATTGGTTGACATTGTCAATTGATTTGCGCATAATAAAAGATATTATCAACTATCTGCATATAACAAGCCATGAGCAATCCTGTTGTTTCCCGCAGCCGCGTACAACGCGTGCGCCACGAGATCAAACGCCGCGACCTGCAGGTGCTGCGTGTGGAATCCCTGAGCCCCAATGTCAAGCGTGTGGTCTTCACCGGCGACGACCTGGCCGATTTCAACAGTGCATCTTTCGACGACCACATCAAGTTCATGCTGGACGTGGGGGAGGCCGAGCCGGTGCGGCGCGACTACACACCGCGCAGCTTCAATGCGGCAACCGGTGAACTCGCGCTTGAATTTGCGTTGCACGGCGACGGCCCCGCCGCGCGTTGGGCGGCACAGGCTGCACCCGGTCAACGCGCCACCATCGCCGGGCCACGCGGTTCCTTCATCATCCCGCTGGACTACGACTGGCATCTGCTGGTGGGTGACGACACCGCCATGCCCGCCATTGCGCGCCGGCTGGAGGAGTTGCCGCGTGGCTCCCGCGCGATCGTCATCTTGCAGGTGCCCGACGTGGCTGACCGCCGCCGCTTCGACAGCGTGGCCGCGTTCGACGTGCAATGGGTGTCGAACACGGCTGAACTGTTGCATGCCGTGCGCGCACTGGCACTGCCAACCGGCGAAGGCTATGCCTGGTGCGCCGGCGAGGCTGCCGCAATGGCAAACCTGCGCAAGATCCTGGTCGACGAGAAAGGCCATGACCGCCACGCCATCCGCGCGGCCGCGTACTGGAAGCATGGCGCAGTGGCGCACCACGAGAACCTGGAGGACTAGAGGTGTTGCCCCCACGCTCCACCGCTGCGCGGGTCGCTTCCCCCCGAGGGGGTTAAATCCGCTTGGGGCGGCCCGGCGCGGATTTAGTTGCCCCCACGCTTGTCGCTGCGCGTACTGCGCTGCCCCCCGAGGGGGCTAAATCCGCTTGGGGCGGCCCGGCGCGGATTTGTTGCCCCCACGCTCCACAGCTTAGCGGGTCGCTGCTTCCCCACGCTTGTCGCTGCGCGAATACGCACAGGTAGAATTCCCCCAAAAATCAGAGAGGGCGGTCACTATGGGTATTCTTCTTCAGGTGCTGGGCTTGATCGTTGCGCTCGCCGTGGCGTTGGGTGCGCTCAAGCGCAATGGCGTGGACATCGGCTGGCTCAACCCTTTCACGTTTTTCCACCGCCTGCGCTGGCGGCAGAAGTCGACGATTCCCCCGCTCTATGCGCTGGACCATCCGATCGACGTGGTGGCGGTGCTGGCGCTGGCCGCGGTGCAGACTTCGGGCATCGTGACCAGCAAGCAAAAAGAAGGCGTGCTGACACTGCTGTGCCAGCAACTGAGCATGGACTTGGCTGAGGCCAACAAGCTGTGGATTCTGAGCTCCCACCTGCTGCGCCACCGGGCGCTGGACGCACGCGAAGTGCCGGGTGTGTTGGGCAAGAGCGCCGATAAATTCAGTGACTACCACCAGAAGACGCTGATGTCCGTCGTCAAGGCGGCCATCGCCATAGAGCCACCCGAAAACGCGGCGCAGCGCGAATTGGTCGCCGCCATCGAGGCGTTTTTCAACCAACGGAAAGCTGCTCCGGCCGCTTGGTGACTCTTGCCGTGCCCGCTGACTCCTTTCGCGGCTTATTTTTACCCAGAAAGGGTATTTTGGCCGATGGTTTATGAAGAACAGGCCTGTAGCCCTCGTAAAACTTAGACTTCGTGCTATAAAAAACGAAGCAAATAACAGTAGTTTCTTTCAGGGAGTATGACGATATGACGGACCTTACGCTGCCCATGCCTTTGGGTGCAGCCCCCACATTTGCAGTGGATGACGACGTTACCCGGGGTGGCGACTTTGCCGACACCCAGCCGAGCCATATCGCTGTCCGCGGTTTGCCGATCGCCTTTACCGGCTCAGGCAGCGAATACTTTCGCATCTGGATCGTCAACCTCTTGCTCACGCTGGTGACACTGGGCATTTATTACCCCTGGGCCAAGGTGCGGCGTCTGCGCTACTTCCATGGCAACACCTTGGTAGGCGGCGAGCCGCTGGGCTTCCACGCCGACCCCAAGAAGATGCTCAAGGGTTATCTGCTGGTCAGCGCCTTGCTGGCGCTGTATTCCGTGGCCGGGCATTTCAGCGCCGTGGCCGGCGCCATTGCCTTTATCGCGGTCATGCTGATCTGGCCGGCGTTGCTGAAGTCGTCGATGCAGTTTCGTTTGGCCAACACCAGTTGGCGCGGTCTGCGCTTTCGCTTCACCGGCGACTTGCGCGGCGCCTATGCGGCGATGATCCCACTGTTTGTGCCGGCGCTGTGCCTGGTCGTCAGCCTGGCTTTTGTGCCCAACCAGGAGCAGCCGCCGATGTGGTACATCTACGCCACGATGGGGGTCATGGCGGGGCTGCTCTTGCTGTCTCCGTGGCTGTTCCAACGCCTGAAGGCCTACCAGCACAACCACTACGCTCTGGGCGCGCAGCACACGCAGTTCAGCGCTGGCGTCGGCAGTTTCTACAAATTGTTTGGCAAGGTGGTGGTGGTTTACCTGGGGATTTCCGCGCTGTTGGGCATCTTGGTCACCGTGGTCATCCTGCTTGTGGTTTTTGTAGGCGGGGCATCGGGAAACCCGTTTGCACAAGGCGCAAACAATAAGCCGGTCTGGCTCATCGCGGCCGCGATGTTCGGGTTCGCAGCGCTGATGCTGTTGTTTGTTTCCATGATCAAGCCCTATGTGGCCACCCGCATGCAAAACCTGGTATGGACCAACACCCAGTCCGAGGACATCCGCTTCCATAGCCGGCTCAAGGCGCGCGCCATGATGTGGCTGTCGGCCAAGAACTGGTTGCTGGTTGTCATAACGCTGGGCCTGTACTGGCCGTTTGCCGCGATCGCCCGGGCCCGCATGCAACTGGAGGCGGTGAGTATTGCCAGCCAGATCAGCCTGGACTCCCTGGTCAACCGGACGCGCAACCACGAGGGTGAAGCGGCGGGTGATGCGGCCGGCGACCTGTTCGGGCTGGACATCGGTTTCTGATGCCATCGATGCTTGCTGCACCAGCCATCCTGCCGGGCCTGTACTTTGACGGCCTGCAGGGCAAGGGCCATGTGGTGGAGCTGCACCTGGACGGCATGCAGTTGCGCATCATCGGTGACGGCATAGACCGCAGCGAGGCGCTGCGCAGCCTGCAGTGGCCCGAGCGCACCCGCCATGGCACACGCATAGCGCACCTGAACGGCGGAGGTTCGGTGCAATCGGCAGACAGCGCCGCCTGGGACGCCTGGTGCCAGGCCGCCGGTGTGCACGATACCCTGATCGCGCGCCTGCAGCAGAGCTGGCGTGGCGTGGCCGCAAGCGTGTTGGTTCTGGTCATACTGATCGTGGGGCTGCAGCAGTGGGGCATACCGCTGGCGGCCCGTGCCGCCCTTGCACTTATTCCCCGCACCGTGGATGCCGCGATTGGCGATTACACGCAGGGTGTGGTCGACGCACAATTGATGGAGCCCAGCAAATTGCCAGCAAGCCAGGCGCAGCAGATACGCGAGGCGCTGACCCGGGCCGTGGCCAGCATGCCCGCAGGCTCGGTTCCGCAGTGGCAACTGCTGCTGCGCTCCAGCAAACTCGGCCCCAACGCGCTGGCCTTGCCCAATGGCAGCATCATCCTCACCGACGAGATGGTGCACATGGTCGACGGCAGTGAGGACGTGCTGGTCGGCGTGCTGGCCCATGAGTTGGGCCACGTGCAACAGCGCCACGGCATGCGCATGCTGGTGCAGGTGACTGCGTTGGGCGCCATCGCCAGCACGGTGTGGGGCGACTTCAGCAGCCTACTGGCTGGCGTGCCCATGCTGATGGGGCAGGCCAGTTATTCGCGCGAAGCCGAGCAGGAGGCCGATACTTTTGCCGTCGATGTGTTGCGCCACGCGCACCTGTCGCCCACCGTCATGGTGACCATGTTTGACAAGCTGGCCGAGTGGCGTGTGCGCAAGGCGCAGGAAGAGCATGACAAGGCCGCGGGCAAACCATCGGACAACGCCGGCGCCAAGTCTGCCGCCAAGGCGTCGTCCAAAGATGCGGCAGGCAAAGAGTCGGACAGCGATGCGCTGGACTGGCTTGGCATCGCATTTGCATCCCATCCCGCGGATGCGCAACGGGTCTTGTTTTTCCAAGAAGCGGCGCGCAACCCGGTGCGGTAATACTGTAGGCCAATCGGCGGCGTTCCCTACGCTGCGAAGGAGCCAGTGTGAACGACAGTTCAGCGATACCTGCAATACCCCCTCAAGCTCCCGGCGCCTACGCGTTGCCGCGTCCGACGTGGTTGGCGCGCCTCGGTCTTGGCGCACCCCGGCACAAACTTAATCTGGCACTGCAGGGCGGTGGTGCACATGGCGCGTTTACCTGGGGTGTGCTGGATGCCCTGCTGGACCAGCCCAACCTGGAATATGAGGGCATCAGCGGCAGCAGCGCCGGTGCCATGAATGCGGTGGCCTTTGCCCATGGGTGGATGCTGGGCGGGCGCGACGGTGCGCGCCAGGGGCTGGTCGATTTCTGGACCGAGATCGGGCGCAGCATGCGCGGACACAACGTGACGCGTGGTGAGGGCGATGCCATCAGCCTGTCGCCCAGCACGCGCATGATCGCCAGTTGGGCGGGGCACTTCTCGCCGTCGCAGCTCAATCCTTTTGCATTGAATCCCTTGCGTGAACAGCTGGTGCGGCAGATCGACTTTGAACGCCTGCGCCACAGCAGCCCGTTCAAACTCTTCATCGCCGCCACACAGGCCAACACCGGCAAGCTGCGTATCTTCAGAGAAACGGAACTGACGGTGGACATGTTGCTGGCCTCGGCCTGCCTGCCCAAGATCCACCACCCGGTGGAGATTGATGGCATACCGTATTGGGACGGCGGCTACAGCGCCAATCCGGCGGTGTTTCCGCTGTTTTACGACTGCCAGTCGCCCGATGTGTTGCTGGTGCTGCTGAGCCCGCTGCAACACACCGGCACGCCGCACAGCGTGCAGGAGATCGAGGCGCGTATTGCTGATCTGACTTTCAGCGCGCACTTCATCCGCGAGATGCGCATGTTTGCACATGCCGCAGAGTATTCCCGCGGCAGTTTTTTGAACTGGGGCCGATGGGAGCGGCGCCTGCAGGCCATGCGTTTTCACATGGTTGATTCCAGCCAATCACCGATGCTGGAGCGCGGTGAGACCCGGCTGTTGGCGCATGGCCCGTTTCTGGAATTGCTGAAAGAGCACGGCCGCCAGCGCGCCAGCCAATGGCACACCAACCACGGCGCCGCCGTAGGGCAACGCTCGTCGATTGATCTGGTGCAGCTATTTGGTTAACGGAACACCAACACCGGAATCTTGGTGTGGGTCAGGACTTTGTGGGTTTCACCGCCCATCACCAAGGCCTGTATGCCGCGGCGGCCATGCGACGCCATGAAGATCACGTCACAGCCCGTTTCCTGCGCCGTTTTGACGATTTCGTTGTAGGGGTGTTCACTGACGCTGTGCACCACCGCGCATTCCACGCCGGCCCTGCTTGCCGCATCCTTGAGCACCTTCAGGTTGCGCGCGGCCAAGGCCTTGGCGTCTTCGGCGTAGCGGTCAACGGAGTCGGACACCATCGTGGCCTCCAACGCAAAGAAGTGGAACGGCATGGTGACCGTCACACCGGTGATCTTCGCGTTGATCTCCTTTGCAAACTTCACGCCTTGGGCGATCGCCAGATTGGATAGATCCGAGCCGTCCGTTGGAATCAGTATGTGTTTGAACATGGCAACCTCCTCTACGACCAGTATCGGAAGTCTGCACGTGCAGCCAAAAAGTCGTCAGGCTTCCGGGATGACGGCCTTTTGATCGCCAGGGTACACCGGATATAACGCGTCGCCCGCAACGATGCGTCAAGTATGGGTCGTGCCGCTGCATTTACAAGTTTTCAAGCGGAGCACGGCGCCAGTGCTGGGCGAAAACCCTTGTGCCATAAAACCCTTTGCCGCGCTCTCCCAGATTTCTCCCAGATTGGCTTGCACACTGGCGTCTATACACCCACCGCAAGGAGCTGCACATGCACACCGAAACACCCGCCCCTCTGAACACACACCTGGTCCGCGACCTGGACACCTGGGTTGAGAAACTGTCCGACCGTCGCAAGGCCTTGCGCTGGTTGGGCATGGCCGCCCTGTCACCCGCGCTCGCGGCCTGCGGCGGCGGGGCGGATGCCGAGGCGGCCACCGCTACGGGCAGCACGACTACCACTACAACACCCACCACGACTACGACTACGACCACAACCACACCCACGACGGCCAGCGGCACCTGCTCGGTGATACCCAGTGAGACCAATGGCCCCTACCCCGGCGATGGCTCCAACAGCAACGCCAGCGGCGTAGCGAATGCGCTGCTGCTGTCGGGCATCGTGCGGCGCGACATCCGTTCCAGCATCGTGACCAGCAGCAACAGCGCCGCGGGTGTGCCACTGACTGTGACCCTGACGCTGGTCAACACGAAGAACAGTTGTGCCCAGTTGTCGGGTTATGCGGTGTACCTGTGGCATTGCGACCGTGTGGGTTTGTATTCCATGTACTCCACCGGCGTCACCAACGAAAACTATTTGCGTGGCGTGCAAGTCACCGATGCCAACGGCCAGGTCACGTTCACGACCATTTTTCCCGGTTGTTATGCCGGGCGCATGCCACACATGCATTTCGAGGTCTATGCCAGTCTGGCGGCGGCCACTACAACACCTGCCAGCGACCAGGTGCGCACCTCGCAAATCGCCTTTCCCACGGCGGTATGTGATGCGGTGTATGCCACCAGCGGCTACGGCGCCAGTATCCGCAACCTGGCATCCATCAACTTTGCCAGCGACAACGTCTTCAGCGATGGCTACAGCACGCAATTGGCCACGGTTACCGGTGATGCGTCCGCAGGTTATGTTGCCACGCTGCAGGTTGGCATAGCTGCATAACGTCTGTCTTACCATTGGGGACCATGCCACAACCATTGCTTGTTGACGCAGCGCCCCTGACGCCCCGCTGGATGCCGCGGCCTACGCTGGCGCGCAAGCTGTTCCTGGCGCTGGCCTGCTTGCTGGGGGCCTTGCTGCTGGTCTTTGTGGGCTTGTCCCGCCTGGGCCTGCAACGCGGGTTGGGTGACTATGTGGCGGAGATCGAACTCTCTCGCATGGACTGGTTGGCCACGCGGCTGGAGCAGGCCTACGCCAAGGAAGCCAGTTGGGAATTTCTGGAACAGGACCCCCAGGCCTGGTTCCGGTTGCAGATGCCAGGCGAACTGTTGCAGTCCTCGGGCGGTGGCACACGCGCATACAACAGCAGTGGTCCACCACCGGACGGACCCAGGCCTCCAGATCTTATGGGAGCCAATGGACCGCTTGGTCCTCCACCAGGACCACCCCGTGATCATGGCCCCGGTCCCGCGGGAGGCGTGCAGGCCCAGCTGGATCTGTTGCCACAACGCCATGCGCCGCCACCACCGCCCGACGCGCCCAATGACCCCCGGGCGCGAAGCGATTCGGTCTATGCGCGCATGGCGCTGTTGGACCCGCAAACACTCAGACATCTGGCGGGCAACTCCATCGACAGTGCCACTGCGGTCAAACGGCCACTGTTGAATGGGCAAATGGTCGTGGCCTACCTGGCGATTGCGCCACTGGCCAGCACGCAGACCGATGCGGGCAGGGCATTCCTTGCGCAGCAGTCCACATTTGTTGTCGTGTCGGGGCTGGTGGGGCTGGTCCTGGCGCTGTTGATCTCGTGGCAGCTCACGCGGCGCTGGCTGGCGCCGATTCGCGCGCTGATGGTGGGCGCCAAAGCCGTGGCCCATGGCCAACTCGACACCCGTGTGCCGGTGCAGGGCAACGACGAGTTGGCCACTCTGACTCGCACATTCAACACCATGACCCAACAACTGTCCGATACCCAGGTGCAACACCAGCGCTGGTTGGCCGACGTGGCGCACGAGTTGCGCACGCCGTTGGCGGCCATGCGTGCCGAGATCGAGGCCGTGCAAGACGGCGTGCGCCCCTTCAGTCCGCCCACGGCCCAGCGACTGCACCGCCAGGTCGTACGCCTGGGGCAACTGGTGGAAGATTTGCGCCTGAGCATGAACGACGATGCAGCGTTGCTTGCAGCCGCACTGCGTGATGGCGTGCGTCCGCTGGACTGTTTGCTGGAGGCCGCCAGGCTGATGGAGAGTCGCTTTCAGCAAGCCGGCCTGGCGCTGGATCTGGCGGCGCTGGCCGAACTGGCACAAAAGACCCATTGGACCCTGCGCGCCGACCCCGCGCGCCTGCACCAGGTGTTTGTCAATGTGCTGGAAAACAGCTTGCAGTACACGCAGCAAGGCGGCACCGTACAGATAGCTGCTGTGCTGCTGCCCGCATCGCCACCCGCGCAGCACCAGCCGCAGTTGTTGATTCGCGTTGACGATTCCGCACCCGCGCCGTCGGCCGACGACTTGCCGCGACTGTTCGAGCGCCTGTATCGGGGCGAGAGCTCACGCGACC
Source organism: Pseudomonadota bacterium (assembly GCA_040384785.1). Lineage (GTDB taxonomy): Bacteria > Pseudomonadota > Gammaproteobacteria > Burkholderiales > Burkholderiaceae_C > Allorhodoferax. Next base: position 95,163 of record JAZKIR010000022.1, read on the forward strand.
GCAAACACGGTGGTTCGGGTCTGGGAATGGCCATTTGCCGGGCGATTGTGCAGGCCCACGGCGGCCGCATTACGGCTGAGTTGTCGCCCTTGGGCGGCTTGCGCGTCAGCATGGTCTTGCCCTTGTCTGTCAACAGCACAGAGGGGGAGCCCGCAACATGAGTCCGCAGCCGACATTGAACATTTTGGTCGTGGAGGACGAGCCCGACATCGCCTCGGTGCTGGTCGACTATCTGCGTCACGAAGGTTTCGCGCCCCAGCATGTGGACAACGGACAGGTGGCGCTGGATAGCGTTCTGCGCCAACCGCCCGCGCTGGTGCTGCTGGACGTGATGCTGCCCGGCCGCGACGGCCTCAGCGTGCTGCAGGCGGTGCGCCAGCATTCCCAGGTCCCCATCATCATGCTGACCGCGCGGGTAGAAGAAATTGACCGTCTGCTGGGCCTGAACCTGGGCGCGGATGACTACATCTGCAAGCCGTTTTCACCACGCGAAGTCATGGCCCGCGTGCGCAACGTGTTGCGCCGCAGCCAGCCTCCTACGACGGCACACACGGCGCCCCGCGCACTGGTGTTGGACCGTGAAAACCGCAGTGCCACATTGCTCGGTCAGCCCTTGCAACTGACAGCCAAGGAGTTTGAACTGCTGCGCACGCTGGCCGCATCACCCGGTCGCGTGTTTGCCCGCAGCCAGTTGCTGGACAGCGCCTACAGCGACGACCTGGACGCCAACCAGCGTGCCGTCGACAGCCACATCAAAAACCTGCGCCGCAAATGCGCCGCCATAGACCCGGACCATGAGTGGATTCGCTCGGTCTATGGCGTGGGTTTTGTGCTGGAGGAAAAACCCAGGGACTGTTAGGACGGCCGCTGCGGTTTGCGGCCGCGCTTCGGCGCAAGCAACACCGATTCGCCAATTCTTGTAGCGGCGAATGTCTGAGGCGGCGTTGGTTCCATCACCCCTGCATCGTTGGCAAGTTTTGTGATGTCCGGTACCTGTATTTGGATACGTTCATTCAGGCGATTGAGCCCCGCGTTCCAGTGCCACAGCATCCTCGCGCCCACTGTTTCGAATCCTGGTGTGTGTTTCATACGGTGGATCAATTCCGGCACGGTTGCCGCCACGGCAGTGCACACTAGTTCGGTCAATTGCCGTTGGCGCGGGGGGTCGATGCCAAGAAACACTTGCAGAAATTGCCACAAGGGTTTGAGCTTGGTCCAGCTCTTACGGCCATCAATGGACATGCCCGGAGGGTTATCGGCGTAGCTGTCGTAGGCCACGATGGTCAGCATGTCGTAGATGGGCGCGACATGCACGTCGTCCAACCCGGAATACAGAAAAGCGAGATTTTTGGTGTGGCAGTCTGAGTTGCCGAGTGCGTAGGTCAACAGCAGTGTGACGGCCAGTTGCTCGTAGGACGTGCGACGGCCCTGTGGAGGAACATAGTTGCGCACGAGGCGCGCGGCGCGCTCCCAGGTGCCGTCGTATTTTTGCTCAGCACCCATGCCCAGCATGCTGCAAAAGTCTTCGAAACCCAGCCGCTGGCCGCTGACTGGGTCGATGTCAAACCGTTCGACCACGAGAATCTGACCGTCGTCGGAAACAACAGTCTCTGCAACGGCGAAGCCGGTGGCTTTTGCCGCTTGCATGCACAGGTGCTCGTTGAGCCCGACGAGGGGTTGCTTGTCCGAGCTGGCTTTGACGATGTGGCGCTCGGTGGATACGGTGCCTTTGCGGAACAGCGCTTTGGTTTCTGGCGTCAGGAACTTGGGGACCACCCCCGACACCCCCGAGGCTGCGTACTGGCCCATCAGATGCAGAAACACCTCGCGCGAAGACTCACCATGCAGCAGTCCGTCGAGTTCATTGGCGGCTAGCTGTGGATTGGGGCTGTTTCCGGCGCTCACCTGAACGCGACCGATCATGTTGTGCCCCACCACGGACAGCAGATCGATGGGACTTGCTCCCAGATGTGGCCCCAGTTGCTCCTTGAGGACGGACAGCAAAAAGCCCTCTGGCAGACTCACCTGAAAGAACGGGTGCAGGTTGGGCCATTCCCAGCTTGGGGACTGCACGGGCATGAGCAGCGATACAAAATCCTCGGGCCGGGTTCGGTGCAGGTAGGTCAGATAGTGTTCAAACCCCGCCGGGCTTTGCAACACCGCCACATGCCTGCCGTTCACGAAAACGTTGAGTCCCGCTTGGCCAATGGTTATTGGAACGCCATTGACAGTGACTGCATTTACTGCCGAAGAGTTGACGGCCCCATTCATCATGACTTCCCGAAGAACACTTGCGAAACCCGACGGCGCTCTTGTTGCAAGTCATCCAAATTGGGACGGCGGGTGGTGGGCGCGAACTCCATTTCCATGTCCAACACCTGTAACAAGCGCAAGAGCTTGCCGGCGGATAGATCATTAGCAGCACCCGTCTCAAAGCGCGACAGCGTTTCTTGCCGTAATCCGGCCGCCGCTGCTACCTCGGTCTGCGTCTTACCCGCAGCCTTGCGCAACTGCCTGTACCGCGCCCCGACATCGGGTAGAGTCAGTAGAGGATTTGCGTTTGACATCATAAATTGGTGGTAGTTTGCCAAATTATGATGCGTATTGCATATTTCATCAACTCTGAAATATGTTTTTCACATCATATTTGTTGTTATTTACGTATAAATATGACTTGAAACGCATATTTTAGGACACTCACCATCTAACACAGATCAGCTCCCCCATGTAGATCGCCGCACGCCGCCTCTAAACCTTCACCTCCAGCAGCTCCGTAACAATCTGCCCCAAGCGCCGCAAACCCTGTTCCACGTCCTGCTGGTGCGGCCATCCGCAGTTGATGCGCAGGTAGGGGTCAAAACGCAGCGAGTTGGAAAACATCTGCCCCGGCGTCACCAGAATCTGTTGCTGCAAGGCGGCGTCAAACACGCGCCGGCTGGATAACTTGTGCGGCAACTCCACCCACAGCGACAGTCCACCATCGGGCACATTCAGGCGTGTGCCTTCGGGGAAATAACTTGCAATGGCCTGCGCCGTTTTTTCGCGTTGCACATGTAACGTGCTGCGCAGACGGCGCAAATGGCGGTCATAGGCGGGTGAAGCCATGTAGTCGGCCACGGCCAGTTGCGACAGCTCTTCGTTGCTGCGCGTCTGGCTGAACTTCAGCATCTCCACCCGGGCCTGCCAGCGCCCCGCCGCCATCCAGCCTATGCGTATGCCGGGTGCCAGTATCTTGTGCAGCGATGCGCAGTAGATGACGTTGCCGGTGGTGTCCCACGACTTCATTGCACGCAGCGGCGCGTCGCCGCGTGTGCCCTCGTTGACCAGCTCGCTATACGTGTCGTCCTCGATCAGGGCGACGCCATGGTGTTCACACAGTTGCACCAGACCCTGCTTGTGCGCGTCCGGCATGATGCTGCCCAGCGGGTTTTGCAGATGCGGCACCACAACCACGGCCTTGATGTTGTCGTAGGTCTGCATCGCCATCTCCAGCGCATCCAGCGAGATGCCGGTCTGCGGGCTGGTCGGTATCTCCAGCGCGCGCAGGCCCAAGGCTTCCAGCACCTGCAACAGGCCGTAGAAGGTGGGCGACTCCACGGCGATGGTGTCGCCGGGCCGAGCCACGGCGCGCAGTGCCAGGTTCAAGGCCTCGATGCAGCCATTGGTGATTTGCACATCGTCGGGCGCCAGCGTCACGCCCATGCCCAGCGCACGCTTGGCCAGCACCGCGCGAAACTCCGGGTTGCCGCGCGGTGACGACGCCGACACCAGCACCTGGGGCCGCGTGCGCAACACCCGCATCGTGGCCAGCTTCAGCGCTTCGCCGGGGTACAGCTCGGGCGCGCAGCGTGCAACCGCCAAGTTGGTCTTGACCATGTGCAGCCGCCCGCGTGCGATGAAGTCCGACACCCGGCCATGGATGCCCACGTATTGCGCCGGGTCCGGCGTGATGTCCATGCGCGGCTCGCTGACCGTAGCCAGTGAGTTGCGCAGGGGCTTGCGCACAAAGTAGCCGGAGCGCGGGCGCGCCTCCAGCCAGCCCTCGTTCTCCAGGTGGCGGCTCAGTTGCATCGCGGTGGACAGGCTGACCTCGTGCTGGCGCATCAGGCTGCGCAGCGAGGGCATGCGGTCACCTACGTTCAGCGAGCCGGCCTGGATGGCGCCGCGGTAATGCGCAGCCAGGCGTTGGTAGATGGGCTGCTGCTGTGTTGGGGTGGGGGGTGATGTCAAAGCGGTGTCCATGGCCCATGTTCCTTGATCCGTGGCGCGAAAAACAGATACAGATTTGTCAAAACCGTACCGTAACAGATGCCAAACGGCGCGTCTGTTCTGCCAAAGAGAGTGCGCCGCTGTGCCTGTTGCAGACAAGGGTATCTACCTACGATTACCCCACTGCCTGCCCAAACCCGGACAGGTCCCTTTTTCTTCCTTCAACCCCGTTTTTAAAGGTGGTGGCGTATGCAAAACAAACCGGAGTCGTTTCACACCAGCCAACTTCTGCTGGTCAAGGGCCTATCCCATTTCGAGGAGTTTCCGCGCGGCACGGTCATCCGCGTGGCTGCCGGCGCCGTCACCCTGGTGCAGCGCACAAGCCTGGAGCGCTGCATGCTGGCGCAAGAAATTACCCTGCCGCGCGGCGCCGTGTATTGCGTGGAGGTGCCGACTTGGTTGGAGATTGTTGCGCAGGCAGATGCTGATGTGTTGGTGATGGTGCCGAGGGCGGTGTCGCTGGTGCAGGAACTGCGGGCGGGTGTGGACGCGGTGCTGAAGCGCTTGGGCATGCGGCGCAAGGAGCGGCGGGTGGGGGAGCGGTGTACTAACTGAATGTTGGCTGGGTGGGTGCGGGTTGTGCCTAAAAAAGGTTTTAAATACCCAATTTAGGTTTAATCTGGGCTTTTTTTGAAAACCCAGAATGAAACTAGCCGCTAGCCCTCGTCGGATATGCGCGATGCGCTGCAAAAACAATAGCATTGTCAATGCGTTGGTACCGTCAGACGCGGCGGCGGGGCGCAGAATGTTATGCGGCAGGATAGTGAGAAATTTCCAGCGCCAACCCCAGACTGCCAGCCACACGAACCAGCTCGGCAGGAATTGAATCGACTTGAACCGCTACATCTCGCCACTCAATCGCAAAGTCCAGTACGCCAGACGCTTGTGCTGCGCTCAACATCTGCGTGATGTCCGCCCCATGCGTTTGGAGAAAACGTATCGTGTCGTCAATCTGCTGTCCGAACGCATCGAAGTCTGCGTTGCTGACTTGGAAGTGGGCGGTGTTCCCAGACACGCGATATGGTTGCAATGCCGCGCTTGACGCGGTGCTGGTTCCGTCTGGCGTGGAAATGCGAAGGACACAGCTCATGGCGATAGTCTAAATGGACCGGTTAGGCCGACAGGTACTTGCTTTTGCCCAGGATGTTGAGGATCTCATTGGCCTGCTCATGGTCATCATCCGCATTGGCAGACTCCAGCATGTGCCGAACGTGTCCGATGGACTTCTTCTTTCCGCCGATACCTACGAGGGAGAGAATCGCCATCCAGTAAAGCGCGTCCTCTTTTGAGCGCTGGCATATCGTTGCTGCGCCACTGGCAATAAGTTGTTCCAGGCAACGCTGCGCCTCTGCAAAATTCTGTTTGGTTCCGAACCCAAACAAGTAGCACAGACCGACCTGAAGAAGGGAGTCGTTGGCCCCCATGGAAACTGCACGTTGATAACAACGAAAAGCCATCGCCGGTTTCTTTTGGTCTCTATAAATCGTCCCAAGGTTGTGCGCAGCACTGGCATCTCCTTGGGCTATAGCCTTCTTCGCCCAGTAGATGGCGCCGGCATAGTCCCGTGAGGTAGCCTCGCCTGAACTCAACAGCGTGCTAAGCGCGCCTTGCGCTGCCGAATACCCCAGCGCAGCGGAGCGCTCATACCAACGCTTGGCTTCCAAAAGATCAACGCTGGCGAGGACGGTTACCGACTTATCCACTGCGCCGAACTCGTGACAGTAACCAATCTCCCACTGGGCCTCAGCGTTGCCGCTTTGCGCCAGCGAAAGCAACGCACGCCATTTACGTTTTGTGATGACATGACTGTGGGAGGAGTCCATACGGGATGGATTGGGCGACATCGCTAACGGAGGTGGTGCGAAGGGAATCAAGCTTGATTAGCTGCTGCGCTAGGTAGCCGATAAATAGGGTTCAAAGTGCAACTTAAGTTCACTTTTCTCTTTTGCAAACCATTCAATAAGTGCGTCAAGATTCTCCTCCGCTGTGGCATATGGAGCGTCATGCGGATTGTTTTGTCCACCGATGATTCGATCAATCAGTCGCTGCATCTTCCATGCACTATTTACGAACTGTCGCACGAGCTCCTCGATGTCCGGCATGCCAAGATGGCCGTGCTTTTCGATCTCCCACTTGAATGTGTCAATGTGATCGGTGAGATCGCGTGTACCTTTCACATTCCCAATATGGAGCAGAGTGTTGTAGGTGCAGCAATAGTGCGAGAACTGAAACATGGCCTGAAACACCTGAAGCCTCAATGGGCGGAGACTCTCGCGTGTAGAAATTTCATTCGCCCGCTCTGCCGCAAGTCGAGCGCCTCTGGAATAGACAGCAGAGAGGACGGCAATCAGAAGAGCCGCTAGCGCAATGCTGTCAGCAAAGGAGAGACTGAATTCAGGCTGCATAGCTTTGGAGTTCGGCAGAAGGCCGTTGAATGAAACGGGATGTTAAGTCAAGGGGCAACATTGATTTTCACTTTTGTCCCATCTGGAAACGACTGAATTTTGTGAAGGATGTGGCCAGTAAGCGCGGAGTGTTCGTGCGCATCTACCGGATTGAGGTTGGCAACCTCATACTTTCCTTCAGAAAAGACGGGAAGGGTGATATAGGTGTAGCACTGACCGGGACCAGCAATTTTTCCCGCTGCATGAAGTCTTTCAACAAGCGAAGGCATGAACCATTCGTCAACAAGCTCGGTATCCAGAAGTTCACGAAAGTCCGACACTGATTTAGCAACCTGAGTCAAATCACCCGTGCCCGTGTTTAGCCACCAAACACCGCCGGAATCCCGTTCAAGAAATACATCACCCAGCACGGAAAAGAGAAGTGGAACGAACGGCTCACGCAGTATCCACCCCCAAGACTCCGCAAGACGGACTACTGCTTCGTCAGACGGTGTACAAGTGAGTGAAGACCAAGCAATGGACATGGGTGATTTGATGTCAAAGTCAGCGGGCATCGTTGGTGGGATTTTTTGGGTGTTGTTGTGACCAATGGCGCCTTATTCCAGAGCTATCGTGGGAGGTATGCCACGTTTCTGACAAAACTCTTGGAATGCTCGGTATGTGTCCAAATACGCCTGCGTTGACTTTTTAGACAGAGCGTTGAGAGATGCGCCAGTCACTGGTTTCTTTGGCTGGATCTGGCGGCGGGGATTGTGAGCAAGAACTTTTTCCCCGTCGTGGCTAGCTCTCAATAATGCGTGGCTCACTTCATTTCTCTGGGTGTGGGAGTCCGTTGTTCCGTCCATGATGCGTGTAACTAGCTCTGTTTCGGCGGGGTCTCCGAGAACGGAAAGAATCCGTTTTACGACGTTTCTCTTTGCTGGCAGTGATTCTGACGCAAAGTAAATCGCATTGGCGATCTTTCCATCACATCCCGAAATAGCCTTGAATGTTGAGAAAAGGATGGCATCACAGACGGCGGCGTTGTTGACCAGTTTCCCGACCATCATCAAATGTTGTTCAATCAATTCACCAGACTTTTGTGTAGAAGCGACCATTGGGAAGATCCTCGACGTTGAAATTCAGCCGGCGATAGAAGCCCGTCGGCTCCATGAGAGGTTAGTAGGCTACTCAAGTGTGACCTTTACGAAAGTAGATCGACTCGCGATACTGCGCAACGCATCGATAAACTGCCCATTGCGAAACCCTTGCAATGGTTTAGTGTTGATGATTCGGAGTTCGCATTCACCAGGCCATCCTGGTCCGCCATTCAATCCGTCCCAGAAAGCGTCCAAGTTGCGGCCGAAGTACCCGGCGGCCTCCGGCTCTGTAGCTTGAACGTACTCTGACCAGAAGTCGGCTTCTGACTGAATTGCACGGCAGTCAACAATGATGGATTGCATACCTTTTTACATAATGCAGCTGGGCATGCGGCCGGGGCTCAATCGCCCAACTGCCCCCACAACTGATCAAACGCCCCCTGAAACTGCCGCAGCAACGTTGCGTCATTCGTCGCCACCAAGTTCTCCTCATTGTGCGAACACGCACTGCGCGTCCAGTTGTAGCTGCCGTTCAGCAACCACTGCCCATCAAAGATCGCAAACTTGTGGTGCATGTGCGCGTCGGTACGGTCGACCACCGTGGGCACACCGGCAGCGCGCAACCGCGTTACGTCGCTTCCAGAGTCGGTCTCTTTGTCGTTGTCGGTGATAAAGCGCAGGGCGACGCCGCGCGCGTAGGCGGCCAGCACCTCCTGGGCGATGCGGTCGTCGGACAGAGTGAAGACGCACAAGTCCACGCTGCGGCGGGCGCTGCGGAAGTGTTGGACGATGGTGTTGAGGCAGGCCTCGCCGGGGCTGAAGCAGGCGTTAGAGCGGGTGGCCTGCGCAGGTGCACGGGCTATGTCCAGTGCGCGCACCACGGCTTCCAGCCAGCGCAGCACGGCCATGGGGTCTTGCTGGGCGGCGAGGCGGTTGCGAGCCAGCGTGAAGGCGTGGTTGCGCAATTGCCTGAATCCGTCCTCCGGTGGCTGGGCCTGGCGCAGGGTTTGGGCCAGGCTGTGTTTCTCGTCGTCGTCCAGGCGCAAGTCGGTCAGAGAGGCGTCCAACTGGCCCAACAGGTTTCCAATGTCTGCAGCGGCGACGGCGGGTGTAGTGGATGTTGCCATCACGCCTATCCCTCCGGTTTTTTGTGGCCGCCGCCTGGCGTGCTGCCAGACGTGCTACGTGGTGCACGCTGTTCCCCCGACTTGGTCACCAGTTGTTCCAACCGCTTGCTGATGCTGTGGTCCAGGTCCATGCGTTTCTCGGTCGCGGCGATCAGCGGCATGATGACCTTGCGGTAGGTCACGGCCAGTTGCAGCACGGCTTCGGCCATTTGTTTGCCTTCGCTGTCACCAGTCGATGCTTCCGGCTTGAGGTCGTCCACCGCGCGGCTCACATCCAGCAATGCGTTGGCAATGCGGGTCGATCCATCGGCATCTTCACCACCGGCCTTGCGCTGGCGCAGAAAGTCGCCGCAGATGGATTGCCAGCGCGCAGTCTCTTCCGCAGTGGCACTGCCCATCAACTGCGCCAGCTTCAGCAGATTTTCTTGCGCGCCGGTGGTCAGCGTCTGGGCCTCGCCGCGGTAGTGGTCGCGCAGCAGGGCGTTGAGTTCGTCGTCGTGCATCAGCGGTGTGATCTTGCCCGCCAGTTTGGTCATGTTGCGGTAGCTGCCCTGCAGCTTGAAGGGCGGCTCGGTGCGGTAGTTGTCGCGCTGCGCGGCCGACTCGATATACGCGCCATTGACCTTCAGCAACAGGTCGCGCGCGCGGAACAGGCGCTTTAACAGTTCTGTCAATTCGTCCAGCTCGGCGCTGCTATAGGCATGGGCAAAGTCACCGCTGGCAACCTCTTCACCCAGCGCCAGGCGCACCAGCCGTTGCACATCACGCGGGTCGCGTGATGACAGCGGCGCCAGCGCCGGATTGCTGGTCAGGCTGTTCTCGATATAAGACAGTGCAAACAAGGCCTCGCGCCCGGCCAGCACATCGCCCAGGTTGTAGATGTCGGCACGGTTGGCCAGCATGTCGGGGATCTTGAAGACCTCGCCCGACTCAGTGTAGGGGTTGCCCGCCATGGCTATCGCAAAACGCTTGCCACGCATGTCGTAGCTGCGGGCCTGGCCCTGCCACATGCCTTCAATACGGCGCGTGCCGTCGGCCAGGCCGATGAATTTTTGCAAGAACTCGGCACTGGTGTGCTGGATGTCGTCCAGGTACAGCATCACATTGCTGCCCATGGCCAGGCCCAG
>JAZKIR010000023.1:0-95366 GCA_040384785.1 Pseudomonadota bacterium
GCATCCAAGCGGTTCTTGGTCATGTCATCGCACCAGATGCGAAAGATTGCTTGTAACCCAGTGTTGACCATAACTTCCCCGAAAAACAATGAGCAGGAAGCGTAGCACGACCTTGGCAGAGCATGCTGCGATGTCTTACCGTCGCCGGGTTTTGAGAGACGCCGGAAGAAAGGCTTCTATCTGTGCGACAAAGTTTTCAGGCGTGATGGGTTTGCCGATGTGTCCGTCAAAACCGGCCTCAAGCACTTTTTCTCTGTCATTGTGTTCCGAGGAGGAAGTAACAGCAACCACTGGAACACGGCGCCAGTCAGCTTGCTGGTGCAAGGCACGAACCACTTCATAGCCACTCATCACTGGCATTTGCAAATCACAAATGATGAGGTCCGGTTTGGCATCGAGCGCCAAGCGAAAACCCACGTCGCCGTCTTCGGCCAGCAGGACGCTGTATCCAACCTTGCCCAGCAAGAACCGCACCGAGTCACGGCTAAAGCTGTCGTCTTCAATGATGAGGATGCATGCAGGCATGGATTACTTTGTCAGTTGAGGTGAACAGGAGCTTAAGAGCTGCAAATTGTCTTTCCAATACTGGTCGCGGGCCACTGATCGCAACTGGCCAAAGAGATCCCCCTGTACTTCAGGCCAACGACTCGACTCCGCGACGGTTTCTTGTTTAGCCTGGGTTGTCAGCAAACAGCTGGTTGGCATTGTTTTTTTTGCATGATTCACGACAATTGAAACACGCGCCGGGCCACGGTATGGCCGAGTGAAATTTCTTCAACGATTCCTTGTTGGTAGAAATCGGGATCATTCCATGCGCTGGCCAGCGGTAGCCAGCCTGACAGAAAGCCGGCCCCGCCACAGATGGTGCATCCCCCGTCGCCGCCGAAGGTTTGTCCCGCTTGGGTTGTCAGTTCCATCTTGTATGGATCAAAGGCGATGTTCAGACCGAATGCATTGGCAACGCGATGAAATTCCCAGTTACGGCGAAAGCCTGCAGCCGGCGGTTTCAATTGCCCGGACGCAAGAACCCACTGGCGCCGCCACGCGGCCTCCTCTGGACTGATGTCGGTCGGGTAGCGATCGCAGGGCACATGGTCGCCCCATCTGAACAGCGTAGTCGCGCCGGTACCACAGAGGTACTCCCATTCGTCCGGAGTCGGCAAGCGAAATCCGGCCTCGGAGAAACTCAAAGCGATGGCCGCATGCGACAGGCTATTCTCATCGGCTCGCTCTGCGATGACTCTGCCGTCATCACCTACTGCCACACGTGTGGTCGTCTCACCGACGTGGGTCACACCGCGCGGGTACTCTTTCAGTAGCGCCTGTACCTCCTCGCACGCTGAATCGATCGGTCGCCAGCCTACCTCGGCGTAGTGGGTTTCAACCAGCAACGGTGCCAATGTCACGCTTCTGGTCGCGCTGGTGCGCGCGTCGACATACGCATTCAGTGGTTCTTCGATGCCGTAGGCCTGAGCGGTATCCTGCCAACTTAGAAGCATCTCTGGCGTTGGTGCCCAGTCGGCAGCGTTGAAACCCAGGTGTACCGTGTTACCCGGAATCAGGGAGAAGCGTGCGCCCCCTAGTCGGAACTGGGCGATCTCGCATTGGCGGCCGGCGAGTTCGAACGAGCGGATCGCATCGAAAGCAAAGCCGGTGGGCAGCGCCAGCGCCAGGCGGTAAGCGGCCGACTCCCGTTCGGCGGGCGAGGCCTGTTGCCACTTGGCATACGTATCGAATAGAGGCATGGGTGTTGTCTGCGGTGTTGTAAATCTTAACCCGGCGCAGATGGTACCGGGCAATTGGATGCGGGTCTCGCGGCATACAGGTGCCAGAGGAACAGAGGGTGGATTGAATGCCGTCGCAGAGTGCGTATTCCCAGGAGGCCTGCGTTCAATGCTGCGGATGAGGACTTACTGTGGACGCCGACGCGAAATTGACCAAGTGTGCCAGTTTCAAAGTGACCAGAGTTTTCCCAATGAAAGCATTGGTCAGTTCACCATCGGCACAAACTGCAGAAAGTGATCAAAGTGGGACTGGCGACAACAACCGCTCGCCGTCATCGATCCGAGTTAGACTGCCCCCGACAACCATATGACCTTCCAAGACGACGAACCCAACAACGCCAACCCCCATGCGCTGGAAACCATCGTCCGGGCCGGAGAAAAGCGCAGCATTGTGGCGTCGGAAGACATCTTTGATGAACGAGGCACCAAGTTGTTGGCGCGCGGTCAGCCTATTTCGGCAAGCTTGCAGCAGAGATTGCTTGAACGTAAGCTCAAGCAACCTCTGGAATCCACCCTCGAAGTGGCCGACGGTGTTAGTCCCAAAGAATTAAAGGCTGCACTGGAGGCTTTTGTATCAACTGATCACCCCCTGGCCCATGCCATAAAACCTTGGTTCACGGGTTTGGCTACCGAAGTGGCCCACATCAAAGTGCATTCGGTGGTTCGTCTACTTCTAACCGCGGCGCAAACCGTGCGCCCGGGCGTATACGACCATGCGGTGCGAGGCATGGGCCTGGCAGGCGCCATGTGGCTCAAAGGCGGTGGCGACCGTGGCCAATTGCAAACGGTCTTGCTGGGCGGTTTACTGCACGACATTGGCGAGATGTACGTCAATCCCAGCTACCTCGATACAAAGGAGCCGCTCGACACGGCCGGCTATCGCAACGTCGCCGTTCATCCTCGCCTTGGTGCCATGGTGCTTGGTCGCATGGCCGACTACCCGCAACCACTGGTGAACGCGGTTGCCCAACACCATGAGCGCCTTGATGGCACTGGTTATCCCGGACGCTTGGCGGGTTCAGCAGTTTCGCCGCTGGGTCGACTGTTGGCAGTGGTAGAAGTGACCTTGGGAATCACCGCTTCATCTAATTTTCCCTGGGCTCATACGAGCTTTGCATTGCGCATGATCCCCGGCGAGTTTGAGGGTGTTGGGCTCGGATTTGTGACTGCTGCGGCACGTGAGGCAGCTGAGGATTTGTCCTTGGCGGGTGAGGCGTCCCCAAGCAAACTGGGCATCGTCAATGACCAGCTTGCCGCAGCTTTGGTGGTGGCGATGGAAACCCAGCGTAACGCAAGCACATCAGAAGTACGAGCTGTGGCCGAGCGCGCGCACCAATTGCTGTCGAGGCTACGCATTGGGTGGAACGAAATGGGTTTGTGGAGCCGGGAATCCAAGGAAGAGGTCAGCCGGGAAACCAGCTTTGAAATGCGGATGGCCGAACGCGAGCTTGCCTATCGCATGCGCTTCATTCGCCGCGAATGTTTGTGGACCGAAAGGGAACTGAGTGAAGCTGAGAATCAAGCACTGTTGCCAGTGTGGGACAGTTTGGAGGTCGCTGGTTCGTCAACTGTTCAACAGTAAGTTGATTCACGCAGCATGTAAATGTGTATAAAAGCAAGTGTGCATAACCGTTTACGGATGTCCGCTGCGAACGAAGTTGTAATGGCCCAGCGGCCAAGCTCCGGCAGTCGTAGTCTCGAAGACCTTCGCCTTCCAAAACCGGCCACTGACCAACAACCGCACATGGCCCGAAGTGGCATTCCTCCCGACTTCGCTTCGCTCCATCGGGACTGAGTCCAACGGGGTAAATTGTCGAAAATTTCCAGAAAGGAAGCAGTTAAGTTAGCTCTAAAAGTTTGATTGACCAGGACCAAACTAGGTGGTCAATACCGCTGTAACAATGATTTCCTGGTCAACAATTCCCGGCGCAGGTGGTCAACTTAACTGGAATACGCACTTATAAAGTAAGAGCCTACCTCCAATGCATCATCGGCATGCAAATGCGTAGCGTCGGCAATGCACCATGGATACACTCGTCCGACGGCCAAAACGTGCACAAGCCCCCCCCGTTTTCGCGGATGAAGTTGTGGATCGGGACGCAGGTGAGATGCACGCATTCGCCAGAACCACCGAAGAAACAATCGGCAGATCCTCAACCAACTGGCCAATGCGAACACCCTGACGTTCCGCCGCTGCGCGACCTCTCACTCCGAATTTTCAAACTCAACTACCGTAAGAAAACTATGTCGACAATCAACGGCATTGGCTTTAAATTCATTGGCCAGTCTGATCCTAAGCGTGACGGATCGTACGTCGCGACAAAGTGGTTTTGCCTTGTGTTTCCGCTCATACCGGTTGGTTCTTACCGGATTTGGCCGGGCGATCACAAAAGCTACGCACTGGGAATGTATTCGTCATCCACTTTCCAATTGAAACCAGTAGGTCTGTACTTGCCTCATGTCGTCAAGATCTATGGAATGTATCTAGCCCTGTATCTCTTTATCGTTGTCGCAGATCGAATGGGCAGTGGCCAGTGGCACTTTAAGTGACATTCGAGGCCTGTCAAAGCGGTCGCCTGAGAATGGCCGGCATGCCATGCCCGCCGACCTGGGTCGATGTTAGATCGGCAGGGGGCACAGTATTGAATCGGCGCCTACAGAAGATTAAGCCATGAGTTCACAAAGAATTGAAGCCGCACAGACGGTTAGAGGGGTGGTCAATGCGAGCCTTGCCCTTCTATGCGCCGCGGCGGCGCTAACGTGGGGCTCTGACGCTCACGCACGCGACCGCTACCGTTGCATTCCAGCAGGTGGTGGGGAAGCGTACACCTCACCCGGCACATGCCGGTCAAACGCAGATGCCCGAGAGCCACTGACAGAGCAGGAAATGGCCGATATCGAGGCAGTCGAAAAGCGTGGGCGCCCCTTTTACCGTTGTACTGCTGCCGACGGCAAATACAGCTTCTTTGTCACTAACAAAGACAAGGAGTGCCCTTCCACAACTGACACGCGAACTGTTGAATACGCCGTGAAGGCCCAGAGCACCGGGGCAGCCACACGACCGCCCATGGTCTCCGCAACCCCGCCGCCGCCGCCCGCACAAGTCCCGCCCGTGCCTGTCGCTCGCCCGGCCGGTCCTGCGGTGGTTCCATCCGGTCCTGAAAGTTCAGAAACAGGCGCGGCCGTGAAGATTGTCTTGTTTGTCTTGGCAGGGCTGGGAATGGGATGGGTTTTGAGATGGTTTCGAGCTCGGTCCGACAAGGCAAAGGCTGCGCAGCGTGAAGCGCGCGCCACCGCGGCCGCGCAAAGGCGCAGCAATCTTGCACATGAAATACAGTCGATGCAGAACCAGCCCAAGGGGAAAGGCATCGACATGCAGCAAAAGGCCCAGGATTTTCTTGCGGCGCTGAACACAGGAAACGATGTCCCAGGCGGGCTGGCTTTTCGCAACGCAATGCAGGCCGCCCGGCTGGATTACTCGATGGAAAGCCTGGATCGTGTGGACCAGTTGTTGCGCCAGATCAAGACCGAGTTTTCACCGCAACGCGAAACCTGGCAAGAGCGGCCGGGCGCAGAGAACTTTTGCCTGATGCTGGCCTTCTATTTGGGCGAGATGATTTCCAGGCAGACCAGGCAGCCCATCAAATGGCATACCCGCGAGCAGGCCGCTCCTTTCTTCCCCGCCGATAAACCCTTACCCGTGGCCGACTGGTCCAGGCTGGTAGGAATCATTGCTGCGTCCATGTGCGTACCCCTGGGATTCGTCGAAGAAACGCTGTTTGGAGATTCCCCGGCAACGACCAGCAGAGCCTTTGTAGAGGAAAGGGTTGCCAAGCTGCCCAAGCCCCCGGCGAAGGACGAGAACGAGCGTTGCACGCAGATGCTGGAGGCATTCTTCAACGACGCCGGAATCCTGGGAACGCTCGCGTTTCGGGAGCAACTGGAACATTCACGGCTAGACCATTCCCTTTCCAGTCTGGAGCGCCTGGATCAGTTGTTGCAGTCCATCCGTGATGAAATCAAACCGACGTATGACGCATTCGTCAACAAAACGGATACACAGAATTTTTTGCGTTTTGTGGCGTTCTATATCGGTATGACAACGGCCCGTGCCGGCAACATGGCCGTTAAGTGGCTGGATTTTGCGGAAGTCAAGAAACACCTTCCCGAATTGGAGTTCCAATTTGAGGCTACCTCCGTTTGCCTATTGAGTGACAGACTCTGTTTTTTACTGGGACTGGTGACCGAAATCCTTTTTCACCCCGACCCCAAGCGCAGCGTGCACGGTTGGGCCAGCGAGGCACTGAAGTTTTCGACAAACCCATTTGTATCGATCTTGCGAAGCAGCGCGCATTCGGATACGGTGAGCCCGCTGGATGAACAGATGGTGCGGGCTATACACCAAGCTGGCTTCGTGGCGGCGTGGTGCATGTTCATGGTGGAAGGCGGCTCCGTCGGCAAACCTACGGTGTTTGTTCCGGGGGAAGGCGATAAGGGAGGATTGTTCACGGACTTTGGCTTTTACGACACCTTGGACGCCGGCGTGGCGGCGGCTCGCAACATGCTCGAAAGCAATCCCCGGAATTCGTCGTATTTAGTCATGAGCTCCGATGGCTATGCCAACCTGCATACAGGACGCACCGATGCATTGACGATAGAACTGCGTGTCTACGCAAGCACTGAGCCTTCCTTGCAAGAGGTGATTTTCAAGATGATGGTGTCTTGCCCCTACCGCAATGCAAGTGATCCCAAGGGATTTGCGATTTACAGCCCAAAACTGGTCGAATGCTCGGGTCCGGCGGCGATGAACGACGCCCTCTTCAAGCACTTCTACCTGGGTATTGGGGAGTTCAAAGTGAAGGAATTTGATTGGTTCAAATGCCTGAATGAGCGCATCTAGTGCAGTGTTGCATGTCTCCCATCCACACATTGCCGATTGAGAAGATTTCCCTCGCTGATAGAGTTTTTGGTCACAACAAATCGCACGATCCACAATGTCCGCCACGCCACTGCCAACCCTGATACTGAGCCCGGAACTGGGATTTTCCAGCGGTACGCGCGTACATACCAAGGAAGGTCTGAAACCTATCGAGACCATCCGCGTGGGGGATTGGGTCCTGACACACCCGGATGCCTCACCGCCGCCGCGCCGGCGCCGCCAGCACAGCGAATGCCAATACCGGCAGGTGACGCGCACCGCGAATGTCGAGGTGCAGTCGCTGGTACACATCACCCTGCAAAACTTGGCTGACGGAATTGAGGACACCCTTCAAGTCGCCGCAGACCAGCCCATCTGGACCCAACCGGGAGGTTGGTTGGCCGCCAGCCATGTGCGCGCAACGCAAGCCTTGGTGCTCAGCTTCAATGGAAATGCCATGGTGCGCAGCATGCATACCATCGACCAGCCCGCGCGCGTGTGCTGGTTGGAAGTAGAGGGCAGCAATACCTACTACGTGGAGCCATTGGGGACCTGGGTCGGCTGCAGCCCGGATGTCGCTGTGCCGCCCACCCCGTTAGCCGCCCCACCCAAGAGCTTTGACTTCAGCGCGCCGCAGGTGCTGCTGTCGATCAAGGACTATTACAACGACTACCTTGCGGAACCCGAGCCACTGAAAGCGCAGGCACCAGAGTTGGCCGAACAAATGCGTGCGGCTGCCGAAAAGCTGCGCAGGGTGGTCAAGGAGCAAATGAAACAAGAGCTTGACTACGATGAAACCGGGGTTCTCTGGCTGGAAGGCTATATCGAGCGGGCCCGGCTAAGAGATTCTGACGCGCAATGGAAGAAGAATTTGATCCATCTGGTCGGCGCCTTCCTTGGCGAGTGCACCCTCCGCAGTCTCGGAGGGCAATGGTCAATGCACGAGGACATGGTCTGTGTGGTGTTCAGCGAAGGCAGCGCGGCCTTCCCGCACAACAAGGTCACCAAGCAGTTCGACAACGGGAAAGAAGCCGGGGACTCTATCCTGGGCTTTTACCAGGGCAACATCAGCCTCTTCAAGGCCCTGGCCGGCAAACCACTGACACCCGCCCAGGAACGGCTGCTAGAGTATTCCCGCGACAGCAAGAACCGCATCTTTGTTCGGCATGTGCCCGGCACTGTGCCCGAATGGGTGCTGGTCGCGCAAGTGAGTGGCGGCAAAATCACATTGCATGCCCCGCCTGGCCAGGGCTACACCACCTCGTTGTTCCTAAACGATGTGCAGTGTTTCTACGTTTGCTCCCCCGTTTTGACGTTGCTGCACGCCGAGTGGATCAACAAGGCCGATTGGGACAGCCTGCCGCCGAATATCCTCAAGCAGCTCAAGAGCCAGTTGGCCGTCGACACCTCGCTCACACTTAACCAGTTGGAGCGTGGCAGGCAGTTTGTGGAGGTCTCGTATGGCGCGAGCGACAACCATGCCGACGATGGTCGCCACTACTACTCCACCAGCCTGAAGAACACGTCTTCGCACAAAATTCAAATCACCAGGTTCGGAGGCTTTAAGGCCGCGGAATTCGCCTGGCAGTTGGCCAATGTGACCGGAGACTTTTACTCCGCCAACGAATTCAGAGACTGGTACGGTCAGAAGACGGAATGGCTGCAGCCGGGCGAGGTCGTATGTGACAACACCAACTACGGGCACCCGCCAGTGTTGTGGGCCTACTATGGCGTCACCGACACCGGCGAGTCATTTATCGCCGGCAAGGTGCTGGAGCAACCTGTCGCGCGCGAAGGCAGCGGTTCCGGCGCGCACTTCGTAAAAAGCATGCCGCCACAGCCTGAGCTCGATCACATCATCACCAAGCTGCGCGCCAGCTTCGAGTTGCGGCAACAGCGGATGAGCTCCGTCTCGCTGGATCCCCTGATCGGACCCAAGCCGTCATGGCTGAAGAAAACTGATGGCCTATGGGAATTCTTCGAGCACCAGAAATTACTGCTCACCGAAGGTCAGGTCGTGTGGGGCGCCCTGGTCCAGGCCAATTCACTGTTGTTCGAACCGGGTGACGCGAACTGCCCGGCCTTGCTGGTGCATTCACCACACAGTTACTTTGACTCCCGCCCCCAGGAGTTGCGTTTGATCGGCCGCACCTTCTTTTCGTTCAAGCACACCGAGCCGACCGATCCGGAACTGAAGGAGGTGGCGCGGCTGGTCACCGATGAAATGGACCGCTCGATGGGGTTCGAGCTTCCGAAGGTTTTCTCCAACAAGCCGCTACGGTCCGCAACATTCATGGTCTTTCGCAAGCACGTCCCGAATGGCGTGCTGTCTTGCGGACTGTTTCCTACCCTGACACACCCGTTGACCAAGGCGGTGATGATGGTGCCGTTCGAGTTTTGGCCGATAGAACTTATTGTGCTTTGGAAAGAGGGCAAGATCTAGGCTCCAGAGGCGCGGTGGGCAAGCGCTGCACAGTCGGTAGCCCTCGTGAAATATGCGCATAAAGCTATCAAATTAATAGCAAATTCCGACTCGGCGCAGGGCAATCGCATCTAATCCGCCCCCGTAGTCAAGCGCAGTAGGTATGGCCTGGTCAAACTCAAGGCCGATCCCGCGATCAAGCTGATCATGTGCGACGTCAATATGCCCAATATTGACGGGCTGACGATGGCCGAAAAAGTCCGCAGCGAGCTCAACAACAATGCGGTCAACCTAACGAGCTTTTCTTTGATCTTTGCCAAAACGAGTGGATCGCTAATGCCTTTGTGTATGTGCGTCTGGACAAAGTTGTTTAGGCACCATGCGGGCCAGTCCTGGTGGTCATCGTCCAATGCCAACCAATCCTTGGGATTTCGGCGAACGACGTCCCGCCAGATCTGCTGATCGTGGCATCATTGGCGCGCCTGTACGGGCGGGCATCCTACAACCCTTAACAGTTTCGGGCATCGGCCAGTGACCGGTATCTGGAAGACAATTGTTGTGGATCTTGACGCCCTCGGATGGTAAGCTGCATACCCGCATCGGGGCGGAAGCGGGTGTTCTTGAACGACAGCTTTCAGGAAATTCCCATTCGACGCTAAAAAAAGACGCACTCAAGCGTGTGAAGTCCACACACATAAGCTTCTCAGCTTCAAGGTTTGGGCGCCCAACCCTCCTCTGTCATTACCCAGTGATGCTTACCGTCCCAATACTGCAAACCAATCATCTCACCGATCGTCCCGGGGAAGGCGCGTACTTCAGACTGGGTTACTGTGACCAAGAGCTTTAGCGCGGTAGAGGGTTCTTGCGCACGAAGCTCCTCTAGAGAGGGAAGGGGAATTTTTGCAAAAAACTCCTTCTTTAGCGTCGGATCGTACATCGCCCGCACAGCGGCATCACGCATTTCACTCTTAACGCTCCACCCAAGTGTCACTCGCTCACTGTCGTTTCGAGCGGATTCAAGCATGCCCGGAAGACGGGCAAGCATCTGGACGTACCATTTCGCAGCGTCAGAAGCACGCATAGACTGCGGTGGAGCAGGGATAAATGATTGGGGTGCCTTCTTCTTGGCACCGGATTTGTGGGGTGGTATTGATGTTTCGATGGCTGGTGTTGCATTCCAATCAGCATAAATGAATCGATATTTCTCGCTTGAGCTGCGCCCCGTGTCGCGGTGGGTGCATGTGAGATGTAGTTCGTGTCCATCAATATGACCGGCGTAGTCTGCCGCGCAAGGCCGACCGGTCACAGAGAAGGAAATGTTCACCCCGGTTCTTGTCACCACTCCTGCCGAGGTACTGGGTGCAAGCCCGGGCAAACGTTTTGACAAATGGACTGGCGCAATATTCGTGCCGAAGTAATTGACGGTGGAGTCGGGGAAGAACCGTAGGCAGCCACTGGACACCCAGACGCCATCGGCGTCAAGTTCTGCTCTTTCGGTGATATAGATTCCGTCCGTTCGTAGCATCGGCTCTCGTGCAGCGAACGCCGATCGGGTACAGCCTGGGACACTCCCCTCAAGTTTCGTGATCAGGAGCGACGCATAGTGGCGAGCAGAGCCTCCGTACAGGTTGACCACGTCAAGCAACACTTCGTAGTCGACGGCGGTGAGCTCGGGTATATCCATGGCGGCCATCACGGCCTCATGCCGCACGCTTGATTCTGGGTCCAACATTAGAGTCCGCAGAATGGGCATATCAGACGCGTAGTCGAACTCCTGGTGAAAGACCATGGATCGCATGGCCTTCGCACAATGCCAGCGCACCATTGGGTTTATGTGCCGATGCAACGACTTGACGATTTCATTGCTATCAGTAATGTGAGCTCGGCAACCGATCACGCCGGCGGCGACCTCCGGCATATAAGGCCCATCTAAGTGCAATGCGTCCACCAACACTTTGCGCGCTTCAGGTGTGTAAGTGTTTGTCAGCGCCAGCGCTTGGGCAAGCCAGGCCTTCAGTAGGTCGTTCGGTGTCGTATCCCAGGCAGAAAGCAGCGACGATAGTTGATCACTTGAAAAGCGGAAAGTACCAACAGGGTGGTCATCGAAGTGCCGGAATTTCAGCTGCTGCAGGTGAACGGCAGCTGCTACCCGAGTGGACTCATCCGTGGAGGCGAGGTTTTCAAAGTGTTTAATGTCGGATTTCAGCATAGGTCACCGGAACAATTTGCGAAATTTTGGGTTGAAGGAGTATAGGTATTGGCTCGAAGCTGGGTTGACATTTTTGGCAACTTTAAGCCCGCAAAGGATGCAGCAGCGTTCAGGGGTGTGGTCTGGTACTCTACTGCGAAAGCCGGAAAAATTGTCGCGCGCGATAGAGCAGTTGTAGCGGACTAAATTTGACTGCCATGAGGGCCATGCCTTCGCCATTTATTGGAGACAAAATCATGGGATACACCAACCTGTATTTGACGCCGAAAGACCCAGACTTCGTACCGACGATCGAGGATCGAGTTGCCGCTGAGCGATTTATCGAGGATTGGAGCGGCGAGAACTGTGTCGAAAGTGGCCCGTCGTTCAAGACCTCTGATTGCCAAATGTACTTTGGTAGTTTTCCTGAAAGGTTAGTCTGCCCAGTATGCAACACCGTGCTCGATGTATACGATGAAGAGTTGGACGAATGGGCTTACGATCTGCAAGAGCATCTATATTCTTCACGAGACGCAAGAATTCTAAGGGTAACTATGCCCTGCTGTAAGACGGAAATTGGGGCACAGCAGTTATCGTTAGAGTCTGATGAAAAAAATTCAACGACCCGATTCGGTCGCTTCTCCATCTACATTCACGATGCTCGCGACAATGCGTTCTCGAAAGATGAACTCGAACAACTTAGCAGCATTTTGAAGTGCAACATTTTTCAATTCACAGAATCTGGCACCTGATGCTGACGGAGCGTTATCAAAGCAAATCGTCGCGCTCGACGAGTCATGCAAAATGAGTAGAACTTCACAGTCCACCGAACTTCCGGCAAAGTCCAATTTCTTGCGTCCGGCGATTTTCACTGTTGGACCGAGCAACAGCCACGATGGCGAGTGACTGGTTTGGAGCGGGCAGTTTGGAAGACTGTACGCCCGCTATGCGTCTGGAACAGACAGCCGGGTCGGGCCACAAGCAGGCGTTGGTCAATGCCCGCTTTGGAGACGGCGATCTGTTGCAGTTCAGAATTGTCCGGGAATCAACAAGGGGGGCGGGGGTCATGCGGGCCCGGAGCTAGTTCGACCATGCGGCGTGAGTCCTGTGCGTGAACATGCCCACCGAGGCAGTACTGGATATCGACGACTACTTGCCCTGTTTGAGCGTGCTGCGAAAAATCTCGAACCCGTCTGACGCCCGGGACATTGCATGAGGACTGCCAAACTCCCTGTACCCAAGCATGCGATGCCGAGTGGTTTGCGACGGTAGTTCGCCAAAGAGCGTCTTATACCTTTCAGTGAAATGGCTCAGGTGATCGAAGCCCTGATCAGTAGCCGCTTGTGAAACAGTCAAGACCGCTTGCTGTGTCGACATGAGCCGCTGCCGAACGGTGTTCAGCCGCAGGCTGCGCAGATAGTGGACGGGTGTGGTGTCGGCGACGCGTTTGAAACTGTTGAGTAGATTGCGCGGACTCGTGCGAAGACGCTGGCATAACGCCTCGATGCTGGGCGGTGATTCCCCGCTGTCTGCAACGATGCGGTGGCACTCGGCTACGAGGAATATCGCAGACATACTTGCAAGCGATCGCGTCGTGCCAGCGGCTTCCCTGAAAATGTTGGTCAGTGCATCAAACACGACATGAGAGGCTACCGGATAAAAGGCGGTTGCGCCGAGAGGTTCGGCCCGTGGCCATTCGAGAATCGTTAAAAGGTCTTGCCTTAGCCGCTGCAGCGAGCGAGGAGGAGCTTGAAGCAGTGGGCGAGACAGCAGGTCCAGCGCCTGCGCCGACCAGGGCCGCGCATCCAGCAAGCGGTCGAATTCCTCGGTCTCGAAGGTCACGGCCAATAGGTCCATTGATTTTGGACGTTGGATCGTGAATTCATCGCCACCGCGAAGGATGAAGAGGCAGTCTTCGCGCAGTTCATGGCCCTGCATCCAGGGTGTACCGACTGTTCTGTGACTCAGGACAGCGAAACAGATCTTGCCAGGTGGCAAGCAGCCCTGTTGAATCACCCGTTCGCTCATCCATTTGCGAAAGACGTGTACGTTGCCCGATGTCGCTTCGGCCAATGCGCTCTGCATCGTGCCTGGCGATAGTTGCACGTACCGCTGATTCCACTCCGGCGCCGACGCGCCACGCAAGTGGAAGTCATCGAATACATCCAATCTAAAGGTCACGTCAGTACTCCACGGCTGTATGTGTCAAGTCGTCCGCGTGCGCCTTGCCGATTTGGGCTAACGGGTTCCGTGTGGCGCCAATAAACTGATTGCGTCTCAAGGCGACGTCGCCGCAACTCGAAAGGTAAATCCCCATGCGGAAATTATGCGCCGTAATCCCCCTTTGGCTTGTGATCGCTGGCGCACTTGCTGCGTGCGTCTCAACGCCCCATACCGCGCGACCTGAGCGCGCTGCAACTACCGAAAGGAATCTTATGAATGTGGAGCAGGTTAAGGCAGCTTTGGTTGGTGACTGGGCGAGCATCGCACCAGAAGTCAGGCCGAGTAGCGGCAAGAACCCCGACGGCAGCTTGAAGCCGTTTTATTTGAAGCGGGCGTTCAAGTACTCCGACGGTGATACGTTCGAACTCAGCATTGTGAATTCGGCAGATCCGCATGGATCCGTGCCGCTGGCGCGCATTGTGATCAAGGGCCACATGGTCTGGCGCGGGCCTCATGCTATTGCTTTAGGGGCGCAAAAGGTAGATTTTGTGGCAGACCAGGCTTACGAGGTCACACCCCTGATCCAGGGGTTCGCCGATTTGCTGAACAAAGTCGCGAGCCAGGGTTACAACAAATGGGAAGTCAACAACACGCAAAGCGTATTTGGTAGGACCTTTCTTCCGTTCGGGCTGGCCGAGGGGACGAATTTCATGGAATTCGATCTTGTTTACCTTAGCCACGACATGTTGTTTTGGGGTGCGCGAAATATCGACGGTCGAGGGTTTGACAAGGAAGAAAACCGACCAACCAATTTACAAATTCCCCTTGTTCGCAAGTAGGCTGTAACTGGAGCGGCCGTTCAATTTTGGATGGCGACTATTGCTTCCAGCGGGTCATATTTCGACGGAATACAACATCCGAGCATGCTTCGTATTCAGTTAGTCATGCTTCAGATGTTGCGCCTGCACGAGTCTTCGGTTGACCTCCCACTCACGGGCAATTTGATCTGCAAATTCGGTAGCGGTCCCACCGGTAGGCATGTTGTCTATCGACTGCAGGAGCGCACGAATATCAGTCAGTTGGAGTATCTCATTCAGAGCGGCGTTGAGTCGGGCCAAGATCGTTGCCGGTGTTTTGGCAGGGGCGAATATTCCGAAACTCGAGGTCAAGTTGGCTTGCGCAATACCGAGTTCGGCAAACGTTGGGACATCCGGAAGTTGCTTGAGGCGCGCTGGCGCACCCACGGCCAATGGTTTGAGTCTTCCCTGGCGGATGTACTGCAATTGCGTTTCCCCCATATTGGTCGACAACAGTTCAAACTGCCCGTTGAGCGCTTCCATCAGCTGTTGTCCACCTCCCTTGTAGGGAATGTGCACGATATCCAGCTTACTGGCGCGTCGCACACTTTCCATGACCAGATAGCCGGTTGTCGCATGCCCGGATGTTGCCCATCGCAACGGGTTTTCGCCTTGCCCAAGGGTAAACAGATCCTGAAACCGTGTGCCCTTGAAGGCAGGTGTTCCGACAAGAAGTATCGGTGTCTGCATGACGCTTATAACCGGGGCAATATCCCTGAAAGGGTCGTAACTTGTGGGGAGCAGGTGGGGGCTTAGCGACAGTGGGCTGGTCGCAGAAAAGGCAAATGTATAACCATCGGCCGCGGCCTTCGACAGCAGGCCGATACCCATGCCGCCGCCCATCCCAGCCCGATTTTCCACATACACCGGCACGCCCAGTCGGTGCGACAGTTTTTGCGCCAAGGCCCTGGTTATGCCATCGCTAATACCTCCAACAGGATAGACAACGATGACCCTGATGGGGCGGCTTGGCCAATCGGGAGTGCCACTGATAGAAAAAACCGGGTGTAAGGATGCCACGGCGCCAACACAGAGTGCCGATAGTGTCCGCCGCCGTTGAAAACTCGGTCTCATTCACTCTTCATTTCTGCAGCAATTTTCCGGGCCAGCCGAACAAATTCCTTTGTGGGGCCCACACAATCGTCACGGCGATAAACCAGCGTAATCGGCGCGTCAAGTCGGTTGCCTTGCGCCAACGCGCGATAACACACCGAATGCGCTTGCACACCTTGCATCGATGCGGGAACGACCGAGACCCCCACCCCCGCCGCGACCAAATTCAAATTGGTCAACATTTTTTCCACCTCGACGGCAATGCGGGGTTCAAAGCCCAGCTTGCGGCACAGTGCCAACAAATTGCCATAGAGGCCCGGCGCATTGCTGCGACGGACAAGAATGAACGACTCTTCGCGCAGATCGAGCAACGAGAGTTGATTCTTGGCTGAGCCGCCTTTGCTCTGTGCAAGCGGGTGATCTGACGCCAACGCTACAACGACGGGCTCGCTCAAGAGCGTTTCAAACTTTAACTTCTCCGGTTGATTCACAGGCACGCGCACAAGACCGCAATGCAATCGGTTGGACGCAACGGCTTCGATGATCCCGGCAGCGTTGTCTTCTTTGAGCTCCAGCGCGATCGCCGGATGGCTGCGACGGCATTCGCGCAGCAGCCTGGGCACAAAGGCATGTGCCGCAGTCGAACTGGTAAAACCAATGGAGAGCACACCGGTTTGGCCCTTGGCTACACGTGCCATGCGCTGCTCCAGCGCCACCATGTCCTGGATCAGCCGTGTCGCCTCGGGCAAGAAAAGCCGCCCGGCGTCGGTCAGTGACATGCCCCTGGGACGGCGATGAAACAACGTCAATCCGAGTTGTCTCTCTAAAGCCATGATTTGTTGGCTGAGCGGTGGCTGTTGTATGCCAAGCACCGCGGCCGCGCGGGTCATGTGCTCCGTCTCAGCTACGGCAAGAAAGTATCGAAGTTGGCGAAGTTCCACGGATAAAACTCCATATGTAAAACGTCTTGAATTGTATCAATCAATTAATTTGACGTATGAATTGGCCAAACCTACGATCCCCGAACTGCACGAGCCGTGAATCCACGCGAGCCGTCAGTTCATAACGAGGAAGACATGGTTTCAAATATTTCAGAAAAAAATTCGCACCCTAAAAAATACATACCGCTCAAGTGCATCTGTCTGTTCATTGGCTGCGTGGGCTCGGTCGCCCCTGTGCAAGCACAGTCCAGTTTTCAAGTGACGTCGAAAACCGAAATCGAATTGTTCGGCGTGTTGGATGCGTCCATTTCCAGCTATGAGGCGTCCGGAGCCGGCTCCTCAACCAGGCTGGAGCCCGATAGCAATACTTCAAGCCGTTTGGGTCTGCGTGGTTCCACAGATCTCAAGGATGGCCTGAAGGCAAACTTCTGGATTGAGGCCGCAGTCAGCTCAGACAACGGTACCGGTGGAACCGTCAGCGTCGACAACAAGACAGCTCCTACGGGCGGCGGTGGCCTGACGCTCGGGCGACGTGCTACGTTTGGATTGCAATCATCTTGGGGTGAGTTGCGCTTGGGCCGCGACTACGTGCCGACATTTTCCAACCTGACAACCTCCATGCACCCGTTCGGGACCAACGGGGCAGGCAGCTCTGGGACAATGTTCTTCCCTGTCTCCGCAGGGGGAACAGCAGTGCGTACTAACGTTCGTGCATCCAACTCGGTGGGCTACTTTTTACCGAACGATTTGGGTGGACTCTACGGCGCGGCCATGGTTGCCTTGGGCGAGCAGACACAAGGGATCGCTGGTGCAAATGACGATGGAGACTACAAAGGCCTGCGCATCGGCTATCGCATTGGCAACCTCAATATGGCAGGCGCCACCGGCAAAACACGCTATGCAACGGGCGACTATACGCAGAGCAATTTTGGCATCAACTACAAGCTTGGTGACGTGAAGCTCATGGTTCTGTGGGGAGAAAACCTGGTTGGTGCAACCAAGACAGCCGCCAACATGGTGGGAACGCAGTGGACGATCGGTGGAGGCGAAGTTCGGTTTGCGTACACCGATCTAAAGGCCACCGGCGTTGCAAACGATGCCAACCACCTGGCTTTGGGCTATGTTCGCGATTTGGGCAAAGGAGTAACCTGGTATGTAACGGCGTCCAAGGTTACCAATAAAAGCGAGGGCGTTTCCGGCAAACAGTTTGGTGTTAACGGGTTTTCACCAGCAGACAAAGGCGGAAGCAGCACAGGCCTGGACGTCGGCTTTTGCTACACGTTCTAACGCACGCCATCGATCCGCATTGAAACATGACACTTTTTACTTCTCGAAAGAGAACGCCAACTCAGCGGACTTGGCCTGTCGCCTCGTCCAAACGGGGCATGCACAAGCTGGTATGGCTATTGTGGGCGACATCCTGTGCATCGTTCGC
Organism: Pseudomonadota bacterium; assembly: GCA_040384785.1. Lineage (GTDB taxonomy): Bacteria > Pseudomonadota > Gammaproteobacteria > Burkholderiales > Burkholderiaceae_C > Allorhodoferax. The sequence goes on from JAZKIR010000023.1 coordinate 17,762, forward strand.
GTCTGTCGCGTGGGGCGCAGCAGATGCGGATGGGGCCGCGCGCGCGCCCTGTCCCAAGTCGGTGACAGTCGCAGCGCATTGCTACACCGGGCAAGACAAACAAGGGGCGTTCTATTGGATCGCAAAGCCGGAAAAATGGAACAAGGTACTTGTCGTGCACGCGCACGGTGGACCTGAACTCGGCCCTTCCCGCCCGGAACGAACAGAGCAAGACCTCAACCGCTGGTCCGTTGTTGTCAATGCTGGGTATGCATGGGTGGGCTCCACCTACCGACGCGGTGGCTACGGGGTGTCGATGGCGGCGCAAGACACGGAGCAGGCCAGGCAAATCTTCGTGCAGGGGTTCGGCCAACCGCGTCGTACGCTATTGCACGGGCAAAGCTATGGCGGTGGCGTGGCCTCAAAAGCCATCGAACTGGTCACCTCGTCACAGAATGGCAACGCTCCGTACGACGGGGTATTGCTTACCAATGCGGTTTTGGGTGGTGGTGCCGTGGCCTACGACTTTCGTCTGGATCTGAGAGTGGTCTACCAGTACATGTGTGGCAACCATCCACGTCCGGAGGAAGCGCAGTATCCGCTGTGGATGGGCTTGCCAGACGGCGCAACGCTTTCCCGCGCAGAGCTGTCCCGACGTGTAGATGAGTGCACCGGCGTGCTCAGACCCGCGGCGGCCCGCACACCAGATCAACAAAAAAAGTTGACCGAGATTCTCAACGTAGTACGAATCCCGGAGCGATCCTTGATCGGTCATCTGAACTGGGCAACCTGGCTGTTTGCGGATGTTGTTCACAAACGCCTGGATGGACACAATCCTTTTGGAAACGAGGGCGCCGTTTATAGAGGATCGAGCGATGACACCGCACTGAACGCAGGCGTTTTGCGGTACCGCGAAGACCCTGCCGCCGTGGCGCAGATAAACATGGACAGCGCACCGAACGGGCACATTCCGGTTCCCGTGTTGTCACTGCACGCTATCAACGACCCCATTGCGTTCGTTGAACTGGAATCCAACTATCGAGATGTCGTGGCACATGCCGGGCAGGCGGATCGCCTGGTTCAAGTCTTCAGTGACGAATCGGAGCACAGCTATTTGTCAGACCCGGAATACCCAGCCGCATTGGCAGCGCTCCTGGACTGGATTGATCAGGGTAACAAACCAACTCCGCAAAAGGTGGCGGATTTGTGCGAGCAATACCGTTCGATCTTTGCCGGCAAATGCCACGTGCAGCCAGGCTTCCAACCCGAACCCCTCGACCATAGGGTCGCTGCACGGAAAAGGCCGTGACGCATCACGCGGTGAATTTCGAAAAGTCAGGCGCCCGCTTCTGAGCAAATGCGGTGAAGGCCTCGCGCGCTTCGGGGCTGCCTAGGCGCTCGGCGAACTGGACGCCTTCCAGTTCCATCTGCGCCGCAACGGCTTGCGCTTGCCGCATCAGCTTCTTCGTCATCTTCAGCGCGCCTGCGGCCTGCTTGGCGAGTTGCTCCGCGATCTGGTGGGCCTCCGCTTGCAAGTCCGCAACCGGCACCACGCGGTTGGCGATGCCCCAGTCCAACGCTTGTGTGGCGGAAATCGGCTTACCAAGGGCAAACATTTCGAAGGCACGCACATTGCCAATACGTGCGGGCAAGAGCAGGCTGGAAGCGGCCTCCGGCACGAGTGCCAGGTTGACAAAAGGCGTGGACAGTAGCGCATCCTCCGCGAGCACGACGAAATCGCAATGCAGCAGCAGCGTGGTTCCCACCCCCACGGCGCGGCCATTGACCGCAGCCACCAAGGGTTTTGTGGAACCCGCTAGCGCACTCAGGAATCGAACAACATGGCTCTCACCGGCCGCACCGCTGGCGACCGAAGCAAATTCGGTAAGGTCGTTGCCGGCGGTGAACATGGCCCCTTCGCCCCGGATCACGATGGCGCGGATGGTGGGGTCGGTCTCGGCGCTGGTGAGGGCATCGGCCAGGCTGGCATACATGGCGTTGGTCAGCGCATTCATCTTGTCGGGGCGCGCCAGCGTGAGGGTGAGGACGCCCTGGGCGGAAGTGATGGTGACATGGTTGGTCATGGTTTCTCCTGTAGGTGTTACCCCCTGCGGCGCCGGGAGTGGATGGGAATGTGCGAAAATTAGTTCGCTGACGAATTATATGCTTCGTGAGCGAAGTAAATGCAAACCACCACAACTGGAAGGGAGATCGGATGAAGGATCAAAAGAAAACGCGGCTGGTCTTCCTGCTCAATCTGGCCCAGCGGGCCATGGATCGTTGGATCGAAAGCTCGTCGGACGGGCTGGTCACACTCTCGGTGGCGCAGGCGGGCACGATGTTCTATCTGTCGCACAGCGATGGCGCGCTCATAGGCGACGTGGCGCAGGCACTGAATACCGGTGCACCGGCGATGTCCGGTTTGGCCAACCGGCTTGAACAAGCAGGCTATTTGGTGCGCAAACGCGACGCAGTGGATGGCCGCGCGATTCGCCTGTACCAAACAGAAGAAGGTCATGCCGCCGGGCTGCGCGCCAAGGCCGCACTGGGCGCACTGAATGCCAAGCTCAGCGAGGGCTTCAGCCCGGACGAGATGGCCGTGGTTGGACGTTGGCTGGAGTCGTTGCCGCGCAGGCTTGCTGTGGAGAGCGCGACAGAGACGTAACAGTAGGCTGGCCCGAAAAGGCCATGAGACTTCTGAACCACAGATTGTTTTAGTCAAGCACCAAGTGGCAGCGCCGTCTTGTACTTCACCTGTTTGAGTGCGAAGCTAGACCGAATTTTCTCGACCTGTGCAATGGGTGAAAGCTGCTCCAGAATAAATCGTTCCAGCGATGGCATGTCTGCAACAACCACGCGAATCAGGTAGTCGGACTCCCCAGTCATAAGGTAGCACTCCATAACCTCTTCGCGCAGGCAGATACATTCCTCAAACGTCTGCAGGGCTTCACGACTTTGAAGCTTGAGACTGACAGATATGAACACGTTTAATTGCAAGCCCAACTGAATCGGATCGAGTAATGCCACGTAGCTGCGAATCAATTGCTTGGCCTCAAGCGCACGCACACGGGACAAGCACGGGGAGGGCGAGAGGTGTACGCGTTTGGCGAGCTCTATATTCGAAACACTGGAGTCAATTTGCAGTACTTCGAGAATTCTCCGATCAATGCTGTCCATTTCAACCATGCTTACCGATTGACGTCAACCACCACCCGGCCACGCACCTGTCCGCTTAGCAGGTCAGGAGCGATCGCAATGGCGTCATCCAGACCTATGACCTTCTCCGTCATGAGATCGAGAAGCTCTGTGTCGACCTCTGCGGCAAGCCGTGTCCAGGCTTCGATGCGGGCATGGCGCGGACACATGACGCTGTCGATGCCTGCCAACGTCACCCCGCGCAAGATGAACGGCGCCACCGTGGTGTGCAGGTCCATGCCCGCAGCCAGCCCACAAGTGGTTGCCACGCCGCCGTAACGCATAGACGCGCATAAGTTGGCCAGTATGTGGCTGCCTGCGCTGTCAACCACGCCGGCCCACCGTTCCTTGGTCAGTGGCTTGCCCGGAGCCGAAAAGTTGGCACGGTCCATCATTTCTGCGGCGCCGAGTCGTTGCAAATAGTCCCACTCATGGGCTCGCCCAGTGATGGCGACGACACGGTAACCCAGACGGGATAACAGCGTGATCGCCATGCTGCCGACCCCACCCGCCGCTCCGCTGACCGCAATGTCGCCGTGCTCTGGTGTTACCCCATGCCGCTGGAGCGCCATGACGCACAGCATGGCGGTGTACCCCGCAGTGCCGATGGCCATGCTGTGCAGTGCAGACAGGCCACCGGGCAATGGCACCAGCCAATCGCCACTGACACGAGCCCGTTGCGCAAGACCGCCCCAGTGGGTTTCTCCTACACCCCAGCCATTCAAGACCACAGCATCTCCGACGGAGTAGGCGGCATGCTGGCTCTGCTCCACGACTCCCACACAGTCGATTCCGGGCACCATTGGAAAACGTCTGACGACAGGAGAATGGCCCGTAATGGCCAGTGCATCCTTGTAGTTGACCGTTGAGTATTGAATCCGAACGGTCACATCGCCATTGGGCAGTGCGGCATCCGGCAACAGGGTACGCACCGCTCGCTGGGAACCGCTGGCCCCTTGAATCTGAATGGCTTGAAAAGAGTCCGGCATTCTTAAACCTCAGTTTTTCGGAACCGAATACAGCGCGGTGAGCTGGCTGCGCGCTATTTCCGCGGTCCGGCAACTACCTGCAGCGTGGTCTTGGCGATGGTGTTCTGCCACAGGACGAAGCCTACAAAAGCAGGGCTGGCCGCTTTGTCAACGGGCAACTTGTCCACCTTCAGCGCGTGCACGGTGTACACGTAGTGGTGCTTACGGCCGACTGGGGGGCATGGGCCGAAGAAGCCCGGCTTGCCAAGGTCCGTGTTGCCTTCGACTGCGTCGGTCGGCAGCACTCCACCATTTTCGCCACCGGCCAGGTTGGTGGTCTTCGCTGGAATGTCGTACAAGACCCAATGCCAAAAGCCGCTACCGGTGGGCGCATCCTTGTCGTAGAAGGACACCGCGAAGCTCTTGGTTTCGGCAGGCGCACCCTGCCAAGCCAGGTCCGGCATGACGTTGCCACCGCTGCAACCGAAGTTGTTCCAGTAGTGCTGTGCGCTGACCGCACCGCCTTGCTTGACCGATTTACTGCTCAGCCTGAAGTCCCCGGCTTGGGCGGATTGGGTGGCGATCCCAAGCGAGAGAAGGGCGAGGGTCAGTGTGATAGTTTTCATCGTGATGGTTCCGTAATGTTGGTTGATCCATCGTCAGTTTCTGGCATCTCGGCTCGCTTGATAAGACAGATGGATCCGCTAACAAATTCAATGGATCGTTGAAAATGCCTGTCCTGGGTCAGGGCCGCAGCGCGGCGGCCAAATAGTCATCCTGCGTGTTCTCCGCGACACGGAACCACATCGAGCTTTCATGCCGGAACTTGTCCCAAGAAGTGTGCAGACCCTTGAATTCGGCGTTCTTGGCGGAAAGCTCGGCGTTGATCGCCTGCGCCGCATTGAATGCCTCGTCAAGTACAGCCCGCGGATAGGCCCGCAGCAATGTGCCCTGGCTCACCAGGCGCTTAAGCGCCGCGGGGTTCTGGGCGTCGTACTTGGCTTGCAGCCAGACGTGCGCCTCCATCGTCGCGACCTCGATCGCGTGGCGATAGCCGATGGGCAACGCATCCAGGGCCTTCTGGTTCACGTAGAACGACAGCTGTGGGCTGCCGTCGAACCAGCCGGGATAGTAGTAGTACTTGGCCACTCGGAACAGGCCAAGCTTCTCGTCGTCATACGGCCCCACAAATTCCGCCGCATCGATCGTGCCTTTCTCGATGGCTCCATAGGTTTCACCCGCTGGAATGATTTGTGGAACGCCACCCATCGCTGCCCAGACGCGTCCCCCCATACCGCCGATGCGCATCTTGCTTCCCTTGATGTCAGCGGGCGTCTTGATCTCCTTGCGGAACCATCCACCCATCTGTGCACCGGTATTGCCACCCATGTAGTTGACGATCCCGTAGCTTGCGTAGAGCTTGCGCAGCAGCTCCATGCCACCGCCGTGCATCAACCAGGCCGTCTGGCCGCGCGAGTTCAGGCCGAAGGGAAGTGCGAAGTCAAAAGCGAAAGCGTCGTGCTTGCCGGTGTAGTAGTAGGCCGCCGTGTGGCCCATCTCCACGGTGCCACTGCTGACGGCATCCATCACGCCCAGCCCGGGCACCAGCTCACCGGCTGCGTGGACGCTGATCTCGAACGCGCCACCGGTCAGCTCCTTTACCCGCCGGCCGAACAGATCAGCCGCGCCGTAGATGGTGTCCAGCGACTTGGGAAAGCTCGAGGCCAGTCGCCAGCGAACACGTGTTTGCGCATGAATGGCGGGCGCGGCCAAAGCCGTCGGTGCCGCGAGCGCTGCGGCCTGCAGCAGTTTTCTTCGTTCCATGTAAGTTTCCTTGTTTTTGAGGTTGGGGGGCATGTGTTGTGGTTCAGTCCAGGATCTCTGCCCAGAAGCCGAGCATTACGGGTACGTTCAGCGGCATCACCAGATGCCCCAGTGCGGTCCGCGCATGGCGGCCACGCTCTGCGAACACTGCGTTGATCAGTTCCGAGCCACCGTTGAGCACTTGCGGGATCTGCGAGAAGCCTTCGACACATCCGACGTGGCCTTCGATGCGCACCACCCGCACGCGACCGAGGTCGCCACCGGCCGCGGCCTTGAGCTGCGCGATCCCGTTCAGGGCGCAAATTCGAGCCGCCAAGTAACCCTGCTCAGCGGTCAGCGCTTCGCCCAGCCGGCCCACGTCAGCCAGAATTCCATCGACCCAAGGCAGTTGGAACGACGTGGTGACAACATTGCCCACCCGCTGCCAGGGTTCGTAGGCGGCCACCGCGCCGGGCGCGGGTGGAACGGCCAGACCGAGCGCGGCCAGCCTGGTTTCAGGTGAATGGATACTGTTCATTGCAACTCCTCTTCGGTACTGCGCGATGCATGCGCAAGCCAGTGGGTGGCGGCTTCGTCAGGGCTCTGGCCCGCCACGCTAATCTGATGGTCCAGTTCGGCCACGGTGGCATTGCCCAGATGCAAATGGCGCAATTGGTCCAGCGTGGCCTCGGGAATGAGGTGGGCCGCATCCCGCCTGATGACCAAGGTGGCAGCGTCCTTGCCGCGAAGCAGCCCAATCGGCTCTGCCAGCTCACGGATGCGATAGCGGTGGTGCAGGTACTGCGGGTGCCACAGCGGAACGACTGCCCAGCGCCGGTCCTGGTAAGCGCGCTCAAATGCATCGGTGCAGTCCTTCAGCGTGCCGTTGTGGAACTCGTAGCCCAGTTCGCGCAGGCTGTAGCAGTCGATGATTTCGCGCGAGAAGCGGCTGATGCCGGCCCCCGGTCCAATGCCCTGGATACGCTTGTCCATGCGCGCGGCTACCGCCGGTGTGGCGAGGTCGGCAACCCGTGCCACCAGATTCGAGGGCACATAGTCCGGCACGCCCCAGATCGCATAAGGTTCGTACAACACACCGAGCTTGAGCAATTCAGATTCGATGGGGTCCACATAGACACCATGGCTGCCCGGCAGCCAGGCGGACACAAGCATGTCGACCTCCCCGCGCGCCAGCATGGCGTACATGGCCTCGTGTGGCGCTTCACGGGTCACCGTCTTCACGCCCGCTTGTTCGACAATGGCGCGAACGACTGCCGCGCTCGCGGCGTGGAAGGACAGGGCGATGTGCCCAACAACCAGTTCCCGTGTCATCGCGCCTCCACGGCAATGCCGGCCTCATCCGCACGCCAGCTGGAAGCTTCCGAGGCGTCGAAAATGAATTCGATCGTGAGTTGCCCCGGCGCCATCACAAATACCTGATGCTCTTCGAGCGCCGGCACCGTGCGTGCCCGGTAGGCGTGCCCGAGGCTCTTCAGACGCTCCTCAAATGCCGGCAATTCAACACAGCGCATGGCGATGTGGTCCACCACGCCGGTGTCATCGCCCACGTGGCGATCACTGAGATACGCAGCCAGGCGCTGGTCCGACGGGTCGTGGGATGCCAGGTGCACCACGGCTATTCCATCCGAGTACAGCCAGTAGCCGGGAAACTGAAACGGTGGCCGGGGCCCAGTGGTAAGGCCGGCGACCTGTTCGAAGAATCGACGTGTCTCCTCCATCAGCGGCGTGCGCAGGGTGAAGTGGTCGAGGCGCGTAACTGTCATAGTGATGCCTCAGTTCAAGAATGGACGAGGCGCCAGTCTAGGAGGCGGCGTCATTGTGAGTAAGGCCCCGCAGCGACTAACACCTTCAAGCAATTCCCGAAAGTGACGGCTTGGGGCGCAGATGGCGTCTGAGTCCACCTTCAACGATTTGCAGTAACTGTTTGCGGCCAGCGTGGCTGTTTCGTTTTCGCTTCCATTCGTACGATGAAGCTCACCTACAACGAGGAGACTTCATGCAGCATATTTTCCGGTTCAAGTTCACACCTACAGCCGTCGCCGCCTTGGCATGCGCCATCGCAACAACCGCGTGCGGGGGCGGTAGCTCCAACGCCAAAGGCCAAGCCAGCCTGGAGGTGTACGCTGAACTGCAACAAGCCGGCATTGGTGGCATTAGCCAGATGCCCGACGGCCAGCTGATCGTTGGCTACCACCCCTTCTACCAAACCGCGACCTCGACACAAGTGGCGCTGCTCAACGCGGATCGAAAATCAACCACGCCCTACCCGGCGGGCCTGCGCCAAACCTGCCGCAACGCCGACGAAAGCTTTGTGGCACCAGTGGGTGGCAAGTACGACTTCTGCCTGGACTGGGTGCTGGGTTTTCACACCGATGCCAACGGAATCCTGTGGATCCTGGACTCGGCCAAATCCACCGACAAGGCCGGAGGCGCGATTACCCGACCGGCTGCGCTGCGTGCCAAACTTGTTGGCTGGAACACCAAGACAAACGTGCTTCACAAAATCATCGATCTCGATGCGTCGACAGTGACCGAGTCACAGCACAACGACTTCGCGGTCGACCTTGCACACAATGTGATCGTCATCGCCGATGAAGCCATCGGCGAAAACTCCGACGGCGCAGGCCTGAAGGCGGCGCTTGTCGTGGTTGATCTGGCTACGGGCACCAGCCGCCGCCTTTTGCAAGGAGACGTGAGCGTGTTACCCCACGCCGATCCCATCCGTTGGGAGGCACAAGCGGGCCAGCCGGCGGGGTCCTGGGGCCTACGTGTAGGAGTGGACGGCATCGCCCTGGACAAGAACAACGACTATCTTTACTACGCGCCGCTGTCAGCGTACCGGATGTACCGCATTCGCATGGCTGACTTGCTCAACACGGCCCTGACGCCGGCGCAACTCTCTGCCAAGGTTGAAGACTATGCGGCCAAGCCATACAACGGCGGCCTCAGCATCGATACCAGCAACAACCTCTACCTCACCGAGGTTGGTGGCCGTTCGGTCGGCATCATTCCTGCCGATACGAAGACGTACCGGCGCTATGTGACCGACGACAAGATGATCTGGCCAGACGGTGTGACCTACAACACTGACGGCTTCATGTACTCCGGGGCGGCGCAACTGATTCAGACAGGCGTTTTTCAAGCCAAGGCGACCCCAAAAGGTAGCGCCAACAATGCGCCGCCGTACCGGATCTACCGGTTTCGCCCCGAAGCGGTAGGGACACCCGGATCCTGAGCGCCGGCCAAAAGCGTGAAGGTGCGGCTGCCAGTGCTTTGAGAAGAGGGCACACGGCAGCCGCGCGGGTGAGGATGGCGTCAGTTACGCGTCTGTCTAATAAACACTTTCAAATGGTCATTGAAAGTCTGGGCTTGAATTGAAAGCCCGCATCGGCGAGGATTCTCAAATGAAGATTGAAAATGTCGCCGACCTACGGGTCTTGGTTGAAACAGCACGCAGAGGTTCGCTCACGGCGGCGTCGCGGGCCTTGGACGTGACGCCGGCCGCTGCCAGTGCAATGCTCAAACGCCTGGAAGCCCTTCTGGGCGCTCGGCTCTTTGAACGGTCAACACGCGCGATGCGACTTACGGCTGAAGGCCAGATGCTGCTGGAATATGCCACGCGCGCCCTGGAACTCCTGGAGGAAGGGGAGGCGCAGTTGGTTGACACCGGCGCGCGCCTGATCGGCACGCTGCGGGTCTCTGTGCCGTCGGACCTCACCCGCAGCGTGCTGCTGCCCTGGTTCGACGAATTTCTCGCCTTGAATGCCGGGGTTCAACTGGCGCTGTCCGTGAGCGACGGATTGGCAAACGTTATGCGAGATTCAGTCGATTTGGCACTTCGCTATGGTGACTTGGTGGACTCGCGCCTGGTGGCACGGCCGCTGGCGTCGACCCGCCGGGTGCTGTGCGCCTCGCCCGCCTACATTGCCCGCTGCGGAGCGCCGCGCGTGCCCGAAGACCTGGTGAAGCACAACTGCCTGACTTTCCACCTAAACGGCCGCCGCTATGTTTCGTGGCGCTTCGGACGCGACGGCGAGTGGACCGAGGTGCGAATTGGCGGGGACCGCGGAGCCGACGATGCTGCACTTGCACACCAGTGGGCGCTGGCGGGGGTCGGGCTCACTTACAAGTCGGAGCTGGACCTGGTGCACGATCTGGCGAACGGGACTCTCGTCCGACTCCTCCCGGAGTGGGAGGGCGAACACTATCCCTTAAACGCCATCCTCCCGAGCAACCGCTTCCTGCCCGCGCGGGTGCGCGCGTTGGTCGATTTCCTGGCCGCCAAGTTCGAGGAACTGGCGGCCAATCGGGTTTAGAAGCCCGGGATGTCGCGCGCCAGCGGCTTGAAGCGATAGACCAAGTAGGGCGCCTTAGTGTTGGCCACCCGTCGGTTTGCAACACGTTCGGCGCGCGGCGCCTGTGTATATGCAGCATCGGCTGCATTCGCGTATGCGGATGCGCAGCGGCAAAGAGTGTTTACGACTTTAGTTTGTTGCGTTGTCAATTCGCCACGCGGCCAACCCGCATGGATGTTAGGCCTGTGTTTACGACTTTAATTGGTCAGAATAGCGCTTGTATTCCGACCAATTAAAGTCGTAAACAGTACATTAAAGTCGTAAACACACCTCTAGCATCCATGCGGGTTTGCGGGGTGTGGGATTTTGCAAACACTTTCTAAAGTCGTAAACACGCATCTGGGAATGCCTGTGACGGACCGCCGCAGTGGCTGCGACCTATATAGACGTGGCAACCATCTAAATGGTTACCTGAATGCAGACTTTCGAGCGTTCCTCAGACTGCAAGTAGTCACTAAAGGGCGATCCGTCCTTAAGTGATAGTCGGTGATGGCTCTAGGCTGCAATTTCTTCGCTAGCGACAATATTGACTTATCGATAGCCAGCGATGAATGTGATGCGGTATCGCTGGATACGGTACTCAGCCAATGCATTGCAGTTAGTCGTTAAGCCCGGAAGTATTCGGACTTGGAGTTTGCGAAATGCTGCTGGAGCTAACTTCCGGTGGGTGGTTTGACCAAGCCGCAACCTGCATTGACACGATTCGCTCTAATAGACGAGACTATCTCAAGGATAGGCGGGGTACATTCGCTTTCACAATATCAAGAGGGATGGGCTCATGCAGGTCGCACACATTCATATCCAGAACTTCCGAGGCGTCAAAGAGGCTTCCCTCTTTCTGTCTCAGCACGCCGTTCTGCTCGGTGATAACAATACTGGGAAGACGACAGTTTTGGAAGCCTTGGACCTGACACTTGGTCCGGACAGGCTGAATCGCACCCCCCCAATTGACGAGCACGACTTCTATGGCGGGCAGTACCATGTGAAAAAAGTAGTGGCTGCCCAGCCCATCGTCGCAGTAGAGGATCCCGATGCTCCTGCACCAGGTGCCGAAGGCGCGCAAGCAGTGGCTGATGGAGAGGGAATCGCTCCAGAGGGAGCCCCAAGGATCAATATTGAAGTAACGATCATTGACCTAACGGGCGAACAGCAGGCGCGGTTTGGCGACTATGTCGAGTTCTGGGACTCCAAAAAGAAAAAGCTCTATAGCGATGCCGCACCGGAAGGTGTGGACGCTGCAGACATAACGCATGCACTGCGTGTCACGTTCTTGGGCCACTATGACCCTGAGGAAGATGATTTTGAAGGAAAGACCTACTACGCCCGAACGATGACCGGCAGTTCGCCAGTGCCATTTAACAAGAAGGATAAGCAGGTCTGTGGCTTCCTCTATCTACGTTCAGTGCGCACCGGTTCACGCGCGCTAAGTCTTGAACGAGGAAGCCTGCTCGACATCATCCTGCGCCTGAAAGAAGTACGTCCGCAGATGTGGGAGGGTGCAATCGAGAATCTGGCTTCGTTCTCCGTAGCTGAAGACCCAGCACTAGGCATCTCTGGCGTTCTGAAGAGCATCAACACAGCGCTGAAGAAGTACGTTCCGAAAGAATGGGGAGTAGAGCCTCATCTGAAAGTCTCAAATTTGACCCGTGAACATTTGCGCAAAGTCATCACCGCGTTCATCGCAACGGGCGAAGGTGACCACGCCGCGCCCTTCTATCGCCAAGGAACAGGAACGATCAACATGCTGGTCCTTGCGATGCTGTCTCAGATCGCCGAAGACAAGCAGAACGTCATCTTCGCAATGGAAGAGCCGGAAACCGCCATCCCTCCTTACGCGCAGAAAACTATCATCCATGAGGTCCGCAAGCTGGCCTCACAAACGCTGTTCACCTCACACTCGCCCTATGTGCTCGAAGAGTTTGCGCTGACCGAGACGATTGTTCTGTCGCGCAACGCGGCCGGGAAACTTCAACAGGCGGAGGTTGCACTCCCAGATAGTGTGAAGTTGAAACGCTATCGGCAAGAGTTTCGACAAAGATTCTGCGAGGGGTTGCTCGCACGACGAGTCCTAATAGCTGAAGGAGCGACAGAATCCGATTCGTTCCCGGTTGCATGTCGGAGACTCGCAGAACTGAAGCCTGAGACCTACTCTTCCATTGAGGCGCTTGGTGTCTGCATCGTGAATGCCGATGGTGAAGGCAATATCCCTGATATGGCAAAGCTGTACAAAGCCATCGGCAAGCGGACATTTGCTCTTTGCGACCTACAAGATGCTCCCGCGCAGGTCCTGATTGAGGCGCAGGTCGAGCACTTGTACATGCACGGGGAAAAGGGTATTGAGAACCTCATACTCAAGAACACCCCCCAAGCCGCGCTGGAGAGGTTCTCTGAACTTATCCAGTGGCCTCAGGACCTTCTCCAGAAGTACCCAAACCCGAAGGCGAACATCATCGATGCCCTGAGGGAGTACTTCGGCAAGAAGAAGGCGGACTTGGGAGTTGCCGATTATCTGGCGCAGTGCAGTGAGGAAGAAATCCCTCAATGGATTCGCGATGCCTGCATCCACTTGAAGGGACTGTGCACACCGCATGCTCCGTTACCTCCGTTACCTCCGTTACCTCCCGCAGCCGATGTGCCGCCAGTTGGAGCACCTGACGATGGCAATGAAGCTCTCTGAGAAGCAAAAGCAGATATTTGCCGCTGATGGTCATCTTTTAGTGACGGGAGGGCCTGGCTCTGGGAAGACGACCATTTCAATACTCAAAGCTGCACAGGTTGCGGAGACCAGGCTACGACCGAGCCAGGAGATCTTGTTTCTGAGTTTTGCGCGCGCAACGATCAGCCGGGTGATTGAAGCTATCGAGAACGAACACGACATAGACCCAGTAGTCAAGCGGAGAATTCATGTCGAGACATACCATTCGTTCTTCTGGCGTTTATTAAACGCACACGGCTATCTGCTCGGCTTGCCGCAATCGCTGACCATACTTACGCCCGCTGGGGAGGCCATAGCCCTTTCGAGCATCCGAAACTCATTCAAGGCCGAAAAGAAGTTAACCCCAGAGCAAAAGGTTGATAAACAGGCTCAGGAGCAGCAGGAACGCGAGCGCCTGGCCCGCACTGACGGCCGGGTTTGCTTTGATCTCTTCGCGCGCAATGTCGCGGACCTTCTAGAGCGCAGCGACAGACTTCGTAAGCTGGTTGCCATACGCTACCCGCTGATTGTGTTGGATGAGTTCCAGGACACGAATGCCGATCAGTGGCGAGTGGTTCGGCAGCTCGGCAAAGAAGCGACCTTGATTGCCCTTGCTGACCCCGAGCAAAGAATTTACGACTGGATCGGAGCAGATCCCGCACGACTCGATCAATTTCGTGCGGAGTTTATGCATACTGAGGTCGAAATGCAGGGTGACAATCACCGAAGCATCGGTACTGACATTCTCCTCTTCGGCAATGATGTGCTTAAGGGGAAGTTCACGAAGAAGAAATATGCCGGCGTCGAAGTCAACAGCTACCCGGCGAATGAGAATCAGGCCTACGCCACTCTGATCACGACGACGTATGCCATCAGAAAGCGCCTCGTCGCTTCAAAACAGAAAGGATGGTCTCTAGCCGTTTTGGTTCCGACGAAGAGGATGACCAGGCTAGTTTCCGACGCTTTTCGGGAGCCCCCGGAAAAATTGACGCCAATTCGCCATATGGCCTCGATAGAACTCCACGCTGCGATCCTCGCAGCAGAGATAGTTTCTTACCTCCTCCAGCCGCCGAGCCTATTTCATTTGGAGGGATTCATCGACTTGATGTGCAACTACTTCTGCGGCAAGGGTGGTGATGACCCATCAAAGGCTGACCTTGCACAAGCTGCCTCCATAAGGAAGGCGTTCGCCAAGTACATTGAGAAGAAGGCGGCTGGTCAAGCGGTCCCGGCAAACAGCATCATGGTGGCGATGGTTGCCAGCTACGAAGCAGCGTGCGCAGTAGTTCCTACGGGCGATCCTGAGAAAGACTGGGGCTCAATCAGAAAGATGCTTGATCAAAGCCCATGTACTCGTCTCAAAAACATAGCGATTGAGGTCAGAAACATCAGGCTTCTTGAACGTGGAACACAGCTCCGACAAGAACTGTCTCAAAATTGGCGTGACTTTGGGGCGTACAAGGACGCTTTAGCCATCACGCAACAGGCATTTGTGCGGGAGCACTTCTCAACACAATCCAAACCCGAAGAGGGAGTGATAGTGATGAACATGCACAAGGCGAAAGGAAAGCAGTTTGATGAGGTAATAATCTTTGAAGGCTGGCCCAGATACTTCAAGAAAGAGATTATCGCCAACCCAGACCGTATTGTGCGTGGGAATGACCGCAAGAACGCCGACAGTCAGTCTAGACAGAACATGCGTGTGAGCATCACACGCAGCAAGAAGACTACTACGATTCTCACGCCTGACAAGGACCCATGCATTCTCCTGATTTGAGCGCAAATCCGGTCCCTCCGCGCACCGTTTCTCAAAGATATCGATAAGTCAATATGATGACCTATCAATAGTTGTCAAAGTGTTTTTGGTGGTGGTTGAATGGGCTTCTGCTCCCCCGTGTTGGGTTGGTAGCCGCTGCTAGGCTTTGGATTGGTAGGCGTCCTCTGAGGTGCTGGTTGCCAGCCTTTCTGTGCCTGATCTCGTGGTGTGTGATTTGTCGCCATCATCTTCCTCCGAAAGTACGTTTATAAGCTCAACCGACCGAATTTCACTTCCGATTACAAGGATCCCAGCAGTATTCGTTCTAGGGCGCTCAAAGCCGCCTTCTGCATTGAGAGTCCAAGCTTGTTCCAAGTAAAGCTGCTCCGGGATGGGGGATGCGGAAGAAAAGGATTTCGAGTCATATAACCCGGCTATCTGTTTACCATCTTTGAAGGTAACAAGAACCCAATAGCGCAGACGCTGTCGAAATACATAGTCCCAAGGTTTACCGACCGGGTGGGGCAGGATGCTCTGCATCATTGGAGTTGTCCGAAGGGAACGCCAGATGAGTGCCAGGATCACCGGGCAGATCAGAACTACAAACCCATAAAACGCGAAGTACCAGCCCTGATGCGCTACACGTAGGTTGGAGTTCTCCACCGCGAGGATCGGCCACAGGAGTAGCGCATAGTTTATGCAGCTATAGGTCACAGCATCCACTACTTGTTTAGAAGAGTCTGCTGCCGGCTCAAGGCCCAGCACCGCATTTACCTTGAGGAGTAAGAACCCCGGGATGACAAATGCGATGAATAGTTGGAGCTTATCAATATTCCATAGGTCCATGAGGCACCATTTTGAGGCCTAAACTACAGTTCAAGGTAATGGCTCGGACAAATATTTATTGGGTCCGCCACTAGGTTTCATAGCCGTGGCGAGCGCTTATTCAGCCGGCTTTACTAAAGCACATGGATGGAGGAGAGGTACCGGACTGAATCATCCCGGGGTTTTGAGGTGGTTGTCTTCTCTGAGCGGATTCAGCCACGAACAAGAAGTCAAACAACTTTTCTCCTGAGGTGCGCGAGCGCACTGTTTGAATGGTGCGACAGCACTGAACCGAACATCCTGCAACACAGTCCCAGCTCAGGGTTGGCCGTGTGCTCTTTTCTCGTTCCAGTGTTGAAACTGCGTTTGGATTTGAGTTTTTATCTCTGCAATTTGGATTGCAATAGGACGAGCGTCCGTTTGGTTAGATGCTTTGAGCCTTGCGGCGTTGATTACCCGCCAAGCCTCATAGTCATGGAAGGGATTCAAGCCGATCAGGTTGCCTTGTATTCCCTCCGGGAGGGGTGGGAGAGGCATGAGGCGGCTGAACAACGCGCTGGCACGTTGCGGGTCCCAATCACACTTAAAAAGCAACAGAGCACTGAATGCCAGCAGCGCATGGGTGTCGCGACTAGTGTGCTTGTGACCGAAAACGTTCACAACGGCGAATGTTGCCAGCAACGTCGCGTTCCGATATTTGTCGAGTAGGGTTGTGGGATCTAGCGCCACATCGCCGGCATGCTTTTCGGCCAACACCCGTGCGCGCTTGAGTTCGGCACCGTGGAAGTGAACCCAGGAGCGCCAATCCTTTGTAAGAAGCACCTCGTTTCGTAGAGCCCACTCCTTCGTTGCCGCTGCTTCCCAATCAAACGTTGGAATCAGGCCGTGCGCAGGCATGAAATTCACAGCCTCGGATTGGTAGTCTCGGTAGACTTTCTGTAATTCCTCGCACCAGTCCAGAAGCTCAGGTGTGACATCCATCGGGCGAGTGTTAGCCTCCTTTTCCTTCAGGAACCACTTGCGCATGTTGTGCATATCTTCCTGACTGAAAAGCCCAGCAGTGATTCCCCTGCAAACCAGATCGCGGATTTTGCGGGTCAGCTCGGTTCTGGGCTCATTGAAATTGGTCAGATAATCGGTGCCTCGCACGTTGCTCTCATCGTAGAAGTCGCAAAAGCGCTCGTGCAGACTGGTGCCGTCTGCAGCACGAAACCGAAAATGACCCTGCGCGACTGGTTGCCCTGTACTTTTACCCCGGGCGGTGCGCACCAGTGTGACACCCATTGCATCGCAGCAACTGCATGCAATGTCCAGAGAGGCCCATTCCCTCATCTGTGAGGGTAGTTCCATTAGTTGCAAGTCTCCTTGGGTATGGAAGCCGTTAATGGTCAGCCACTGCCCAATGTCAACCTCTTTCTTGCCCGATTTTGAAAATGCTGTAAGTGGCATTTATCTCGCCTCTCCCTGTTTTTATGCATCACTGCAATGCGGATTGACCTGCGCTCCGAGCTTCTATCGTAAACGTCTGGGCCACCAATCCTGAATGTCTGCTGCCAGGAAACGAGTCGAGGGCGCCATGGACGGCTGCTCGAAGGCGGCCAGCTATCGATAATCGAACATTGTCGATTGCTACTAACTGACCGGATGGGGCTGATTGCTGAAGTTCACCAACGACTCCTTTGCGGCATCTCGGCTCCCTGTTCGATGTGGTCAGTTTCAAGGCCCCAAAACGGAAAGCTGCGGCTCGAGCAAGAACCTGCGAAGGGCTGCCAATTCGGCCCCGGAACTTGACTGACGACGTCGTGCGCTTTTGACATTCCGCGAGGCAACTAAGCCTCAACGGGACAACTTGCTCGGACGAGTGATGTTCCCCTGGATGACGAGCGTGATGACCGCCACGTTGGATGGCGGTGCTGACAACAAAACGTCGATGCCGTCGGCCGCCGACCAAGGCGCAGAATTTTTGGCGCTGGTATCCAGAATGCACAACAGAGCTACGCGCTTGCCTTTAGCCACCGCGTAGCTGGCAGCTTGCTCGACATATTTGCGGCAATCTTCCATCTGTTTGATCCGCGTGCCAGTCTCCTTGAGCTCAATCGTGATTCCGCGAAGGCTCAAGTCAGTGAAGCCCCCTGCGGCTGCGGCGTGCTCCTCCAGATCCGACCCGATGCGGGGCGACCGGCGAAGGTCCTTTCGAACCTGGGCTTGGAATTCCTTCTCGCCCCACGCGCCATCGAACACGGCGTCTTGAACTGCTCTCCCAGCAAGATTGCCCAGACTGGTCAGTAGCTCAAGAATGTCCGACAGCTCCTCGGCATTTGCCCAGCCTTCCCGTCTTAGCCGATCGCGGATCAACAGGATCTTTTCGTCGACAGGCTGATAGCCGGTTATCGAGTTGGCCCGTATGTCGAAGCCCTCCACCAAAAGCGTACGGTGGCCGACGACAGCAACGGGCTGCTCTGAGCTGGCGGGTTGGAATGCCGCCGTGTACTTGAATTCGAAAGGCCTAGATTTCAATCCCTGTGCGATCTGGAGAGCCGCACGACCCATCTGGATGAGCGTGTACGGTGGCTCCGTGGATGGCTTCGTGAACGTGAACTCGGAGAGCTCGTAGGTGCTCTTGGGCTCCGCCGAGATCGGCGTCAGCACCAGGTGCGTGGCGCCCTCTGGCCATCGAGAGACTCTGACCTCGATCTCCATGTCATGCAATTCGCGCGGGACGAGGTGGTGGATGTTGGCCGCTGGTTGGCCACCAAGCTGAAACTTCACGAAGGCCACTGAGAGCTCCGTAGGCCGTGGGCGCTCTTTAACTTGTTCCTGACCGGCCGGAATGCGCGGCCTCTCCTCAGAAAACACACCGATCGGCAACGGAATGCCAGCCAGCGTTGTGCAGATAGACTCGAAATCGGCAATGGTTGCGACAGACTGCAATGAGGCTGACGCATACACGAGGCTCTTGGCGACGTCTTTCTCACCAAACTCCTTGAGCCAAAGACGATAGCGCTCCACTGCACTGCGCAGGAACCGGTCACCGTCTGGAACTGCGTCGAGAACTGCTCGCCGCCACTCCGCCAGAGAAAGCACGATGCGCAGGAGCGCCGAAAACGCACCGTAGATCGTTGCGGTCGAAGCTCGCCCATACCTGAGAGACGCATCATCCAACTCGGTGCAGATTTGGCGCAGAAACTCCGCGCCGACGACCTCGCCACCGCCGAGCTTGCGGAGCGCCTCAACTGCCTGAATTCGGGCGAAAAAAACCTGGGAAAGGATTGCGTCTCTCTGCATATTCCTCTTGGTCATCCTTCAACAATTGATAGAGGTCTTCCCACTCCGCCTTCAGCGCATCCTGCCGAGACTGATCTCCTGCTGCAACCGCGGCCTCGAACTGCACCGCCACGACGTGGAGCCGCCTGGACCACTTCATGCGCCTCAAGGGCACGGTATCAGGGATCGCCTCCCAAGACGATTCTATGGCCTCGACGGCTTCATCCCACGCCCCGACGCGAGTGAGGACTTCAACGACGGCGCCCGCGTACCAGCCGCGATCCGCCCGGCGCACCAATAGCTTGCTGAGATCCGCGGATCGCTTGCTTGCCTCGGCATCAGGTATCGAGTACAACAATCGGATGACATCTTCCTGACCATGGTCGCTGACCTCCGGATCTTCCAAAGCCCTGATTACCAGATCAACAAAGGTCGGCTCGCCCTTCAGATACTTGGAGAGCGAAGTGAGGTCTCTGAGGTGCATGTGGACGGAGGCACCCATCAAGACTTTCAGGCACCACCGGGCCAGATTTGCACTGGATGCATCGTCGGCGATGTACCGGCGGAAGTAGAGCTGCATCCAATCCAACAGGAAACTCTCGACTTTTCCCTCATTGCCATAGACGCGGAGGAGCGTCAGGAGTGCCCTGCCGGCTCTCTGCTCCAAGGCACCAGTTAGAGAGATGCTCTCAAGCGCCTTCGCTGCAGCCTTGTGGACAATCACGTACTGGTCCTCCAGAAGCAGGATGAATGCTTCAAGAACCAACTCCGGGAGATCGTTGGAGCGCTTCCGTCCAGCGCGTCCCAACGTCTCCGCAGCACTTGCACGCACCAGCGTTGAGGTGCCCACCATGGCCGTGTAGAGCTCAGGCAAGACGACACGCAAACCTTCGGGTGTAGCGATGAGCTTGCTCGACTCCTTCAGCAGAACAGCGATCAAGGTGTGACGGCCGCGGTCTATTCTTGACAATAAGTCGACGTATGACTCGGCCGCAGCCAGACTCTTGCTTGCTGCCGCTGCCGCAATCGCTGCGAACACCTCTCGTGAGTAGTAAAGCGCCGATTGAAAGTTCTGCGTCCCCAGCACGTCGAGGAAGCTTTCCGGCTTGCTGAGCGATTGCTCGGCGTCAAACGTTTCACGACGAGCATCCATGACGGCAGCTGCGCCTAGCGCAATGTCCAACACTCCATCAACAGACTCAGCGATCTCCTCGCCGTATTGCCTCAGCGTATGAGTGATTTCGGTCAATACAGTGAGATTCTTCGAAGTGCTAGACCACGCCACGAACCGCATCAGAGCGATAGCAGCGACCTTGCCATCCAGCGCTTCTTCTTCCGTGCGACTGGTCCTGAAGATTTCGCCGTAGGCCCTCACGAGGCGAGCTTCGCCCTCCGCTGTCGCACCCTCGAAATAGGTGGCGATCAATTTGTCCGTCTCAGATGGCGCATGGCGGAGGGCAGCTGCAACCGCACGTTGCAGGTCGCTGCATACCATCCGCCTTTCTCGGTCGGCATCACTGTAGTCGATCAATAGATGCGCACGCGTCAGCTTGGTCACAAGCGACCGTGAAAACCGGTCTAGGAGATCCGGAGCTTGCGCTGAGAGAACCTTGAGCCCGGCGGTCCCCATCCTGATTGCATAGGAGCTCCGTGAATCGAGCAGGCTCTGAATTGCGCGACAAACGGCCTCTGGCCAGACTGCAAAAACTGCCTTCAAGGGATCGGGATGGAAGACCCGCTCGCCATGGCCAAACTCGGAGCGAGGGGCTCGTGCGAGGCGAATCAGCGCTGGAGCTGCCGCCTCTATTGTCTGTTCATCTGCAAGATCAGGTGTCTCCATCACGATGTAAGCAGCAGTTTGAACTGCGGCACGTTTCGCTAGGCACCTCAGCGCTGCATCCGCTAGGCGGGTCGGATCAGCTTTTGCACACTTCAGAGCCTGTAGCGCCACGTCTTGGCATCCGGCCGCCGGGGATGCGGTCAACTCAAAAAAGTAGTCAGTGAGCGATGGCGTTAGGACTTCGGGAGCGAGCCGCACCGTTTCGACGACTCTTGTCTTAGCGTCGTCGGCATGGGTGACGTCGAGGGTGTCCAGATCGTCAATCAGGGCTCGACCTGCTGCGTTCTGACCGACGCGTAGGGCCTCTCGTTGCTTTTTTCGTGCCTCAAGAGCCGCTTTTAGCTCCGCCTCAGCACGATCAGCCTCTTCCTGCTGGCGGATTGCCTCGCGGTCGCGCTGACCCACCAGGATGGAGAGATTAGGCATGCGTACCGCTTGGCGCTTGTCGCAATGCGCGCAGTTGCGGTCGTGAAAATCGAGGGCAGACGATTCAAGGTACCAGCCGGCGAAGCCGCCGGCTGGGGCGAAGTCGCACTCCATGGCGAAGTGACCAATGGGCAATCCAGTTTGCTGAGCAATCAAGCCAACTCCGCCCTGGTTGCTCACTCGCGCGTGAGAGCACCAGTTGTGGATGAGCTCCACAACCTCTTTGTTCCGCTCACCGTCCCTGATTATCTGACCATATCTAGCTTCGTCCATGCCGTCCGAACTCCTGATCGCTGCCCGACCGCCCCGTCGAGCAAACCTCCGCATGCGCGGAACCTCGCTGTTCCAATTCTTTGGTTTGAAGACGAACTTACCGCCGCCATCGGGGCCCGAACAAACGGCGGAATCGAACCATCTTCCTTAGGAGCATTTGTGCAAAACCGAATCATCGCCTTGGACGCAGACGGCGTTCTACTGGACTACAACCTTGGGTATGCCGAAGCATGGAAACAAGCGTTCGGTGTCTATCCAAAAGAAAAGGACCCGAACGCCTATTGGGCCCAGGACCGCTGGGATGTCGATCTACTGGATGGCGATCGGCTTGAACACTTTCGGTCGAGCTTTGACGAAACGTTCTGGGAGTCTCTTTATGCATTGCCTGGCGCCATCCAGGCTTGCAGGGATTTGAAGTCCGCGGGATACCTGCTGGTCTGTGTCACTGCGCTGCCCGAACAATTCGCCGTGGCTCGCCAACGCAACCTCCAACGACTGGGGTTTCCGATCGAGTTAGTTCTTGCGACCGGAAGCCACGTCGATGGCAAGAGCCCGAAAGCCGACGCCCTGCATTTGCTGCGCCCGGCAGTATTTGTGGATGACTATTTGCCTTACATGGCCGGAGTGCGACCGGGCATTCACCGGGCGCTCATCACGCGCAACCCCAACGGCTCACCGAACACCGGCGACGGCTTGCTGTCAGTCGCTTCCAGGCACAACAGCCTATGGGAATTTAGCGAATGGTGGTTGACGCAATTTGCGTCGAATCGCAACTGAAGTTCCTTTGACCATTGACCCCGTTACCAAGGCTCATCCATGACAACACTGTGCACAACACCGCGCGCGCTTGAAACTCGCCACCCCTACATGTTTTCAGCCGACAACCTGGAATACAGCGTGCCCAAGGGGTGGTTTCCGATCTTCGCAAAGCTTTGCGAAGACATAGATTTTCTTCTCGGTGACGACAAGCAGGCATTTCACTGGACCCAGCTGAAAACGAAGTTTGGATCGGCCAGGTTTTATTGGTCTCTTGGTGCAGACAGCGGTCCCTTGCGGGTCGATCTGCGAACGCCCGACGGTGTTCTGTCATTTGAAACGGATCCACCCGGTCGCGTCAGAACGGATAGGACCCTCAGAACCATGAAACAGATCACAGCGCTTGTGCATGCCGCCGAAGCAGCCACGAAAAAGCTGTGTGCCGTGTGCTGCGGTGAAGCCGCAACCGTGGAAGACACCCCCGGTTTCTCTCTCCCAGTTTGCCGGCTGCATACCGCTGAGCGGAATGAGCCTTCTCATGCAGCTTTGAACCTGTGGTTCGGGCAGGACGAGGACTTCAGCGCGAACGCCCAATAGCGGTCGCCAGTGTCGATTGGGTCGACGTAGAGACTTCACTGCCAGTACAACCTTGCTTTGGAAGCACCTCCATGACTGAACGCAAAGTATCAATGCCACGGCTGTCGCTGTGGCTGGTCCGCCTGATGGCCAGCGATCCCGTGCAGCGGCGCATGGTGAATGACCCCATGCTCTTTGCCAGTTGGTATGCGATGGGATCCGACCTGTTGGACTGGCCGGAAGCGGCCCAGGCCATACAACTGGATCAGCGCGCCAAAAAACTCTCCTTGGAACGCGCCCTGCGACTGCTCGGTCAACTGGGTGTGGGAAACGTGGGCAACCAGTCCAGCCTCAAGGAGGCAAGGCTGCTGGTGGAAGGTTATGCCCTACACGACTGGGTGACAGCTAACTGGGGGGAGTTCAATGAATTGGCAAAACATCGCGCCGGACAACTCGACTCTTCTTTCGAAGACATGTTGAGGAATACCCAGGACCCCACGACATTGCGGATCACAGAACTCTGCAAGATTCTGAACCTCTCTTCGATCGAGGAGAAGGTGCTGACCCTGGCTTTCAGCTGTGCCATTTTTAGCAACTTCGGTGATTTCCTGAACCAGTTGATGAAGGAGCGCCGCTCCAGCATGGCACAGACCTGGTGTGCCATGTTGGACTGCTCCGAGGAGGAGTTACGCCGGGCGCTCTCGAACGCGGGCATCCTGCGCACCAGTCGTATTCTCAGGGGCCATGGCAAAGACAACCAGCTTCCCAGGGTCTCCGACTTCTGGGTGGACCTCCTGACGGACCCGCTGGAAAGCGTGTTCGACAGCCTGTTGAAACCCATGGTCACCGCACCGGGCGCCGGCATACCGGCCCGCATGGCCACAGAAGACTCCCAATTGGCGGTAGACATCCTGCGCAATGGTGCAGAGAAGGACGCCCTCGGTGTCAATCTCCTGCTGTATGGCGCCCATTCCATTGAGAAGCGCTCGCTGCTGGGTGAATTACTAAGCCAAGCCCATCTGGTCGGCTATGTGTTTCAGGAGTTTGACAACGCCTACGGGGAACTGCCCTGCATAGCCTTTGTCGCGCAGCGTGTTCTGTATGGTCGTTTTGGGCCCTATGCCGTCCTGGTGATCGAGAGACCCGGGGACGTCCTGGAGCGCCGGCCTTCCGAGTTTTTGCGCAACATACTGGGCATCGAACTCGACAGTAGGCACATCGCGCCGCTGGACCAGCTTTTGCTGGATACCAATCCGGCTCCTACCGTCTGGGCCGGGCCTGGGTCCGACAGCCTGACGGACGAGTGTGTGGCACGCTTTGTCTTCCACGCAGCGCTGATGAAGGCCGGCAGGGAGGAGCGGCGCGCCCAGATGGAAAACCTGGTAACCGACCTCAAGCTCTACAAGGCAACCAAGGCGGACATCCTGGCGCTGGAAGACGTCTCTGCCAAGCAGATAGAGGCTGCAGTTCGAGCGGCCAAACTCAGCGGTGCCGCCACCAAGCGGGAGCGAGAAAACGCCATGGTGCGCGCCGTACGGCGCTCCTTGGGCGCCATGCAACGGGACAGTCTGCCCAAGGCCAAAGAATGCGTGACCGAATACTCGCTGGAGCACATCAACCATGCCGGCAGGTTTGGGCCGGCGCAGATTCTGCAGGCACTCAAACTCCGGCCCAAGGGCTCACTATGTCTCTATGGCCCGCCCGGCACCGGCAAGACCCAGTTCGTGGAGTACCTGGCGCAGCAAATGGGCCAACGGTTGATCTGCAAACGGGCTTCGGATTTGCTGTCCAAATGGGTGGGGGACAACGAGCGGAACCTGGCGGCCATGTTCCAGGAGGCCGAAGAAGAGGAGGCCATCCTGTTCCTGGACGAGGGCGACAGCTTCCTGCGTGACCGCAATCTGGCCAACCAGTCGTGGGAAGTGACCAAGGTCAATGAGTTGCTGCAAGGCATGGAACGTTTCCCCGGCGTGTTCATTGTGGCGACCAATCTGTTTCGCGGACTGGACACGGCCGCCTTGCGCCGGTTCACCTTCAGGCTTGAACTCCGTGCCCTCAATCCTGAACAGCGCTGGAACATGTTTGTCAGCGAGACCGGCATCAAGAAGACCCTGGCCGAGATAGCGCGGACCCAGAAAGACAGTTGGAAAGCAAATCTGTACCAAATGCACCAGCTCGCCGCCGGTGATTTTGCGACGGTCAAACGGCAATGCATGCTGCTGGGTGAAATCTTGTCACCCGACCAGTGGATTGAGCAGCTGCAGATCGAATGCGACATCAAGCGCGAGTCGCAGGCGCGGGAGATTTCCGATACGCCGTCTCCTCCGGAAGGCGCCAAGGCTCCTGCTAAGCTGGTCCATTGAGTGACGAATACCTGCCGTTTCACATCCAACCCAGATGACGTCTGCACCGGTATCTTCACATGGTCGTCAATGTATGGTTGTTTGCACCTTTCGCCATGCGCGTGGGTGTTGGGGGTGTAAATGATCGAACTGGACTATCCACCCAGGATGCTACGAGGAGCAGGCGAGCTGGTTCTGTATCTGGACTTTGACGGTGTTCTGCACCACGAGAACGTCCTGTGGCATCCCAAGAAGGGGGCCTATCTGTGCGCGCCATCGCGCTACACGCTCTTCCAGCATGCCGATCTGCTCGCTGAACTGCTCGAACCATTTCCGGACGTGAAGATTGTTCTCAGCACGGCATGGGTACGCTCCTACGGTTGTGATCACACAGCCAAGCGACTTCCTAGCGCACTGCGGAAACGGGTGATCGGAGCGACTTTCCACAGCCGAATGGATGAGTCCACGTTCGTTGGCATAGCACGTGGGCAGCAGATCTGGCGGGATGTCGTTCGCCGTAACCCCAAGGATTGGTTGGCATTAGATGATGAACATGAAGGCTGGCCCCCATGGTGCCTTAGTCATTATGTCCGGACGCATATGCATGAGGGTATCAGCGATCCGCCAGTGTTGGCAAAGATCGAAGAGAAGCTCGCGAACCTGGGCGCGTCGGATGCCAGTTGATTTTGACCGGTTTCGGTTGACGGCAACACCCGGAAGACATCTACCAGGCACTGCACAGCGCTAACTATGGACTTCCTTCAAGAATGTCAGTGGTCAATATTGGATCGGCGCCGACAGATTGGGGTCAAGACCGCGATCTGAGCTTTTCCAATAATTCCTTGAGTTGCTCCATTGAGGGATGGCACTGATTGGCTTCCAAGTTAAAGCGGTGATCCCGCAAAACGAGCGACAAGCGTGTGAGCGAATCTCGCATTTCAATCAACGCTGCTACGAGATCTTCAATGGTTACGGGCTGCGAATCATCCTGAGAAGACTGGCTCATGGTCGCTCTCCATACAAGGGCTTAGACGCATCCCAAGCGGCTACCGAAAACCTGCCGTCCGAAACGACGTTGCCAGGGGCGAGTGATAGCACAGGCATTGCATTGTGGTGTGATGCCACCAATGGAACTGTCATCTCGAAATGGGTTCCCTGCCCGAAGGTGCTGGTGACAGTGATCGAACCGCCGAGCACGCGGGTAATCTGGTTGTGCACTACAGACAGACCCAGACCTGAACCTCCTTGTCCCATACTGGTGGTGAAAAAGGGGTCGAATATTTTCTTCAAATCCCCAGAGGAAATCCCTTTTCCGTTATCGGAAAAATGCAGATGTAGATGAGTTGAGTTGGCTTTGGCGCTGATGAGAATTTTTCCTTCTCTAATGTCATCAATCCCATGCAGCAAGGTGTTTTGGAGCAGGTTGAACAAAACCTGGTATAGGGATCTCGGATAGCTATCCATCTCTATGTCAGGGGGAACGGCGACATCAAGGTTCAGTTCTCTATTCTTCCACTGGCTCCGATTGGCGGCAATTACCGCGTCGACGATTTCGCCAACTTTGAACTTCCGCTTGTGATCGCTGGTTTGGTCCACTGTGATCTCCTTAAAATCGGAGATGAGTCGTGCTGCTCGTTCTGAATTGCGTTCAATCAAAGCGCTGGCGCTCAGACATTGGCTCAGAAACACTTCCAGATTGCTGCGGCGCAAGGCTCCGGTTTCATGCAGGACGGCAAATTTTTTAACCAACTCCGTGAGCGTACTTGCAGTGATAAGGGTGTTTCCCAGCGGCGTATTGAGTTCGTGTGCAACGCCTGCGACAAGTCGTCCGAGAGAAGCTACCTTCTCTGTTTGGACCAATTGGTCCATAGCGAGGCGCAATTCGTCATTGGCCTGCCGGAGTTGGTGGGTGCGTGCCTCTACCCTGTTTTCAAAATCCAGATTGAGAGCACGCACTTGGGCATTGCTCGCTTCCAGTTCCTTTTCTTTGTCGTGGCGCACCGCGATCTCGCGCTGCAGGTCCGTCGTGCGGACGCGCACAATGTGCCGAAATCGCACGATGAATGCGATGGCTAAAAGTATCGCCAGTCCTAAGCTGAAGAAGACTCGGTAGTCGCACGCATGCACTACGCATACTGGGGACCATTTCTGACGCACACTGTCGCGTTCAGTCTTAGGAACGGTGGTCAGCGCCTGATCTAAAGTTAGTGCGAATTCGTTCCGGTCCTCACGCACGACAAAGCAGAACTGGTGTCTTTGGTCTAATTCGACTCCTTGTGCATATGCGCTCTGCACTGCCGCAACCATCAAGGGAAGCAGGGGCAGACTCTGCAGTACGATGCGGAGAGGAAACTTGATGTGGAGAAGTGCGTATACCATTCCATGAATCCACCCTATCGGGAGGAGCTCCTATCCGGTACGTAAATAGCAGAGATCTTCCGAACTGCGATTGGAATGTCGTTCCCCAGTGTGACGCACGCAAGGGCGTACTCCGTGTTGGCTTTGTCAGAAGGGTATTTGAATACGTTCGAGTAACCGCTAGCTGCGGACTTTGCAGCAGTGCTGTCCAGAATAGTCGCCGCCTCGTTACCAGAATCATTTAGTTCAACGGAGAATTTCTCGAAGGAGTGACTTAATCCTAGCCCCAATGCTTTTGTATAGGCTTCCTTCATGGTCCATATTCTGTAAAAGTAGGATAGGCGTTCCTCTCCTGCAAGATTTTGGATTGCATCGCATTCAGAAGAGTGAAATACGTTAGGCAACACTCGATCAAGATTTTCTGTTGGTCGAATTCTCTCGACATCCACACCAACCTCGTGCGTCGAAGATGTGGCGATTGCAACGCATCCTTCCGTGTGAGACATGTTGAAGAATACCTCCCTTTGTAGCAAGTGTGTTCCCGGAAGAAAAGGTTTCCTCTTACGCGATTGGTCAATCAATACATCCCATGGCATTTGGCCGCTCAACGCTCCTAGAACGGAGCGGAGACAAGCGTGCGCCTTGATATAGAGCCATCTGTCCTTGTCGAAGTGGAACGCGTTTGCCCGTTCTAGCTCTTTGCAGTCCAGGTAGGAGATTTGCTGCAAACTAGGTGCCTCCCCCGTGGCCACCGGAATTAGCCAGATAGATGTTGAGTCTTTCGCTGCTTCGATCATCGCGACACAAGTGAACAGAACTGATTGCGCAGCCAATGCCGGGCTTCTCCGATAGTCCGTGGTTTGGTTATGAAAACCAGAACAGTTAAAAAATTCAAAGCTGACATTAATGGCGAACTACACTGACGCTATTGGGGGATCCCAGCTACTCTTTCTAGGTCTGCGCAAATCCGTGCAATGGTGGGCTGTGGTGATTGCACTCCCGAAAAATGATCGCCATCCAACAGAACCCGGCGGCAAGTCGCATTCGTATAGCCACTCCAATCCCATACATTTTCCACTGGTACTTCCGTGTCTTGGCGGGCCGCGAACAGAGTCAACGGAAATGCGACGGGCTGCCCAGGATCTTGGTAACAGCCGTCGCTGGCATTGAAATCAGCGCGCAGTATCGGCAACAAGAAGGCCATAACTTCCGGATCCGCCAGAACCGCAGAAGGGGTACCACCTAATCTTCGCAATGAAGCGATTAACTCCCGGTCGCTTATCGCCGCACGCTTTATCGATCTGCTGATGTTCTGTTGCGGGCTGTTGGCCGACAAAAATCCATGTATCGGAGCTTGCAGTAGCCGCTCCGTAACCAACTTCGCGACAGAGAATCCAAAGCGAGCCCCGGCGCTATGGCCAAAAAAGGCGTAACGAAGGGTGGGTTTAAATAGCCTTGCCTGTATGAAATCCGCCGAAACACTTGCTGCCAGAGACTGCACTAGCGTCGGGCAATCGTAGATAAGCGGCTCGTGACAACGCGCGCCGCGCCCCGGTGACTCAATGCTGCGCACTTGGATATGTTGTGGAAAGTATTGTTGCCAATCTCTAAAGACGGTCGCATTGCCCCCGGCATAAGGGAAACAGTACAGGCGAATGTCGGCTGTCAAGGTGTTTATGCTCATCGTATTAAAAGTGTTCAATCGTTCAGCCCTTGCCTGCTATGGAGAACGCCAACATCATTCCTAAGTCCTCATGTTCTAAGTTATGGCAATGGAACATATAGCTCTGCTCGCCCGAAAATGGATGCGAAAAATCCACCGCAATAGTGACTGCTTCTCCAGGCCATACGAGCACCGTATCCATTCGACCCAAGTCCTGCGCCGTGCGACCCTGAGGATCGATAGCAAGAGATTTCAACTGCGGCGGGCTGCCATTCCGTTCAATTACTGAGAATGAAAACCCGTGCAAATGCATAGGATGTGGCATGCTAGCGGTGTCGTTGCGAATGACCCATGTTTCATGCGCTCCATTTGGGACTGCGAACGAGCGGCTATTGGGCATCTGGCTAGTATCCAGTGACACGCTTGCGCTATCGAGAGAAACACTCCCCGGTGTCTGGCATATGTCTCCAAGGCTCCTACGCTTCAACATCACTTCAGATGGGTAAAACGACTTGCCGTTAATGCGCCATGTGCCGTCTCCATCATGGTCGAGAACAAAATCCCGTTTCACTCTGTTGTCGTAGGTGAGTACTTTTTTTTCTGTGATACGGCTCGATATACTCCCCGGAGCCCCATCGTATGGTTTGACATTGATGCGCAGAATCAAACTGTCTGCTCCTTCCCCCTGTGCGCCATGCACATGCCCGCCGCCCATGTTATCCATTTCAGCCATAGCGCCCATCGCTCCCATTTCGTTGTGCATGGGATCGAAAGACAGGGTTCTCAGCCAGACATCGCCAACGTCTGCTTGGCGCAGATCCACCGCAATGTCGATCCGTTGAGCCGCTGCGAGGAAAATTTCCTGAATTTCTGTTGGGGAACTGCGCAAGTGACTATCGGTGCCCAGCAGCATGAATGCAAGACGCTTGTCCTTCTGCATAAGCGCAAGACGATAACTGCGTGCATTGGATGCATTCAGTATTCGCAAACGCACCCAACGCCGGGGCAAGTCCAATACCGGAAAGCGGGTCAAATTCACCATCACAGAATTGCCGCTCATGCCGTGAAATTGACGTTTCGGGTTGTCGCTATAGGCCATCTCGCCAGAGCGCTCGATGGTGCGGTCTTGTATCACCAGCGGAACGTCAGTAATGCCGAATTGCACACCCAGTTCTCTTGCCAGTTTTTCAGATTCGTCGTCTTCAACGATAAATAAGCCACTCATCCCGCGCCATGTTTGCTCTCCGGCCTTGAGATGGGGATGTGGGTGATACCAGTTTAAGGCTGCGCTGTTGTGTACGGTCCAATCGTAGTCGTAGGTCCCTCCCGGATCGACTTGCATCATGCCGCCACCGTCGTTGCGAGAATCGTTAGTAAACCCGTGCCAGTGAATGACGCTTGGTTGCGGAATGCGATTTTCGAAGGCCAGCGAAACGCGATCGCCCGGCCGAGCTAGCAGGATGGGATTCAGCGTTAAACGTCCAGCCACTTCTGCCTGATATGCCCATAGCGAGGTCGGATGCTTTCCCCGCAGAGGCAACTGCACTGGCAGCGCCGTCAGGCGTGACACAGTATTGGCACGCATCAGAAGAAACAAGCCGTCCTGCCCGGGGAGACGCAGCGGATTAGTAAACCTGCCAGCCAATGCATCTGGCGCGGCTTCTGAAGACCCCGACAGATAGCGCGCGCCAGTATAGACCAGCGGCGCCGCCAGTAGCGCACCACCGCCCAGCATCAAGCGGCGCCGAAGAATCTTCATGTGTTGAAATCCTTGTCAGACTTCCCCCAACAGATTGTCAGAAACACAAGAAGTATGCCGGCAATATGAGGCAGCGCATCAACCAGATCAGCCATGCTGTAAACCTTCTCTCCCATCATGATTTGCACTAGGAGCATCAACATGAGAGTGGGTACGCCAAACAGTAAGGTCGCTATCAACCGCGGAAACAAGATGCTATCAAGCAGTCGTGTCAACGCCTGCATCAGGCTACAGTTAACGATAAGGATGAATACGGAAGCCATGCTCCATCCTCTTTGTTCTGGACGGTGCGAGTGATGCTTAAAGTCATCCTCTATCGTAGGCTGTACCGGCTGCGATCTAGCGGTCGCCAAAGGCTGAACCGGAAAAATCCCCCGCCTCAATGCAACAAAAGACCTGAATGCTTGTCCATGCACCTGATCCATTTCATCAATCATGAGCAACTTTTCCATTCTTAAAAACATTGATGACGAGCAGAATCAATGAGGTCAGGAATGTCAATCCGAGAATGGCGACCAACATGCTCGCACCGTGCTCATTGGCGTCATCAAATGTACGAAGGCGAGACGCTTCACGCGTTGCGAAAGCGCTCAGACTCAAACTGGAAGCGGTGAATAACCAAAAATGCCAAGCCGCTAGTTTCGACTTGGCCATCGCCGGAAATGCCTGATAGATCAAGCCGAAGATAATCATGAGAAAGCCGCCGACTAACGTGACATGCGCATGGAGGGGTACCAAAGCGCGCGTATGCTGATGATGCATCACCACCCCTAAGAAAATACCCAAGACAAGAAAAGTAACCCCAATTTTTACGAACCGAATACTCAGATTTTCATTCATGATTTTTCTCCGAAGAATTAAACTGTCTTGCAGACTCTGGCCCAACGTATCGCCAAGAAAACAAGAACCACACCAACAGCATGGTGCGCAACATCCACCAGACCGTTGAGACCGTAGGTCATCCCTTCCAGCATGTGCTGTGCTTGATGCTTCATCATGGCGGCGGTAGCGGCGGCGAGTAAAACCACATTCAGCCAACGGAACCAGCGACGATCCAGTAGCCGCGTCAACAGAGGCATCAGCCCGTAAACAAGAATAAGGACGGAAGAAGACATCCATCCGTTTCGTCCAGGATGCTGGGAAAACCGTGTGAAGTCGTCATCAATCGCCGCCTGCATCAACTGCGACAGAACGATAGCTAAGAACAGTACCAGCAGTACGAGCCAGCCGAGGGCCAAAGTCGACTGCAAACTACTGCTCTGTATAGACTCTTTTTGATCGAGATTCATATCGTCATTTCTCATTGCGTTCCTCTTTCCTTCATTGGGTTACGAGCGTCTTTAGTTGACGAAGGTCTCTTGTCTTTCACTTGCCGGAAAAAGCAGGCGTTCAATCTCTTGCCTCAACGCATCCAGATTCGGCGGCGTCAATATCGTGTAATGCGTGCCTGGCACCAGCACCGTCGTCACCTGTCCATGAGTCAAAGCCTTCCAACCCCAATCAGCCAGCTCGGCCGCCGGATAGTTGGCAAATTCGCCGACCAGGCCTTCGTTGGCGCGCAGCAATGCGATGTCGGCCCGTATCTGTGTCGGACAATAGCGGCGGCAGGCGTTAAGTACACCTTTGAATACGGCATAGATCATGTTCAATTGCGTGACATCGATCGCAATCGCCAATCCATACCGCTGTGTAATCTGCTCCAGAGCGCGCCCCAGATCCCCATCGTTAGCCAACCCCTCCAGTGGCATGGAACGGGCGTCGAAACCAAAATTAATGTCTTCCAGAAACCAGTGCAGCAATATGCCAGGATCGACTGCCTCTTGCGGCATCGGGGCCGGCGTATCGAGCATCAAGATCTGCGCCACTGTCTCGCCGTGGTGCTCCAGTTGGCGCGCCAGCTCGAAGGCGACCATGCCGCCTGACGACCAGCCGCCCAGCAGATAAGGGCCATGCGGCTGCGCCTTGCGGATGGCTTGCAAATACAAGGCGGCCATCTGCTCCATGTCATCCAGTGGCAGTTGCGCGCCGGATAGGCCTGCGGCTTCCAGGCCGTAGAAAGGTCGGGCCATTTTTTCGGCAAGGCCTTGGTAACACAACACATTTCCGCCTGCCGGATGGACGAAGAAGCAAGCCATCCCTTCAGACAACCCTTTCTTCGGAGCGCGGATCGTCACCAGTGGAGTCCACGCAGCGTTTGTGCTGCCCAGCTTTTCCGCAAGACGGCTAACCGTTGCTCCCTCGAACAGTGCCGCCAGCGGCAGGCGCTCGCCGAATTTTTGCTCGATCCGCGTCATAACCTGAATCGCCGCCAAAGACTGTCCGCCCAGCTCAAAAAAATCATCCTCAACGCCAATCGGCGAAATCGCCAGGACCTCTTCCCAGATATTGACCAGATCGGCTTCCGTCGCATTACGCGGGGCAAGTAACACTTGCCTGCCGGTCTTCGGGTTCGGCGTCAACGCATTCAGTGCGCTGCGGTCGACCTTGCCGTTCGGTGTGAGCGGTAGTTGGTCCAGAAAAATGATCTGGGCCGGCACCATATAGGCTGGTAACTTGCCCCGCAAAAACGCCTGAATTTCCGGGCTTGCAACAGACGGCTGCATGCCCTGTCCTCTGAGGACAACAAACGCCACCAGTTGCCGTCCGCTCCTCTCTCCGCGCGCGATTAGCGTTACATTCTGTACAGCGGGATGGGCTAACAATGCATGTTCGATTTCGCCCAACTCAATGCGGAAGCCTTGGATCTTCACCTGGAAATCGATGCGTCCCAGGAACTCGATGTTTCCGTCCGGAAGATAGCGCCCGAGGTCGCCTGTTCGGTACAGGCGCTCGCCGGTTTTTGGATGGCACGTGAATGTTGCACTAGTTTTTTCCTCATCTCGCCAGTACCCCATCGCCAAGCCGATGCCGCCGATATAGAGCGCACCGGGTGTCCATGTCGGTGCATCATTGCCTTGCGCATCCAGGATATGCCAGCTCTGATTGGTCAGTGCTTTGCCGTAAGGGATGCTGACCCACGTTGGATCGTGCTGCTCCACCGGATAATAGATCGACCAAATTGACGCCTCGGTCGCACCGCCCAGACTGATGACGCGCGCGTTGGGCGCAATTCGGAGAATTTGTTGTGGCAATTTGACCGGTATCCAGTCACCGCTGAGCATCACCGTTTTTAGCGACGGCAAGCTGACGCCGATTGCCTCTGCGGCATCGACCAGCAACTGCATCAATGACGGGGCAGAATTCCACACCGTCACCCCATGCTCTTCAATCAGCTCTATCCACGCTGAGGGTGAAGTGCTGGCAGATGCCGACGGCAACACGAGCGTCGCGCCTGCCGCCGCTGAACCAAACAAGTCGTAGACGGACAAATCGAAGGTCAAAGCGCTGATGCCGAAAATCACATCCTGCGCGCCGATCTCAAAGCGCCGATTGATATCCAATACGGTATTTAGTGCACCGCAGTGGTTGATCATCACTCCCTTCGGATTGCCGGTCGAACCCGAGGTATAAATCACATACGCTAGGTCTTGCGGTTGCCTTAAAATCGTAAGCGCGACGTCCGGCCATTCGGTATGGTCTGGATCGTCCAGGCAGGCCACCTGAGAATCGAGCAGCATAGGAAATTGGGGTCGCAAGCCGATCCGGGTCACCACGATGGTCGCGCCGGTATTCTCCAGCAGATACTGGATGCGCTCGGCTGGCCATTCCGGATCGATGGGCACGTAGGCCGCACCGGCAATGTGTATGCCGTGAGCCGCTACGATCTGCTCGCACCGTTTGTCCAACAGTATTGCGACCAATTGCCCAGGTTTGACGCCGGCGGCACGCAACTGATGCGCCAAGCTATTGCTGCTGCGGTACAGTTCGGCATAGTGCATAGTGCCGCGGCCATCAATGACCGCAGGCTTTTCCGCATAGCGCGTGGCGCTCGCAGGGAGCAGCGAATGCAGCGTGCTGTCCGGTACCGCTTGCGCAGTACGATTCATCAAAGCACGCTGTTGGTGTTGCACCGTCGGCAGCAAACCGAAGCTATGCTGAGACCACGTCGATTCCTCTTCTGCCAAACTGACTAGCAGCGCACGGAAGGCACCCCACATTGCATCAACAACGCCATCCGCGAAGAAGCGCTCATTCACATCCCAGGTCGCCCAAAACCCGCCATCGGCCAAATGCCAAAGCTGTTGATCGATCAGCACTTGCGGCGTATCTAGGCAACCGAAATTGGTTTGCTCACGTGCTGGCATGTCCAGCCCACTGACTACCACGAAGGGTGACACCGCGCGGCCAGGTGTTTTCCTTAGACGGTTCAGCGCTTGCCATACCCGCGCGCTACCCCAGTAAATATGCTGCCCGTCTTCGATCAGGCGCATCTGCACGCCACGTGCACGATCGTAGAAGGGTGCGTCCTTGCGCCAGTCGATTTCCAGCGGATAGACGGCGGCGAAGTTGCCGATGATGTCCCCCATCTGCGCGTGCAGCGGCAAGCGTTGCGTTAGCATACTGCTCAGAAGGAAATGACGCGAGCCGCTCCAGTATGCCAACACTTCGGCATAGGCGGCATAGACCGCGTTGGTGGCCGTGACTCCGAATTTGTTTGCCTTGCGCTTGAAGGCTGTCCAAGTTCTTTCCGGCAAGATCATTTCGCGCCGCTGCAGGCGGGATCGGCTGCGCGCGGTTTGATTGGCTGCCAGCGGAATCGCTGGGGACTCTGGCAAGGACGCAACGCGATCCAGCCAATACCGCTGCGACGCCTGCCCGCTTGCAGATTCCTCGATTTGCTTATAGGCTAGAACGCAGTCGCGATAGTTCAGCGTTAGCTCGGGCATGGGCTGATCGGGGTGGCGATAGTAGTGCATTGCGTCCCCCATCTTCATCGCAGCAAAGGCATCAAAAAAGAAGTTGCTGAAATTCACATGAAGCCGGGTTTTGCGGCCATACAGGCTGATTTGAAAATCAAGCCAGGGCCAACTATCCAGCGGCATCACGCGGCGCGACAGCTCTTGCCGCGTCAGCAGCAAGGCGGTGTGCACCGCATCAGGCGTCAAATCACGCAAATCGGCCACCGTCAGTTTGATCGGCAGCAGCGTTGTCGGAACCTGCAGCTGCAAGTCCGCGGTCAACACTGGCAGGTTCGCGCGTTGCCGATGCAGCATCGCGTTCAACGCACGCTCAAACCGCGGCGCATCGAACGACTCATCGAAATCAGATTCAATGTAGTAATTCGGTTCGACGTGGTATTCCATGTCGACCATTTGCCCGGTCAGATACGCGCCCTGCAAATCGGATAGAGGAAAAGGTTCGTGCAGCTTGCCACTGTCGGCAACAATATTTGGCAAAGCCGCCAAATGCTCCCTTGGCGAGGCTACTCCGTCGCCAAGGCCACGCATGCCGAGTTGCCCGAGTGCCGTCGCAAAGCCAGCAATTGTTGGCGCAGTAAAGAAGCGCTGTAACAGCATCTGCTGCGGGGCATCGGGCAAACCGAACGCCGTGGTAATTCTCCCCATCATCTGTACCATACCGATGGAATCAGCGCCCAACGCAAAGAAGTTGTCGTCAACCCCAAACGCCTGATGTCCCAGCAAGTCTTTCCAGATATCGAACAGACGCTGTTCGTCGGCATTGCGTGGCGCCTGGTGACTGATTGGCGCATCGCCTGCAACCCATGGCGACGGCAATGCCTTGTACTCGACTTTTCCGTTGGCACTTAAGGGTAACGCTGC
The DNA here is from genome assembly GCA_040384785.1 of Pseudomonadota bacterium. Taxonomy (GTDB): domain Bacteria; phylum Pseudomonadota; class Gammaproteobacteria; order Burkholderiales; family Burkholderiaceae_C; genus Allorhodoferax. The sequence goes on from JAZKIR010000023.1 coordinate 54,336, forward strand.
CAGCGCGACAAAGTGTGTCGGTACCATGTAGTCCGGCAGACATCCGGTCAGTGCCTTGCGCAACACATCCGGATCTGTGTGCTCGGAAGAGTCGGAGACGATATACGCCGCCAACTGCCGCTGTCCCGTGGATGCGTGAACGGCTACATTTACCAGCGCCTGCGCGACGCCTGGTTGTCGGCGTAGTACAGATTCGATCTCGCCCAGTTCAATACGGAAGCCGTTGATCTTGACCTGAAAATCCTCGCGCCCCAAAAACTCGATATTGCCATCGGGCAGATAGCGCCCTAGGTCGCCGGTCTTGTACAAGTGTTCACCGGTGTGAGGGTGAACAATGAATTTCTCATTCGTTTTGTCCGAGTCGTTCAAATAGCCGCGCCCCGGTGCAGCGCCGCCGACATGAATCTCACCGGAAACCCATACCGGCCGGTCTTCCAGCAAGGTGTTATAGACATGCATGGTTTGGTTGGACAGCGGTTTGCCGTATGGAATGCTGTCCCACTCCTCGCTCACTTCACCCACCAGATAATGCGTACACCAGATCGCGGTTTCGGTCGGCCCCCCGGAAGCAAGAATCTCCGCATGAGGACAAACAGTGCGCGTTTGCTCCGGCAACTTCACGGGAATCCAGTCGCCAGACAGAATCACCCAGCGCAACGCGTCATGCGACAGTCGGTGCTGCCGCAAATGCTCGGTCCACAATTGCAATAATTGTGGAACAGAATTCCACAAGGTAACGCGATGTGTGTGCGTCAGTTCAGCCCAGTGCACAGGGTCGGCTAAGCGATCCGCCGCAGGGATCACCAGAGCCGCGCCGGCGCCGAGCACGCCAAAAATGTCGTACACGGACAAATCGAAATGCAAGGCCGACAAGGCCAACGCCCGGTCGCTCTCTTTGACATCAAAACGCCGGTTGATATCCTGCACGGTATTGCTGGCATTGCGATGTTCAATCATCACGCCTTTTGGTTCACCAGTGGAACCCGATGTGAACAACACATACGCCAGATCGTCAGGCGTTTGCAGTATGTCTAGCGGTGTTGCATCGGCATCGCAAACGGCTTCATCGTCCAGGCATAGCACAAAAATTCCATCGGGCCAGTGCAGGCGCTCGCGCAGATGAGTCTGTGTGATGACGAAACAAATTTCCGCGCGTTGCGCAAGTTGCCACCTGCGCTGTTGCGGCAGATGCGGATCGATCGGTAAATAGGCCGCACCGGCATGTAGCACGCCGAGGACAGCGGCGATTTGCTCCCAACCCTTTTCCATTGATACCGCAATCAAACCATTGCGGTGCGCGCCGTGCAGGCGCAAATAGCTGCCTAAGCGATAAGCATGCCGATGCAACTCGCCATAGCTCAATCGCAGACTTTCGGTAATCACTGCGACAGAATCCGGCCACCGCTGTGCCTGTTCCGCGACCAATCCATGCAAAGTCTTTAGTGGGACATCGGATTGCGTCGCATTGGCAATCGTTCTTTGATCTTGTTGCCAGCCCGGCAGTGGCAGCAGCGGTGTGATTTGGGTCCAAGCCGTTTCAACATCGGCCAGGGTTTGCAACAAGCCGGCATACGTGGTAAACATGTCGTCCACCATATTCTCTGGGAACAGGCCATCGATCGTGTCCCACAAAATCAGTAGCTGCCCATCCTTCTCGATCATTTGGTGGTCCAGCCATACTTGCGGAGTCTGGCTAGTGCCGTAGACCGGTTCGCCAAAGAAAAACATGCTGTCGGATGTCTTTTGCTGCGAGTCCAGTGCCAGTAGACTGGTGAAAACGATCGGCATCGCCACGCCGGGCTGATTGCCACGGCGGCGTGCGCGATCCCGCAGCACGTTCATACCGCTATAAATTCGATGTTCGAGGTCTTCCGCTAGTTGCTGCTGCAGGCGCTTCACTCTGTCGGTGAACGATTCATTCGCATGCGCATATACCGCCAGCAGGTTGGTGGTGGTGAAATCGCCGATCAGTTTTGGCACTTCGGCGTGGATCGCCAGCCGATTGAACATCGTGACATTGAGCGTGAAATCAGGCTCTTTCGACCACATCCGCAGCACTTCGGAAAACGCTGTCATCAACAGAGTTGAAGGCGTTGTGCCAATGCCCTGCGCCCGGTCCTTTAATGCCTGCCACTTCGGTGCCGAAACATCGAATTGGCGGTGAATAAACCGCGTATTCTTAATCTGACTGGGCTGGACCGCCAAAGGCAGATTTGGTGCGGATGGTAGCGTATCGAGCCGCGCCGTCCAGTATGCCTTTGCGCGCTGAAAGACCGGGTACTCAGACAGCTTTGTCTGGAACTGCGCGTAGTCGCGGTAAGCGATCGTGAACGGCGGTGGCGACCAAGACCCATCTTCGTAGAAGCGCTGCCAATCCAGAAAGAACAGAAATATGCTCGACGCATCGATGATCAGCATGTCGAAACTCAAATAGAGGCGTAACCTGCCATCATCAATGCGGGCGGCCTCGAATTCAAATAGCGGCCAGCGATCGAGTGGCAGCCTTTTGTGCGACATCTTGTCCCTGATCGCATGCAATGCGCTGGCCTGCTTCTCGATGGATTTGCCCCGCATGTCGTGCAGTGCGATCCGATAGGGCGGAACTGTTGGCAGCACGCGCTGCAGACCATCCTCAATGATCGTGCGTAACATCGCGTGCCGGCCTATCACCTTTTGCAGCGAAACATTCAAGCGCTCGAAGTCCAAACCATCGCGTTCGAGTTCGATGTAAAAGTGCGTCGCTATGCCGCCGAGTTCGACGTAATCGTTGCGCCCCATCCAGTATGCGTGTTGTACTTCGGTCAAGGCAAACGATTCATGCTGCAGTGCTGGTTGCGGCACCAGCGTGGGCAACGTGAGATCTTCAGACTTGGCGCGTAACAAAGCGAGTAAACGCGGTTTGGCCTGCGTGATTTCGGAAATCAGTTCGGACGTCAATACACCCTTTGGCGCATCGACAGCCAGGCGTTCGCCATCGAGTGAAAGCTTGACTTTGTATTGATTTAGTTTTCTGAGTAACTGCTCCATGCTTATCTCCGATGCCTATGGCTGACACTGATCTCATCGAAATTCATAGCGATACCACTTCCCGATCAGTCTCACCGGTCGACATGTTCCTGGCATCGGCAGTCATCTGTTTCAGTAACATTTGTTGATGCAGCAAGGCCACCATTTCTTCGACCGTCGCATTGCCGATGAAGTAGCGGATCGGCACATCGACTGCGATTTCTGCTGCGATGCGATTGCGCAGCTCGACCGCCATCAATGAATCGAAGCCGAGCGCATTCAGTTGGGCATGTAGAAATGCAGGCTGCAAATCGGTCTGGCGCGCCACATCCAACCGCAATACGCGCACCGCGCTGTGGAACAGATACTTCGATACCAAATCGCGAACGGTGTCTGCATCGTAGGTAGACAGATCAGACAGTTTCCGCAAATATGTAGCGCTGGACGAGACTGCCGTATTGCCATTGACACCGACTTCGGTGAGCCAGGTATAGGGTAGTGTGCGTGGATTGGCTTCCTTGTAACGTGTCCAGTCGATTTTGCTCACGCCGATCTGGGTAGCATCTGGGGCCAATACGGCGGCCAGCGCTTGCAATCCGATGTGGGTCTCAATGCCTTGCACACCTTCGTGTTCAAAGTGCTCCAGTAAATTTCGATTGGCGGCCATACCGGTTTGCGCCCATGCGCCCCAGTTGATGCTGACGGCAGGTAGATTGCGTGCACGGCGATATGACGCCAAACTGTCCATGAACAAATTGGACACTACGTAGCTGGAACTTCCGGCCGCACCGATCATCGATACCATCGAAGAAAACAGTGCAAAAAAGTCGAGATCGCACTGCTCGGTAAAGCGGTGCAAATTCCACGCCCCGCGCACTTTTGGCGCCATCACCTTGCTGAACCGCGCCCAGTCCAGTTCGCTCATCGGTGCATCGTCGTTGACGCCAGCGGAATGCACGACTCCGCGCAGGGGTGGCAGGTGATTTTCGATGTACGCGCTAACCTTTACCAATGCTGCGGGGTCGGCGACATCGACTTGCAAGAGCGCGACCGTGGCACCCGTCGCTTCCATTTGCCGGATCGAGTCGGCACAGCTCGTCGGGATGCTGCGACCAAGTAGAACGAGTGCGCGCGCGCCTTGCTGTACCAACCATTCGGCCGCAGCCAACCCTATGCCTCCCATGCCGCCGGTAATCAGGTAGGTGGCATCTGCCCGAATCTGCACGACGGGATTGGTCAGCGCAGCAATTTTTTTCTGGTGCAGGCGCGCCTCGTAGCAGCGCAGCGCGCGCCACGCGATATGCCCCGATCCAGGTAGTTGCACGAAAGCCGCCAACACGGCGTGCGCTGCGGTTTCAGATTCCGGGTCGAGATCGACTTGGACGCATTTCAAGCGCGGATATTCGGTCACGATGGACTTGACCATACCGCACAAGACACTTTGTGCCAGGCCGGATTCTGTCAATAGAGTCGGCGCGTCGAGAGCACCGATATTCGTGTTCGGCTTGACCACACAAGCGCCATGCGTACAAATAATGATGTCGGGGCATCCGTCGGAGTACGTATTCAGGAAAGTCTTCAGGAAGGTTGAGCTGCTTTGCGCCAGCCGATAGGTTGCCTCAATGACCTGGATGTCGACGCTCCCCAATGGATCAACCCGATCTCCGCAGTACAGCAGACCGCGCACGCGGATTTGCTCGGACGTGAGCGTCATGAAGAGACGGGCCACGTCCTGCCCCGCCACCGGGTCGATGCTGAACGCGGTCTGGGTCAGACGCCGGAAATCCACCCCACTGCTGATTGCCACCGCCGGAATGCAAAGTGCGGAAAATTGGCTCTGCCAGTCGCGCGCTTGCGCGGGATCGGCTGCATAAATAAGGTAGCAAGTCGACGGGCCTGTATCGGCGGCGGTGGTCGGCGGTGTGCTTTTCAAGGCATCGAATTTATCGGTATCAACTGCATGCGCTTGCCATTCAATCTGGTAGCAATCGAGTTCTTGCACAGGCTTGAGCGATGCCAATACCGATGCGCGCTGCACCTTGGCCAGATGCAAGCCTTGTATCGATACCAGTGATTCTCCGCTGCCGGAACAAAGTTCCAGGTCGCTCAGATAGCGGCCGGGGCTTTGCTCACCATGCCATGTGACGTGGCACCATAGTTGGTGCGGCAGTGGGTTGCGCGCCAGCCTTGGGTTGATGCGGAGCTGGTTGATGCCAACCGGCAATACCGCGGTCTCGTCGGTGACCGTATTCGGATTGAGGAACGCAATTAGTGTATGGAAGCAGCTATCGATTGCGAGTGGGTGCAGGGTATAGGCAGCACCATCGCGTGCCGCTTCGGGTACGTTGATCAGGGCCAATGCCTGCTTGTCGTTAGCCCAGAGCTGTTTGACCCCTTGGAAGGCGGGGCCGTACTCCAGACCCAATTGACGGAATTGGGCGTAGGTGTCGATGGCTTGTAGGCTTAGCGTTTCTTTAAGTGTGTCGAGTGCAATATGGATGGGGGCCTGTACCAGCGCGGCCTTGGCGGTGAGCGTGCCGTGCTCGACCCATTCGCCATCTGGCTCGGCGGCACCTGTGCTGACCAGACGCACGCGCCAAGTCTGGTCGTGCACATCGCCTTCGGCTTCGACAGTAGTTTGCAGGGTGGTCGGTTGATCTTCAGCCAAAACCATTGCGCGGCTAAAGGCAAGGTTTTCCAGCGTCCAATGCGTAGGCCCGGTTTTGGCTGCTGCTTGTAGTGCGGCCAGCGCAGTTTCGATCAAGGCGGCTGCGGGCAACACTGGCACGCCGAATACCTGGTGTTGCGGGATGAACCAAGGCGTTTGCGCCGACAGCAGGTTTTCAAAGCAGTGCGCGTTGACGGCGAGATTGAGCTTGCGCCCCAGCAGCGGGTGCAATGGTTTGCCATGCTTGCTGGTGGCTGCGTTCTGCGCAGTGCCGGGCTTGAACCAAAAGCGGTCGCGCTGGAACGGGTAGTACGGCAAGGACACCGGCTGCGGCAGCTTGACATCGGCCCCGCTGCGCGTTTGCGCCCATTGCAACCAATCGACCGCGTGGCCGCTTGCAAACCATTGGCCCACACTGTGCAGCAAGTGCTGCTCTGCATCACCGCCGCGCCGCAGGCTGGGCAGCCAGCTTGCGCCTGCAATTGCTTGCTGCCCCAATGCGCTCAAGACGGGATGTGGGCCGATTTCTACCATCGTTTTGCAAGCCGTTGCCGCCAGCGTTTGCAAGCCCTGTGCAAAACAGACTGGCTCCAGCACATGGCGCACCCAATACTCTGCACCAGCGATCTCGGGACCGGCGATGTTGCCACTCAAATTGGAAATGATCGGGATCTGTGGTGCATGGTAGGTGATGGATTTTGCGTGTCGCTCAAACTCTGCAACCATGCCGGACATCAGCGGAGAATGGAATGCCCGAGTGACTTGCAGCGGCGTTGCGGTCGCCCCCTGCGCCACCCAGCGTTCGGCCAGTGCAGTCACTTCAGCCGGATCGCCGGACAGGACGATATCTTCAGGGCTGTTGTAGACCGCGACTGCAATGCGGTTTTGTTCGGTGGTTTTGAACTGATCCAGGAGCCGAGTCAGCAGCGCAATCGGCGCGCGGATGGCTGTCATCGCGCCTAGCTCGGCTTGCTCTTGCATCAGGCGCGCCCGGTGCGCAACCAGGGTCAAACCGTCGCGCAGGCTGAACACGCCTGCGATGCAGGCCGCGACGTATTCACCCAGGCTGTGACCGATTAAATAATCCGGTTGCGCGCCAGCAGATTGCCAGGTTTTTGCCAGCGCGTATTCGACTGCAAACAGCGCTGGTTGGGCGTACAGAGTTTGGGTCAGATCGACGGGTGTGTCGGTTGACTTCAACTCGCTTGCGTACAGGATAGACAACAGCGATAGGCCCAGCAGCGGCTGCAAAATTGCGTCGCACTGTTGCAAGGTCGCACGAAACCCGGCGTGGTTCTGGTACAGGCTGTAGCCCATACCGGCGTACTGCGAGCCTTGTCCGGTAAACAGGAATGCAAGCGCGCCAGCCGGCGCGTGACTGGAGTGGGCGCTGCTGATGCCGTGGACTTCTTCGCCTTTGGCGTAGCGCAGCAATAGCGCGGCGGCGGCTTGTTTTGATTGCGCAGCCAAGGCGAGGCGATGCCCATAATGCGCGCGATGCGCGGCTGCGGTGTGGCAGATGTTGGCAAAGGACGGTATGCCGTCGGCGGCTAAAAAGTCCGCATACTGTTGCGCCATTGCGCGCAGTACGCTGCTGCTTTTGGCGGAGAGGACGAGCAACTGTGTTTGCAATGGCTCTGCCGCCAGTGTGGACGCGCCGTGACCCTGATCCACCGGCGCTTCTTGCACGATCACATGCGCATTCGCCCCCCCAAACCCGAACGAACTGATGCCTGCCAGGCGTGGCATTTCCTCACGCGGCCACGCCTGTGCTTCGACCGGAATCGCGCAGCGGCTGCCGTCCAGTGAAATCAGTGGATTGAGCGTCTGCAAGTGCAAGTGGCGCGGTATCTTCTGGTGCTGCATGCTGAGCACCACCTTGATCAATCCGGCCATGCCGGATGCGGCTTCCAGGTGACCGATATTGGTTTTGACCGAGCCGATCCAGACCGGTTTTCCAGTTCCGTCCACTTCGCCATAGATGTGTTTGAGCGCGGCGACCTCTATCGGGTCACCCAGGCTGGTGCCGGTGCCGTGCGCCTCCACATAGCTGACACGGGCGGGCGGTACGCCAGCCGATGCCAGAGCGCGCCGTATGACCGCCTGCTGCGCGATGCCGTTGGGCGCGGTCAGCCCATTGCTCTTGCCATCTTGATTGAGTGCGGAGCCAGCGATCAGCCCGAGAATGCGGTTATTGTCGCGCAGTGCATCCGCGTGCCGCTTGAGTATGACGATGCCGCAGCCTTCGGAGCGCACATAACCATCGGCCGACGCATCAAAGGCTTTGCAATGACCGTCGGCGGACAGCATGTGCGCTTGCGAGGTGGCGACCGTGGTTTCCGCAGCCAGCATCAAATTAACGCCACCAACGATGGCAACCGCGCATTCGCCCGCCAGCAAGCTCATCCGTGCTTGGTGCAGAGCGACGAACGACGACGAGCACGCGGTATCGACGACAAAGCTTGGGCCATGCAAATCGAGTAAATACGAAACCCGGTTTGCCAGGATGCATAGCACATTGCCCGTGCCGTTGTAGGCATCGACCGCACCGGCGTGGCTGAGCAGTGAGCGGTAGTCGCCATGCGTGGCGCCGATAAACACGCCAGTATTGCTGCCTGCCAGCGCATCGGGTGCGATGCCGGCGTTTTCCAACGCATGCCAGGTCACGGACAACACCAAGCGCTGCTGCGGGTCCATGCTTTGCATTTCGCGTGGCGAGATGCCGAAGAATTGCGCATCAAATTCATCAGCACCGTCGATGAACCCGCCCCAACGGGTGTTCATTTTGCCGGCAGACGGCGCCGCGCCTTCTTCGTAGTAGGCAGCGGCATCCCAGCGCGACGCGGGAATGTCGCCAATGGCGTCTACGCCAGCATCGAGCAAGCGCCAGAATGCCTCGACTGATTCCGCACCGGGGAAGCGGCAGCCCATGCCGACGATGGCAATTGGCTCGGCCGCATCAGCACTTTTGGGCCCATCACGCGTCTCGACAGGAGCACCTGACAAATACTGTGCCAGGCTGGTGATCGTCGGGTAATCATACAAGGCCATCGGCACCACCGGGCGGTCCAGCCATACGGCCAATTCGTCAGACAGCGCGACCAGCTCCATTGAGTCGATGCCGAAGCTGGTGAATGCCACATCATCTTGCAGTCTGACGAGGGGAATACTCTTTTTATGCGCGATGGCTTGCGCCAGCCAGGACGCGATTGCTTGTTGCGATTGACTCGAAGCGGGGTCGAACGCGCTTGCCGCTTGCTTCATCGCCGAGTCAATCTGTCCCTCGCGCCAAGTGTGCAGCGGGTCAAACAAACCATTCAGAAAATTGTGCTTGCATGCTTTGCGCTGGATCTTGCCGCTGGACGTAATTTGAATGCTAGCGGGACTGAGTAAGACGAACGCGTACAGGGCCAGCCCGTGCCTCTCGGCAATGGCGGCGCGGACCGCTTCAACCACATCCGCGCCATCGAATTTCTTGCGTCGCGAGCGCCGTACTTCCTGCGCAACGACCAGTCTTTCTACGCCGCCAACCTCAACCGAAAATGCTGCGGAATACCCAGCTTCCAGCGCCGTGTGGGACCGGAACACGGTTTGCTCGATATCTTGCGGGTAGTGATTTTGCCCACGAATGACGATGACGTCTTTGATGCGTCCGGTGATGTAAATCTCGCCCTGATAGAGCGCACCGAGGTCTCCGGTACGCAGGAAAGGACCGTCGCCATTGCTCAGATAGGCATCGAACGTGGCTGCAGTTGCTTCGGGCTGGTTCCAGTAACCGCGTGCGACGATTGGACCTGCCACCCAGATTTCACCGATTTCGCTGGATTCGCACGGACGGCACGAGTCGGGCTTAACTGCGATGACATTGATATCGAGCCAGGCGCGACCGCAACTAACCATTGGGCGAGTTTCGATACTGCTGTCCAGAACTGGTAAAAACAAATCAAGCTTGAGCGCCTCGGCATCGACCATACGAATCAACGGCACTTCCAGTTTGGCCCGCTGCACGACTGAGAGTGTAGTTTCAGCCAGGCCGTAAAAAGGATTCATCGCTTCTTGCCGGAAACCGCAGGAGGCAAAGCGCTCCGCAAAGCGGGACAAAGTGTCCGCACGCACCGGTTCTGCTCCGTTCCCGGCGGAGCTCCATGACGACAAATCAAGCGCTTTGCGCTGCACTTCATCGAGTGTCGCCGCACACAATTCATACGCAAAATTCGGCGCAAAGCTTGCTGTGCCGCGATAGCGGCTGATCGCCATGAGCCAGCGCAAGGGCCGTTGTAAAAACGTGGGCGGCGGCATCATGACGATAGTCGCACCGACGAACAAGGGCTGGACAACGCCCATGATCAAGCCCATGTCGTGGAACAATGGCAGCCAAGTGACGAATACGTCAGTATGGTCTTGTTGGGCCGATGCTTGCCAGCTCGCGCAATACGCAAGCAAATTGCCATGCGTGACCATCACGCCGCGTGGCCGACTAGTGGAGCCGGACGTATATTGCAGATAGGCTAGGCCGTCGGGCGCTATGTCGGGCGCAATCCAATTGGCTTCATCCGCATTATTCAACTCGTCGACAGCAAGGTAGGAACATGTGAGCCCCTCCGGTAGGAATTGCCCGAGGCGGGACTGGACATTTACTTGCTGATTGACGGTAGTGAGGATGACGCCCTTGGCATTGCAATCGCTTACTATGTGCGCCAGCCGCTCCGCGTGCATGCCGCTAGTGGGTGGATATGCTGGGACCGGGATCGCTTTTGCGTACAGGCAACCAAGAAAGGCAATGACGTAATAGGTGCTGGACGGCAGCATCAGCAACACGGATTCTCCGCTCAAGCCCTCGGCTTGCAGACGTGCGGCGAATGCGCGTGCGCGACGATCCAGTTCGGCATAGGTCAGTCGCCCAACCTCGACTTCACCGTCCGGCAAGAAGATCAGCGCAACTTTATCCGGCCTGACTTTGGCCTGGTACTGAACCATCTGCACCAAGGTCTTAAAACCATAGGTCGAGTCCGAATGGCCTCCAACGGCTTTACTTGATACCACAATAGTCTCCCTATTTGCATCGTTGTCGCAACGCACACGACAGGCGATGTCTCTAACTCAATTGCAAGCTTGAGTCGGTGATCAGAGGAACTCAGAGGTATTCACACTAGGTTGATTGGAAATTCTTGCATTGTTCATTTGCTTCATACCTTTAGTGCGCCAACGATGAGAATTCAATCGCCCATATCAATGGGTGTAGTCATGCATAAGGCAAAAGGCATGCCAGGCGTCAGCGTCCGGTCATGGGCCGCTATGTATTTGATTTCACTCGATATTGCTGCGCGAGAATTCTGCGCCAGATGGGTGGTGAGTGTGGGTTATCGCACTGTCGTATGAAATTGGGTGTGAACTTATATACCCTTTGGTAGGTGAATGAAAAAGTCATCTTTCCGTGATCGCAAATTCCGAAGACCATCGTGCCAACTTCAATTCAGGTGGATGCATGAACACTCCAAATCTGTAGCGAGCTGTCACACACCGGGGCGTCTCCACGGCCTCAATCGCACTACCCAGCGGCGTAGGTATGTATCCGGCGAATACCTCTTGACGCCCTGAGGCGGTCAGTGGTGAAGGCGGTTGACTTCACCGGCAGCGTGATTCTTTTCACAGGCTACCAGGGCAAGTCCAGAACCCGGGCATTGAGTTGGGCTAGCTCAAGGTTGCAATGTGTGGAGCGGTCAGAAGACCAACGTACCTGGCTTGATGTCGACGTGCGGCCAGCCAGATGCCGAAACCCTTGTGAACCTGTATCTTCGGCCCGCTAGCCCGTTTGTTGGTGAATACGCAGGTATGTTGCTGCTGCGCGGCACCGAAGTCGGCGATCAACTGCGCCAATGCAGGGTTAGTACTGTGGAAGGCATGCCGAGTCAGACTGCGTCGATGCGGATCAACGCAGCAACTCGCACAACACTTGAGCGCATTGGGCAGCACCAGCCAGGGCGGCTTGGTGGAGTGTGGGTATTCACACTTCGATTCTGGTGTCGGTGTTGTTTTCCACTCTGCCCCTCTGGGTCGGTAAGTCTGAACTGGTTGGCGTAATCCCTAGCAGTATCAATTTACCTTCATTGGTGGCTTTGAAACTTTCTGGCATGGATTGTGCTGCATGTCAGAGCTAACGCCTGCCATTATTTGTGTAAATGGTCGGAATGTACTATTGTCGCTATGGCGCTTCTCTGCCGACTGACTCCAGCGAGCTGATTACCGCCAGTAACTGCGTCTTCGAGGATGGAATTTCAGATGTCCGTGAGTCCTCTTGTATTTCATCGCACGAGAAATCTGATTTGGTGGGCAGGCATCCTTGTGCTAAGCGCTGTTTCGATGATTCTTGCATATTCGAAAAGTGAGCTTCAAGGATACGAAAATTTGGATGACGTTTCGTTGCAACAGTTAGGTCTTTACGCTGGGGAGTTGGAAAGCGAGCTGAGTCGATATGATTTCCTGCCAAGCATTGTTGGATTGGACAATGACATACTGGCACTCTTGGGGGAAAACGCCCAGCCGGGACTGCGAGAAAAAGTAAATCAGCGATTAGCGACCCTGAATGTAAAAGCAAATACCCTTGCTATTTATGTAATGGATGCATCTGGAATGGTGGTGGCCGCAAGCAATGGGTATCTAGCGGAGAGTCTTGTTGGCGCGGACTATTCCTCTCGGCCGTACTTCCTAGAGGCAATCCGAGGTGAGTCCGCTCGCTACTTCGCGGCAGATCCGACTCGCGGTGCCCCTGAGTTTTACTTCGCCCAGTCAATCTTGCATAAGGGGCGAGTCCTCGGAGTAGCCGCGGCAAAGATCAGCCTAGAGCCTATGGAGTCAAGCTGGATTGCCTCTATACCGCGCTCGGGCTATATGAAGCTCTTGGTAGTCGATGAAAACGACGTCATCGTGATGTCTTCTGTAAAGGAGTGGAAATACAGGACTATGCATTCCTTATCGGCGGCAGAGTACGTCAAATTGATGGGGACTGCCAAGTATCCCCAGGTGTTGACGTCGCTCGGCGCCATCGTAGGGCAAGCGCTGAAACACGGCACTCATCTTGTTACTCTGAATGAGAAAAAGTACATTGCACAAGAAAGATTTCTGTTGCGGTCGGATTGGCGACTGATCGTTTTCTCTGATGTTGCGGAGGTCAGACGCAGTGCCCGCCAAGCAGCGCTAGGCGCTGGCGTGTTGATCGGATTCATTGGCCTGTTAGGCATGTATCTGCGCCAGCGATACAGAGGAGTGGCGCAACAACTCGCTGCGCGCGAAGCGCTGCAACGCGCTCACGATCAACTCGAGATGAAAGTCGAGGAACGGACCGCCGAACTGCTGAGGGCAAATATGGAGTTGGTGCAGGCTGGTAAGCTAGCTCTGCTTGGGCAGATGTCGGCCAGCATAACGCATGAGATCAACCAGCCTTTGACCGCGTTGCGCTCCAGTTTTTACAATACCCAACTACTTCTGAAGCGGGGCAATCTGGAAGGCGTTGAAAAAAATCTTAAGTCTATGTCGGACTTAATTGGCAGAATGGGAAAGATCACTGGGCAGCTGAAATCCTTCGCCAGGAAAACACCGTCAGCGAATAGGCCTGTGCAATTGGAAAAAGCAGTTACAAATGCACTTCTGGTATTGGAGAACAGAATTCAAACCGAGAATGTTGAGTTGCAAATAGACGTGTCTCCGACTCTATTTGCATTGTGCGACGATAGCCGATTGGAACAAGTCTTACTGAATCTCTGTTCCAACGCACTGGATGCAATGAAAGACGCCGTGAGAAAAACTATGTCAATTGAGGCGAAGATAGTCGAAGGCCGTGTCAAACTAATCGTATCGGATACTGGACCGGGCCTCTCCATGGAGTCTATGTCTCATTTGTTTGAACCATTCTTCAGCACCAAAGCGCCTGGCGAAGGTCTTGGGCTAGGACTAGTAATATCAGCCAACATTGTTCGCGAGTTCGGAGGATCGCTTCGTGGCAGAAGTGACGATGTCGGCGCAGTCTTTGAATTTGACCTTGAGTTTATGGAGGAGAACCATGTTTAATGGTTTAAAAGTTGTGTTTGTCGAAGACGATCCTCAAATACGCTCAACTATCACTGAGACGTTGCAACTGACGGGATTTGAGGTCTTCGCGTGTGAGTCTGCTGAGCGCGCAATTCAACATATTGATTTTGGTTTTCCTGGCATTGTCGTTAGCGATATACGGCTTCCAAAAATGGATGGATTTGGCCTTTTGCGTCGCGTGCTTGAAACCGACCCGTCGGTCCCCATGATTCTGATAACCGGACATGGCGACGTGTCGATGGCGGTGCAGGCGATGCATCTTGGAGCTTACGATTTCCTCGAGAAACCTTTCCCAATGGAGCGGCTGGTGGAGGTCGTCACCCGTGCGATGGAAAAGCGCGCACTCCGGTTGGAAGTTGAGTCGTTGCGGTGCCAATTGCAAAATCGGTGTGGGATTGAATCGGTTGTATTGGGAAACTCGTCGGTGATTGAAACTCTCCGCAGCCAAATTGTGAGCCTGGCAGATACCAACGCCGACGTATTAATCGTTGGTGAGACAGGTACGGGCAAAGAACTGGTTGCGCGTTGCCTGCACGATCACAGCAGGCGTAATAAAGCAAATTTTGTCGCTATCAATTGCGGCGGTTTGCCGGAGGCTTTGTTTGAAGGTGAGATTTTTGGACACGAAGCTGGCGCATTTACTAACGCTAGTAAGCGCCGTGTCGGAAGAGTAGAGCATGCCGCAGGCGGCACCCTCTTGCTGGATGAGATCGAGAGCATGCCGATGGCTTTCCAGATCAAGCTATTGCGGGTGCTGCAAGAGCGCAAGGTACAAAGACTGGGATCTAATGAGGAAATACCTGTCGACTTCAGGACAATCGCGGCCACAAAATGTGATCTGCGAGAGTTGAGTGCAAAGGGGCAATTTCGAAATGACTTGTATTACCGGCTCAACGTTGCTGTACTGGAGCTTCCTCCGCTTCGGGACCGCCGGGAAGACATTCCCATTCTGTTTGAACATTTTGTCCTGCGAGCGGCCGTCCGATACGAACGAGAGGCGCCCGCGCTGCACGGCCATCACATGCGCAAGCTAATGGCCCATGAGTGGCCCGGAAATGTCAGAGAGTTGCGCAACATCGCTGATCGTTTTGTGCTGGGATTGCTGGACGCTCATGATCGTGCGGTGTATTCAGCTGCACCCGTGCCTTTAACTTTAATGCAACAAATGGATTTGGTGGAAAAAGCACTGATTGAGCAAGCCCTGAAGCAACATAGTGGCCGCCCTTTGGTGGTATGTGAAGCACTCGGTATCGGGAAAAAGACCTTGTACGACAAGCTGCATCGGCATAGTATCGAGATTGAGAAGTTCCGACCGATCTCGGGAGTGGAAGTCTGAATTGGGTATAGATATTTCAGAGCTATGAGTCCATAAGATCGCCGCGGCCTGATTGACTTTTGGCAGCGGTCATTTAGTCTGAAGTTCTGTGCGCGTAAGATGCGGCACTTTAGGCGTCTGGCAACCCTCTCGGTTACCTCATAGGCACTTCGTCTTCCACCACGCCGTGCCTTGAACACGCGACAATTGCGCGGTAAGTTGTTTCTCGCATCAAGGTAAGCGGCGTACGCTGATAAACCAGTCTTTTTAAATAGGCTTTTTTGGTTCGATCGCTTCCTATTCAAGTCGCTTGATTTGTTGTCTCATGGTCAAATCGTGAAGCGAAAAAAAAGAACGACATAAGTTTTCTTTTTCGCGTCCGATTTCACTGTTCTTCCGCCGCCAATGACGTAGCGATTGTCCGGCACACAGTAGGGTGGCGATAGAGTCCGCAAAGTGATCTCTATCGGCTGCGCACAAAAGCTATGCACTTTTCAACGATACGTTGGTGATTCGCCCCGTTCACGAACAAACGATTTTCATCGAGTGCATAACATTCACTTAATTGAAATATTTGATACTTAGAATTTCTAAAAATGAATGAAAAGTATTGCTACTTTCTAAAAATTAACGACTGTAGTTACGCATCCCGATGCAGCTGAAAAATAGTCCTGTAAATATCACCTGGCATTGCACGAATTTGTACATGAATGATCGTGCCACGATCAAAGATCAAAATCCTAGAGTGCTGTGGTTCACCGGTCTATCCGGATCTGGCAAGTCGACGATAGCCAACCTTGTTGAGTTCAAGTTGCATCAGATGGGCTACCACACTTACCTGCTTGATGGCGACAACGTGCGCTTTGGATTGAACAAGGACTTAGGATTTACTGATGCAGATCGTGCCGAAAATATTCGGCGCATCGCAGAGGTTGCCAGGCTGATGTTGGATGCAGGACTGATTGTCATAGCTTCGCTGATATCACCCCTTCGTAAAGACCGCGAGATGGCCCGCGCACTGTTCGCGCAGAATGAATTTATTGAGGTGTTCGTCGATGCACCGCTGAGTGTTGCAGAACAACGCGACCCGAAGGGTCTCTATAGACAAGCGCGGCGTGGTGAACTGTTGAATTTCACTGGCATTGACTCCCGTTTCGAGAAACCAGAAGACCCCGAAGCGCATATCGATACGGTCGCGCTCAGGCCGGACGCTGCCGCCAATTACGTAGTGGATCTTTTACTCCAGCGATCACCATTTCACACCCATTCCGTGAATAGAAAGTAAAGACATGTCCATGCCGTCCAAAACGTATCCACGCATTGTTGCGCTTGCCACAGCCGCACCGGACTATGCGCCAGATCAATCTGTCATTTTCGACAAGGTATTCCGCTCACGGTTTGGTAACGTGCCAGGTGCAGAGAGAATATTTTGCAATGTTGGCGTAAGAGCACGCCACGCGTTCTACGATCCAACCAGCGTAGAGAACGGGGTGGAAAGTTCGACCTCTGAACGTATGAAGATATGGCAGCAAGGAGCGATGCAGCTTGGGCGGCGTACAGTAGGCGCTGTGCTGTCGGAGGTGGACAAAGCCAGCATCGGCAGTTTCATCATGGCGAGTTGTACCGGGTACGACACGCCATCCCCTGACATCCTGCTGGCCAAGGAGTTCGGTTTGTCACCAAGCCTGCGTCGTACCTTTGTAGGCCATGTTGGCTGCCATGCGGCATTTACCGCCATGAAAGTGGGACTTGATTCGGTGGCTGCCCGCCCTGACCAGACGGCCCTTGTGCATTGCACGGAAATCACCAGCGCGCACGTCCGCACGACCGACACGAGCATTGAGCAGGTGGTTTGTCAAGCGCTGTTTGGCGATGCGAGCGCCGCCATGGTGCTATCCAGCGCAGCGAGCGCCCAAGGCCCTGAAATATTGGGCACGCACACCGAGACGTTGTACGAGTGTTGGGAGCAGATGGGCTGGTCGATTTGCGACGATGGTTTCAAGATGACATTGTCCGCACAAATTCCAATCTCTATCGGTGGTGCGGTGGCTGGCTTTGTAGAGCGAATGCTGGCGCCATTGTCCATGCGTTCGAGCGACGTACGACATTGGGGAATACATCCGGGTGGCCCCAAGATTGTGGACACGACAGCAACAGCACTTCTTCTACACGACGAGCAAATAGCTACCTCTCTCGGTGTTTTGGCTGACTACGGCAATTGTTCATCTCCAACAATTTTGCTAATTCTGGAGCGCATCCTCAAGCGTGAGTTGCCGAAGCCGGGCACGCACGGTATTTTGCTGGCGTTTGGACCGGGGCTCACGATGGAGGGGATGGTGTTGCGCTTCTAGCAGCCGACGACGCTTATGCAAATCGAACGCGATACCCACTTGGTGCTTGCCAAACTACCGACAACACACTACTTGCTTTGCAAAGTGAAGCGGTGGCTGGAACCCCTTTGGATGAAGCTTGGCACTCTGGAGACGCGCCTGCTTGCGGCGAGCTTAAGTTGCAAGCCCGTGGATCGCCCCATTTATGTTATGGGACTGGCGCGCTCGGGCACGACTATCACCTTGGACTTTCTGAGCAAGCACGGCGATGTGGCAACGCATCGCTACCACGACATGGTGCAGCCCTATCTGCCATTCGTGTGGAATTGGGTTTTGCGGCGTCTGCCACTGCCAGCAGAAAATCCCAAAGAGCGTCTGCACAAGGATGGCCTGTATGTGACGCGAGAAAGTCCAGAAGCGGTGGAAGAGGTTATCTGGAACAAATTCTTTCCCGATCTGTACGACGAATCCTGTTCTGCGGTGCTGGACGCCAATACCAGCAATCCGGCGTTCCACTCTTTCTACAGGGCGACCATCGTCAAGCTCCTATTGGCCTATCAACGCCCGCGCTACCTATCCAAAGCTAATTACAACCTGACCCGCTTAGCCTATCTCGTACGACTCTTTCCTGACGCCCGCATTATCGTCATGGTACGCCGCCCGGTCGCTCACTTTGCATCATGGGTCAAACAGCATGAATTGTTTTTGCGAACACAGGCCCATGACCCACGCTGGATTGAGACCATTCGCATGGTTGGGCATTGCGAGTTTGGGCATGACAACCGATTCGTGAACGCGGGCGACACGGAGTTGGTACTTGAGATCCGTAAAGCCTGGGACTGTGGCGAACGCGCATACGCCTTTGGTTTGTATTGGGCGTCGATGTATGGGCAGGTGTTTGATCTTGTAGAGCGTGACCCCTTGGTTCGCGCGGCGGTTTTGTTCGTGCGCTACGAAGACTTGTGCGCGAACCCGCGCATAACGATGGAGCGCATGCTCGCGCATGTGCAGCTAGATGTCACAACCTACCGGGCCGTGTTCGAAGAGTATGAAGGCAAGCTTGCTGCGCCGCAGTACTACCGCTCGAAGCTCGACAGCGTGGAATTGCAGGCACTCGACCGAACGACCCAGGCGGTGGCAACCCGCTTGGGATATGCAGATTAAATTTTAGTTTTTTAGGAGTATTGATATGTCTCAAAGTTTGGAAGCCTTGAAAGAGCTTATTCACAAAAAACTCGGTATTGAGCACTGCGCACTTGACGCCGAAATGCCCCTGGAAGACTTTGGCATTGACTCTCTGGGGCTTGTCGAACTGCTGTTCGCGATTGAGGACCATTTTTCAATCTCCTTACCGGACATTCAACCCACAGACATCCCCAATTTATCGGCACTTGCTGTTGTGGTCGATGCGGCATTGTCCACGGCGGCAGCGTGATGCAGCGTCGCGTAGTTGTTACCGGTATTGGGCTGATTTCTCCGCATGGGAACGACAACGACCGGGTGTTTGATGCTTTGATGCGCGGTGAGTCCGCAATTCGTATGTGGGGTGAGGAGAGCGGTACCTCCATGGTCGCTGCGGTCGTCGATTTTGATGTGTCGGAGTGGTTTAGCAAGCAGCAACTGAGTGGCGTGGACCGGGTGAGCCAGTTTGCCGTTGCCGCCGCGCAAAGGGCGCTTGAGGATGCTGAATTGGCAGATCTTGCAGATCCAGAGCGTTGCGGCGTCTATTTTGGCAGCGGCATGGGTGGGGCCAAGGCCATCGAGGATGGCTTTGCGGCCTACTTCGGTCATCGCAGATTGCCGCCCTTGTCGGTCGTCGCATTTATGTGCAACGCCCCCGCCGCACACATCGCCATGCGGCATAAGATTACAGGTCCGGTCCTGACGTACTCGGTTGCTTGTGCCTCATCTGCCATTGCATTGGGCGAGGCCATGCGGGCAATTGCGCGCGGTGAGATCGATGTTGCTGTGGCAGGTGGCGCGGAAGCCTTGGTGCAGCCCGGTGTGATGCAGGTTTGGAGAGCCATGAAGGTGCTGGCAACGCCTGATCCGAACAATCCTGCCTTGTCGTGCAAACCATTTTCCACTGAGCGCAGTGGGCTGGTTTTGGCGGAAGGCGCTGCCGTGCTCTTGCTCGAATCTTTGGAGAGTGCCCAAGCACGCGGCGCGCGCATTTATGCCGAGCTTGCAGGTTATGCGGTTCGCTGCGATGCCTATCATCTGACAAAGCCGGATATTGACGGGCAGGTGCGCACATTGCGAGTGGCGTTGCGCGATGCTGGCCTGACACCCGCACAGATTGGATACTGCAATGCGCATGGCACCGCTACCCGGCTTGGCGATGTCGTGGAGGCAGCCGCTTTACAAGTGATATGGGGTGAACATTTGGCGCAATTGCGCGTGGGTTCTACCAAATCAATGCATGGGCATATGTTGGGAGCTGCCGGTGCGATGGAAGCCGCCATAACAGCGCTGTCTTTGTACAAGCGCGCAATACCGGCACACTTATGCGGCGCACCACCTGACCCTGAATGCGCACTATCTTTGGTCGGCGCGCAAGGGGAATCTGCCCCCACGCTGGAAGCCGCCATTAGCAACTCATTTGCATTTGGGGGAACAAATGCGACCTTGGTATTGAGGCGTGTTGGCAGTGACGTGCTAGAAGCGCGAAAAAGCAGTAGTTGATTTGACGATGAATACCTCTCTTCCTTTGCCAAATCTGCTTTCTCAGGGTGTTGCCTACCATTCAGCACTGCTCATGTTTTCAATATTTAGCCTTCGCTATGTATTCTTCGCAAGCCTGATGTTCTCACTGGCTGCGAGAAGGCACGGTCGGCCTGCGCTTGCACATGCCATACCGCCAAGCAAAAGACAGATCAAGCATGAAGTTGCTTACTCGTTCCTAAGCATCGCTGTCATGACTACGATCGTCACTAGCATACTGTATGGTTTTGGGTGGATCGCTCATAGCAGACTGTACGGACAGGTAAGCGAATATGGCTGGACGTGGTTCTTCATAAGCATTCCGATTATGTTGATCATCCACGATACGCTGTTCTATTGGTTGCACCGGTTGATTCATGTGCGTGCTCTCTTTCGGCACATTCATCGCGTTCACCATTTATCAAGGTATCCAACCGCCTGGGCGGCTTTCAGCTTTCATCCATTGGAGGCTGTTCTTGAAGCACTTATCGTGGTGTGCATCATTTTCATGCTGCCGGTGCATCCGTTTGCGTTCTTTATCTTTCAGATAATTTCAACTTTGCTAAATGCATATGGACATTGTGGCCGTGAATTTTCAACCAGTGGCTGGAGGCAGCATTGGCTGAGCCGCTGGATCAATACACCAACGGCACATAGCATTCACCATGACCTTGCACGTCATAACTACGGTTTGTATTTCTTGTTTTGGGACCGGCTAATGGGGACGCTGCAGGAGTGAGGCGGATGTGCACTGAACTGGTCCTACCTTCATTTCGTCCGATCCAAAAAATCAATCCAGATATGCAGTGGGGGGACTTTCACCTCCAAGAAGATAGCGCCCATGCTGGGCGCACAAAAAACAAGTCTGTGCAGAAACGGGAATTTTTGCAGCGCATAGGCTCCATGCACTTTTCTTGTCTTCTCTGTCAATTACCCGCAGCGCTTTGGACCCGAGACTGCGCATTAAAAATGTGATTAGCGTGCGCGACTGGAGATTGTCTGACGACCCAACGTCAGCTCGGGAAACGCACAAGACAAGATGTACGCGTATGCGCGGTGTTGCGTGTTAGTGGTGCAACTGAGTATGATCTGGAGTCCTTGCCTGCACTGTATAGCAAGGGGCCGTCCGTGTTTAATTCATACGTTCGACCCATGTCGTTGGCCCGCTCGAAACTACTCTATCGATAGACTCCGGGAACTCCTGAATCACTCGGATGAGCAATCACTCTTTTTAGCATATCGCTCATTGGCAATTGCAAATTAATTTGTTTCGGTGGGATCGGTGAAAGAAACCACTTCTGATATAGCTGATTAATCTCGCCGCTTTTAAACGCCTTAACAATAGCGTCATCGGCTAACTTCTTAAACTCCGAATCGTTCTTCCGGAAGACTATGCCGTAGGGCTCAATTGAAAGTGGGACTTCGGAAATAATGTAGTCATCTGGATTTTTTGAGCTCGCGACCAACCCATGGACTATTACGTCATCCATTGCAAACGCAAGCGCTCGATCCGTCTCAACCATCGAAAACGACTCTGCGTGGTCCTTGCCGACCAGTATGCGCATATTTAGTTCTTTGGATCGATTTAGCTCTGCGAGCAGTTCCATGCTGGTAGTGCCAGCAGTTGAAACAACTGATTTGCCTTTCAGCTGACTGAGACTCTGAATGTTTGACGATTTTTTCGAAACCAACCGGCCTTCGGCCAAAAACGTGGTCACTGAAAATGACACGCTTTGTTGTCGGTCAACAGAATTGGTTGTGGTGCCACATTCAAGATCAACAATGGCGTTAAGAATAAAGGCCATTCTATTTGCTGAGGTGACACGAGTTAGCCTAACTTCAAGGCTCTGCAATTTCAGCCTGAGCTTCACGGCATCAACAATCAAATAGCAGAGATCCAGCGAATATCCAATTGGTCTTTGCTTGTCGTCTAGGTATGAAAAAGGAATCGACGCGTCTCGATAGCCGACGTTGATGATCCCGGTCTCCTGGATTTTTCTGAGAGTAGCCGATTCATGCGCATACCCGTTACTTGCGAACACTCCGATACCCAAGGCTATTAACAAATACTTACACTTCATGCTACTTAACCTCATTGGCACTGAACACCGGATTTTGAGGGAGTGATTCCATCAAAAAATATCCGGAAATGTAACGTTTGCTTCCTGGCTGAATCCTGACAATCGCTCAACTCGCAAGTGCCTTAACTTCACGGATCTCATCTGTGAATTTGAATCCGAGTTCACCACATAAATATTTCAAACTAGGCCTTCAGCTGAGCTTTCTGGGCTTGTACAGCCGATGTTACCGCGTCTGAACGAGTCTTTTAGTGCACCGCCATGTCATTGCTCCAGAAATTAATCAGGCAATGTGCTCGGTGTCGCGCCCTGAACGGGCGAGAGCGCGAGGTTGCAGATTTCAGTATTTCAGGAGGCACCAGGCTCTTTTCAGCCCAACCCTCGTCGGCGCCGCGGTGCTGATAGAGCGTTCGCCTTGACGGTTCCTGTGCGCGGTCAACC
The DNA here is from genome assembly GCA_040384785.1 of Pseudomonadota bacterium. GTDB lineage: Bacteria > Pseudomonadota > Gammaproteobacteria > Burkholderiales > Burkholderiaceae_C > Allorhodoferax. The sequence goes on from JAZKIR010000023.1 coordinate 76,962, forward strand.
GAACACCCGTTCTCTTGTGCAATCACTGTGACTGCGGCCTACTTGTTGCACGGGTAATCGCATGAGGCCGTCCAGTCTCACGCCACGTTGGAAAAGGCTCCGGCTTGCGCGCGCCGGCATTTTTTGAGTATGTAAATCCACACTGAATTTTCATAAAAATGTGGTCGGTCGCCCTGCGCAAGCTGCCAGCAATGCATATCAGTCAAAAAAATCTGAATGAAATCATAGGCCTTTTAGGCCAACGCAATTCAGTTGCATGTGGCATGCCTATTGCTGTGAGTGTTGAAGCTGAAAAGGCGGCAAGCGGCGTATGCGAATCTGGTGGCGAAGCCCCCATTTCAATGGGCGAGGAACTTGGTTTTGCGATGAGGGCGAGGTGGGATCGGAGACTGGCTCGCGAGAAGAGAAGAGAAGAGAAGAGAAGAGATTGTCGTTGGAGTCTCGTATGAATTGAAAAGCGGTCGTGTCCGAAAGGCGCCGCAAAGCGGAGATGAGCCGCGTAGCGTGCGAGTCGTAGTGCGGCAATCCCAGCCTCTTTGATGCGGGAGTTCCATTTGGCAAGACCGCATTAAACAAATAATGCGCAAATTACACGGAGACAAAAAAATGAAATTGCTTTTTGCAGCAAAAAAAGTAGGTGCGCTTGCGAGCCTACTCTCGGTTCTCGCACTTGGTGGGTGTGGGGGGCAGTCTTCGGATTCAGCTAATTCCGTACAGAACGCTTCTACGGTAGCCAGCACTGACGTTGACGTTTCGCGGAGCCTGTCGGATCAGTACGAGCCTATCGTAGCCCAGGCTACTGGCGGCAATAGATCAATTACAAACGTCAAAATTGAAAGCACCACTGCTGCAACGGCGACGAATGTCCCGGTCACTTTTGGTCAGGTATTCGTTCAGGGCGATGTGCAGAAGACTGATCCGGTCCCGCTGACGGGAATGCTTAGCGACGGTACACGCATTCCATTGCAAGTCGATGCCAAAGCCACACACCCTGATGGCTCATTGCGCCACGCGGTGATCTCTGCCGTGTTACCTAAGCTGGTTCAGAATCAAACGCAAACGATAGACTTGATAAAGGTGGTCGCAGCGTCTCGTAATGCCGCTCCGGCCACGCCGGCCGATCTATTAAACGCCGGCTTCTCAGCAAGTGCAAATATTTATATTGATGGGCGAACCTATAGCGCCTCGGCACACGATTTACTGAGGGCTGGAAAATACACAAACTGGCTTGCTGGTTCCATCGTAAACGAGTGGCTCATCTCGGTCCCGTTGAAGACGGTCGCAGGCGTCGAACATCCGCATTTGACTGCCCGCTTCGCGGTTCGGTCCTATACCGGGTTGGGCAAGGCCCGCGTGGATGTCATTATTGAAAATAACAAGACCTTTGCAGCCGGTGCGCAAAATTTCACCTATAACACCGACGTTCTGGTGGGCGGTCAAGTCGTTTATTCACAGGCAGCGCTAACGCATTATCATCATGCGCGCTGGCGTAAAACGTTCTGGTGGGGAACAGCACCACAAACGCACATTCAACACAATACGGCCTACCTGATGGCTTCAAAGGCAGTGTCGAACTACGATCCGTTGATTGTCCCTGCAGAGAGTGCACTCGCCGATCTGGTTACACAGCTTACGCCAGGAAAAGTGGGGCCAATGAAAATTGGCTTGGCCATGGAATATATGCCAACGGCTGGTGGCCGTCCAGATATTGGCCCTCTACCCACCTGGTCTGTACTCTATCTGCTATCTATGGATAAGCGTGCCAAAAAAGCGATGCTGGTTACTGCCGACGGCGCGGGGAGCTGGCCAATCCACTATCGTGACGAAACGACGGATTTTCCTGTGCGCCTGGACAATGCCATCAACAAAAATATCAGCACGCATATGAATATGGCCCATCTTGGTCCATTGCCGGTTCCTCGGTGCGCCAACAACAACTACACGTTGTGCGCGACGCCCATGGCGCCTGATACTGCGCATCAACCCTCCCTCGTCTATTTACCCTACTTGGTCACAGGCGACCATTACTATCTGGAAGAGTTGCAGTTCTGGGCGGCATCGAATCCATTGGGAACTGCTGCTGGAAATCATGGGTTCGAAAAAGGATTGGTGAGATGGGACCAGGTGCGCGCTCAGGCGTGGTCATTGAGGACACTGGGCCATGCGGCGTACATCACGCCGGATATGCACCCGATGAAAGCGTATTTCAATGCACAGGTAGATTTCAACCTGGACTTCTACAACACAACTTACACCATCGCAAACCCTAACCAATTGGGGGTGTTCGATGGATCGGGCAGTGGCTCAGTTGCGGTGGGCAAGGGTGCCGCACCTTGGCAGGATGATTTCTTTACATGGAGCGTTGGCTATCTCGCGGAACTGGGTTTCACCGATGCGCAACGGCTCTTGGCATGGAAAGCAAAATTTCCCGTTGGGCGAATGACCGCGCCCGGCTATTGCTGGATTGAAGGTGCTGCCTACAGTCTCGTCGTTCGTCCCGATGTCGGTCAACCTGTTTTTGCTACATTTGCGCAAGCCTATGCCGCAACCATCAGGAATGACGCCATGACGGATGACAATGGCACACCGATTACCCACCCTGCGGGCTTGCTCTATCTGGACCAACCGTGTGGCAGTCAGGCCCAGGCAGACTGGCGTACCGCGGCAATTGGCTGGACCTGGCCGAAAGGAATGATGACTGGTTATTCTTCATCACCTATGGGCTATCCCTCCAATATGCAGCCAGCGCTGGCTGTCGCGGAAAATTCTGGCATCCCGAACGCCAAGACAGCATGGACCACGTTCATTAACCGCGCTGCTAAACCAAACTATAACGCCGCCCCGCAGTGGGCGATTGTGCCAAGATAGGTCTGTAGAGGAGCTCAGACGTGCTCATCATTTCCTCCGCCCAAGTCGACGATGCGCAGGCCATTCTCGCTCTGCAGAAGCTCGCCTACCAATCCGAAGCCAAGCTCTACAACGACTGGTCGCTTCCGGCGCTCACCCAAACCGTTGAGGCGCTGCGCGCAGAATTCACCGACTCTTACGTTCTCAAAGTAACCTCCGGCGAGCGTCTCGTTGGCTCAGTTCGTGCCAAGGTCGTATCTGGCACATGTGCCATCGGTCGCCTCATTGTTCATCCCGAGCATCAGGGTCACGGAATAGGCTCGAAGCTGCTGCAAGAAATTGAAGAAAAGTTTCACCAAGTAGAAAAGTTCGAGCTGTTCACCGGAAGCAAGAGTGACGCCAATATTCGGCTGTACCAGCGTCATGGCTATACAGTCACTCGTACTCAGCCGCTATCGGAAACCGTCTCCATTACCTTCCTGGAAAAACCCGAAAAATCTGCCCTCTAACTGGTTGTATATGGACTCCACCCAACAGGCTAAGCACTGATTGAGTAGACAAATAAATGTCTTCGAATGCCGTGTAAAACGGCGCATGAATAAGCTTGCTCGTCGCTCTATTCATGCGGCCAACCGCAATCACGTGTCGACACAAAATCACTACCACTCCGATTTGGCTGGCAAGCAGCTTTCAGTTTTTCCATCCTGGTTTGATCTTCAACAGAGTATTCAAGATATGAAACATAAAAAACTATACGTGGCAATTTCTCTTGCCTTTACCGGTGGCATTCATGCACAAACCAGTCTGCCAAGTGTCGTTGTTGTCTCGCGTCCGGTGATTGAAGATGTAGTCGTCGATGCGTTTTCCAGTGCAACCGCTGTCATCACACAAGACCAATTGCGCGATCAGAATGCGGTGGACATTGCGTCCGCATTGCGCCGCACGCCGGGCGTACAAGTCGCGCGCTACAACCCGGTAGGCGCCTTTGGCGGGGACCAGGGGGGCGCCATCTTTATTCGCGGCATGGGTGCCAGCCGCCCTGGAAGCGAGATCAAGACCTACATCGACGGCGTTCCGGTCTACGGCAGCCTGGCAAACCACCCTTTGCTCGACCTGCTGCCCATCAACGGGATGCAATCCATTACGGTCTATAAAAGTCCGCAACCGCACATCAATGGCAACAATTTCGCGTCTATCAATTTGGAAACCAAACGCCCCACAGAAGACGGGGTACATGGTGACGCCAGAATCTCAACTGGCGCATTCGCAACCACTGTAGAGCAGGCAAACCTGGTCGGGCGCCAAGGCAATCTGGACTATACGTTGGCACAGGGCTACGCCACATCTATTGGTCATCGCCCCAACGCAAACGGCACATTGAGCAACTTCATGGGCACCGTGAATTTGCACCTCAATGAAAGCTGGAGCATGGGTGCCAGCTTTCTCTATTTCAACAACAAATCAAACGACCCCGGTGATGCGCGCGTAGCCCCGCCGGCTGTAGTGCAGCAGTTCAACACGGTGGGCAACTTGGTAACGACCTATGTGTCCCATGCACACAATTCCGCAAGTGGGGAGTTGCGCGTGTATAGCAACAGCGGAGGAGGTGATTGGCTGAACCAGCCGGCACCGAATGGAGACTGGTTGATCAAGTCCAAGCTCAGCGGCGTGCGCTGGAAGGAGACAGTCACCCCCTGGAAAGACGGCACCGTAGTCGCTGGTATCGACCATGACCGCATGGACGGAAGCGCCCAGTTCAATTTTGTTGCCCCTGCGCCGCAAAGCAGTCTTGATGCGCCCACATTCGCTGTCACCTCTCCCTATGTTGCGGTGAGCCAGCGTGTCGCGCTCAACACAGAATGGGCCTTGGTGCCATCGGCGGGCATTCGCTTCTACAAGCACAGTGATTTCAATGCGCAGTCTGCGCCTCACGCCGGCTTGTCGCTGACATCCAATGCGGTAACCGTGTTCGCCAATGTGTCCCGTGGTGTCAATTATCCGGGCCTGGACACTACGCTCTTTGCCGCGCTCATTCCCCCGCTAGGCGAGAGTTGGAAGAATCTGACTGCGGAGGAAATGGAACATGCGGAAATTGGTGTGAAATTCACACCGTCGGCCAGCACGCGTGTCGACATCAGCCTATTTCAGGACAAAGTTAAAAACCGCTACATCTTCGGTTTTCCACCCGACATTCCACCTCCACCACAATTCATCAATCTAGGCGCATACCAGATGCGGGGTGCGGAGTTGGCCCTTCGCCAAACGTTTACGACAAATTGGTCCATTTTTGGTGGGTTGACTTTGCTGGCCCCCAGCATCGACAACCTGCCCTACGCTCCCCAGCGTGCATTCACTGTCGGAGTGAATGGAAAAGTTGGCGATGTTCGAATCGCCTTCGATGCCCAGTACCAATCCGATGTGTGGGCCCTGAACCGGTCACGTATGGCGGGGGCGACCAACACCGAGCGGGTGGACGCGTTCACGGTCGCAAATGCACGGGTTTCCTATCCCATTGCAGCGATGGGCAAGAAGGGCGAAGTGTTTGTCGCCGTCGAAAACCTGTTTGACCGTACCTACGCTTACCGCCCGGGATACGCCATGCCGGGTCGTTGGGCGCAGATCGGCTTGTCAGCGAGTTTTTGATGATGTACTCAGCACGATGGATTGTGATAGGACTTGGGTTTTTGGCGTCATCCGTTTGTGCTGCGCCGTCGGCTACCGAGATTGTGGAGCGTGCGGACACCTTGCTGTGGGGGAAGACACTACAGGGTGAAATGGACATGGTCATCACCACGCCAACCTGGTCCAAGACCATTGCCATCAAGATGTGGTCGGATCGCCCCACCAAGTCGTTCGCTCGCATCGTGGGCCCCGCCAAAGAGGCTGGCATTACGTCCTTGCGAATCAATTCGGAGATGTGGAACTACATACCGAACATTGAGCGAACGATCAAGATTCCACCGTCCTTGATGCTGCAACCCTGGTTCGGCTCTGACTTTACCAATGACGACATGGTGAGGGAATCCAGCTATGTGAATGACTACAACCATAAGATCATTGGTCAGCCCACTATCGATGGCCAGGAGACCTATGAGGTGGTGGGCTTGCCCAAAGAGAATGCCGCTGTGGTGTGGGGCAAGATTGTTTTTTTGGTCCGCAGGGCCGACTTCATTCCCGTCAAGACCGCCTTTTATGACGAGCGTGGCGAGCTGATACGGGTCATGAGCTTTTCCGACATCCGCTCAGTGGGCGGACGCAACATTCCAACGCGGTGGGATATTCAACCCGTGAACAAACCCGGCAAGCACACTACGCTGCTCATCAAGTCTGGCGCGTATGACAAACCCATCAATGCAGACATTTTTTCCTTGCGCAGCCTGACGCAGAAAGACTGAGCGACATGAATTCCACCCCTTTGATTCGCATTGAAAATTTGAGCAAGGTGTATGCGCAGGGCGCAATGGGAGTGCATGCACTACAAGATATCAACTTGACTATTCAGCGCGGCGAGTTCGCAGCGCTGGTCGGTCCATCCGGTTCGGGTAAAACAACTTTGCTCAATCTGATAGGTGCGCTCGACAAACCGAGCGCAGGCAAGCTGCTGATTGACGGAGAAAATTATGCCGTGCAGGCGCGCACGCAATTGGCTGCTGTGCGGTTGCACAAAATTGGCTTCATATTTCAGGATTACAGCCTGCTGCCGGTGTTGACGGCACTTGAAAACGTTGAGTATGTCTTGTTGCTGCAAGGCGTGCCCGCAGGCGAGCGAAGGGCTCGCGCCGCTACGGCGTTGCAGCAGCTCGGCCTTGACGGTTGTCAGCATCGGCGCCCCTCTCAATTGTCGGGCGGTCAACAACAACGGGTTGCCGTGGCGCGGGCCATCGTTGGCAACCCCCTGTTAGTGCTTGCTGATGAGCCAACGGCCAATCTGGACTCCGCAACCGGAGAGGCCTTGCTGGAAACCATGCTGGACCTCAACCGCAGCCAGGGCACCACCTTTATTTTTTCTACCCACGATCAAATGGTCATGCAGCACGCACAGCATGTCGTTCGCCTGAAGGACGGAAAAATCGTTGAGGATTCTGCGCATGCAAATCCTTAGTCTCGCCTGGCGCAATCTGCAGCGCAACAGGCGCCGCAGTCTGTTGACACTGCTTGCAACCGCTACAAGCGTTGTTGCTCTGCTGGCGATTTGGTCGGTGTTTGACGGCAATGCCCTGAAAATGATTCAGGACCAAAGTGGCGTCTTCACTGGGCACATGCAAATCCACCGTGCGGGTTATGACCGTGATCCTAGTCTGGATCTGACATTCAATCCAAGTGAGGTCGCGGTACTGGAAGTACAAAATTCTCCCAATGTGATCGCTTTTGCACCGCGCCTGGCCGGACGGGCGTTGATCAGTTCGGACACCAACTCACGCGGCGTTGTTCTGGTGGGAGTCCACCCCCGCCAGGAGATGGAGGTAACAACACTGCATGAGCGCGTAGCAAGCGGGCAGCCGCTCAAAAATGGCGAAAAGGGTGACATTCTGATCGGTAGTCCTTTGGCAAAGGCGCTGAAGGTTGTTGTGGGCGATCAGGTTGCGGTGGTTACCCAAGGGCTTCGTGGTTCCTTCGGTTCACAGCGGTATCGGGTGGGCGGTATTTTCGACACGCAAAACGAGGCAGTGGACAGCGCGCAGGTGTTTGTCACGCTGGATGATGCTGACGAACTGTTCGCAGCGCAGGGTGAATTGACAACCATCGCCATAAAGCTGCTGAGCCATGATCTGTCCATCACACTGGCACCTGTCTTTGGTGGGCGTCTGGGCAGCCAATGGGAGGTGCTCAATTGGAAGCAGTTATTGCCCAGCGTGGCGCAATTTATTGCGTTCCATGACGCGACGGTGAGCCTGCTGATGGTGGTGCTGGTCGCCATCCTGGCCATGAGCATTGCCAATACGATTTTGATGTCCATCATCGAGCGCATGCGTGAATTCGGTGTGATGCTGGCGATCGGGACATCTCCCCTGCAGATTTTTAGACTCGTTCTGTATGAGGGCTTGCTGATTGGCCTAATCGGTTTGTGCATTGGCATCATCCTGGTGTATGTGCCAGTTGCGTACTTCTCCAAGGTTGGCATCCATATGGGCGCTTCTACCCAGGCTGTGCAGGCCATGCAGTCGCAGGGGGCCAAGACCACCAGCATGCTGTACCCGCATCTTGCGGGAGCGCGGATCCTGCTATTGACAAGCGTCGTATTGCTGGTGACTGCGTTGGCAACGGCCTATCCGGCTTGGCAGGCCGCACGGATGATTCCAGTGCGCGCCATGCAAGGGATTGTGGGCCAGCGTACTGCCCGCGCCGCATCGCGCATATCCCGCTGGCTTGCGGGCCGATTCCTGTTGTTGACGCTGGCACTGCGCAACTTTGGGCGCCATCGGGTGCGGTCAGCCTTGGCAGTGTCGTCAGTAACGTTCGGCATGGCTGCACTGGTGTTTCTGTCCAGCGTTGGAAGCGGTTACTTCGCCCAACTGGTGGAAAACGCCACCGGTTTGATAACGGGCGATGCGCAAATCCAGCGCAAGGGCTTCAGGGTGGAGAAAGACCTTGCCTTGTCGCTGCACGACAGCAAGCAGTTGCTGCATGCGCTATCGGGCATTCCACAGGTTGTAGCCGCCAGTCCGCGTATTGAGGTGGAGGCAACCATCAGCACCGCATTGCAGGCCGAGCCCTTGACCCTGGTCGGCGTGGACCCGCAGCTGGAGTCCCAGGTTACCTTCCTGTCCAAGGGCATCAAGCAGGGGCACTACCTGAGCATTGGGCAAGATCGGGAGATCGTTATCGGGCGCAAGTTGGCAGATTTGCTGGGCGTGAAGATCGGGGAGAAGGTGGTAGTAACCGCGGCCAACCGCGCAGGCATTCTGACCTCGGAGGCGCTGCGGGTTGCCGGTGTTTTCGATACAGGCAGCCATGGTTCTGACAGAGGACTGGGCTACGTGAACCTGGGCAAGGCGCAGTCCATGCTGGGCATGGCGGACGGGGTTACCAGCATAGCGCTGCGGGTGCAGGACCGGGAGCAACTGGAGCCTGTGCTGCAGAAGGTACGCGCCGCCATTTCGCATGACGATGAGATCGCATTGGCATGGCAGGAGCTGTTACCAGACATGGCCAAGATCAGCCAGGTTTTTCAAAGGGCACTGCTCATCGTCCTGAGTATCTTGGTGGCGATGGTGGCGATGCTGGTGATGAATACGATGTTGATGTCCGTATTGGAGCGTACACGGGAGTTTGGCGTCATGTTGGCCATTGGCAGCCCACCGCGCGCGGTTGTTCGGCTGGTATGTCTGGAGGCCAGCATCATTGGCATTGGTGGCACGGCGCTGGGTTTGCTTTTGGGCGGTCTTGTGGTGTGGGCGCACTTGAAGAAGGGCTTCAGTATGACTATGCATGGAGGCACAGCGGTGGCAGGGGTTACCAATGTTATCTATCCCAAAATAGAGGCAATGTTCCTGCTGCAGTCGGGTCTCATGCTGCCCTTGCTGGTGTTGCTTGCATCGCTTTACCCGGCGTTTCGTGCGTCAAGGCTTGAACCTGTGAAGGCTATTCGGCATGTCTAGGCGCCTGTACCCACTGGTTTGCGGCATTCTGCTGGGTGGTCTTCACTGTCAGTCTGCCCTGGCCGCCTCGCCCAAATACTGGTTGCGGCTTGATGACCTGCGCCTGCCACGACCGAAATCAGATGCCCCGCCGCCAGTGGCAAAGCCAAGGGAACCGGTAGCTACCGAGACAGATCGAAGCCCTGCGCCTGACGCCGCTCCCCAAGACCAACCGGTTTTGATTGAAGAGCGTGGTATGAATATCGGCGGTAGCTACAAGGCGCTGGTAATCGGTTCGCGAACGCCAGATGAGGCCAATGAAGCGTACCAGCAGGCTGTCAACCGGCTCCGTTTGAAGTTGAGCTACCGGTTGTCTCCGTCCGTCAATGTAAAGGTCGAACATGATACGGACCTGACCGTGGGAAATTATCTGCGAACCAGTTTTTTTGGTCGGCAGAAGAATGCCCCGTCGCAGCAATACTTGGGCGAAGGAAGCGCCTGGCTGGACCGGCCAAATGTGTATGGTACGCAAAGATTCTTCCGTGCCTATGCAAAAATTTCTTCGGACGTGACCGACATCACGGTGGGGCGCCAGCGTATTGCGTTGGGAACGGGACGTTTCTGGAGCACGCTTGACATGCTCAACCCCATCAATCCCCTGCAAGCCGACCGCGATGAGTTTGTGGGCGTTGACGCCATTCTGGCCGAGCGCAATATCGGGGCACTGTCAAAGTTCGGCCTGGTGTATGCACCTGATCCAGAGCGGCGCAGCGACCGCTGGGTAGCGCAATACCGCACCCACTTTGGCGAGACCGATCTAACTTTTACCCATGGGAAATACTGGTCTGATCAGGTAACAGGCATTGACTTCGCAACGCAGTGGGGAGACGCCGGCATTCACGGCGAACTAGCCCACACGCGAGCAGGAGTCGGCTCAGCGTATAGAAAGGCATTGTTGGGCTTTGACTATGCGTTTGCCAACACGCTGAGCGTTTCGTCCGAGATTTACTACAGTGACCGATCAACACAAGACCAGATCGCACAATGGACGCAGAATCCACAATTGGCTCTGGTACAAGCCCCTGGGGGGGCGTACTTTGGTGTTGCTGTGGGGTATGAGTTGACGCCCCTGCTCAAAATTTCCACCTACCTGCTTAAAAACCTGAAGGATAGCAGCCAGGTACTGTATCCATCTATAACCTATGCTGCGTCGAATAGCATAAATTTAATTGGCGGCGCGCAGTTCTATTTGGGCAATAGAAATACTGAGTTTGGTGCAGCAAGCACCATGTACTTCTTTCGGGTTCAAAGCTTCTTTTAAAAAGGCTAGCCATGTCGATCAAAACTCGGTTGCTACTTCTACTTGGGTCACTTTGCACATTTGGCGGTCTGGCGGCTACACCTGCCTACAAAATTGTGACGGCAAGTGAGCATGGTACCTACATGCAAATTGGCAACGATTTGGCGAAATACGTTGCTGCGGATGCGGGTATCAATCTGACCGTATTGCCTTCTAATGGCTCCGTGGAAAATGTCAAGCGATTGCGTGATGAGCCCGGCACCAAGCTGGCGCTGGTGCAGTCGGACGTGTACCAGGCGTTTACAGCCTTGGCTGCAGAGGGCAACCGTGAGGCGGCGCGGGTTATCAATCCCTTGCGCATTATTTTGCCTTTGTATGATGAAGAAATCTATTTCATAGTTCGCGCTGACTCACCGCTTTCTTTCATACACGAAATTAAGAATAAAAAAATCAACATTGGGTCTCTTGGTAGCGGCTCGGCGATGAGTTCCACAACTCTGTATCGCCTAATGTTTGACGAACCCATGCCGACTCCCAATGTCAGCACGCTCAGCAATGAAAAGGCTCTGGTCAAGCTTGCCACAGATAACACTCTGGATGTGGTGGTTGCAATAGCCGGGCAGCCCGCACCTCTTTTCTCGGGCATGGAACCTGGCGTGGAAAAGTATTTCAAGCTACTTAAGCTCGACCCGGCGGCACCCACGTCAACTAGGGCAATGGACGCCTATCCGTCGGCGATGATCAAGACAAACAGCTATCCGATTTGGTTGACGCAAGATGTGCCGACGCATTCGATAAAGACACTGCTGGTGACCTACGACTACGCTCAAAAAAACACGCGAGACAACTTACAGCGCTTTGGAAAGTCATTGTGTAATAACCTTGCTGCGTTACAGAAAGTTGGCCATCCAAAATGGAGACAGGTCAGCTTGGAATTGCCGCCTCTCGAAAAGGGGAGAACCTATTTCGGCCCCGCGGAGTCGGTATTGCGCAGTTGCAATGCAGGTAAAAACAAACCTGCGAAGGATTGTGCGTTGGAACAAAAAGTAATGGGCCTTTGTACAGAAAGCTAGTGTGTAGACGGTCGGCTGTGTAGATCTGCTTTAAATTGCGCCGCTGTTTCCGCGATTTTGTGACCTCCATACCCAGCCAGGTAGTCAGCTTTTTTGCATAGGGATCGAGCTTGCTTGAGCTGGCCCGCTTCGCGTAGGAGGGCTCCACCTCATCCGATCGCAGGTAATTCTTTACGGCGTTGCGAGCCCGGCCTGTACGCCTGGAAATCTCGCGGATGGACATCTGTTCTCGCAGTGCCAAACGTCTGATGACATTCAATGTCGCCTCGACTATCAATCCTGAATTCTCCCTGCTTTAAAAACTAGTAGGGTAGGTCCTACGTGGGTCAACTTTGGATGGAAATTACTGTTCCAAGTGGGTCAGATTTCGGCGGAAATCAACGCCCAAAATAATTAGAGAAAAACAGTTTGACGTCATGAGATATTGACTAGATACTAATTGCATACGCGCTTCGTTGCCTGTCGGTAACTTGGTTGCCAAGAGTAGTGCAGGAGACAATCATTTGGACTTACTACTAAGCGTTGTCCGGTCACGCCGGGCTTACTTCGCCATTGGCATGGTATTGATGGGCCTGACTCCGATGGCAACAGCCGGCCTCACGCTGGACCATATCCGCGCGACCGGGAAAATCGTGCTCGGCCACCGTGAATCGTCCGTACCCTTTTCTTACCTGGACGGCGACAAGCGCCCCGTCGGCTACGCGTTGGACCTGTGCCTGCGGCTTGCAGATGCGGTGAAGAAAAAGCTGGACATGAAGACCCTGACCATTGAATACATGCTGCTGACGCCCAGCAACCGCATCGCCATGGTCGAAGAGGGTAAGGCCGATCTGGAATGCGGTTCCACCACCAACAATGCGGAGCGACGCAAAAAAGTAGCGTTTACCGTCCCCCACTACATCACCGGTGCACGGTACATGGTGCGTGCCGATAGCAAGGCCACCGACCTGGTCGGCTTGGAAAACCAGCGCGTGGTGTCGACCAAGGGCACCACCCCCCTGAAAGCCATCGAGCGCGCCAACAAGGAACGCGTGCTACGCTTAACTTTGCAGGAAGCCCCAGACCACGCACGTGCCGTCGAAATGGTTGAAAAGTCAGAGTCCGACGCCTTCGTCATGGACGATGTCTTGCTCTATGGCCTGATTGCCAGCCGAGCGCAGCCCGAAAAACTCAAGGTCATCGGCAAGTTCTTGACAGTGGAGCCGCTGGCCATCATGCTGCCCAAGGGTGACCCCGAATTCAAAACCATACTGGACAACGAAATGAAACGCTTGATCGTGTCCAGGGAAGCCCACACCATTTACGAGCGCTGGTTCACGAAGCCGATTCCACCGAAAAACACATCGCTGAATCTGCCGATGAACTACCTGTTGCGCGATTTTTGGAAATACCCAACGGACCAGGTGCCTGGCTAAAGCAGGACGTCCACGGGCTGTGTCAGGTTGAGGCCCTATGTGTTCGTATGGACATGTAGCTGTGCTGCAAAGAGAAGGGGAACCGCGTCACTCCAGAGTTGGAGTATCTTCAGGTCAAGTGGGCGGCCCATCTGCCCAATCAGCAGGCCACTGAGCTGCTTCAAGAGGCCCTTCCGCCGGACAAAGGGATTTTCTTCGGAAGCACTCGGTGCCACAAACTCGCCGTCGGACACGCGCTGGACGCGCAAATTGGGCGCGATATTGTCTCCAGACCAAAGCCCGAACAAGGCGATCACGTTCGCGAATCGATCAGTGCCGGCTGCGTAAGCGTTGACTCGGCGTGGCTGCGTTTCTGCAACAGTCCCAGCAGCCGTCAGGCCGCGAGCGACTGAAGTCGCCCTGGACTAAGGAAATAGCCCAGGAGCGGCATGTCAATATCGTAGCAGGGCGCGCGACATTTGCCGAGCGAGCACCCCGCCTGTATTCACCGCAATCGACTCCGCAGCGAGTACCTCGCCGGGGATCTCGAAGTCCTCGGGCCGACGGGCGCCAGAACTGCCCAGCTCGCATTGCGCCTTAATGGACTGCCCCGTGTATGCCAAGGGTGCGGATATTTCCAACGGATACCTGTCCGACGTTTCGCACGACGCATAGAAATAAGAGAGCTTGTCATCTCGCTATAACAATGAACTCTTACGATAACCGCCTTGCAAGTACTGAAGGTCGTTGTGAATTTCTGGATCAATAAAGGCGAATGTCCATTAGGGATACCTCACTCCAGGCTGGGGGCTGTTCCAGAAATGGTGTCGCCACAAGGGCGTGAGTGGATAGGTAGTGGTCCCGTGGTTTTGCGGGGCATTGGGCGTAATTGGGCCGCACTGGAGCGATGGACGTTTCAGCACCTGGCCGATCTTGCTGGCGCCCGACCGGTAACTTTGGTGGTGGGCAATCGAGAGAAGTCCAGCACCCGGTTTGTGAAGTCCACGCTCGACCGCTATGTGGCACAACTGGAGTTGCAGACTGCCACGCAAGAAGCGGGCTCGCATACCGGGTACCTGAAAGAGTTCAACCTGCTCAAGGAGATTCCCGCCTTGCGCCAGGACGTGCAGCAAGACGCATTGTTCCCGCAAGGGAATATTATTTCCAGTAGCGCGTGGATTGGCCCACGAGGTGCGCACACAGGGTTGCATTACGACTTGCTAGACAACTTGGCGGTGCTCACTCGCGGAATTAAACGCTTCTATTTGGCCCGCCCTGGCACTGTGGAGCGCTTAGACGCGTTGTCGCCAAAATATGACCGTTGGGCCAAACTGGCGTCGGTGGGCATGTGCGATCTGGTGCAAAACAATGTGCCGACGAATGCGCTTTTTGCCGCCGATCTGTATCCAGGTGATGGCATTTATGTTCCCCATGGTTGGTGGCATGAAGTGGTGAACTTGCAAGCCAGCATTTTCCTGAGCGGATTTTTCGGCCACAAAGCCCGCGTGGCTGGACTGTGGATGGCCACGGGTGCCGTGCAGATGCTGCATGACCTCAAACCCTTTGGCACTCGCAATTGCACCTGTCACCCCGGTGCTGTGCATTCGTCGGCGCCCCCGAGGTCGTGATCAATCAATTTCTTTAACTAACGCCTTCGCCGCGTTGACTATGACTACCAAACCGACGCTCAAAAAGCGCAGCTACATCACCCGCGACTTACGTATTGGTGATATTCCCGCCTTGGTGGACCTGGAGCGCAGACAGTGGACCGAAGAGCAGCAAGCCACGGCAATAGACTTTCGTGCCCGCATTGCTGCGTATCCAGACTTGTGTATTGGTGCGTTCTGCACGCAAACGGGTGAACTGCTGGCTTCGTCATTTTGCAAGCCTACAAGCGAAGCAGAGTGGGTCAATCCAGGTGACTGGCAAAAAAGCGCGCATCTGGATGGCAAGGTGCTCAAAGACAAATACGCATCACGTTGCCTGTTCGGCATCAGTCTTACCAGTGTGGATGCCGGAGCCGCTTTGCAGCTAATCGCATTTAACTATTTGTATGCTTTGAAATGCGGCAACCGGGCCATGTTTCTGGGTTCTCCCATGCCCGGATACAAGCGTTATCTACAACGCAAACCAGGCGCATCGGTGGAGGCTTATGCGCGCGCCACGCGTGCCGGACTGCCTGTTGATCCACAGCTGCGCTACTACCACGGCAAAGGGTTTTGTGAGATTGTGACCGTGCGAGAGAACTACTTCCCTCACCAAGCATCGTGTGACTACGGTGCCATCTTGAAAGCGAAAGTACCCTATCCGTGGTTGACCCCGCTATTTCGCTTGACCCCTGTATCGGTATTAAGGTCACTTGCTGCGTTGGCACCACGCTATGCCATCCCAGAGTATGAAGTCACGCCGGAACAAGCGGAGCCAGTATCGGTGCCAGAGGCCGCATAGTGAGAGCTCTACCCTTGGGGGATATAGGAAAACGGCGGCAAATGCGATAGATGGGGTCGGTGCCAAAAATCTGGGGCACTGCCACCCAGAAATTTCTCGATCTGCTCAATCGCTGAAAGGCGCGTTCCGTTCATGTTGATCTGCATTCTTGGCATGATCAACCCGTTCCTCGAATCGCTTCACAACTACCGCCTCAGGCTCATTTCTAGTTGGATATACAGCCACCGTTCAGGCTCGTACCACGTTGGACAAGGCTGATGGCTGCCCGATCTCTTATTTGGTGGTAACCTGCACCGAGGCAGTAGCGGAATTTCCTGTCGCATCCTTTGCAATGACCCCAATCGTGTGTGTTCCAGAGGCCACCTTGCGGGTATTCCAGTTGTACGCCAGAGCACCCCCTGTGCCACTTGCCTTGACGACGCCATCAATGGTCAGACTGAGTGAAATACCCGCAGCCCCGCTGTTATCGGCAGCGTTGACGCTGATCGAGACATTGCCCGCCACTTGGCCCGCCACTGGATTGACAATCTTGACGGTGGGTGGCGCGGTGTCGTTGGTGATGGGTGGAACGGTGTTTGCCACATTGACGGTAACGGGAGCCGATGTTCCAGCATTTCCCGCCGCATCGTAAGCCTTCACCATGAGGGTTGCTGCGCCATTGGGTGTTTTCGTGGAGTCCCAGCTGAAACCGAATGGCGCCACGCTATCAGCAGCTGTCGTAGTGCCATTCACGTGCAATTCAACCCGTGCTACACCGACGTTGTCAGTCGCAGCCACATTGATTGCCACCAAGCCCGATACGGATGCATTGGCGGCTGGTGATGAAATGGACGCTGTTGGGGCGTGGGTATCTGCCTGGATGACGGCGTTGAGCGCCGCCTGCACCCCTGCCGTGGCATCGACCCTGCCGTAGCCGTAATAGGGATCGCGACCCGCAACTCCCAAATCGACTGCTGATGTGTACATGAGGCTTTCCAGTTGCGTGCTATCCAGCGCGGGCCGGGCCGCCATCATCAGAGCGGCAACACCGGCCGCAGTGGGGCTTGCAAATGAGGTTCCGCTCGGGGCATCGTAGCTGCCGCCATTTTTTGTTGTCCAGATGCCGACACCTGGTGCGGACAAGGCCACAAAGCTGCCATAGCTCGACCACGAGGCCTTGGCATCATTGCCATCGGTTGCTGAAACGGCAATCAAGGTGGTGGTTGGTATGATGCTTTCATCAATGCCATTGTTGCCAGCACTGACAAAAGTCAAGCCTCCTTTGTTCTTCAGGTACTGCGCCGCGCTTTGAACGGTTGCGCTGCGTGCGAGACCGCCATAACTGACATTGGCTACTCTGGCCCCATGATCCGCCGCATAGATCAGCCCACTGGCAATCGCACTGTAAGAGCCATAGCAGCCATTGGTAGCTTCAGCAATGCGGATCGGCATGATCTTCGCTTGGCCTGCAACGCCCGCTACACCGATGCCATTGCCGGTACTTGCCGCAGCCGTGCCTGCGACTTTAGTTCCATGGCCGCATACGTCCGACGTATTAGTATTGTTGTCGTAGAAGTTGTAGCCTGGCACCAGATTTCCGACCAGATCCGGGTGCGTCGGGTCGACTCCAGTATCCAGAATAGCGATTGTGATGCCCGTCCCCTGGGTGGTATCCCAGGCAGAGGCTGCTTTGATTTTTGTTAAATGCCACTCGCTACCCAGATAGGAATCGTTGGGAACCAATGTGCTCTTCACACGGCCGTCGACTTCCGCAAATTTCAAGTGCGGATTGTGGGCCAGCGTTGCGGCTACGGCCTTCTCGGATGCGTTGCCTGTTAGGTGAACAATATACAAATTGCTTTGGCCAATCTTGCTGGCTTTGCCCCCGTGCACAGCGAGTATTTTGTTGAACTCCTCATCGGGCAGCCCTTCGCGCGGCGCTACCAGAATCCGGCCTTTTGCAAAGTCCAGCAAGTCCGCAGCAGCAGATGAACCCGAGGAAGAGTCGGTGCGGCCAGAGGCGCTTGCACCGGCTGAGAGGCTTTGTGCGGCTTGTGGCGCGCTTCTGTCACCACCGGTGTCTCCCGCATGGCCGCCACCACACGCGGCAAGTGCGAGAACCGACAATAGGCTCGCAAGCGTGCCTACTTGTTTTTCTGAAAATAGAAATTTCATTTGTGCATCTCCGTGTGATCTGCGCACTATTTGTTTAATGCGGTCTTGCCAAAGAAAAATTCCGCCCCAACGAGGCGGGGTATTGCCGCACTACGACCCGCGCGTTACGCGACACATCTCTGCTTTGCGACGCCCTTCGGACACGGTCGCTTTTTAACTCACATGAGATTCCAACGGCAATCATCATCTCTTCTCGCGAGCCAGTCTCCGATCCCACCTCGCCAACAGGCTCGCATACGCCGCTTGCCGCCTTTTCAGCGTCAACACTCACAGCAATAGGCATGCCACATGCAACTGAATTGCCTTGGCTTGAAAGGCCTATGATTTCATTCAGAATTTTCAGTCCGATACTCAGTGCTGGCGCGCTTGCACAGGGCGACCGACCGCACTTCCATGAAAAATCAGTGTGGATTTGCATACTCAAAATAGAAGACCGGCGCGCGCCAGCATGGGCCTTTTCCAACATGACGTGAGACTGGATGACCCTGCGCAATCTCTCGTGCAGCAGCGGTGACCGCAGTCACAGTGCCTATGAGAACGGGCGTGCGGTAGACCTATTTGTCCGCGACGGTTGTTGGCCGCTGGTTTCTCCTGCATCTGATCCTGGATAT
>JAZKIR010000024.1:0-72817 GCA_040384785.1 Pseudomonadota bacterium
AGGTCCTGACGCTGGCAACAGTGTGGGGGTTCGAGTCCCCCCCCGCGCACCACTTGGAGAATGTTCGGGGCAGTTCGTAGTCGCACGGCGGCACGCTCTGTCCCCAACTGTTTGTAATTTGCAGAACGGAGTGCAGTCGCACAGCGGCGCGCTCTGTCTACAACCCTTTCGATTAGGAGACTGACCATGGCCGTTACTGTAGAAACTCTGGAAAAGCTGGAGCGAAAAATCACCCTGACATTGCCAGTCGGCGCAATCCAGACCGAAGTCGACTCGCGTTTGCGCAAGCTGGCCCGCACTGTCAAGATGGACGGCTTTCGTCCTGGTAAGGTGCCGATGAATGTGGTGGCCCAGCGTTATGGTTATTCGGTGCACTACGAAGTCATGAACGACAAGGTTGGCCAGGCATTTGCCTCCGCCGCCAATGAGGCCGAATTGCGCGTTGCAGGTCAGCCCCGTATCACTGAGAGCCAGGTTTCTCCTGAAGGCCAAATGGCGTTTGACGCCATTTTCGAAGTTTTTCCCGAAGTCAAGATTGGTGATCTGGCGACCGCTGAAGTGGAAAAAGTCAACGCCGAAGTGACTGACGCGGCGATTGACAAGACCGTTGAAATTTTGCGCAAGCAGCGCCGTACTTTCGCGCTGCGCGCCAAAGACGCACCTGCGCAAGACACCGACCGTGTGATGGTGGACTTTGAAGGCAAGATCGACGGCGAGCCATTCGCTGGCGGCAAGGCAGAGGACTACCAATTTATCGTTGGCGACGGCCAGATGTTGAAGGAATTCGAAGAAGCCGTACGTGGCATGAAGTTGGGCGAAAGTAAGACCTTCCAACTGGCATTCCCGGCGGACTACCATGGCCAGGACGTGGCTGGCAAGACTGCTGATTTCATGGTTACCTTGAAAAAGATTGAAGCAGCCAATTTGCCCGATGTTGATGGTGCTTTGGCCAAATCACTGGGAATTGTCGATGCCAGCGTGGAAGGTTTGCGTGGCGATATCCGCAAGAACCTGGAGCGCGAAGTCAAATACCGCTTGCTCTCTCGCAACAAGCAGGTGGCCATGGACGCCTTGTTGTCCAAGGCGGAGCTTGATTTGCCAAAGTCGAGCGTCCAGGCCGAATTGGATCGCATGATCGAAAGTGCCCGTGCGGACCTGAAGCAACGCGGTATCAAAGATGCAGACAAAGCGCCGATTCCTGACGACATTTTCCGTCCCCAAGCCGAACGCCGTGTGCGTCTGGGTTTGGTTGTTGCTGAATTGGTACGCGCCAATGCGCTGAACGCCAAGCCCGAGCAGATCAAGACCCACATTGATGAACTGGCTGCCAGCTACGAAAAACCTGCGGACGTGGTGCGCTGGTACTATGGCGACAACCGTCGCATGGCCGAGGTCGAAGGCATTGTGATCGAGAATAATGTGACCGAATTCGTGCTGTCCAAAGCCAAGGTGAGCGAGAAGGCCATCACGTTTGACGAGTTGATGGGGCAGAACTGAATTTCTGTCCGCTGAAATAGCGGATGGGTTTTTGGCGCGTGGGGCTTGGGCAGGGCTTGTAGTCTTGCAGGCAAGCCCCATTTGCGTTCAGGGTCAGGAAAAATCGCTAGAGTCAACACAGTTTTTGGAGACGTTATGAATGTGAATTACGGGCAAGCACGCGGCATGGAAACCCAGGCATTGGGCATGGTCCCCATGGTCATTGAGCAATCGGGCAGGGGAGAGCGCTCGTATGACATCTATTCACGTTTGCTGAAAGAACGTGTGATTTTCCTGGTCGGCCCAGTCAACGACCAAACGGCCAACTTGGTGGTGGCGCAATTGCTGTTTCTGGAAAGTGAAAACCCCGACAAGGACATTTCCTTCTACATCAACTCGCCCGGCGGTTCGGTGAGCGCGGGAATGGCGATTTTCGACACCATGAATTTCATCAAACCTGAGGTGTCAACCCTGTGCATCGGCATGGCGGCCAGCATGGGCGCCTTCCTGCTGGCAGCAGGCGCCAAGGGCAAACGCCTGTGTTTGCCCAACTCCAAGGTCATGATCCACCAGCCATCCGGTGGTAGCCAGGGCCAGGCGACTGAAATTGAAATCCAGGCGCGTGAAATTCTGAAAACGCGCGAACAGCTCAACAAGATCCTGGCTGACCGTACCGGCCAGCCGCTGGAGCGTATTGCACGTGATACTGAGCGCGACTATTACATGTCTGCCGATGAGTGCAAGGAATACGGGTTGATTGATCAGGTGATTGCGAAACGCGCTTAAGCGTTCAGCGCAGTTCTTCCGGCGGTGCCGTGCGGCGAGGCAGGCACCGTTTTTTATTTGAGTATCATTCGGTCATCTACCGAAAAGGCGAGCGTCACATGGCCGAGAAAAAAGGCTCTTCCAGCGAAAAAACCCTGTATTGCTCTTTTTGCGGCAAAAGCCAGCACGAAGTCAAGAAACTGATCGCAGGCCCTTCCGTGTTTGTATGCGATGAGTGCATAGAGCTGTGCAATGAAATCATCCGTGATGAGCTGCCCACCACAACGGAAGGTAAGGATGCCAAGAGCGAATTGCCCACACCGTCTGAAATCAAGGCCAATCTGGACAACTATGTGATAGGCCAGGAGCCTGCCAAACGCACGCTGGCGGTGGCCGTCTACAACCACTACAAGCGCCTGCGCCACAAGGAAAAAGCCAAGAAGGATGAAGTGGAGCTGGCCAAGAGCAATATTTTGCTGATTGGCCCCACTGGCTCCGGCAAGACTCTGCTGGCTCAAACTCTGGCGCGCATGCTCGACGTGCCATTTGTGATGGCCGACGCAACCACTTTGACCGAGGCTGGCTATGTTGGCGAGGACGTCGAAAACATTGTTCTCAAACTGTTACAGAGCTGCAATTACGAAGTGGAGCGGGCGCAGCGGGGTATTGTCTATATTGATGAAATCGACAAGATTTCCCGCAAGTCGGACAACCCATCCATTACACGCGATGTCTCGGGTGAAGGCGTGCAGCAGGCCCTGCTGAAGCTGATCGAAGGGACGATGGCCAGTGTGCCTCCGCAGGGGGGTCGCAAGCATCCCAACCAGGACTTTGTGCAGATCGATACGACCAATATTCTGTTCATCTGCGGCGGTGCGTTTTCTGGTCTTGAAAAAGTCATTGAAAACCGCACCCAGGCGTCTGGTATGGGCTTTGGCGCGTCGGTCAAAAGCAAGCAGCAGCGCAGCCTGACGGATGTGTTCAAGGATGTGGAACCCGAGGACTTGATCAAGTTCGGCCTGATTCCGGAATTGGTGGGGCGCATGCCGGTAGTGGCCGCCCTGGCGGAACTGACCGAGGACGCCCTAGTACAAATTCTGACCGAACCCAAGAACGCATTGGTGAAACAATACACCAAGCTGCTGGCCATGGAAGGCGCAGAGTTGGAGATTCGTCCATCTGCACTGAAAGCAATTGCAAAAAAGGCGCTGGCTCGCAAGACCGGGGCCCGCGGATTGCGTTCCATTTTGGAGCAGTCGCTGATCGATACGATGTATGAATTGCCCAATGCCAGCAATGTTGAAAAGGTCGTCGTGGACGAGTCCACGATTGACGAGAACAAGCCGCCGCTTCTGGTGTACCGCGAGATAGCTAAAAAGGCCTGACACTTGATCAGCACAATGGCCTGAAATGACGGGCTTTTGTGCTGGAATAGTGGCGTATTTGAGAGCTGGGCTGCTTTGATAATGGCAGATCGCTTGAAATCCAGGATTCCTAGTCCATATTCAACAGGTAACAAAAAGGTCCCTCATGTCTGGCCATTCCCCACTGCCTGCTACCCCCATCGAATTGCCACTGCTGCCGCTGCGCGACGTGGTCGTTTTCCCCCACATGGTTATCCCCCTGTTTGTGGGGCGCCCGAAAAGTATCAAAGCACTTGAAGCGGCCATGGAGACCGACCGGCGCATCATGCTGGTGGCTCAGCGCACGGCCGCCAAGGATGACCCGCTGGTTTCTGACATGTTTGATGTCGGCTGCGTTTCCACCATTCTGCAAATGCTCAAGTTGCCCGACGGCACGGTGAAGGTGCTGGTGGAAGGGCATCAACGCGCAGCGGTCAACAAGATCGAAGAAGGCGAGGCTTTTTTCTCAGCCAACATCACGCCCATTGCAGTGTTACCAGAGTCGCCCGAAAAAGGGCGCGGCAAGGCCAGCGAAGTCGAAGCCTTGCGTCGCGCGGTGATGCAGCAGTTTGATCAATATGTCAAACTCAACAAAAAAATCCCACCTGAAATTTTGACCTCTATTTCCAGCATCGATGATGCCGGTCGTCTGGCCGACACCATTGCGGCACACCTGCCGCTCAAGCTTGATAGCAAGCAGGCAGTGCTGGGTTTGTCCAGTGTCAAGGAGCGCCTGGAAAACCTGTTCGAGCAAATCGAGCGTGAAGTCGACATTCTGAACGTTGATAAAAAGATCCGCGGACGCGTTAAGCGTCAAATGGAAAAGAACCAGCGCGACTTCTACTTGAACGAGCAGGTCAAGGCCATTCAGAAAGAATTGGGTGAGGGGGAAGAAGGCGCTGATATCGAAGAGATCGAGAAAAAGATCAAGGCCGCCAAAATGCCCAAGGAGGCTCTCAAGAAAGTTGAAGGCGAGTTGAAGAAACTCAAGTTGATGTCGCCGATGTCAGCTGAGGCCACCGTGGTGCGCAATTACATCGACGTATTGGTTGGACTGCCCTGGGCCGCCAAGACCAAGATCAAACACAACCTGGCCAATGCCGAGGCCGTGCTCAATGAAGACCACTATGGGCTAGACAAGGTCAAGGACCGCATTTTGGAATATCTTGCGGTGCAGCAACGGGTCGACAAACTCAAGGCACCCATTCTGTGTCTGGTTGGACCTCCTGGGGTCGGCAAGACTTCGTTGGGGCAATCCATTGCCAAGGCGACCGGGCGCAAGTACGTTCGTATGGCGCTGGGTGGCATGCGCGACGAGGCCGAGATTCGCGGTCATCGGCGTACTTACATCGGGGCTATGCCAGGCAAGGTACTGCAAAGCCTGTCCAAGGTGGGCACGCGCAACCCCTTGTTCTTGTTGGATGAGATCGACAAGCTGGGAACGGATTTTCGCGGCGACCCTAGCAGTGCTTTGTTGGAGGTTTTGGATCCCGAGCAGAACCATAAATTCGGCGACCATTACGTAGAGGTTGATTACGACCTGAGCGACGTCATGTTCGTCGCCACCTCCAACTCCATGAATATTCCCTCGGCCTTGTTGGACCGCATGGAAGTCATTCGGCTTTCCGGTTATACCGAAGACGAAAAGACCAATATTGCGATCACCTACTTGCTGCCCAAGCAGATGAAGAACAACGGTGTCAAAGACACCGAGTTGTCGATTACTGAAGATGCAGTACGTGACATCGTTCGTTATTACACCCGCGAGGCTGGTGTGCGTTCACTGGAGCGTGAACTCTCCAAGATTTGTCGCAAGGTGGTAAAGGGCTTGTTATTGAAGAAACTAAAGCCCCAGGTGATCGTGACTGAAGACAACCTGAACGACTATTTGGGTGTGCGCAAGTACACGTATGGACGCGCCGAGCAACAAAATCAAGTGGGACAGGTGGTCGGTTTGGCATGGACCGAAGTCGGTGGCGATTTGTTGACTATTGAAGCGGCTTTGACACCCGGCAAAGGCGTCATCACACGCACAGGTTCTTTGGGCGATGTTATGAAGGAGTCTGTCGAGGCGGCGCGCACCGTGGTGCGCAGTCGCGCGCGTCGCCTGGGCATCAAGGATGAGATTTTTGAGAAGAAAGACATCCACATCCACGTGCCTGATGGTGCAACGCCAAAAGATGGTCCTAGTGCCGGTGCTGCGATGACCACGGCTTTTGTATCCGCGTTGACGGGTATCCCGGTTCGTGGCGATGTGGCCATGACAGGTGAAATTACCTTGCGTGGAGAAGTAACTGAAATTGGCGGTTTGAAAGAAAAACTTTTGGCCGCGCTTCGTGGTGGCATCAAGACTGTGCTGATTCCGGAAGCCAATGCCAAGGATCTGCAAGACATTCCTGCCAATGTCAAGAATGGCTTGGAAATCATCCCAGTGCGTTGGATCGATAAGGTGTTGGAATTGGCTCTGGAGTCCAAACCAATCCCTCTGCCCGACGAAGAACCCGCTGCTGCCGTCGTTGCCGCAACTGTGCCGGTTTCGAATTTGCAAGGATCGGTGAAACATTGATAGGCGGTATGCGAAAAACTTTCTGTTTTTGTGCATATCAAGACAAAGCCCAAAAAATCAGGCTATAATTTGAGGCTTGAAACGCGGGAATAGCTCAGTTGGTAGAGCGATACCTTGCCAAGGTATAGGTCGAGAGTTCGAACCTCTTTTCCCGCTCCATATTGCAAGAAAAAGGGAAGCAAAGTGCTTCCCTTTTTCTTTAGTTGGATTGGAGCTGTTTTGGTTCTGATCATAGGATGACAGTGGCGCGGTAGCAAAGCGGTTATGCCCCGGATTGCAAATCCGGTTAGTCCGGTTCGACTCCGGACCGCGCCTCCAAATATTTTGGTCATTGATGCCCCGTCAACGTTCGCTGTCGGGGCAATTTTGTTTCACAATAGACCGAACGTGCCCGAGTGGTGAAATTGGTAGACACATCGGACTTAAAATCCGCCGCTTCGTGAATAACGGGCGTACCGGTTCGATTCCGGTCTCGGGCACCACTACACTTCAGCCTATGCCACGCTACAACGCCCCTTTTGAAATCCATGTCCATGGACAGGTTGCCTTGCGCACGGATGTTCGGTTTGAGCAGTTGCAAGATGCGCTTAAACCGCTTTGGAAGTACGCAGGAGCGCGCTCTCTTTCGGACGGTGCAAATAGTTCTTATGAGGACGAGCCTGGTATCAAGTTTGATGCGCAAGACCACATGCTGCAAATGTGCTGGACCGTCGCGGGTGACCACGATTTTCGCCAGACCCTGGATGAACTCTGCATGAACTTGAACGAGATTGCAGATACAGGTGCAGCCATTGAGGTGACGTTCTACGATGCTGACTTCGATGAAGAAGATAGTCAGCCTGGGAGCGAATCGAGAGACGATTTCTTAATGCTTTTTGTCGGTCCCAATCCCGCAGCCATCATGCAGGTGCAGCGTGATTTACTGGTGCAGGATGTCATTAGTTTGATGGAGCGCCATTTTGACGGTGCCGAATTGAGTGGTGTTGTGGGTGAAGTAGATAAGCTGTTCACGCAGCGATTTGATGCCTTGGTCAGCTCATTGGCCCTTGGAAAACCCCCTAGCGGATCGGGGGGCAACCATGGTGGTGGCCATGGCGGCGGCCGCAAACCGCGACACCTGCATTAATACGGGTATTCGAAGAATATGCGCATGCGTCACCACACAATTCGGTCCGCTCTTGCGCACAATGCAAGCCCAGCTTCCGTTTTTTAGCACCGCAGCCAGCCGACATGCTGAAGAAGATCAATGTTGAGCAACTTACGGTAGGGATGCATCTAAAGGAGTTCTGCGGTTCGTGGATGGAGCACCCGTTTTGGCGGACCGGTTTCGTCCTCTCCGACCCCAAGGATATTGCGGCCATTCTTGGCAGCAGCATCAAGGAAGTATGGATTGATTCCAGCAAGGGATTGGACGCCGCAAACGGTGCGCCGGTAGTGTCCGAAGCTGAATCGGAAGCCCGTGTCGAGGCTCGGCTACAACAACTAGCTGACACTGAAACGCTTGCGACGGCTCCAGTACCCATGGGCGTAGAGTTGGAGCGCGCAGCGAAGATCTGTTTCCAATCCAAGCAAGCGGTCATTTCCATGTTTCAGGAAGCACGCATGGGAAATGCGGTGGATATAGGAGGCGCCAAAAAACTGGTTGAGGACATTTCGGATTCCGTTGCGCGCAACCCCGGTGCTCTCATCAGTCTGGCGCGGTTGAAAACGGCGGACGACTATACCTATATGCATTCTGTCGCGGTGTGCGCCATGATGGTTGGTTTGGCCAAGCAACTGGATTTGGACGAGGGGCAGACCCGATCTGCTGGCATGGCGGGTCTGCTGCATGATCTTGGCAAGGCATTGATGCCTATGGAAGTCTTGAACAAGCCAGACAAGCTATCAGCCGCTGAGTTCAATGTGATCAAGACCCATCCGTCGGAGGGGCACCGTTTGTTGCGGAGCGGCCTTGACGTCGACCCGTTAATTCTGGACGTCTGCTTGCACCATCACGAAAAAACCGATGGCTCTGGTTATCCCAAAGGACTTAAAGCCGATGAAATCAGCCTCTTTGCGAAGATGGGCGCGGTGTGCGACGTATACGACGCCATTACCTCGAACCGCCCCTACAAATCAGGTTGGGATCCCGCCGAGTCTTTGCGCAAGATGGCGGAGTGGGCCAATGGGCACTTCGATGGCAAGGTGTTTCAGGCGTTTGTGAAGAGCCTGGGTATTTACCCCATTGGCTCACTGGTAAAGCTCACGTCGGGGCGTTTGGGTGTGGTTGTGGAGCAAACAGGGAAGTCACTGACAACACCATCTGTGAAGGTGTTTTTCTCTACCAAATCAAACCTGCGCATCATGCCGGAGGTGGTTGATTTGTCACTGCCCGGCGCGACCGAGAAGATCGTGAGCCGCGAGGACCCAGACAAGTGGCGATTTGCGGACCTTAACGAACTGTGGTCGGGGTTTAACAAGGCCCATTGGTGATGGATACCCAAATGCAAGCGGAAAGGCGCGCGATGAGGCGCGCGACTTTCTTGAGATAGGCTTAGGCAGCGACAGGCTTTGCCGCGTATTTGCCCAACTCTGCTTTGGCAATGGCATTGCGGTGCACTTCATCGGGGCCATCGGCAAAGCGCAGTGTGCGTGCATTGGTGTAGCTGTAGGCGAGTGGAAAGTCATCACACATGCCCGCACCACCGTGTACTTGCATAGCCCAGTCAATGACATCGCAGGCCATGGTTGGGGCCACAACTTTGATCATGGCGATTTCATTTTTGGCAAATTTATTGCCGGCAATGTCCATCATCCAGGCTGCTTTGAGTGTGAGCAGTCGCGCCATATCGATCTTGCAGCGTGCTTCAGCAATACGCTCCTGGGTCACAGTTTGGGCTGCGATGGGCTTGCCAAAGGCAACGCGCGACGATGCGCGTTTGCACATCAACTCCAGTGCCCGTTCAGCCAGACCGATCAGACGCATGCAGTGGTGAATGCGACCGGGGCCGAGGCGGCCTTGGGCGATTTCAAAGCCACGGCCTTCACCTAGCAATATATTGCTCACCGGAACACGGACGTTTTCAAACAGCACCTCCATGTGTCCGTGGGGCGCGTCGTCATATCCAAACACATTAAGAGGGCGGACCACGGTAATGCCCTTGGTATTGGCGGGCACCAGCACCATGCTTTGCTGCGAATGACGGGGAGCCTCCGGATCAGTTTTACCCATGGTTATGTAAACAGAGCAGCGTGGGTCGCCAGCACCAGAGGTCCACCATTTGCGGCCGTTGATCACATACTCGTCACCCTGGCGTTCGATGCGGGTTTCGATGTTGGTTGCATCACTGGACGCAACGTCGGGCTCTGTCATCGCGAAAGCGGAGCGGATTTGGCCTTCCAGCAAGGGCTTGAGCCAGCGCACCTTATTTTCCTCGGATCCGTAGCGTGCAATGGTTTCCATATTGCCTGTATCGGGTGCCGAGCAATTGAACACTTCACTGGACCACATGACGCGGCCCATGATCTCGGCCAAAGGTGCGTATTCCTGGTTGGTCAAGCCTGCACCGGCATAGCCGGATGCCTGTGCACTATCCACCGGCAAGAATAGATTCCACAGCCCGGCAGCCTGCGCCTTGGGTTTGAGCTTCTCGATGGTCTGCAATGGTGTCCAGCGTTTGCCGGCGGCGGTATTGGCAGCGATCTCAGCGTGGTAAGCACCTTCAGCCGGGTAGATGTGTTCATCCATGAACCGCAGCACGCGTTCCTGCAGGTCTTTTGTCTTGGGGGAGTAGTCGAAATCCATGGGGTCTCCGGTTGTGTTTTGTCAAAAATCGATGTGAATGTTTATTGGGCGGCGCGGGCAAATTTCCACGCCATTTGGGCCAGTGGTTTTGCGCCTGCAGCTGAACTGACTGCTTGCGCGCTGGATGCCGTTCCTGCCTCGACCCGCTTGGCGATGCCCTGCAGAATGGCAGCGATCCGGAACAGGTTGTAAGCCATGTAGAAGTTCCAGTCGGCTTTGAGTTGTGCGGGCGTGGTCAAACCCGTGCGCTCACAGTACAGGTGTATGTACTCCTCCTCACTGGGAATGCCCAGAGCCTCGAAATCCAGTCCTGCAATACCGCGAAACGAACCCGGCGGTATGTGCCACGCCATGCAGTGGTAGCTAAAGTCTGCCAGTGGATGGCCCAGCGTGGACAACTCCCAATCCAGGACGGCGACCACGCGTGGCTGATCGGCGTCAAACATTAGGTTGTCCAAACGGTAGTCACCGTGCACGATGCTGACCATGCTGTCGTCACGCGCCATGGCCGGAATGTTCTTGGGTAGCCATTCCATCAATTGGTCCATCTCGGCAATGGGTTGGGTAATTGACGCGGTGTACTGTTTGGTCCAACGACCGATTTGGCGCTCAAAGTAATTGCCAGGCTTGCCGTAGTTGGCCAAGCCGCGTGCCTTGAAATCGACCTTGTGCAGGGCCGCAATGACACGGTTCATTTCGTTGTAAATTGCCGCCCGTTGTTCGCGGTCCATGCCAGGTAGTGATTGATCCCATAATACGCGGCCTTGCATGCATTCCATGACATAAAAGGCGCGCCCAATAACGGACTCATCTTCACACAGGCAGTGCATGTGCGGCACGGGTACACCGGTGTCCTGCAGCCCTGACATGACGGCAAACTCGCGCTCCACAGCATGGGCCGATGGCAATAACTTGGCAACCGGCCCGGGCTTGGCCCGCATGACATAACTTTTGCTGGGCGTAATGAGTTTGTAGGTCGGGTTGGATTGGCCGCCCTTGAACATCTCCACGCTCAGTGGGCCGGCATATCCGGAGAGATTCTTTTCCAGCCAAGCGCTCAACGCCTCGATATCAAAGGCATGCTGGTCGCTGACAGGTCGCGTACCTAAGAAATGGTCAAATTCACTCATGGGTTGTACGGCAAGTAAGTTGTGTAGAGGTTAGTTGTCGGCATCAATGATGTGCATCAGCGCAACGCGGTCGCGTATCACCAATCCACCTTGCTCGATGCGGATGGCACCGTCCCGTTCCATGGATTTCAACTCCTGGTTGACCCGCTGGCGCGAGGCTCCCAGTAATTGGGCCAATTCCTCCTGAGCCAGTTGAAGCCCAATGCGCACCTCGCTGGCGTCGCTCAATGACGGCACCCCGTAGCTGCGCACCAAGTGCAGCAGTTGCTTGGCCAATCGTGCACGCAAGGGTAGGGTGTTGAGGTCTTCCACCAATCCATAGAGTTGGCGTATGCGGCGTGCGTGCAGTCTCAGCAAGGCTTCGTACAACTCGACGTGCAGCGCCAATATTTTTTTGAAATCTGCCTTGGCTACGCACAGTATCGTGGTGTCGCCATGGGCGTAGGCATCGTGGGTACGCCGGTCGCCATCGAAAATGGAAACGTCCCCAAACCAAATGCCCGGCTCCACGTAGGTCAGTGTGATTTGCTTGCCTGAGATGGAGGTTGAACTCACCCGAACAGCGCCCTTTGCGCAGGCGATCCAATCCTCTGGCGGCTCGCCGCGTGCAGAGATCAGGTCGCCGTCTTTGTGGCGTTTGACATAAGCGCATCGAAGAATGTCGTGTTTGAGGGAAGGGGATAACGAAGAAAACCAGCGACCGCCATTGATCGCTGACCGTTCATCAATAGTAAGGATGGGTTCGTCCATAGCTTGTCTTTTGGGTGACTGCATGTGTCGGAAATGACGCGCCATTGTCACCTGCGGGGCAGCTTCTTGTCTTGATGTTTGTCGCGTGCGTGTCTAGCTTGCCTTGCACCCAGAGCGTTGGGCGAACACTGTAAATGGCCTCCATTGACCCCGTTTACCTGTTGAGTTCATCGCCGCACAGTCTTTTAAGGTCTGAGGATTGCGAGTCGCTTGTGAAAATCCGCTTTATAGATGAAACTCCATAGAAAATACAAATTTGCGACTTTGGGAGTTGCATTTTTTTGCACTGTGGTCAGCAGTTCGGCCATGACTTTTGGGCGTGCCAGTGGGGCCGTGCTCGTGGGGCAATCTCTCAAGTTGGTAGTGCCCATCCAGATGGAATCCGGGGAAGGGCCGTCGGCGTTGTGTTTTGACGCCGACGTTTTCTACGGCGACTCCAAGCAGGATGCCGGCCGCGTCAGTGTGACCAGCGAGTTTTCGCCAAACTCCCGGTCGGCCAATGTCACGATCACTGCGCTGTCCATTGTGGACGAACCCGTTGTCACTGTGTATCTGCGCGCAGGGTGTGAGAACAAGACGACCCGGCGTTTCGTACTGTTGGCCGAATTGGCGACAGAAACAAGCTCGCAACCAAAAGTATCGAGCGCAGCGCAACCGCCTGCCATTCCACGGGTTGCTTCACAGGCCTCCGCCGTTTCGACCGAAAAGAGCAGGGAGCCTTCTGCAAGTTCCCGGAAACAAGTGCAAGTGGCCGCAGCAGTTCCCCCGTCCGAGCCAGCGGTAGTGACCAGGTCAAGTCCCAGCATCAAGCAGCCTTTGATCCGGCGACCGCATCTGAAACTGGCGCCCCTCGATTTGGCCGAAGACCGCGATTTGACGCTGAAACTCAGTAATGCGTTGGTGATCGGGGAGACTGAAGATCTGGAAATCCGTGCAATGGCTGTTGCGCGTTGGCGGTCACTGAACGCTACCGAGAGTGACGTGTTGGGTATGCAAAATCGTAGCAACGCGTTGGAGTCAGATCTCAAGGGATTGCACGATGTCACCGTCAAGAATCGATTGATTTTGGACGAACTCACCCAGCGCCTGGAAAAGGCAGAAACTGATCGCTACACCAACTCCCTGGTGTATGGCCTTATTGCGATGCTGCTGCTATGCAGTCTTGGATTGGCCTACCTATGGCTTCGAACGCAAGGCAGCGGGCGGACCACCGCGCCGTGGTGGCGTAGAGATGGCGCACCTGAAAAATCAGGGATGGTGGACATCAATGACGGTGTCGTCACGTCGGATCAACCGCAGCCACGGGGAGCTTACATGCCCGCCGTCGAGCTACCGATTGCCGTGAGGGGAAAACCAGCCGAAGTGGCTACGAAAGTGGATATCGAACTGCATTTGAGCGATCCGGAAAACCTGGATCAGGATCGAGCATTACAGGGTGCCTCAAAGGCGGACGATCAGTCGGCACCCAGCAGACTGGCTTCGAAAGCAGTTGGCCATCTTGATTTTGCCAACAGCATGACGACGAGTTTGCGGGCGGTCAATACGCAAGACATGTTGGATGTTCGTCAGCAAGCGGAATTCTTCATGACACTGGGACAGCATGAGGAAGCCGTTTCCTTGCTACGAGAGAGCGTGGACATGGGGGGGGGCGCTAATCCGCTGGTGTACCTCGACTTGCTCAAAATGCTCCACACTTTGGGGCGGAAAACGGAATACGACCTGTACAGGAATGGATTCAATGCCACCTTCTCCGGCCAAGTTCCCAGGTATGCAGACTTTAATCAGCCCGGCAGTGGTTTGGAAGCGTATCCGGAAGTGTGTCGCCGCATCGTCACGCGCTGGCCATCGGACGAAGTTGTTTCTTTTATAGAAACTTGTTTGCTCCGGACGCAGGGCGAGGGCAGGGCACAGGAATTTGACTTGGAAGCATTCCGTGACTTGCTGCTGCTGCATAGCGTGGCGAAGCGCATTGCATCATCCTTGAACTCGAGTTTCTTGCCTTTCAGTGCCGCGACAGCTGCAATTGCAGAAGTAGGCGTCAAATTGAATGATTACCCTGCTGACGCAGTAGTGGCAGAAGCCGTACAAGCGGTATCGAAGCCCGCAAGTCCCGATTCCCGGATAACCATTGACGTTGACCTCACTGAGCAGCCAGGCAATCTTATTGATTTCAAACCAGTGGAACTGACGCCGTTGACCAAACAGTCCAAGTCTGCCTGAGCGGTCAGCGCCTCACTTGTAGTGCGCCTGGGTTGACAATATTGGTTGGCGTTCCTTTGATGAAATTGGCAACGTTATCAAAGGCAGCACCAAATAGCACCTCATAGTTGTGCTGTTCCACATAGCCAATGTGCGGCGTACAAATGCAGTTCTCAAGCCGCAGCAGCGCATGCCCCTGTAGTACAGGCTCCGTTTCGAAGACGTCAACTGCCGCCATGCCAGGACGCCCACGGTTCAGAGCACTGATCAATGTGTTGGTGTCGATCAGCTCGGCACGCGAAGTATTGACGAGCAGCGCGCTGGGCTTCATGCGGGCCAGATCCGTATGGTCTATCAGGTTTCGTGTGGTGTCGCTTAGTCTGAGATGCAGGGTTACCACGTCGCAATGCTCGAAAAAAGCCTCACGGCTTTGTGCTGCCGCAAAGCCATCCTGGTGGGCCTTCTCTTTGGAGGTCTCACTGCCCCATACGACGACGTGCATTCCGAAAGCGCGACCGTAGCTGGCGACCAGTTGGCCAATCTTTCCGTAGCCCCAGATTCCTAGTACCTTGCCCTGCAATGTGCTGCCTATGCCGAAATTCGCGGGCATAGAACCGGCTTTTAAGCCAGACTGCTGCCATGCGCCGTGTTTCAGATTTCCAATGTAATGTGGCAGCCTGCGCATGGCCGCCATGATGAGCGCCCAGGTCAGTTCGGCCGGGGCCACACCAGACCCAATCCCTTCGGCAACTGCAATGCCGCGTTCGGTGCATGCCTGCACATCCAAGTGGCTGCCCACTCGCCCAGTTTGGGAAATCATCTTCAGCTTGGGGAGTTTTTCAATCAATTGGCGGTTGATATGGGTTCGCTCCCGGATCAGGACGATAACATCTGCGTCCTTGAGGCGTACCGACAACTGCCCGATGCCCTTTACCGTATTGGTGTAGACCTTGGCTTGGTAGACCTCCAACTTCGCAGCACATTCCAACTTGCGAACGGCATCCTGATAATCATCCAGAATCACAATATTCATGGACGCAATTGTGCCTTGTCCACGCAACGTACCATTAAGCCATGCTCCAACGAAAGTGAGTGGCCTAGGCCGCATCGCTGCGGGAACCAAACAGCGGTTTTGGGTTACTTGGGCCGGCTGCATACAGCGTCGGCCCAGCAACACCTCACTTCATCAGGAAAGCGCAGCCTCCCGGGCGGCCAGTCGATCCAGTTCGGCGCAGACGTCGGCCATGCGCCCAGAGATGACCATGCGGCCAACGCTGGCACGTGTTTGGCCGACTTCGACCACACGAACCACCCTTAGCGGCTTTTGCCCCACGAATATTGGGCTTGTAGCCCTCGTCAATAATACGTGAGGTGCTACTGATTTAGGAGCATTACATTGCTGACCAGGTGAGGCGCTGGCGGTGGAGTCGGCGGACGATGGTCGGGTCAAGCACCACCGCACCAGGCTTTCAAGCGGTTTCCAAATCCCGGAATGGACCAAAAGAGTGAGGTTCATGGCAAGCAGCTTTCGTGAGGATTACATGAGCATGGTGTTGCGGATCAAACCAACTGCCAGCCCTTCAATCTCGAAAGGCTCGCCGGGCTCCACCACAATGGTTTGGTAGTCCGGGTTTTCCGGGTGCAACTCAATCAAATGTTTGTTGCGCCGAAAGCGCTTGACGGTTACTTCGTCACCCAGGCGCGCCACAACGATTTGGCCGTTCTTGGCATCCTTGGTGGCTTGCACGGCCAGGAGATCACCGTCCATGATGCCGGCGTCGCGCATGGACATACCGCGCACTTTCAGCAGGTAATCGGGTTGGCGTTGAAACAGGCTGTTTTCCACATAATAGGTCTTGTCTACATGTTCCTGGGCGAGAATCGGTGAGCCCGCTGCCACACGGCCAACCAGTGGCAAGGCCAATTGGGCCAATCCTGGAAGGGGCAGCGAGAATTGCTTAAGACGGGACTCGTTGATGGATCGAAGTGCATCGCTTTTGAGGCGAATACCACGGGATGTGCCGCTGACCAATTCGATAACGCCTTTGCGCGCCAGGGCCTGCAGGTGCTCTTCGGCCGCGTTGGCCGATTTGAAGCCTAGTTCGGTGGCAATTTCTGCGCGTGTAGGGGGAGCGCCGGTGCGAGTTATGGCGCTTTGAATCAGATCCAGAATCTGTTGTTGCCGTGCGGTAAGTTTGGGACTTTCAAGCATGCTGACTCCTTGTTTCTGGGCCGGGTGAGCTGTGGGTCTGTACACACTGTTTCGGCATCCAGTAGCTGTATTTTTAACCAGTTTTATTTTGTTTGCAAGTGGAAAGAACAAAAATGTTGAAAAAGATGGTGTTTTTGGGGACTGGCGGCACGATTGCGGGAACCGCAGACAGCGCTGCGGACAACGTGGGATACAAGGCGGCGCAGGTGGGTGTGGAGCTTTTGCTGGAGGCCATACCTAGTTTGTCGAGCGCGTTGGGGGACCATGTCTTCGAGTCTGAGCAAGTGCTGCAGATTGACAGCAAGGACATGGGGTGGGCGCAGTGGACCACCTTGGCGCGACGGATTTGTCACCATATGGCACAGCCGGACGTGTGTTCGATTGTCGTCACACACGGCACGGATACTTTGGAGGAAACCGCCTATTTTCTGGCGCGGGTGCTACCGCGCAAGTTGCTGGACAAAAAACCGGTGGTGTTGACCTGTGCGATGCGTCCGGCTTCGTCACTGTCACCTGACGGTCCTCAGAATGTGCTCGATGCTGTCATCGTGGCGCGGTCGAAGGAGGCGCACGGCGTGCTGGCGGTATGCGCCGGAACAGTGCACAGCGCGCGTGACGTCCAGAAAATTCATACTTACCGCCTCAATGCCTTTGACTCTGGCGAAGCGGGGCCGCTGGGTTATGTGGAGGAAGGAAGCGTACGCTGGCTGCACGCGTGTCCGACTACCGTGGCCATTGAAGCGGGCTCGGTGGAGCAACTGCCCGAAACTGCTTGGCCCCGCGTTGAAATTGTTATCAGTTATGTTGGTGCAACCGGGGCGACGGTGCGGGCGTTATGCCAGGCCTCTGCGGATGCTGTTCAACCCGTGCGTGGCATCGTAGTTGCGGGCACCGGAAACGGTACTATCCACGAAGACCTGGAGACGGCGTTGCGCGAGGCACAGGCTGGTGGCATCCGTGTCATGCGTGCGACGCGTTGTGGGCGGGGAAGCGTAGTCGCCGGAGTTTCCACGTCGGACTTGCCCCACTCACACGGCCTGTCGCCGGTCAAGGCACGCATAGCCTTGGTGCTGGACTTGCTGTCGTAGGGCCGTCTCGCGGCAGGCGCGAGGCGAAAAAAAAGGCCGCAATGGCGGCCTTCTGGGTGGGCCAACGGCTTGCTTAGCTGCCTAATGCTTCAAAAACGCGAGTCTTGATGACATCGACATCGCCCATGCCGCTGACGGCACGGTATTTGGGCGCACCGGCTGGGTCCTTGGCCGCCCAACTGGAGTAGTAGTCGACCAAGGGGCGCGTTTGGGAGCTGTACACCTCCAGGCGTTTCTTGACGGTTTCCTCCTTGTCGTCGTCGCGCTGGATCAGGGGCTCACCGGAAACATCATCCACGCCAGCGACCTTGGGTGGGTTGAACTTCACATGGTAGGTGCGCCCGGACGCCGGATGCGAGCGGCGACCACTCATGCGCTCGATGATGGCGTCAAAGGGGACATCAATTTCGACCACATAGTCCAGAGCGACACCGGCCGCCTTCATGGCGTCGGCTTGGGGGATGGTGCGGGGAAAGCCGTCAAACAGGAAACCGTTGGCGCAGTCGGCCTGGGTCAGGCGTTCCTTGACCAGGTTGATGATCAGGTCGTCGCTGACCAAACCGCCCGAGGCCATGACAGCCTTGGCTTCCAGCCCTAGCGGACTGCCTGCCTTGACGGCGGCTCGCAGCATATCGCCGGTGGAAATCTGTGGAATGCCATATTTTTGGCAAATGAATGTGGCTTGCGTGCCTTTGCCTGCGCCTGGTGCGCCCAACAAAATGAGTCTCATGGATACCCTCGGATAGAACAAAAACCCTAAGCGCGTCGGCGTGCGTCCCGCGGGAGCAACGCGTTACGCGATTCCTTCCCGAGAATAGCATGGACCACCAGGCGGCTAACTTACAGGATTACCCGCGTTGGCAAGAAAAAGCACTCGCACGCGCGCAAGGTCTTCTGGCGTGTCCACACCCGGCCCCGGCGCCTGTTCGCTGACATGCACCGCGATGCGGTGGCCATGCCACAGGGCTCGCAGTTGTTCCAATGCTTCGGTGACTTCGATCGGCGCCTGCTGCAATTGCGGAAACAGGCGCAGAAACCCGACTCGGTACGCATAAATGCCGATGTGGCGCAATGGTGCGGGCTGGGGCAGCGCATGCACCCCCTGGGCAAAGCCGTCGCGTGACCAGGCAATCGGTGCCCGGCTGAAGTACAGAGCGAGCCCGGCCGCATCCATCACCACCTTGACCACATTGGGGTTGACAAAGTCCGACACGCAGTCGATGACATGGGCAGCTGTGCCCATGCTGGCCAGCGGCTGCGCAAGCAAGAGGGTCGCGACGGCCTGGACCAGCGCCGGATCGATCAAGGGCTCATCACCCTGTACATTGACCACGATTCCGTCATCGGCCAATGCCAGGATGTTGCAGGCCTCCGCCAGTCGGTCGCTGCCGGAGGGATGGTCTTCGCGGGTCAGTATCGCCTCTATGCAGTGGCTTTGGCAGGCCTCGATGATGGATGGGTGGTCACCCGCCACCACGATGCGTGTGGAGGCGGATACGCCGGAGCGCACGCGCTGTGCCACCCGCACGACCATCGGCGCACCGCCCAGGTCGGCCAGTGGTTTATTGGGCAATCGGGTGGAGGCCAGCCGCGCAGGAATCAGGACGGTATAGCCCACGGCCGCTTCGTTCACAGGCCGAGTTCGGTGTCGGTCAGCGTGCGCGCTTCTTCTTCCAGCAGCACCGGTATGCCGTCGCGCACCGGGTAGGCCAGGCGCGCGCTGCGGGAAATCAGCTCCTGCTTGTCACGGTCGTATTCCAGGGGCCCCTTGGTCACAGGGCAAACAATAAGTTCAAGTAGTCTTGTGTCCATGGGGGGATGATAGCTTTGCGGAATCGCGTTCCGCGAGCGCTGAGTCGAGCGCCGCGAAAAACGCGGGTTCAGGTGAAAAAACCAATGGTATAGCCAGCGCTTGGGGCGCGAATGGCCACAGTTTTACGGCATCCTTCTCTGTGCAAACGAGGCGGTAGCCCTCGTATATTGGATGTGGTGCGCTATTAAAAGTATAGTGATCCGGTAATGAAATGGTCTGGGCCAAGGGCAGCTTTAGCGCGCGTAACATCGAAAAAAATGATTCGGGTTGGGCAATACCAGCCAGCGCTACCAAGGCTGGCGCACCCGTTGCGCTCAGTGTTTTTAGGGACACCTGAGTGCCGTCACGCTCCACGGCGAAGGGTGCCAGACTGCGCTGCGCGCGGTAGCCGGCGAACGCCGGGCGGCCGCCGGTGTGCAGCACCAGGAGTCGCTCATTGCTTTGACCAGCGCGGGCAACGGGCCGGCGGGGCCAACTTTCGCGCAGCGGACCGGCCGGCAGATGCAATCCATTGCCGCGCCCGCGGTCATCAAACACACAAATCTCCAGATCGCGGTATAGGCCATAGTGCTGCAGCCCGTCGTCACAGACGATGGTCTCGGTGCCGGGGTAACGCGCCAGCAGGGCCGCAGCCGCTGCATGCCTGGTAGGGCCTACAAATACGGGGCATTGCGTCGCCCTTTGAATCAACAAGGGTTCATCGCCTACCGTCCGCGGGTCGGAGTCGCAGTGCACCTCGACGCAAGCCGTCCCCTCGCGTCCATAACCCCGGGATATGACACCAACACGCTGACCTTGCGCCCGCAGGTGCTGCACCAAGGCGATGACGGTAGGCGTTTTACCGGCCCCTCCAGCAATGACGTTGCCCACCACGATCACGCGTGCACCGACACGCTGTGTTTTGAATGCCCCGCTGCTGTAGAGTTGGCGCCGTATCCTGACCAGGCACTGGTAGATCAGGGACAGCGGCCAGAGCAGGGCTGCAACCCCCCCCGGTTTGGTCCACGCGCGCAGCAGCGTTTTGTGCACCGCTGGCCGTAAAGCACCCAGCATGGCGCTACCGGCCACCCGCTTGCGCTGACGATTGCGTAGCAAAAGTGATTTGGTTCAAGCCCGAGCGCCGCGCGGCTTCCATAACCGTCACCACGGATTGGTGTTTAGCGCTGGCATCGGCGCTGATGATGACGACCGTATCCTTGCCAGCCTTGGCGCCTTCGGTCATTGCAATGGCTACGTTTTCCAGGCTACGCCCAACCACCGGTACCCGGTTGACGCTATAGGCGCCATCTGCGCTAACAGCGACGATCAATTCCTTGGCGTAGTCGCGCTGGGCGTCGGTATCGGCGACCGGCAGCTTCAACTGCATTTCGGTGAACTTGCTGTAGGTGGTGGATAGCATCAAAAAAATCAACACCACCAGTAGCACATCAATGAACGGGATCAGGTTGATCTCGGGTTCCTCGGTGGTTCGGGCGCGAAAGTTCATGGTCGACTTACTTGCGGAATACTTTGAGGTGGCGTGCTAAATGCTCGGCCGACAGTTCCAGCGTCAACAGGTAGGCGTCGACCTGGCCCCTGAAATAGCGCCAGAAGATCAACGAGGGGATCGCCACAATCAGCCCAAACGCGGTGTTGTAAAGCGCTATCGAGATGCCATGGGCGAGCTGGGCCGGGTTGCCGCCAGTGGCCCCGCCAGGTGCTTGTGAGCCAAAAATCTCGATCATGCCGACCACGGTGCCAAACAAGCCCATCAGCGGCGCTGCGGACGCGATGGTCGCCAGCGCGCTCAAGCGTTGCTCCAGGCGGTGGGCCACGATGCGGCCGGTGCTCTCCATGGTGGCCCGCAAGTCGTCTTCGGTGCAGCGTGGGTCGGAATTGATAGCCCGTAAACCACTGGCCAGGACCTCGCCGAGCGCCGAGTTTTTTTCCAGTTGCGTCACCACATCAGGGGCAGGGATTGCGTTGCGGGTAACGCTCAGTACTTCGTCCAATAAGCGTGGTGGTGCCACCTTGGTGGCCTTCAGGCTAATAAAACGGTCAATAACAATGGCCAAGGCCAGTACGGAGCAGGCAATGAGGGGCCAGATTGGCCAGCCGGCGGCTTGTATGATGGAAAACAAATGGTCACTCCGTGCAGATGAAATGCCTCGCGATTATGGCGCAGGCCGGCGACCCACAGAAGTTGTGGATAAGTTTGTGCAGAACTATTGTTGCTTCATGCGTAAGGCCGCATCGCAGCGTGGTTTTGACAGATTGATGACAAATTCAGCAGCGAAAAATTCAATGAAATCAATAACTTGCTACGTAGCATGGTGCGATGCAAACG
The DNA here is from genome assembly GCA_040384785.1 of Pseudomonadota bacterium. GTDB lineage: Bacteria > Pseudomonadota > Gammaproteobacteria > Burkholderiales > Burkholderiaceae_C > Allorhodoferax. The sequence continues at coordinate 21,513 of JAZKIR010000024.1, forward strand.
GCACTGCCATGCTGAACGCCGTCCCGCCCCATCTGTGGAGCGTTTGCCCATGCTGTACCGGTGTGGCATGGTCACCAAAACATGTTTGAGTCCAATCAACCGGGTGTGGTAGAGCGCGTTTGGCAGGTCGGAGCGCTGTGCCGCGCCATTGCTGATGCATTGGACGCGCGTTTCAATCCGGTGACGGTTGGGGGCGAAATCAGCGGATTTACTCGCGCTGCCAGTGGCCATTGCTATTTTTCATTGAAGGACGCAAGCGGGCAAATGCGTTGCGCCATTTTTCGACGCGCGGCGGGTTTGCTGGACTTCAGCCCCCGTGATGGGGATCGTGTGGAGGTGCGTGGGCGTCTGGGCGTCTACGAGACCCGTGGCGAATTGCAATTGATCGTGGAAAGTATGCGGCCTGCCGGGCAGGGCAACTTGTTTGAGCAATTTTTCAAACTCAAGGCCAAACTGGAACAAGAAGGGCTGTTCGACAGTGCGCGCAAACGCCCCCTTCCCGCAATGCCGCGCGGCATCGGCCTGGTGACGTCTCTGGGTGCCGCCGCTTTGCATGACGTGGTAACGGCTTTGCAGCGACGGGTGCCGCATATCCCGGTCGTGCTGGCTCCTGCTTCAGTGCAAGGGGATGGTGCCCCAGCCGAGTTGGTTCGGGCTTTGTCAAATCTGTATGCGCTGGCCGTTGCCCCGGCGCGTGCGGGAGCCGTGCAACTGGATGTCATTTTGTTGGTACGCGGTGGCGGCGCCATCGAGGACCTGTGGGCCTTCAACGATGAGTCGGTGGCGCGCATGTTGGTGCGCAGCCCGGTACCCGTCGTGTGTGGGGTGGGCCACGAAACGGACTTCACGATTGCCGATTTTGTGGCGGATATGCGGGCACCCACGCCGACTGCCGCAGCGGAGCTGGTGTCTGAACCTACCATGGCCTGGCTTGCCACGGTTGCGACGCTGGAAACACGCCTGGATGATGCGGTATTGCGCTTTCTGGATAAACAAGCCCAACACGTTGATCTGGCTTCCGCGCGCCTGGGCCGACCTTCGGAGTCGATGCATCGCCAGCGCCTGGTGCTAGCGTCCCTGCACCAGCGTATGCAGCACGCGGCGCGCTTGATCCTGCAGTCGCGGAGTTCCGAGGTGGCGCGGCGCCGGCAAGACTGGCCGTTGCGCGTCAACCGCGCGCTGCAGGGCATGCGGGAGCGCAACCGCCACGCTGAATTGCGGCTGGGTCTGCTGGACCCCTCATTGGTGCTGCATCGTGGATACGCCTGGTTGACGCTGGAAGATGGTCAAACTTTGAGCCGGGTTTCACAGGCCGCGGCCGGTCAGCGTGTGCGCGCAAGCCTTACGGATGGTGCGGTTGACATGGTCGTCACTGATCCGTGCCCGAATTAATTCCTACAATCACTATTTTTTGCCAACCAACAGAGAGGATCCCATGGAACACACCCTGCCCGCATTGCCTTTTGCAATTGATGCCCTGGCACCAGCCTATTCCAAAGAAACACTGGAATTTCACCATGGCAAGCACCACAACGCCTACGTGGTCAACTTGAACAACCTGCAAAAAGGCACCGAATTTGAAAACATGTCGCTGGAGGAAATCATCAAGAAGTCCAGCGGCGGCATTTACAACAATTCTGCGCAAATCTGGAACCACACCTTTTTCTGGAATTGCATGAAGCCAAACGGTGGCGGTGAACCTACTGGCGCTCTGGCTGCCGCGATTAACGCCAAATGGGGTGGCTACGCTGCGTTCAAGGAGGCCTTCGTCAAGTCGGCTGTGGGTAATTTCGGTTCGGGCTGGACTTGGCTAGTGAAGAAGGCCGATGGCTCGGTTGATATCGTGAATATGGGTGCTGCCGGCACGCCGCTGACCACGGCTGACAAGGCTTTGCTGACCGTCGACGTGTGGGAGCACGCCTATTACATCGACTACCGCAATCTGCGCCAAAAATTTGTCGAGACTTATCTCGACAAATTGGTGAACTGGGGCTTTGCAGAAGCCAACTTCGCCTGAGTGCGTCAGGTCCCTGCATGAAAGCCGGCTTTGGGCCGGTTTTTTTGTGGGCTAGCAATAGTGAAAATGCCCGCTTGCGCGGGCATGAAACAGGGTCGGTGAAAAATTATTTCTTGGCCGACTTCTTGGCCTTGCGACTGGATCTTTTGGCCTTATGGGTGGTCGCCTTTTGTTTTTTCACTTCCTTGGCGGGCGCGGCCGCTACGGGCGCCGATTGAACGGCTGGTGCTGCTGGAGTGGCCGGAGCTGTAACTTGGGCAAAGGCGGCCACGGACATGAAACCAGCCAGCAATATGGTGAGAAGTTTGTTCATTTGATTTTCCTTGCAAAGACGTCGCAACCGGCGCAAATTATCCAACATCGCCCGGTGCGTCTTCGCTACACATCGCAGGCTTGCCTGCTTGACGGAATCAAGTAAATTTTTAGGAATAGAATTTATCCACTTCCAGAAGCACAACTTCTTAGGTAATTGCGATCCCAATATTGAACGGAGACCTTTTTCCATGTACCAGCACATCAAAGTCCCAGCCGAAGGCCAAAAAATCACCGTTAACGCGGATATGTCCTTGAACGTGCCCGATCAGCCCGTCATCCCTTTTATCGAGGGTGATGGCACCGGTCTTGATATCACGCCGGTGATGTTGAAAGTGGTCGATGCAGCGGTTGCCAAAGCGTATGGTGGCAAGAAAAAAATCCATTGGATGGAAGTTTATGCGGGCGAAAAATCCACCAATGTTTATGGCCCCGACGTGTGGCTGCCGGAAGAGACTCTGCACGCGCTACGCGACTACGTGGTGTCGATCAAAGGCCCACTGACAACACCTGTGGGGGGCGGAATCCGCTCTCTGAATGTAGCTTTGCGGCAGGAGTTGGATCTGTATGTGTGTTTGCGCCCCATTCAGTATTTTGATGGTGTACCGAGCCCGGTCAAAGAGCCGCACAAGACCAATATGGTCATCTTTCGCGAAAACTCGGAAGACATTTATGCGGGTATCGAGTTTGAAGCCGAGAGTGACAAGGCAAAAAAACTGATCAAATTCTTGCAGGATGAAATGGGAGTGAAGAAGATTCGCTTCCCAAACACTTCGGGTATTGGTATCAAGCCGGTTTCGCGTGAAGGTACGGAACGCTTGGTGCGCAAAGCCATGCAGTACGCGATTGACAATGACAAACCCAGCGTGACCATTGTTCACAAGGGCAACATCATGAAGTACACCGAAGGTGGCTTCCGTGATTGGGCCTACGCACTGGCGCAAAAGGAGTTTGGCGCTGAACTCATCGATGGCGGACCCTGGTGCAAGTTCAAGAACCCTAAGTCAGGCAAGGACATTGTGGTCAAGGACAGCATCGCTGATGCCTTCTTGCAGCAAATCCTGTTGCGCCCCGCCGAATACAGCGTTATCGCCACGCTCAACCTCAATGGCGATTATGTGTCCGATGCCTTGGCTGCGCAGGTTGGTGGCATCGGTATTGCACCCGGCGCCAATCTGTCGGATTCAGTCGCATGTTTTGAAGCGACCCACGGTACGGCGCCAAAATACGCTGGCAAGGACTATGTCAACCCCGGTTCCGAAATTTTGTCGGCCGAAATGATGCTGCGCCACATGGGCTGGCTAGAAGCTGCTGACATCATCATTAGTTCCATGGAAAAATCGATCAAGAGCAAGAAAGTCACGTACGACTTTGCGCGGCTGATGGATGGTGCCACCCAGGTCAGCTGTTCCGGTTTCGGCCAAGTCATGATCGACAACATGTAAAAACGGATCAAGGCGGCTTGACGGTCGTGTTTTTCTTTGCTGGACAAACCGCCTGGACGATGTGGTCTGTGGCGGTTTTTTTTTAACGATGGCTTGAATCGGAGCGTTGCGTCTCCAATTCATTAGTGCGGTGCAGTCCTTTGGGGTGACCGATAGAATCGATTTCATGGCAACAAATATCCCATCTAAACCATCAGAGCCTCCTATTCGGCAGCCAAACCCCGACGAAGGCGGTTCTGTTGTGTTGGAGCGTCGAACCCAGCGCATCAAACCGCCTCATATGTACCAGGTTGTGATGCTGAACGACGATTACACACCGATGGAGTTTGTTGTTGTCGTGATCCAGGAATACTTCGGCAAGGATCTGGAATCGGCAACCCGGATCATGTTAAAAATTCATCTGGATGGCAAAGCAGTGTGCGGTGTTTATTCGCGCGATGTGGCGGTGACTAAGGTGGATCAGGTAATGGAAGCGGCACACAAGGCGGGGCACCCGCTGCAATGCGTTTGCGAGCCCCTGGATTTGTAAAGTGATATCGAAAGTAATGAACAGTAAGCCGGGAAACGGTTTACAGTTAATCATCAACGCAAGGCTAAAGGAAATCACATGATTGCCCAAGAATTGGAAGTCAGCCTGCACATGGCGTTTGTTGAGGCACGCCAGCAGCGCCACGAGTTCATTACCGTCGAGCATTTATTGCTTGCGTTGCTGGATAACCCCAGCGCGGCAGAAGTATTGCGCGCCTGTTCGGCCAATATTGACGATTTGCGAAAATCGCTGTCGAACTTCATCAAGGACAATACACCTCAGGTAGCAGGTGCCGATGACGTCGATACCCAACCCACTCTGGGCTTTCAGCGTGTGATCCAACGCGCCATCATGCATGTGCAATCTACTGGCAGTGGCAAGAAAGAAGTCACCGGCGCCAACGTGTTGGTTGCCATATTTGGTGAAAAAGACTCGCATGCGGTGTATTACCTACACCAGCAAGGCGTCACTCGGCTGGATGTGGTGAACTTCATCGCCCATGGGATCAAGAAAAATGACCCTCCCGAGTCTGCCAAGCCCAGTGAAAATCCCGTCGAGAGTGAGGAAGGCGCGGGCGAAAAGAATGAGAAAACATCTCCTTTGGAGCAGTTCACCGTTAACCTGAACCAGCTTGCGAAAGACGGCAAGATTGACCCGCTGATTGGCCGCGAGTACGAGGTTGAGCGTGTCATACAGATCCTGTGCCGCCGCCGCAAAAACAATCCTTTATTGGTGGGTGAGGCTGGCGTTGGCAAAACGGCCATTGCGGAGGGCTTGGCTTGGCGTATTACCCAGGGTGATGTGCCTGAGATTCTTGCTGAGGCCATCGTGTACTCGCTGGATATGGGCGCCTTGTTGGCGGGAACCAAATACCGTGGTGATTTTGAACAACGTCTCAAGGGCGTATTAAAAGCGCTGAAAGACAAGCCCAACGCTGTGCTTTTTATCGACGAAATCCATACCCTGATAGGAGCCGGCGCTGCTTCAGGCGGCACGCTGGATGCCTCCAACCTGCTCAAGCCAGGCTTGAGTTCTGGCGCACTGAAGTGTATCGGTGCAACCACCTTTACCGAGTACCGCGGCATCTTTGAGAAAGATGCGGCCTTGTCGCGTCGTTTCCAGAAAGTGGACGTCGTCGAGCCAACGGTCGAGCAGACGGTCGAGATTCTCAAAGGGCTGAAGTCTCGCTTTGAAGAGCACCACAATGTGAAGTACGCCGTGGCCGCCTTGCAGGCAGCTGCCGAACTGAGCGCCAAATACATCAATGACCGGCATCTGCCCGATAAGGCCATCGACGTGATCGATGAGGCGGGCGCGGCCCAACGTATTCTGCCGGCCAACAAGCGCAAGAAAACCATCAGCAAGGCTGAGGTCGAAGAGATTGTGGCCAAGATCGCCCGTATTCCTGCAGCCAACGTGTCCAATGACGACCGTAGCAAGCTCAAAACGCTGGAGCGTGACTTGCGTAACGTCGTGTTTGGTCAGGATAAGGCTTTGGACGTGTTAGCGTCGGCGGTCAAGATGGCGCGGTCTGGCATCGGCAAGGGTGACAAGCCGATTGGCTCCTTCCTGTTCAGCGGTCCTACCGGTGTGGGTAAAACCGAAGCTGCGAAGCAACTGGCCTACATCATGGGCATTGACCTGATTCGCTTTGATATGAGTGAATACATGGAGCAGCATGCCGTCAGCCGCCTGATTGGTGCGCCTCCTGGCTATGTGGGTTTCGACCAGGGTGGATTGCTGACAGAGGCCATCACGAAAAAACCGCATTGCGTGTTGCTGCTCGACGAAATCGAGAAGGCACACCCTGCGATTTTCAATGTGTTGCTGCAGGTCATGGACCACGGCACGCTGACGGATAACAATGGGCGCAAAGCTGACTTCCGCAACGTCATCATTGTCATGACCACCAATGCGGGTGCGGAGACCATGAACAAGGCCAGCATCGGTTTTACCAATCCGCGTGAGGCGGGCGACGAAGCTGCGGATATCAAGCGTTTGTTCACTCCAGAGTTCCGCAATCGCCTGGATGCCACGGTGAGTTTCAAGGCGCTGGATGAAAACATCATTCTTCGCGTGGTGGACAAGTTCCTGCTGCAACTGGAAACCCAGTTGGCAGAGAAGAAGGTAGACGTCACCTTTACCGACAAGCTGCGCAAGCATCTGGCCAAGAAGGGCTTTGACCCACTGATGGGTGCCCGACCCATGCAGCGCCTGATTCAGGACACGATACGCCGTGCGCTGGCCGATGAGTTGCTGTTTGGTCGGCTCACGGAAGGTGGGCGACTGACGGTGGACCTGGATGACAAGGATGAGAGCAAAACCGAAGTTTTGCTGGACATCCAACCCTTGCCGGAGAAAAAGGGCAAGTCAAAACCGGAAGAAGCTACCGCTGATTAACAATAGCGGTGGGATTGCAAGACCAAAGGGCTCAGTTTTTCGCGAACTGGGCCCTGATTGTTTCTATGCGTGCACGATTCACATGGAAATCCTTGCGGCCCAGGCGACTGGCTGACCGTGCGTGGATGAGACCTGCCGATCGATCAAGCCAAAATTCGATATCGTCAGTGAAGCGCAGAAGCTTGGTCGTGCTCTGGGCGTAGATATAGTCTGGCGCTTGGGATGCAACCACGGTGCGTTCGCGGCTCGTCAGTATTTCGGCGAGCCTTGCCATTGCCTGCTCAGCATCACCGGAGAACTGAAAGGGTGCGATATACGCATATTCTCTTTGGGGATTGTCTGGGTATAGATCCGCCTGGCTGCTCACGCTATTGGGCGAACGCGACGGTGGCTTGAGGCGGCTGTTCCGGACCCCCAAATCGTTTGGGGCACGGCCTCTGAGTAGGCCAAACTGCCCCGCAAGAACGATGGCGGCAAACGTAGCTGTAAAAAACAGCAGACTAAACCACAAGACCTTCATAGCCAGCTCCCAAAGAGGCGGGTCGCCTCGCTTGGGACACAACTACCTGCGCCAAGCGGCGAAACGCATGGTTACTTGAACCCAACCCGGTCCAGCATCTGTTGCACTTTAACCTGGTTCATTCCCACGACGCTGATGGGAATGGTTTCGCTCTTGAAGCTACCTCCCGTGATGGCTTGCAGCGCGGGATTTTGGATTTTTACGCCCTTTGCTACAGGCCACTCATTGTTGCCATTGGCGAAATGGTCTTGCGCGGACTCACTCGCCAAATACTCCAAAAATTTGATGGCATTGGCCGGGTTTTTTGCGTTTTTGGCAACTGCACCGCCAGCGATATTGACGTGTGTTCCCCACGTTGCTTGGTTGGGAAAAACTACGCCTACGCGGTCCGTGACAGCTTGGTCTTCGGGCGTTGTGGAGCGCATGAGGCGGGCCAGGTAGTACGTGTTGCTGACTGCAATGCCGCACTCTCCAGACGCGACGGCCCTGATTTGGTCCGTGTCGCCGCCCTTGGGTGAGCGGGCCATGTTGGTGACCATGCCCTTGAGCCATTGCTCAGCCGCAGCGTCGCCTAAATGTTCGGTGACAGCGCCAAACAAGGACAGGTTATAGGGATGTGAACCGGAACGAATGCACAACTTGCCTTTGTTCTTGGGGTCGCCCAGTTCTTCGTAGGTATCCACATCTTCTTTTTTGACCCGGGACTTGTCATAGACGATGACGCGGGCGCGGGTGGAAAAACCAAACCAGGGTGTTTCCCCGCTGGCATTGGCTTTGCCGCGGTATTGAGCGGGAATGGCCTCATCAAGCACTTTGGACTTGATGGGTTGAAACAAACCCTCGATCTCACCACGCCAGAGCCGACTGGCATCCACCAGAAGGATTATGTCGGCGGGGGACGCGGTACCTTCAGCCTTCAAACGGGCCAGAATACCGGCATCATCGGCATCCACGCGGTTGAGTTTGATACCGGTTGCTTTGGTAAAGTTGGCGTAGAGTGCTTCGTCTGTTGAATAGTGGCGCGCAGAATAGATGTTCAAAGTCTGATCTTGTGCCATGCTTGCCGTGGAGGCAATACAGAACAAACAGGCGAGGGCAATTTGTGTTTTCATGGTGAGGTCGTGTGGTGCGTTGGAAACGAAGATTTCCCCGATCATATTACAAACGCGAATCATTCGCGATAAGAATCGTCGTTAGTCTTGAAATCGGGTCTTCATGAAGTATTTTTTCCCCTTGGTTTATGTCTTTGCTTTACTTGGATGCGCAAGCCCGCCCAAAGAAGCAGCGTCTCCGCCTCCTGATATCCCAGTCGTGCCGCCGGTTGTGGTGGCCGCAAAAATCCCACCGCGCATTGGTCTGGCCCTAGGTGGCGGCGCGGCCCGCGGGTTTGCGCATGTCGGAGTCATTCAGGTACTGGAGGAGGCAGGGATTCGACCGACGATGGTAGCGGGAACCTCCGCCGGAAGTTTGGTGGCCGCGTTCTATGCCAGTGGCAAAAGTGGCAAGCAATTGCAGCAGGTGGCCGAAACCATGGAGGAGGCCACGATAGCCGACTGGACACTTCCCTTGTTTAACCGGGGCATGCTGCGCGGCGACGCGCTGGCACGCTACGTGAACGGACAAGTCAGTTCACGGCTCATCGAGGAGATGATTTTGCCGCTGGGTATTGTTGCAACCGATCTCAATAGCGGCCAAAGCATGCTATTTCAACGCGGTGATACCGGCACGGCGGTGCGGGCTTCCAGCGCGGTTCCGGCGGTATTTCAACCTGTACGGATTTCTGGGCGCGAATATGTCGATGGGGGCTTGGTGTCACCGGTGCCGGTGCGCGCCGCGCGGCAAATGGGCGCCGAATTGGTGATTGCTGTGGACATATCCAATCCGCCAGAGGGTAATTTGGCCGGCGGAACACTGGACGTCTTGTTGCAGACGTTTTCCATCATGAGCAAGAGCATCAACTACTTTGAGCTCAAGGAAGCTGACGTGGTGGTTCGACCCGCTTTGCCTGGTATTTCAAGTTCGGACTTTAGCGCACGGAAAAAATCCATTGAGGCTGGGAGGGCTGCGATGTTGCAGCTCATGCCGCAGCTTCGCGCCGCCATTGCGGCCAAAACACGCTGACTGACAAAACAAGTGCCAAAAAAAAGGCCCCGTTTTGCAACGAGGCCTTGAAGGGATCCCTGAACCTGATGGTTTCGAAAGGACCCGAGGAGACAACCGATGGAAACGTAAAAGTGCTTCCGAATGGAATAAATTATGTCAGGGTTTCCCCGTAACAGCTAGAGAAGGCACTCCAATAGACACAGGAGTGGCCTTCGTCCAAATTAACGCTTTTTGGCGGCTTGCTTGGTTGCATTGGTCGCGGTTGTGGCCACTGCGTTGAAATTGGCTTCAGCCATTTCAGTGGCTTGCTTGACAGCCTTTTGCACGGATTCCAGTGCGTTGCTGGCAGCAGCAACCGAGCTCTTCATGATGGCAACGGCCGATTCGGAACCGGCAGGCGCGTTCTTGGCGGCGCTGTCCACCAAGCCCATGAATTTCTTTTGCGCGTCAGCAGCTTGGCCTTCTAGGTTCTTGCTGAATTCAGCAGTGGTGCCGGTGGCGATGTCATACAGGTGACGGCTGTATGCAGCGGTCTTTTCAGCCAAAGGCTGGAACAGGCCGGATTGCAGAGCCAGCAACTCTTGTGCGTCTTTCACGCTCAACAGAGACTGTGTGTGGGCATTGGCTTCAGCCAGGGCAGCCTTGGAGGCTGTCATGTTGAGTTCAACAATTTTTTCAACGCCTTCGAAAGCCTTGCTGGTCAGGCCAAACAGGGTTTCGATGTTGGATTTGTGGGAAGTCATCAGTTGTTCAACAGTCATCATGTCAATATCTCCAAGAGTTGGGGTAAAAATTTACTAACTGCTCCGTAACCGCCCTGATGGCTTGTTTATGTTGCAGCGCAGCATGGTTCAAATTATAGGGATGCTGTTTGGGAGTGCAAGTCTTTTTTGCTGCATTGCAACAAATTAGAACAATTTATCTAAAAACCGCAGTTGTCACCTTCGGGTCACAGACAAGTATGCTGTTTTCGGGCTGGAAGCGCAGCCTCCCATATTTAGGAGGGAGGGGCTGGCAGAATCAAGCCATGCCGAATTCCCATCCTTCCAAACCCGTGCCCGAACCGCGCAGTGCCTACCGTGCGTTCAGGTCTATTTCCACCCGCTGGATGGATAACGATGCTTATGGGCATGTCAACAACGTGGTGTACTACAGTTGGTTCGACACCGCTGTCAACGCCTACCTGATCGAACAGGGCGCGCTGGATATCCATGCTGGCGAGACGATTGGCTTGGTGATCGAGACCCATTGCAACTACTTTGCGTCGCTCACCTTTCCGCAAACCGTGCAAGTGGGCATCCGGGTGGCCCATCTCGGCACTTCGAGTGTGCGTTATGAAGTGGGCATCTTTGGCGAGTCGGGGTTGACCGCTGCCAAGGGACATTTTGTCCATGTGTACGTGGACAAGCAGACTCGCAGGCCGGTACCCCTGCCGACCCACCTTAAAACTGTTCTGGAGGCCTTGTTATGACTTTCTCTTCGTCCGTGGATGCGGCCATCACGTCCCGCATGTCGGTGCGGGCATTTACCGACCAGGCAGTGGACAAGGCGCTGATCGAACAGATACTGCAGGTGGCCAGCCGCGCACCCTCGGGCACCAATTGCCAGCCCTGGCGCGTCTATGTGCTACAGGGCGCCAGCCAGGCCAAATTGTCGGAGCAGGTGTGCGCCGCCCATGACGCGATCCGCGCCAACCCCGCGCTGGCTGCAGAGTATGTGGAGGAGTACGACTACTACCCGCAAAAATGGGTCAGCCCGTATATTGACCGCCGCCGTGAAAACGGCTGGGGCCTGTACGGGTTGCTGGGCATAGGCAAAGCCGACAAGGACAAGATGCACGCCCAGCACCAGCGTAACTACCGTTTCTTTGATGCGCCGGTGGGTCTGATGTTTACCGTCGACCGTGTCCTGGGCCGTGGTTCACTGGTTGACTATGGTGCCTTCCTGCAGAACATCATGGTCGCCGCGCGCGGGCACGGCTTGCACACCTGCCCGCAGGCGGCCTGGAATGGGTTTGCCAAAATCATCCTGCCGCACGTCGGGGCTGGGCCGGATGAAATGCTGGTCTGCGGCATGTCGCTGGGCTACGCCGATGAGTCCGCCGTGGTCAACACCTTCCACACCCCCCGCGTTCAGGTGCAAGACTTCACCACCTGGCTGGAATAGGGCCAAGCGCCAACCGCACCATGGTCATCACCAGCCTGCTCGATACCGACCTCTACAAATTCACGATGATGCAGGCGGTGTTGCACCAGTTTCCCGGTGCACAGGTGGAGTACCGTTTCAAATGCCGCAACCCCGGCGTCAATCTGGCGGCACATGCCGACGACATACGCGAAGAAATACGCTCTCTGTGCAGCCTGCATTTCCAGGACGGCGAGCTGGCTTATCTACGGTCCTTGCGCTTCATCAAGAGTGATTTTGTCGACTTTCTGGCCCTGTTCCGGCTCAACGAAAAGTACATCACCGTCACGCCACAGCCCAGTAGCGAGATCGAGATTGTGATCGTCGGCCCCTGGCTGCACACCATACTGTTTGAAATCCCGGTGCTGGCCATCGTCAACGAGGTCTATTTCCGCAACACCCAAAGCGTGCCGGATTTTCAGGAGGGCCGTAAACGTCTGGACCTGAAGATCAACCAGTTGCGCGCCGAGGGCCTGTCCGAGTTGAAGATCGCCGACTACGGTACGCGCAGGCGCTTTTCCAGGGCGTGGCATGACGAAGTGTTGCGTGTGCTGGTCGCCCGTTTAGGGACAGTTCAAAGTCCGGGCAACAGCAGCGGCATACCGGGGCAGCTGGCCGGCACCAGTAACACACTGGCCGCCATGCGCCTGGGCCTGACACCGCTGGGCACCATGGCCCACGAATACCTGCAAGCGACACAGGCCCTGGGGCCGCGCCTGCGTGACAGCCAGATCTTTGCCTTCGAGTCCTGGGCCCGTGAATACCGCGGCGATCTGGGCATTGCGCTGTCTGACGTCTATGGCATGAACGCCTTCTTGCGCGACTTCGATCTGTTCTTTTGCAAGCTGTTTGATGGCGCCCGCCACGACAGCGGTGACCCGTTCGCGTGGGGCGAGCGCATGCTGGCCCACTATGCGCGCAACCGCGTGGACCCGCGCACCAAGACGCTGATCTTCAGCGACGGCCTGACCATCCCCCGCACGATCGAGCTGTACCAGCAGTTCAAGGGGCGCTGCCAATTGGCGTTTGGCATTGGCACCAATTTGACCAATGACCTGGGTTACGAGCCTTTGCAGATCGTCATCAAGATGGTGCGTTGCAATGGCCAACCGGTGGCCAAGTTATCGGACACGCCCGCCAAGAACATGTGTGAAGATGAAAAATACCTGGCCTATCTGCGCCAGGTGTTTGAAATCGATGCCTCAACCTGACCCCATCCCATATGACTTCAACACAACCCCCATCCCGGCCTCGCGTACTGGTCACCCGGGCCATCTTTCCCGAGGCGATTGAGCGCCTGGCTGAGCACTTCGATGTCGAATCCAATCAGGCTGATGTCAGTTGGACCCCGGCCGAATTGGCGCAACGCCTGCAAGGCAAGGCAGGCGTGCTCACCATGGGCTCGGACGCCATCAATGCGGGCCTGCTGACCCAGTGTCCATCACTGAAGATCTGCGCCAATATGGCGGTGGGTTACAACAACCTTGACCTGGACGCTATGTCGGCAGTGGGTGTGATGGGCAGCAACGCACCCGATGTGCTGACCGAGACCACGGCCGACTTTGGCTTTGCGCTGATGATGGCCACCGCGCGCCGCATGGCCGAGAGTGAACACTTTCTGCGCGCCGGCAAATGGACCCATTGGCGCTACGACATGTTTGCCGGTGCCGAGATCCATGGTTCTACGCTGGGCATCATAGGCATGGGCCGCATAGGCCAAGGCATCGCGCGCCGCGGCGCCCTCGGTTTTGGCATGCAGGTCGTCTACCACAACCGCAGCCGCCTGGATGCCACCACCGAGGCCGAATGCAAGGCTCGATACGTCAGCAAACAAGAGCTGCTGCAGACGGCGGACCATGTGGTCCTGGTCGTGCCGTACTCGGCCGCTTCACACCACACCATAGGCGCGGTGGAACTGGCACTGATGAAGCCCACGGCCACGCTGACCAACATCGCCCGCGGCGGCATTGTGGACGATGCCGCATTGGCCGCAGCGCTGCGTGACAAGCGCATTGCTGCGGCCGGGCTGGATGTGTTCGAGGGCGAACCCAAGGTCCACCCGGACTTGTTGAATGTGCCCAATGTGGTACTGACGCCCCACATCGCCAGCGCCACCATCGGGACGCGCCGTGCGATGGCCATGCTGGCAGTGGACAATCTGATCGGATATCTGGTGCACGGCAGGGCGGTCACGCCGCTGAATGCAGACAGGCTGGCGCAGCGTGGGGCGGCCTGATATTCTTTGATTGCTATTGTTTTAATAGCGAATCGTGCCTATTTCACGAGGGCTAGAGGCCTGTTTTTCATATATGACATTGGATAAAAAGGCGGCTTCAACGTGAACGATGGAATGGTTTGGGCGCTGCTGGCAATAACGCTGGTCTCGCTGATAACGCTGGCGGTGGCCGCCTGGACGGCTCTCGCGCTGGGCCGCCTGCGCGCAGGCGATACACAAGCGGGGCTGGATGCGCAACTGCAGCGCAAGGAATTGCAGGACTTGCGCGCACTGTTGCAGTCCAGTAGTGAGCGCCTGGAGCGCGAACTGCGCCGCGAGATCGCTGAATCGTCGCAAGGCGCGCGCCGGGAGCTGACGCAAAACCTGGCCACCTTCCAGCAAACGCTGACACAACAGGGCGCCGAGGCCACACGCACACAAAACACGCAGATCGACGCCTTTGGCCAGCAGCTCTCGCTGCTGCAGAAGACCCTGTCCGATACGCTGACCATGCAGTTGTCGGGCCTGAGTGAATCCAATGCACGGCGCATGGGTGAGGTGCGCCAGACTCTGGAAGCGCAACTGGCCCAGTTGCAGACCACCAACTCCGCCAAGCTGGATGAAATGCGTGCCACGGTGGACGAGAAACTGCAGACCACCTTGCAGGCTCGCCTGGGCGAAAGCTTCAAGCAGGTGGCGGACCGGCTGGAGCAGGTGCACAAGGGCCTGGGCGAGATGCAGACGCTGGCCCAGGGCGTGGGTGATCTCAAGCACCTGCTGACCAACGTCAAAACGCGCGGCATTTTTGGCGAGGCCCAACTGGCCAGCCTGCTGGAACAGGTCTTCGTGCCGGACCAGTATGCGGTCCAGGTTGCGACCCGGCCGGGCAGCAAGAATGTCGTCGATTTTGCGATCAAGCTGCCCGGCAGGTCGGATTCCGGCGAACCACTGTGGCTGCCCATAGACGCCAAGTTTCCGAATGAAGATTACGAACGTCTGCTGGACGCCCAGGGCAGGGCGGATGTGTTGGGCGCGGAGGCCGCGGGCAAGGCACTCGAATTGCGCATACGGCTGGAGGCCAAGTCCATGGTCGAGAAGTATGTCGAGCCGCCGTACACCACGGACTTTGCGATTTTGTTCCTGCCCACCGAAGGCCTGTATGCCGAGGTGTTGCGCCGCCCGGGCCTGATGGAAAGCCTGCAGCGCGACCACCGTATCACGCTGGCCGGCCCGACGACGCTGTTGGCCATGCTCAGCTCGCTGCAAATGGGATTCAGAACCTTGGCGCTGGAGAAGCGCTCCAGCGAGGTCTGGCAGGTGCTGGGTGCGGTCAAGACCGAGTTCGAAAAATTTGGCGGCGTGTTGGCCAAGGTCAAATTGCAGACACAGACTGTGCTCAATACTTTGGACAGTGCGGAGACGCGTAGCCGCGCCATGAGCCGGGTGCTGAAGAAAGTGGATGCCTTGCCGGACACTCAGGCCCAGGCCTTGATCCCTTTCGACAAGGACTTTGACGGCGTTGGCAATGATGCCGATGCCGACACCAGCGCATGAGTCTGGCATACAGCAGTGAACCCTCTCGCTCCTGGGTCTTGGCCCGGCTGATACTCGGTCAGATTTTTTTGCACGGCAGCATGGCCGGCATGCGCATGGCGGCGCCGCTGCTGGCCTTGCGCGAGGGTTATAGCGCCTTGTCGGTCGGTGTGTTGCTGGCGCTGTTCTCGTTGACACAGGTGTTTCTGGCGATTCCGGCCGGGCGTTATGCCGACCGCCATGGCCTGCTCAAGCCCATGGGTCTGGGCGTGTCCGCGGCCATGCTGGGGGCAGGGCTGGCGGCGGCCGTGCCGCACTTCCCGGTGTTGTGTGCCAGCGCGCTGCTGATGGGCGGCGCCACCGGCGTGGCGATTGTGGCCTTGCAGCGGCATGTCGGACGGGCGGCGCAGGACACGACGGAGCTCAAGCAGGTCTTCAGCTGGCTGGCCATAGGCCCGGCCATCTCGAATTTTCTGGGGCCGGTGGCCGCGGGTCTGCTGATCGACCATGGCGGCGTCTTGTTCGGCGGCACGGCGGGTGACAGCAGCGGCTTCAGAGCGGCCTTCTTGCTGATGGCGCTGATGCCTTTGATGACCTGGTTCTGGATCCGCCACACGCGCGAGCTGCCGCCGGTGGAGCATTCCGATCAGGCCAAACAATCCAGGGTCTGGCACCTGCTGCGCGATCCACAGATGCGGCGCCTGTTGCTGGTGAACTGGTTGTTGTCGTCCTGCTGGGATGTGCACACCTTTGTTGTACCCATGCTGGGCCATGAGCGGGGCTTTAGCGCGTCGGTCATCGGTACGATTTTGGGTTCCATGGCCGTGTCGGGCGCGGCGGTACGGGTGCTGATGCCGCTGGTGGCGGCGCACCTGCGCGAGTGGGTGGTCGTTAGCGGCTCCATGGTGGCGACGGCGCTGCTGTTTGCCGTCTACCCCTTCATGGTTTCGCCGTGGACCATGGGCCTGTGCTCGGTACTGCTGGGTTTGTCATTGGGCTCGGTGCAGCCCATGATTCTGAGCACCCTGCACCAGATCACGCCGCATGCCTTGCACGGTCAGGCGATCGGTCTTCGGCTGATGACGTTGAACCTGTCCAGCGTGCTGATGCCCATGCTGTTTGGCACGGTCGGACTGGTCGTGGGTGTCTCCGTCGTGTTCTGGACCGTTGGTGGGTTGGTAGGGGCCGGAGCCCCCCTGGCTTGGCGCTTGCGCCCTGGCGGTGAAACCTAGGACTTGTAGAACGAAGTGATCGCGTCCCAGGCTTGCTGGGGTTCGTCGCAGTACTGGAACAGATTCAAGTCCTCGGGCGAGATGGCGCCTTCTTCCACCAGCACGTCCAGATTCAGCAGGCGTTTCCAGTATTCGGTGCCAAACAGGATGATGGGGATGGGGCTGGATTTTTTGGTCTGCACCAGCGTGATGACTTCGAACAATTCATCCAGCGTGCCAAATCCACCGGGAAAGGCCAACATCGCCTTGGCGCGCATCATGAAGTGCATTTTGCGCAGCGCAAAGTAGTGGAACTTGAAGCTCAGTGAGGGCGTCAGGTAACGGTTGCCTGCCTGCTCGTGCGGCAATGCGATGTTCAGGCCGACCGTTGGCGCACCCATTTCAGACGCGCCGCGGTTGGCGCCTTCCATGATGCCGGGGCCGCCACCGGTGCAGATGTACATGCGTTCCTTGGGCGGCAGCGTTGCGCTGTGTGTGGCCACGATGTGGCCAAACAGGCGGGCCTGCTCATAGTAGTGGGCGTTGCGCAAATGGCGCTCGGCCAGCGCAATGGCCTTGGGGTCTCCACTCAGCAAGGCCTGCGCCATCTCGCCTTTTGCCTCCTCGGGGGAACTGAAGCGGGCACTGCCAAATACCACGATGGTGTTCTCAATGCCTTGGGCCTGCTGGCCCAGGTCGGGTTTGAGCATTTCCAACTGGAAACGGATGCCGCGGGTCTCCCGGCGCAACAAAAACTCGGGGTCGGCGAAGGCCAGGCGGTAGGCATCGGGCTCCAGCGGTACGCCGGCATCGGCATGCGCTTTGAGATCAGCCCAGGCGTCAGCCAGGGTGCGTGTGTCGAGGTCGTGAGGAGTTTCCAAGTGTCAATGTCCTATGGGTTGAGGGAAATCAGGGCTTAGCCAATACGGGGTGCCAAGCTGATGCGCGCGGCGCTGGCCTGGTCTTCCTCGAAGTGCAACAGCATGCTGGTGTCTGGTGGTTCGGAGATCACGGAGGACATGGCGATAGCCTACACCCAAATAAGTGTTTGACCATGGTTTTATGTACCGGCAGTGCCCAACAAAAAGGCTCCCTTGGGAGCCTTTTTGTTGGGTTGGTGCAGACCGCCGATTAGACGCGCTTGCGGTACTCGCCGGTGCGGGTGTCGATTTCGACCTTGTCGCCCTGGGCCACGAAGATTGGCACGCCGATTTCGAAGCCGGTAGCAATCTTGGCAGGCTTCAAGACCTTGCCCGATGTGTCGCCCTTGACGGCGGGCTCGGTCCAGGTGATCTCGCGCACCACGCCGGTGGGCAGCTCGACCGAGATGGCCTTGCCGTCATAGAACACGACTTCGAGTTCCATGCCGTCTTCCAGGTAGTTCAGTGCGTCGCCCATGTTTTCGGCTTCGACTTCGTACTGGTTGAACTCGGCGTCCATACACACATACATCGGATCGGCGAAGTAGGAGTAGGTGCAGTCCTTTTTGTCCAGGATGACCTGGTCCATCTTGTCGTCGGCCTTGAACACGACTTCTGTGCCGAAGTTGGCAATCAGGCTCTTGAGCTTCATGCGCACGGTGGCGGAATTGCGGCCGCCGCGGCTGTATTCGGTCTTCAGGACGACCATGGGGTCTTTGCCGTGCATGATGACGTTGCCGGCGCGGATTTCTTGAGCGATTTTCATAAGCAGCTTGAAGCGGTTGTCGCTGTCAGCCTGTGCTGTCAGCGTTGTTAGGCCGCGGTGCGCGGCCGGAGCATGATTTGCCCGTGGTTTGCGGCAAAGTCAGCAAAGCCCAAGATTTTACCGTTTTTTCAGGACGAAGCCCACCAACTGGCTGACCAAATCGTCCATTTGCAGCAGGCGGGTACGTGCCGATTGCACCGTTTGTGACCAGGACGGGAGATCCATTGCGGGCAAGGCGGTAGCGCCGGGTTCGGATTGCACGCCGTTCCACGCGTGGTGAAAGGCCCGCAAGGACGGGTCGGCGCCCAGCATCTCCAAAAAGGCATCCAGCTTGGGAATATGGGCCGCGTCCTGCTGGGGGTAGATGTGCCAGACCAGCGGGTTGCCGGCCCAGATGGCGCGCACGACGGAATCTTCACCCCGGACAAAATTCAGATCGCAGGCCCATAGCAGGGTGTCGAAGTCCGATTGGCTCAATTGCGGCAGGTAAGCGATTCGCAGGTGCTGAAACGCAGGCGTACTGTCGGGACTGCACGCTGAAAGCCGCTGCGCCGCGATAGCCTCAACAGCCTGGTGGGCACGTCCGGCGGTAACCAGTAGCAGCGTGGATTCGGGTCCCACATCCAGTTGCGCCAGCAAGCCCTCCAGGGTCGCGGGTTCATAACAAAACAGCGATACCAGGCGTTCGCCAGCCCAGTCAATGCCATGTTGTGCCAGCCATTCCTTGCGTTGGCCGCCCAGCCCGAACGCCTGGATGTGCGGCAATAGATCCGGTTCGCGCAACAGGCCTCCGGTGGGCTTGGAAAATCCTGGGTAGAAGAAGTATTTGGTCCAGCCCTTGGCCGGGCCCTGCATGACCGGGGACGGCAGACCATGGCTGCGCTCCACAAAAGACTCGGCGGACAGGTACTCCAGGTTGATCCAAACCGGAGGTGTTATGGGAAGCTGGCCTGTAGCCCTCGTATTAGTTGCATGTTGCGCTATAAAATTAGTAGCAATTTCGCAGCCAAAGCCTTCTATCCACACATCGGCAGGGGGCAGTGCGGCCAACACGTCTGCATCCTGCGATTGTTCCCAACGCAGCACTTGCACCCCGGGCCAAGTGCCCTGCAGTGCGCCTGGCGCCATCCAGTGCAAGGGCGTGGTCTCATCCACCCACAGGCGCACGCGATGTCCGCGTTCGGCCAGATCCGCACACAGGCGCCAGCACACGCCAAGGTCGCCAAAGTTGTCGATGACCCGGCAGAAGACATCCCACAACAGGGGAGGGTGTGCAGTGGTCGTAACGGGTAAGGGCATGGACCGGATTGTCCACGCTGGCAAAGAACGGACAATAGTGCCCATGTCCGAAATCCATTCCGAAGAGTTGCTGCGCGAAGTGGCTTCGCTGCCCGCATTGCCAGGCGTGTACCGCTACTTTGATGTGCAGGACCAACTGCTGTATGTCGGCAAGGCCATCAACCTGAAGAAGCGGGTGTCCAGCTATTTCCAGAAGAACCATGGCGGTACACGGACCGGTCACATGGTCAGCAAGATTGTGCGCATGGAGACCACGGTGGTGCGCTCCGAGGCAGAAGCCTTGCTGCTGGAAAACAACCTCATCAAGACGCAGAGTCCCAAATACAACATCCTGTTCCGGGATGACAAGAGTTATCCCTATTTGAAGATGACCGGGGTGCCGGTGACGCCCAAACGATCAATGGTGGTCGTCAATGACCCAGCCGATGGAGCCGCGCAAAAGCCAGCGTCACCGTTGGCCGCGAACTTTGCCCGCGTGTCCTACTACCGTGGTGGGGTGGAAAAAAAGCACCGCTACTTTGGCCCCTACCCCAGTGCCTGGGCCGTCAAGGAAGCCATTTTGCTGATGCAAAAGGTGTTTCGCCTGCGCACCTGCGAAGACCCGGTGTTCAGCAACCGCTCACGGCCCTGCCTGCTGTACCAGATCAAGCGCTGCTCGGCGCCCTGCGTGGGGCATATATCCGCGGCGGATTACGCCGAGGACGTGGCGAATGCCGAAAAGTTTCTGCGCGGTGATGCCCAGGAGGTGATGCGGCACCTGGAGTTCCGCATGATGGCCCATGCGGACAAACTGGAGTTCGAACAGGCCGCCGAATTGCGCAACCAGGTGGCTGCCTTATCCAATGTGCTGCACCAGCAGGCGATGGATAACGTGGAGGACCGCGACGTGGATATTCTGGCCGTCAAGGTGCAGGGTGGTAAAGCCTGTGTGAACCTGGCCATGGTGCGCGGGGGTCGCCATCTGGGTGATCGGCCATATTTTCCGGTTCATGTGGAAGAAGCTGTAGGGCTGTCGGACGAGGCAGCAATGCAAGACGAGGCCGGCGGCGAAGCGGAGCCAGGTACAGACGCCCGCGCGGATGCCCGTGCCCGCGTCGACTCGGTGGAGGTGCAGGTTCTAGAAGCTTTTCTGGCGCAACACTACATTGATGTGCCCATGCCACCGACGCTGATCGTCAGCGAGCCGGTGAACAAAGGCCTGCTCAAGGCGCTGTCGGAACAAGTCGGGTTCAAGGTCAGCGCCATCCACCAGCCGCGTGAGCAGCGCCGTGCCTGGCTGGACATGGCCCAGACCAATGCCGCGCTGCAGTTGGCGCGCTTGCTGGCCGAGGAAGGCTCGCAGCAGGCGCGCACCCGTGCACTTGCAGAAGCACTGGACTTGACCTTGGACAACCTGGATGCCTTGCGGGTGGAGTGTTTTGATATTTCCCATACCGCTGGTGAAGCGACGCAGGCATCGTGCGTGGTGTTCCAGCACCACAAGATGCAGAACGCGGAGTACCGGCGTTTCAATATCGAGGGCATCACGCCGGGGGACGACTATGCCGCCATGCGCCAGGTGTTGACGCGCCGTTACAGCAAGGTGGCAGAGGCCTTGAAAGAAGCCAAACACGCCGGGCAGACGCCGTCCGGCACGGCCCGCCTGCCGGACCTGGTGCTGGTCGATGGCGGCAAGGGCCAGGTGTCCATGGCGCGTGACGTGTTCGAACAATTGGGGCTGGATCTGTCGCTGATCGTGGGTGTCGAAAAAGGCGAGGGCCGCAAAGTGGGGCTGGAAGAGTTGGTGTTTGCCGATGGGCGCGACAAGGTCTATCTGGGCGCCGACTCCGCTGCACTGATGCTGGTGGCACAGATACGCGACGAGGCGCACCGCTTTGCGATCACCGGCATGCGTGCCCAGCGTGCCAAGGTGCGCGTGGGCGGCGGCAAGCTGGAGGAGATTCCGGGCGTCGGACCCAAGCGGCGGGCCAAGTTGTTGCAGCGGTTCGGCGGTGTGCGTGGTGTGGCGTTGGCTGGTGTTGACGACATCGCAACAGTCGAGGGCATCTCCAGGGAATTAGCGGAAGAAATCTACCGTGCATTGCATTAGCCGTGCCACAATCAAACGATGTTTATGACCATACCCACCATCATGACGTGGACGCGGATTTTCGCGATTCCGCTCATCGTGGGGATTTTTTACTTACCGGATACGTTGGCAACACCGGGCCAAAAGAATCTGATTGCCACCGTCATGTTTGTGGTGTTTGCCGCCACAGACTGGCTGGACGGTTACCTGGCGCGCAAGCTGAACCAGACCTCGTCCTTCGGCGCCTTCCTCGATCCGGTAGCCGACAAGTTTTTGGTTTGTGCCTGTGTGCTGGTGTTGGTGCATTTGCAGCGCGCCGATGTCTTTGTGGCTCTCATCATCATCGGGCGGGAAATCGCGATCTCGGCCCTGCGCGAATGGATGGCACAGATTGGTGCATCCAAGAGTGTGGCTGTGCACATGATTGGCAAACTCAAGACCGTGGCGCAGATGGTTTCGATTCCATTCTTGCTGTTTGATGGCATGTTATTTGGCCTCATCAATACACACCAATGGGGTGTCTGGCTGATCTGGGCGGCGGCGGTGCTGACCATCTGGTCCATGGTCTATTACCTGCAAAAGGCCTTGCCCGAAATTCGCGCACGCGCCCAATAAACTCAGTCCGAATCACCGTCAAAGCCCTGGGGTATCGAGGCTTTTTTTGGTGCATGCATTACCACACTTATTCTTGATTTCCGGGTCAAATTTTGCGTTCAAATGCGACTAGAATCTGCCACCGCACCGTTGTAAAGCTGCATGGCGTATTGACATGGAAATGACCCATGGCTTTAATGGGATGCAGCAGCTGCGGTTGCTACAGAAGTGATCCAGACCAGCTTCAGGCCCGTTTTGCGCAACGTGCAGAGAACCGAAAAACTGAGTCCGGTGAAAATAATATTTGAAGAGACAATTCGATTAACTCTGCTTCCTACAAGGGGTCTTTGTGAATAAAACCGAACTGATTGAGCACATTGCAAAACATGCTGACATTTCCAAGGCTGCGGCTACACGCGCCCTGGAATCCACTATTGGAGCGGTCAAAACCACCTTGAAAAAAGGTGGATCGGTGTCACTGGTAGGTTTTGGTACATTTGCCGTCGGAAAACGTGCAGCCCGCACGGGTCGCAACCCCCGCACCGGCGATGCGATTAAAATCAAGGCAGCGAAGGTTCCCAAGTTCCGTCCTGGCAAGGCATTGAAGGACGCACTGAATTGATTTTGTGATTTATGTGGGGTGATTAGCTCAGTTGGTAGAGCGGCGCCTTTACACGGCGTAGGTCGGCGGTTCGAGCCCGTCATCACTCACCACCCCCACAGCAAAGGCGAACATCATGTTCGCCTTTTTGTTTTTTTGATGGAGAAGTAGCGCATGTTCGAGTTTGTTCGCAAGCACACAAAAATTATGATGATCCTCATGTTTGTGATGATCATTCCCGCGTTTGTGCTGGTGGGCGTGGATGGATTCAAGAGCGTCAATGCCGGCGGTGATACCGTTGCCAGCGTAGGCAGCTACAGCATCACCCAAGGCGAGTGGGATGTTGCCCACAGGACCGAGGCGGACCGTCTGCGCGCGCAGATGCCCAACCTGGACGCCAAGCTGTTGGATTCGCCGGAAGCACGCTACGTCACGCTGGACCGCCTGGTACGGGAACGTGTGCTGGCCGAGGCCGTGCAGGACGCAGGTCTGAACACCTCGGACGCGCGCCTGGCCCGTGAGCTGCAACAAAGCCCAGCCATTGCAGCACTGCGCAAGCCCGACGGCTCCCTGGATATCGAGCGTTACCGTGAGCTGGCCGCGCGTCAGGGCTTGACCACGGACGGCTTTGAAGCGCGCGTACGCAATCAACTGTCGGAGCGTCAGGTCGAAGCGAGTCTGGTCAATACGGCGTTTTCACCGGCAGCGCTGGTTGACGTGTCGCTGAACGCGTTTTACGAACGCCGTGAAGTGCAGGTTTCGCGCTTCAATCCGGTGGACTATGCCGGCAAGCTCAATCCAAGCGATGCGGAGATAGAGGCCTTTTACCAAGCCAATTCCACGCTGTTCCGGGCACAGGAGTCTGCGAATATTGAATACGTTGTGCTCGACCTGGACACCGTCCGAAAATCCATCTCGCTCAATGAAGCCGATGTGAAAACCTATTACGAACAGAACGCGACTCGGCTCAGTGGCAAGGAAGAACGCCGCGCCAGCCACATTCTGATCAATGCGCCCAAGGACATGCCGGCCGATGATAGGAAGAAGGCCCGCGAACGTGCGGATGCTTTGCTGGCGCAGGTGCGCAAGGCACCGGATAGTTTTGCCGATCTCGCCCGCAAAAATTCCCAGGATCCAGGCTCGGCTCCAAATGGTGGCGATCTGGATTTCTTTGCCCGTGGCGCCATGGTCAAACCTTTTGAAGAGGCTGCCTTTGCTATGAAAAAGGGCGACATCAGCGACGTCGTTGAGTCCGACTTTGGCTTCCACATCATCAAGGTGACGGACACCAAGATACCCAAACAGCGCAGTTTTGAGGAATTGCGTCCCGCGATCGAAACTGACTTGAAGATGCAACAGGCGCAGCGCAAGTTTGCGGAAGTTGCAGAAGCATTTACCAACGGCGTATACGAGCAATCGGATAGCCTGGCGCCGGTTGCCGAGCGCTTGAAACTCGAAGTCAAGACGGCCAGCAACCTGCAGCGCAAACCGCCTGCGGGTACCCCCGGGCTGTTTGCCAACCCCAAGTTTCTGGCCGCTGTGTTCAGCCCTGACTCTTTGGAAAAAAAGCGCAATACCGAGGCCATCGAAGTAGGCCCCAACCAATTGGCGGCAGCACGTATCACACAGTACACACCCGCCAGCACGCGACCCCTGACGGAGGTGCGTGCCAATGTGAAAGATCGTCTGGTCGCCAAACAGGCAGCTGAATTGGCCAAAAAAGAAGGTATTGAAAAACTCGCAGCCTGGAAGACCAAGGAGCCAGAGACTCTGCCGGCCGCGGTAAGCGTTTCCCGTGAAGGTGCACCTGCGGTACCAGGCCCGGTAATGGAAGCCGTGTTGCAGGCCGACACCACCAGTCTGCCGGCTTGGTTGGGCGTGGATCTGGGCGCACAGGGCTATGCCGTCGTGCGGGTGAACAAGGTGCTGCCACGCAACGCAGTGCCTGCGGAAACCGCGGAAAAGGAACGCAAGCAGTATGCTCAGTGGGTGGCCGGCGCCGAAAACAAGGCGTATTACAAGATGCTGAGCCAGCGCTTCAAGGTGACGATCAAAACGCCGCGTCCGGCCACAAACGCGTTTGGACAACAAGACATAGCGGAATAAGGCAAAAGAAACGCTATAATCACAGGCTCGCGGTGGCTGTAGCTCAGTTGGTAGAGTCCAGGATTGTGATTCCTGTTGTCGTGGGTTCGAGCCCCATCAGCCACCCCAACTGATACATGAAAAGCCTGCTATTGATTCAATAGCAGGCTTTTTTCTTTGATGCGCGATGTAAGGGCGGATGTAAGACGATTTACCAAATCTGGCTCCAGCGCGATACGGCCACGGCGCGCCACTGGAGTGGCGAGATCACAAAGTCGACAAAGGAACCGAGGTCATGTCCGCGTACGCCGAAAGTTTGGGGAATTTCAACCTGTCCGATTTGTTCAATGAGCGCAACCTTCCACTACCGGGCGGTGCTCTGCTTATCCCGCACGCTCCTCAGGAGCAAATACTTGCAAGCTGCTGGCCCGCTGCTTTCATGCTGCGAAATCGGGAGACCGCCGGACCGGTCTACCGGGGCACTACGTTCATCGCGCCTCCGCCTGAGGTGTGGGCCCACGACGAGGATGCCACGTTCGAGCTACTCCTAAAGGGGCTGTCATTGGATCCGGGAGTGGACACAGGCCTCGCTCAGAAGAAAGCGCTGAGGGCAAAATTTACCTTCGTTCGATGCAGCGACCTGGAGTCCCGAAGCCTGGTGAACACATTCGACAAAGCGCCTGCTGAGCAGTTCGTCTTTGTTCCGGACGTGAGCCTGTACAGCAATTCCGATATAGCTGCGACGGGAGACACGGGCGCGAAGCTCACACTGGAAGAGGACATCTCGGTACGTTCGACTGTCGTCACAGCGCAGCAGTTAATCTACTTGGCTCGGCAGAAGTCATGTTTCTTGTTCTTGACCAGCTCGGACGATCCTCCCATCAAGCCCGCAAATCTCGATTTGATCGGGGAGGTTGAGAATCTGAAGATGGCAAGTTTTTGCGTTGCTGATGAAGAGTCTTTCGTGCGGCGCCTCCAAAAGATGGTGGCTTTGGCTAAGACCGGCCGCGCCTCAGAGGCGTTTGACCAGTTGGATGCAGAGGCTGTCTCGACTTTGAACAAGCTGCAGGCGCGCATCCAGATCGCTCACCACTCGGGCGACAGCGAAGCGGCCGCGAAGTTGATCAGGGAACTACTGCAGCAAAGCACGGTCCCGGCCAGCTCGGCTTTTCGCCTGGCACTTATCTGTTACCAAGGCGACGATCTGCCAACTGCCAAGACCCTGATCGAGGGCGCCCTCGGCGAAATGTCGAAGGAGGAGGGGCTGTCGGCCTGCTTGCAAATGGCCACGAAAATGCGTGACGCGGATTTGGTGGGGCGGGTTTGGACGCGATTCAAGGCTCTCTTCCCCGCGAACCCTGACCTGCTGCGCGACTGCGATATCCGCCTGCTCCAGATCTGCAGACAGGATGCGGACGAAGTGCAGGGCAGCCCCATTGCCCAGACCGGTTTCACTGAGGTCCACACATTGCTCGCGGACAGACTCGCTCCGGAGACCGATATCGACTACGAGGAGCTACTGGATGAGGTGCGGACCCAATGGCCGCAGCACTATGACCTCGCTGTCATGTGTGCTGCGACGCACGCAGAGGTGTCCGGCGATGTGCAAGCAGCCTGGGGTCTTGCCGGGTTGTTGATTCCAAGCACTCGCTTTTCTCCTGCTGCGGCCAAGCTCATCGTGCGCACCATGCGCGAGCTGCTACTGGTGGAGGCGGTCAGCCGAGAGCAGTTCGATGTGTATTTGGAGCCACTGAAGTTGATCATTGAGCATTTGGGCCACCACCTAGGGGACAAAGAGATCCGGGCCATGCTCAGCAGGACCTTGTCTGTCGAGTTTGCGGGCCGGGAGGGCTTGGCCCTTATCGCTACTGTAGCCGCCGAGTTCGCTGACAACACGCCCGAGCCGGTCGCGGAAGAGCCCTCTATCGACCCGCCCAGTGACGAGGAGCTTCAGGAGTTCTACCTGCGTTTTAGCGATTGGATGGTGCAACAGTCGGTGGTAGACCCGCGTGCGCCGCTTCCAGCCTATGTAATAGGTGGAAACGCTGCGGGTCTGACGCGGAGCATCCGGAAGTTCATTGAAAACGGCGTCTTGGAATACGACCAAACGGACGATCTCGAAAGCTTGAGTTTCCAGGCGCACATCCTTGTGCCTCTGGCGCGCCATGTCCCGGGCACCTACGACGATCTCCAGTCCCTGCGCGTTCTCTCGGCGAAGTATTCCCTGATGAACAACCATCAGCGCGCACGGGACCTAGCCGAACTTATCCTCGAGGTCGCCGGCGACAAACCCGCGCGGCGGCGTCTCGCCTGGAGCTCCTACGCCGACATCTACCAGCGGTCGCATGATGCCACTGATGCCCTCTTGGCCCTGGCATGTGCAGGGGCCACTCGCGCGCAATTGCCCGCGAGCGATCTATACCACGAGACCTACACCCACCTGCGGACTCTCCGCGATATGGGTCTTGACAGCGCCGCCGAGTTACTGCTGGAAAAATGTAGCAAGCTCTTCGGTAAGCTAGGAATGACGGACGCTATGCGGCACAGGCTGGAGGTCGTAGGCCTGACCCTGCAGATGAGCAAGGAGCAGGGCATGGTAGTGTCCGCCCTTCAAATCTTCCAGGAAAACTGCCAGCGTGTGTTTTTCGACGCCGTCCGGCTGGAGGATGAGCTTTTCGCGGCGGCTTATCTATTCGTGCAGGCCCTGGGGATGTACGAGCGAGCGGGAGGGCAACTTACCGTTGAGGCGGCTGCAGCGAAGCAGCAGGCGCTGACGGCAATAGGACCCGAAGCAGCTGCCACCCTCCAGGCGCTCTCCGCCAAGCGGCCCACGGCGGCCGAGCTGGTAGACCTGCACAATCGCACAGCGCGCTCCCGCTATGCATCGGACGCACCCAATGACGCCTTCGCCGCCAACTTGGTTGCCCGTCGGCTTCTGGTGCCTTTCGATCCGGAAGTGACAGTGCAGGACGCCTGCCTTGCAATCGAGCTGCTGGCCGACCGCGGGTTGACGCTGGAGGTGCCGCCCCCTTTGTTGACCGTGGACCACCCAGTCCGCTTCGCAAAATCGCTTGCACAGGAGCACCAAGTCTCCGTGCTGATGCTGGCGCACGACAGCGCCGGCGAATTGATCGCCACCATCGTGGAGCCAGATGGGGCGAAAGTCCAAAGAGCCCCGGCAACCTCGACGACCGCAAGAGATCGGCTGCGGGCTTGGTCGCAAACCTACCCGTTCAAATATGGATTGATCGACCCTCGGGAGCGTGTAGACGTCGATGGCAACGGGTTGCGGGTTCGGAGTGTCGGTGACAAAGAATTCTATGAATCGATGCGTCCCTTCAGCATCCCCCTGCCGCGAGGCAACCGAGTGCTGATCGTGGCCGAGCCGGAAGTTGCGCAACTCGCCTTCAACTTGGTTCTGCGGCCCGGCGGCGACTTGATCGGTTACGACACTGCAATTGGCATGGTGCCGTCTCTAACTTGGCTCGAGGCCACCCGCCAGAGTACCAGGATCAGAGGTGAACGTCGCGTCGCTTGGCTCTCCGACGCAGGCGATCCAGAAGAGTTAGACACGATGAGAGCCGTCCGAGGAATGCTTGAGCCGCTCCTGGTCTCTCATCGCATTACCCTGGACACTTCACGCAGTTTGCCCCAAGGCCTGACGGGTGCGCATATGGCAATCGTGACCGCCCATGGTCAGCTGGCACGGGGAGACAGGTACTTCCGGCGTATTGCCGACGAGGGCGCACTAATGGAGTCCCCTCAGGCCCTCGCCCAAGCCCTGGCCCGCGTGGAGTTAGTAATTCTCTTCGTATGCAGTGGCGGGCGCATGGATCGCCATCCTAGCGCCAGCACTACCGTCGGGTTGCCGAAGATGCTGTTGGAGAGGGGCTGTCGCACTGTCATCGCGTCCCCCTGGCCGCTGGAGGGGCTCGCAGCTGGACCTTGGCTTGAGGGCTTTCTTGCGAATTGGGAACTGGGCGACACGGCCATGGATGCGTGTCACGAGGCGAACAAGCGCATGGCTGCAAGGCGCGAAGGCGAGCCGCAGTATTCCCTGGCGATGACGGTCTACGGAGACCCTTTACTCGCCCGTCCAACTGGCACATGAGGGGCTCCGGAACAGTGCTGGCGTAGCCGCTGTTTGGATTCGCTTGACCCGCATGGGTTAAGCGCTTACTTGCATTTGATCCAGTGTTTTTCTGCCCCGGATGCATTGGCATTGGCTGACCCCCAGCACCAGCCCAGCTTTTCGACTTTGGACATTAACTTGTCCCGTTTTTCACAAGCCATCATAGTTTTGGGCGAGTCACCGCTACCACCTCTGCATTGGGCATTCAAGGATTCAACTTCTTTGATGCTTGCCAAAGCCTCGTTCGAGGTAGTCATGGGCGCAAATTGATACTGCTGAGGTAGGGCGGTAGTGGCAGTGAACCTGGATTTTGGCAGTTCGTGGCAAGGACTAACCGAGGTTCCCCATTTCTTCTTCTCTATCTTCGTCTCGTATTGACCAACAGGACAAATCGTAATTTTTGCATCTGAGATGGCCTGCCAACATGCAGGTTCATCTCCCTGCGAATAGCGATACATCGCTCGCTTCCATTGCGGCGGCGCACCTCTGGTCGGACACGTTTCTTCGGCCAAAAACACGTGAAACTGTGGAGCCGATCGAACTGGCCCGGGAACGGTCGTAAACGCGACGTACGTTGGGTCTGCACCCATCGCCGAACCGACCGTCGGGGAGCACATCCAAAAAAGGGCAACCAAACGGCCGAGCACGCGCTTTAGGGTCGCGTGGCAGTCTGTGGATGCTCCAGGCCCATTGCCTAGTGCGGCAGATTGAGCGCGAGGGCTGTCAAAGTTGTATGACAGGGATTTCGCGGGAACACGAGCTGAAAGCAGGCAGGCAGAGATTTTCATATTAGTACAAAGAAGGAAGCACCAAGATTGAAAATGTGGAAGATCATCCGTGGTGTGATTGGCATCATATACGGAAGATATCTGCATGCCTGTATCCTCCCCGCGGCATGCGGAACACCCTTCACTCGTCGCACTTGGCGCGGCAATTCGAAGGGCGCGTCGTCAACGAGGAATTTCGCAAGAATTGCTAGCGCATGAGAGTGCAATTGATCGCTCGTATTTGAGTAGCATCGAACGCGGAATGCAGAATCCTGGTGTTATTTCGATTTTTCGCGTTGCCGCTGCAATGCAAATGTCCATGGTGGAGCTGATGGCTGAGGCACAGCTTTAGACGCTCAGCCGCAAGGGACTGGTCTTTAATGACCAACTGCGGTGGTAGAGCGTTCTTTGACGTCACGTCCAGGCTTTAGATACCAGCGCGCAGCTTGTTCAGCACGGCTTCGAGGCGCCGTAGCAGGTCGTCGTATGTAACGATATCGGCAATGTGCTTGTAATGCCGTCGTGTCACCTCGAAGTCGCCACGTTGGTCCGGAGTCATGTCAGCATCGCGTCCCATGATCACGAGGCCGCAAGGATTGACCACATGGATCTTAAAGCCAGGCGGCAATCGCGACGCGTAGCGTTTGGTGAGCGCTTCTTCGCCCTTCGAGCCCCACCGGGTCAAGTGCAGCAGGTATTTCTCGACCTGCATGACCGTGCCAGACAACTCTCGCATCGGTACATGGTTCTTGCGGTAGCGCCGCGGAGTCACCATGGCCTCACCGAACGGCTGCTTGATCTCAACGACATCGACATTGCCAGATGCATCTACCAGCATGATGTCCAAAATCCGGTAGCTGCCGCCGTCAAAGTCCTTCACCCGAACGCCTGTGAATGCCTCGATGTATTTGGGATTCAGAAGACATACGATTTTGACAATCTCGGATTGCCAGTGCGATTCCTTGTACTGATTCGGCTTGGACAACATCCGATTGAGATGCGCGAGCAAGTACTCGAACTTGCGCATGTCGGCCTCACGGAACGGTGCCGCGAGATCTTTAGGCGAGCCCTTAACCTTTCGGGCGACTGTCTTTCGGAGCTGCTCCACGCCGTCGACCTCAGCGTCCGTGTATTCGCGGACCACCCCGCTAATCCGTGCCACGACGTACCGCTGCAACTCGTGCGTTGTTGGAAACTGCGCGATGAGCTTCTCGAACTCGACGACTGGTATCGCGTCCGGCGCAGGCCCGCCGAGTACGATGCGACTCATCTTTAGTTTGGCTACGATACCCAGGATGGAAGTCTTTCGTTCAGCGCAAAACCACTTCCAGGTGGGGCAGGCTTGGCGGTGCAGCATTACCGAGACACCAACAGGCAAGACCTCGGCGTCAAAGAGGAAGTAGTCGCCAACCGAAGCAGCGATGACGAAATCCATCCGGTCCTCGCCCCCAAAATCGAAGTCGAAGTCGTCCGGGTCGGTTCTTGGTGCCCACCCGTCGACTTCAGTCCACTCGTCCACGTCATCGTCGACAAGGACCCGGCGCGTCAGGCAAAAAGTGCCTTTCACAGTGATGTCATCACCGGTTTTGAACTTTCTATAGACCCATTGTGTACCCTCGTGGGGGCGGTAGATCAGATGGAGCTTGCTGCCGACAGCCTTGAATTCGATAGCAGGCTTTTTCATGAGTGATGGTGGTCTCGGGGTCCTACAAACGCTGAGCGCTCAAACATGTGG
This sequence comes from Pseudomonadota bacterium, assembly GCA_040384785.1. GTDB lineage: Bacteria > Pseudomonadota > Gammaproteobacteria > Burkholderiales > Burkholderiaceae_C > Allorhodoferax. The sequence continues at coordinate 52,949 of JAZKIR010000024.1, forward strand.
GTTGGCGTCTCAGTATTATCAACTGGAGAGCAAGAAATGCCTCATGGAAGTCGTTTGGCCATCCGGAATACGGCTGCACCATAAAAAAACGAATGCAACAGTGGCATAGTTCTGAAAATGGGGACGGGAGCAGGTAGCGCACACTCAAATCAATATTGCGCAGGCTAGACGCGCTTCAAAGCCGGTTGAACAGCCAGCTTTCCGCCGGCCTGCTGGGATGCGAATATCGCGGGATCAATTGAGGAAGAGCAGCATGGAAGAGTATGAGCGCTATATCACTGTGCAAGAGGCTGCAGAGAGGCTGAATCGACCCGAATCCGTAGTCCTACGAATGCTTGAAACGGGAAAGTTGCAGGGGATGCTTCGCGCAGAGCTTGAATCTAAGGATGGAACCCCGATTGGATTTGATTACGCCTTACTTTCAAAGGAGGGGGTCGCTCGCGTTATTCATGAGGGCGGCGATGATTTCGTCCTCGAATGGACCTATGCATTCGGCGCGGGAAAAGCTATATGCAAACGAGCTAGGCCGGATGGTATCCGGGTGTTGTGGGAGCCGTCGCTAGCCTTAGAACTGGCTCCTGGACCTGTGGAGTCTGCCCAAGCGGGGCTGGAGTGGAGTCTAAAGTCATCAATTAGGCGATTTCCTGGCTATCGCCGGCAGCTGTATCAAGTTTTGAAAACTGCGCACCTTGAAGGGAAGTCACGCCCGAATGCCCGTGAAGTACTGGATATTTGGAAGTCAGCGCCGCCGGCTGATATTGAGGTTATGCCTGATGGCATTAAATACAACGATGGTGTAGGCAAGATGAAGGAGGCTGATTTGAAGGCCATCAAGCAGGCAATTGAGGGCCTAACTAAGAGATCCGCCAGATAAGCGCCGCGCCGGCGCCGGATAAGCTGAGCAAGGGCCGAACAGGCCGAACAATATAGGTAGATCAACCATAAAGATCGATCATCAATGCACCAAAACAGAAAGGTGCATATTGATGAAAAACGAAGTCCCGCAACAGTTCCCTGCACTGGAACGAGAAACCCGATCACATGTTCCGACCGCACAGGCTGCGTACTATTTACTAAGGCGTGTTCAAACCTTGAGATGCTGGGCCTGTACGGAACAGGGCCCCATTCGACCCCGTCGAGTCTCTGGCCGTCTTGCCTGGAAAACTGAAGATATTCGCCGCTTGCTCGGGGTGTGACCGTGTCACCGAGCTTCACGGGGAGTGCTGGGTCAGGGGAAACCAATTTTGCCGGTAAGCCATGGCAGTAGTACTGCACGCGTGCGCATATTCTGGGGAAAACACAGGTGTTGAACCGTGAAAGTCCCTTGCGGGCGGGGTATTGGTAATCAGTTCCCAGTGAGTCACTGCCAACGTGCAGGGCGGAGTTGAATTGAATTAAATGAAGCGAGCTTCAGTATGAACGAATTTCCTATAGAAGAAGATCACGCCACCTTTTGGTCAAACTGTATCGTCCTTCTGCTCGGTGGCAAAAAAATGCGCGGCCTAGGTCTGGTGACGTGGGAGGACGGATGTATAACAACCGTTCAGGTCACTGGCTCCATTCCGTCGACCTTCGAACGAGCATGCATGTCGAAGTGGCGTGAGATTGGCGAGAAAGGTTGGGAGCTTGCAACGGGGGGGAATGTCAGATTTGAATGGGACTCGAGCCCAGTCGCCGGCGGGAGGGCTGACATTCGGACACTACCTACTTGTGGCGTGATGTTTGATTTGATCGTTGATCACCAGCAAGAACAAACCGCTATCGCAAGTTTCTCTCGTAAAAGCAGCTCAAAAGGTGTGCAAGAAAAGGCATTGGTGATCGACGAAAAGGCGCCTTATCACGTCGCGAAGCAGTTGCTCCTTCTCGACTGGACATGGTGTGCTGGTATGGACGAAGAGGCTCGCACATTGCATCGTATTGGCGGTGAGCTTTTTATGTGGAACAGTAGCAATTACGTGGCTATGACGGACGATGCAATGCGCGCTGAGCTATATGAGCGTTTTGCAGGTGCGGTGCGCCTTAGCGACGCAACGCCGCTCAATCCTGACCGAAACTTGATTGCAAAGGTTGTAGATGCGCTCTACGCAGCGGCCCACTTGGACGGCGATTCGGTGAACGATTTTTGGATCGACGACGACGGCGCTTCGGGCCTTATCGCAGTGCAAAATGGTTTGCTCGACCCAAGTACCCGCGTTGTGAGTCCACACACGCCACGCTATTTCAATCGATGTGCATTGCCGATTTGGTACGAACCAGGTCGTCACGGTGAACCGCGCGAGTGGCTCGGATTCCTGCATTCAGTCTGGGGCGATGACGCCGAAAGTATTCGCCTGCTACAACAATGGTTTGGTTACCTTGTCGCGGGCGGCAGGGATCAGCAAAAAATTCTCTTACTGGTCGGCCCATCGCGCTCGGGCAAGGGCACCATAGCAGGGGTCCTGACACAGCTTCTTGGTGCAATCAACGTAGCGGGACCGTCCCTTGGTGACTTCAGTACCCAATTCGGCCTCGCGCAGCTTCTCGGTAAGCGGGCGGCAATTGTTGGAGACGCGCGGTTTGCGGGGAGGGCTGATCAGATGGCGCAGGTTGCCACGCGATTGCTGTCGATTAGCAGCGGTGACACGCTGACCGTTGATCGGAAATATGGCCAACCTTGGATCGGGGTGCTACCAGTCCGGCTAGTTATCTGCACCAACGAGGTGCCGCGGCTACCAGATCAATCCGGTGCGTTGGCGTCCCGCTTCAGTGTCCTGAGAATGCAGCGTTCCCACCTAGGGAGTGAAGATCGCGGCCTGGCAGATCGTTTGCATAAGGAACTGCCTGAGATTTTGGCTTGGGCACTTGATGGGCTGAACGATTTGTTGGCCGCGGGCCGTTTTGTTGAACCAGCCTCCAGCGCCAGCACCACCGCAGACTTGGCTGAATTGGGTAGTCCAGTGCAAAGCTTCGTGGCTGATGAGTGCGAGATTGATGTGGGCGCGAAGACGACTTGCGAAGTGCTTTTCAGGGCATGGTGCAAATGGTGTGAAACGCAAGGCCGCGACCACCCCGGATCCTTGGCGATGTTTGGGCGCGACCTCAGGGCCGCCTTCCCAGCGATCAACACTGAGCAGCACCGTGCTGGAGCATTGCGTGGCAAGCGGGGCTACACCGGAATTAGGCTGCGGCCGGAATCAGCGTTTTGAATGCATGCTGCCTTTTTGATGAAGTCTTGGTGTGATTGCCAGGGTTATTTGCGCGCATTGTCACGCAATGCTTGGTTACCAAGCCCACGGCACAAAGACGGCGCCAGCCGCGCGCCAGGTGCATCTGGGTGTTTGACGCTGATTCAAACCAAATGGAACACGCAATGGAACGCGGTGTTTTCGGTGGTGCCGTTCCAAATGTTTCCTTTCAAATCAATGGTATGAGTGATTGGAACGCGATGGAACGCGAGTTTTAGAAAACAATTTGAAATTTCTTAGTGACCAAGATGCCGAACAATAAATTGGGAAATAAGTCGTAAAAAAGAGCTGGTAACGGTACCCGGTAGAACTGAAGAAGAGTTAGTGTTCGGGCGTTCCATTTGTTCCGTATGTTCTTTCCACTCGGAGATTTGCGGTCGTGAATCGAAACTATCGACATCAGTTTCGAATTTTGAAAGGCAACCATGGCAAGACCGGCAAACCACCAGCGTGACGAGGCATTTGCTGCACTTCGTACACTGACCACACAGCATGGCACAAAGGAGGGCGTACGGCTGGCGCGTGAGCGATTCCCGACAGTGCCTGCGGGGACCTGGGGACGATGGAAACAACAAGCGGTGGGTAGCCTGACCAGCGCTGAGGCGTTGTCCAGGACGATCTTGACCGCTGAGTTGCGGCGCAATATCCCGGCCCCAGCGGAATTGGCTGCCTCCATTCCTGCTACCCGGCGAGCGCTGGATTTTTGGCGCATGCTCGATGAACTGGAGCTTGACGCCAAGTTGATGCGAGATTTCGCATTGACGCAGGGGGCAGACGGAAAGCTCAAACTGCGCGTGCCCTTCGCCCTGCGTGATGCCCACCGAATGCGCTGTGATCTGATTCGGTTGGCGCTGGCCCAAGCTGAGGCAGCATGGTCGGTTGAACGGGCGCAAAGTTTCTTTGATGAGGTTGTCACCGCAATAGGGGCGGAGTCTCCTGATTGCCAGTGGCGCATCATGGAAAGGTTGCGCCTGGTTCACGGGGAGGCGGGCGCACGCGGGTTCTGATCGAAAAAAGGCGCTACTCCGCTTTCCTGGCTTCGTCCCCGGGTATTTTTTTCAATGCTTGACTTACGTTTCAGGGGCAACCGAGGGCGCAAGTGCACTTGCTCATTTGGGATACCAGTTTGTCACAGCCTGTCGGCTGCCCATGCACCGAGGGTGATTTGGGTTGCAATAGTCCGGGTCCTTTGCCTGTCGTGATTGCACCATTGGAGCCAATATTTGATCCTTTGCATGCGGAGTTCTTAAGAAAGGCTTTGATGGCCAAGCCGGTAATTTCTGATTTTGGGCGCCAAGGCAGGTCGATGACACTGCGCCCGGCCTACCGCTTCAACGATCTGACCCCCGGACAGCGCTACTTTGACTGCGGGGCCCTACGGGCAACGATGAGCACCGGCGCGTGCGCACAGCGATGGCTGGCAGCCATTGCCGGGGGAACATGTCACCAATGCTCGATTGGTCGGACGCATGTTGCCGAGCACGTCCCTACGGCAACTGTTCCAAAGCACCAGCGCCATCACAGTGAAAGCGATTGCTTGCGGTGTGGGCGAACTGGGCTGCGCTTGATCCAATTGACCGGCGTTTGCGTGAGCTGCGCGAATAGAGAAGCGGAATGGCGCAAGGGCCGCAATTCTAAGGGCACGCGCCCTGTGAAGTTCACGCCGCCGCACGAGTTCGAGATACCTGTCCGCACGGCCGATGGGATCATCACTCGCCGGCTGATGCTGGCGCAAGATATGGCCGAAGCCTTGGGCGCCGTGCTGCGCGATCTTCCCGAAGGTGCCCAGGTGGTGGCCGGGGAGCGTTGCCGCACCGCCTGGAACCAACGCGTGGGTCGGTTTGAGCAGGTTTGTGGGCTCTGCGATGCAGCAGGTCTGGTTCTGGAGCGTAGGCGGAGGAAGGTGCTGGAGCGCCATGCCTGGTGCTGCGGTGGCGATCCTTCGGGCGAAGGCTGGGAGTTGGCTCAGGCGCGGGCGCGGGTTTCCGCGATGTCTGCCGCCAGCAAGGCCGCCTGGCTGGATGCGAACCCAGACCTTGCCGGCGAAACGCCTGAGGTCTGGACGCCTACGGGCACCGTTTGCGTCGGCTGCCATACGGGCCAGCTTGAGGGTCTGCTGACGAAGCCGGGCGGGCACTGGCGAGTGAGGTGCCGGGGGTGTGGCGTTTATCATGCCACGTCACGCGCCGAAATGCAGCCCATCGAGTAGTCGCTGACGGCGGAGTAATCTTGAGAACTTCCTAAAAGCCCATCTCAGCGGCTGCAACCCTTCAGAGGGGAAGCGGGCGCACGTGGGTTGTGATAGTCTGACTGCCTCGGGATGTGGGCGTGGTTTGCCCATCATCAAACTGCAAAACCCGCTCCGGCCAGCGTAGTGCCGCCAGCTTGAAGTCGTGTCCAATTGCGGTACCCGCCTTGCGCTCTGTCCATCGCCCGCCCGCTGAAAAATCCACGCAGAACACGTTGCCCTGCTTGCCGTGCCACGCATAAGGATGCGTGTTCTCAAACAGGTCAGGGTCGCCTTTACCGATGGCTCTCCTATTGATCTTGTTGACTCGTCGCCAATAGTGCCCGATGACCACGGGCGTGGCGTCCTCATAGGTGTCCCACCACTGCACGCGCTCCACAAACCGCCATTTGCCACTGGCAAAGAACGGCGCTGCACCTTTGCGTTCAACCCCAGATGTCAGAACCTTAAGTGGGTTCATCATCTGCTTGCTGGCTTCAACGTCCGCCAACGCATCCATAAATGGCGGCTCCCTGTGCTTGTCTTCTAAACCGTGTTCCCATCGTTCCAATTCGGCAGCCATGCGCTGCTCCATCTGATTTTCGGCTGCCTGACTTTTTGATTTGGCTTCCCATGCGTCGTAGCGTTCACGAATGCTGCCCAACGGCAGGGTGCGTACAGCATCAATTTCATCGGCTTGCCACGCAGCATGGATTACCCGCAAGTCATCCCGTTCCAGGCCAATAGGGAGCGATGATAAAAACGCGACTATGCGCGCGCGTTCCTCGTAATTTTGCCGACGGTAGGGGGCGTATTTCTCCTGGTCCTTCTGCACGCGCGCGTCAAAAAACCAGCCAGACCCATCCTTGGCTTCTTCTCGCAACAGGTTGATCTCATGGTTGCCCAGGACAGCAACGGCACGACCAGACTCCACTAAATTTTGCACCAACGCCAACACGGCGGGACTATTGGGACCACGGTCGCAATAGTCACCCACAAACACCAAGGTTCGGTTCTGGGGGTGCTGCCCCTGCGTGTCATAGCCCAGGTGTTGTAAAAGTCCCAGCAAAGCATCGTATTCACCATGGATGTCGCCCACGATGTCCAGCGCGCCAACGGGTAGGGCTTGAATCAGACTCATGAAACTCCTTTTTTTTGATCTATTTCGAATGCGCAGGCCGCTTGCCGCGATAGAACTGCACGGCATTTTTGCAGTGATAGTGCAATGCTTGTACGTTGATGGTGAGAGTCGCTATCAGTAGAGTTCCAAGGCCATCTTTTGCAGCCCTGCCAGCATACCCGCCACGCCCATTTGGCTCGATTCACTGGTGGCGTCCCCGGTCAAATGCAATTCAAAGCGCCCATCGGCATGCAGGCCCACCAAGGCCAGCCCCGTTATTTTCCCGGCATGGGCCTGGTCCAGCAGTTGTTGCAGCATCTGTATGGTCTCGGCCGATACGCAACGGACCGGGGGCTTGAACATGACCACACCTATGGGCAGGGGGACTTGGGTGGGTGTTTGCTTGTATTCCACGGTGACCTCTAACAGAAGCGCTTCAGTCGTCGGCCTTGACAAAATCCCGGAACGGGACGGAGCCGGGAGGACGTTTGCTACTGCCAATCTTGTACCAGTCGATAGTCACGGAGTCGCCATTCCGTACCCAGCATCCGTAGGAAGTGCCTCGCTCTGGGCTGTAGGCATTGTGGGGCTACTTTGCGCCATTGCGAAGTCGGGCGGGGCATGTCCGAGAGCGCCACTGTTTCGCTGGGATAGCGTGCAATGTGGGTGATGCTTTGTGCCTGGGTGGCAGTGGAGATCGAGGCTGCGAGGATGAGGGCTGCTACTTTCATGGATGCTTTCTTTGATACGATCAATTTGATCTCGTTTAAATAATAGCATCAAATTGATCTTATTTGATCAATAATTCAAACTTCCTGAAATTCCGCATTGCCATGCTCCCTTTGACGCCCCCCACCATGACCAATCCCGCGCTTGACCAACTTTCTGCCGCGCAGCGTGAGCGTTTGGCCTACATTGAATTTCGGCTTTGGTTCTTTGGTGAAGTCACCCGTAAGAGCGTGTTGGAGCGGTTCGGTGTTGCGACTGCGGCGGGCACCAGGGATTTGATGCTCTACCGCGAGTTGGCACCCGACAACTCGAAGTACGCCAGCAAGGTGTACCGCTACCTGCCGACCTTCAAGCCCTTGTTCCAGCATCAGGCATACCGGGTGCTGTCGGCTTTGACATCCGGTTTTGGCGATGGAGAGCGGGGTGACTGCGGCGCGGTACTACCGCACGAAGTGCCTGCCCGTCTGAACCAACCTGCACTAGATATTCTGGCGACTGTGACGCGCGCCATCCATGGCGGCTACCCGCTTCAGCTCACATACCACTCGCTCAAAACTGGTCCTGTGCCAAGGGAGATTGTTCCGCATGCCTTGGTGGACTCCGGCTTGCGCTGGCATGTGCGTGCCTATGACCGCACCAATGGCGAATTCCGCGATCTGGTGCTCACGCGCATGGAAAAGGTGTCGCCTGTCAGAACCACGGCGGTCAATGCTCAAGTGTCGCCGGATGAGCTGTCTGTTGCTGACGAACAATGGCAGCGCATGGTACCGCTGGAGCTGAAACCGCACCCTGAGCACAAACATCCTGCTTCCGTGGAGCGTGATTTTGGGATGACGAAAGGCTTGCTGCGTGTATCGGTACGTGCTGCGGTGGCCGGGTATGTGCTGCGCCAATGGCAAGTGGATTGCACTTCTAACGCCGGCCTGTTGGGAGGGGGATTTCGGTTGTGGCTTGCGAATGCTGAAGGATTGGATGGTGTAACTACGGCCGACTTGGCGCCGGGCTATGGTCGCGGGGGTTAAAAGCGACTCATAGCCCGTTCAGCTGCGCAAAGCGGGTCAACTCAAGCATGTTCCACGGGCCTGCCTAGACAGTCGGTCAGATTCTTTGCGCTGCCAATTGCCGTACGACATCTTCCATACCTTCCTTCCGCACGTCGACGGCTAGCCGTTTGGCACCCTCTTCACCGTACTTGGCGACGCTGAACGCCCGGGACTTGCGTGTGCCATTTGCGTTTTGCCAATATCCACACCACATGGTAGGTTCCACTATGCCTTTGGCTCGCTTTCTGACAAGGACACAGCGATACACGCCGACGATGCCGGAGGTGTTGGGACGCATCCATTCGCGTTTCCACACGGCGTAGTCAACACCCGTCAAATCGGCGGCCTTTTCGTCGCGCCACTTCTTTGCCGCCTTTAGCGCTTTGCCCGTGCTGCCATAGACGGAATCCGTGAAGTATTGGTGCCAGTACTCGGTCTTGCGTTTGATCGCAACTTTCCAGGCGTGATGCCCCTTGTCCATGCGCTGGATGTAGCGCATAGGGTTGGCCGCAGCTGTTGTTTTCTTTGTCGGCATGTCTTGTGCGAAGTCTTGTCAGCCGGGGTTATATGGTCAGGCCATCACCGGGACACGGCGGCGCTTCACGGTGACCACTGGCGTGGCTGATGGCTTGGATTTGGCGTGGACCGACGCGATTGGTTCAATAGTTTCGGCTCGCGTCAACGCGGACTCCATTTTTGCGCTTATTCAGAGGCGTGACAAAGTCGCCCACAACCTGGACATACTCGCCATCTTCTGTCTTAGCCAAGGCGCCGATCTGCATGCCGCGCCGTACGCTGCCAAGTAATTGCAGCGCATCACTCTTGGGACGCGCATAAGTGTGGCGCTCCCACTCCGGTTGGCCCAAACGAATGAACCAGGACTGTTTCTTAGGCATGTTGGCTACTTACGATTCGCTATTGTTCTTTGGCTTTGATTGATGAAATGTGTAGGCCGTCCTGCTGCCCAACACGTACTTAAGTTGCACTCTAAGCTGGTTGCAAAATGGGGTTGAATTACCCCAGGGCGATTCAGATTGAGGTTTGATGCAGGGGCGGGGCGTTCACGCCAATAGCACCTCCTGGGCTAAGGCCCAGAAGCACGCGAGAAACACCAAGCCAGCAATAAAGGGTTTGTACACACGTTGCATCTGATTGGTTGCTACGGCCAATTGTGGCCGAACTGGTGGCCAAAGTTCAATTGAGTTTTGCCACGAACTTCCAATCGGAATAGGTGGTCTTGCCTTCGAAAGCCTTGTACACAGGCGCAAAGCCAGTTGTCTTGAATGTGGTTTTGGGAGATTGGCTATAAACACCGGAAATGCCACCGCCCTGTGTAACCAATCCCCATTCTGTCGAACCGGTCATGGGGTCCTTATACACTTTGCGCAAGTGCTGTATGGGTGTGGGGAACCGCGGATCGCTGATCAAATCTTCAAGATTCGTCGGAAGAGCCCGCGCGGACCCGGATGGCACTGTGTTGTAGTAAGACACAATCGCTCTGCGAAACTGGTCACCGACAAATAGCAATTGCTCTTCCTTTTCCCGCTGTGCCTGGGTTTGAATCATCTGAACCATGGAACCCGCAGCCAGAGTGGTCACAAACACAAACAACAGAATGATGAGTAGCACCACGCCAGCCTGCTTGCGCTGGGGCGTTTGGTTCCGGGCAAGGTGCAAAGGCTTCACTGCTTACCAGTTACTGTAAAACGAGCCATCCATGGCCGTCTTCTCAGACTTTGATGAAACATCGAAAACGTCTTTGCCGCCACTGAAGTCCCCGGGCTTGGCGCCGTAGCTTCGAATATTCCAGGTTGAGGTGGCAGCCGTCTCCTTGTCTTCGGCGAATGGATCGCGCGGTACGCTGCGCAAAAAAATCATCGGCGTTGCACTGAAACCCATGGCTGTAGACCGGGGAACACCAGTCACCAGCTCCTCCAGCGAGGCGGGAAAGCCGGATGCTTCAGTTTGCTTGTCAATGACACCGGCATCCACCGCCGTTTTGTAGTTGTCCAAAGCCTGCCGAATGGTCCGTAAAGATCTTCGCAACTCCGCTTCCTTAGCTCGCGTTTCTATCACCGATGCCAAGGGGAGCACTACCGACGCGGCAATCCCGACCAGAGCCAGCGTGACCAATAGCTCGACCAAGGTAAACCCCATCGCTTTGTGTTTCATGGGGACGCCGCGCGATTGATGGGAGTTGGCATCGTGCCGCCCACTGCTGGCGTGGCGCCATTAGGAACAGGCATGTCGCCCCGAACGAGCGGCGGGCCAGGGTCGGTTGAAGGCTCCGCTGTATTCTCGCTGCTGCTTGCCATGCTGGGCGCAGCAATATCAAACACACCGGCCTCCAGTTTGTTGGGGTCTTCGACGATAGTCCAGTCGGCGGAGTCTGTGACCGGGTCGATGGGGATTCTGCGCAGATAGCGTTTCTCGATCAGTTCTACGAACTTGGCCGGGTAGCGGCCTTGATCCGCTTTGAACTTGTCCAGCGCATCCCTGATTGTGGCCATGTTCTGATCACGCACCTTGATGCGCGACGATTCTGCTGTCTCCAAATAACGGGGGACGGCTATGGTCAGCAGCAATGCCAGCAAGGTGAAGACCACCAACAGCTCGATCAGCGTGAAACCGCGTGGTCGTGGTATGGGTGCGCACATTTACTGGGTCACCATTAAAGTCATCGTCCTGCGCCCGGACGCGTTGCCATGGGCGGCGGCGGTGCCAGTGGTTGCCCGGGAACAGGAAAGGGATTTGCCGTTGTGGGTCCTATTGAAGTGGAGGTCTTCGTTGGCGCGGGGTTGATCAGCACACCGCCCGAAGTTGCCACCGCAGGAACAACCGACGTTGCAGCGCTAGCAACTGGGCCGCCGCTGGCGCCGAAAGTACCTGATACCGTGAGCTTCTCGATCGGATCTGCCAAGATCGGTTTCTCGCGCACCGCGTTATAGGTGCCAGAGAAAATATTCTTGCTGTCCGGTGTACGCACGGCCAGGTTGCGCACAATGCGCGGGGTTATCGCCAGAATAATCTCACTGCGGTTCGACGCCCCCGCATTATTGCCAAACAAGCGCCCAAAAAATGGGATGTGACCAAGTCCGGGAATTTTCGCCGCGGTGTTGCGGTCCTCATCGGTGATTAACCCACCCAGTATCTGTGTTTCACCGTCTTTCAAGCGTAGATTGGTGGAAGCATTGCGCGTCCCGATCTGGTAGGAGCGCCCGCCGTTGGTGTCGGTGAACTCTTTGGCAATATTGCTTACTTCAAGGCTGATCTTGATGCCCACTTCGTTGTCGGCGTAGACCTGTGGTTCAAACTCAAGCTTCAAGCCGACATCCTGGTAGGTCACGTTGCCTGTGACCACCGACGCGCCAGTGTTGATCGGCGTTACCGTGTTAGTAATCGTGGGTACGCGGTCGCCAATCATGATCTTGGCCTGCTCCTTATTACGTGCGCGAATGCGAGGGCTGGCCAGAATCTTGGCATCCATATCGTTGAGCTTGAAATTGATCGTGCCCGACAGGGGCGTCACATTCAAATTGTCGAGATTGAATCTACTCAGGGCGCCGGCGGTCATGGGAGCTGCAGCGGATCCGGGTGTGCTGATAGTCAGGCTTGTAGGAGGCGCGAAGCCCAGATTACTGTCGCGACTTTCACCTACTTCCAGAACTTCCACTTCCAGCATGATCTCGGGGTCTGCAACATCATGAGCGGCAATCAAACGCTCGGCCAAGCGCAGGCTTTCGGGCGTATCGCGGATAACCATGATGCCGGTTTTTTCGTCGGCGGACATCTCCTTGAGCTTGAGCATGGTCTTGAGCATGCTGGCCAGATACTTGATGTCGGCGTTCGTGATCTGGAAGGTCTTGATGTACAGATCTTCGTATTCGTCCACTTTTGCAGCATTGGCGGGGTAGATAAGCAAGGTGTTGCCGTTGATCACCCGTTTGCGCAACTGGTGCTGCATCAACAACAAGTCAATCGCATCCGACACGGAAACATTGGTTACAAAGACGGTGGACTTGGCATCCTGTTTAACGTCGCGATCAAACAGCACGTTCAGGCTGGTTGACTTTGACAGTGACTCGAATACCGATTTCAGCGTTGCGTCGCTGAACTGTAGGGTCACCAAGGTGTCCAGGGTCACCCTGAGTGCCAGGACTTTCGCCCGCTTTATTTCCGAAGCAGTTTTTGCGTCGGTAGCTTCATCTCGGAGTTTGAGCGCACGCTGGTTCTTGGGGAACTCTTGAAGCACCTGAGCCGCACGCTCAAGCGCCAGATCAAAACGTCCATGCTCTAGAAACATTTCCCCGTCGACAAGCAGCTCGATATAGCGGGCATCCTGTTTGAGCCCTTTCATGGCATTCAGTACGGCGTCGTTACCTGCGTCCATCTTGAGTGCGCGTTCGTACGCGCGCTGGGCGTGACCGATTTCACCGTTGGCACGGTGCATATCCCCGTTTCTGAGGATTTCACGAATTTGTTCATCTCGGTTTTGCAGAAAATCGATCTTGTACTCTGCATTCGTTTTGGCACGTTTTGCCGCACTCTTTAGATCCGCTATGCCTTGGTCCGGCATGTCGTTCTTTAACTCCGACAGGCCCTTGGCATGCTCCATCGCGGCGCAACCCGCAATCAGGATAGACAGCGCCATGGCTACCAGGCGCAGCTTGGGGGGCACTGTAAGGTTCTTGTTGGTCATAAAAATCCGGAATCCATTCGCTACTGCGCGAGAGAAAGAGACTGGCGCTGGCCCAGCGGCAGATAAGTGAATTCAATGGTGTTGGCGGTGATCGCTTCAACCTTGTAGGTGCCCTGGATATCGTCACCTTGGCTCACGACCAGGGAGACGCCACCATTGTTCAAAAACACAACGGGTTTACCTTGGGCAATACCCTGGCCTCGAATCGCACCAATGACAACAAAGGGCAGTGGCGGTGCCATCGGTGGCGGCGCGGGTTGAGGAACAGGCTCGGGGAGAGGAGGGGGAGGCGGTGGAGGCTTGGGCGCGGGCTTCTTTTCGGGCTTGGGCTCCGCTGCTGCCACAACCACGGGTTTGTCCACGCTGGCCTGCAAATTCAAGGGTGCGAATGGATTTTGCAGGATGCCGGCCTCCAGCCGGCTCGGCGCGACCGCGCTGGCCGGAACTTGCGGCGCCGCGACCAATGGCAAATCAACAGCAGGGACGCTGGACGCGGCCCTTAACGGTTTGGCGATCATGGCTTGGGCATCCGCCGTCGCGTCACCCCCCCGCGTCCCCATCTTGAAGGCCAGGAAGAAGCTTGTTATACCTGCGACAAGCAGAGCCGCATACTGCAGCCAGCGTGGCGCGCCTGAAAACATTGACTTGATGGTGTTGAACATACAGTCAGTGTTCCTACTTCACCACCGGCGCGGCAGCCGAAAGGTCCGGGCTTTTGTCCGGTGACTTGTAGACCAGCATCAGGCGGATCAGCAAGGTTCCCTGCGCGGCCAGGCCGTCGGTGCGCTCGACGCGAATCTCCTGCAGCGAACCATAGGGGAAATCGGCCAGTACTTGGGACAGAAAGCCCTTAACCTTGGGGTAGTCTTCCTTGACCTTGAGCTCAATGCTGCGCATGGTCAGCGGCAGTTTTTCATTACGCTCGGTCTTGTACTCCACAACGCCAAGTGATATGCCTGCCTTCTTGGCCAACACAAAAATTGCCTTGAGATCTTCCAGGAACCTGGAGTCCTGTGGCGCCATGGGCAGCGCATCGTTGGCTACCGGCTGGCTGCGCGGCGCCGTTTTTTGCTGCCTTTGCTGGGCCGCCATGGACTTGCCCACATGCAGCAGTTGTGCATGGGCATACCAGGCGCCGAGCAGGGATGCGCAGGCAGCTAACAAGAGTACACATGCCAGCACCGCAGGCCAGCCCAGTCGCTGGATTCGCTGGGTCCACGCAACGAATCCGTCGCCGAATTTCTGAAAAATACCCATGTTCATTTGCTTTTGCCTGGCACTGGACTGGCGCTCGCTGGGATGGACGGTTGTGCGGCTGACGCGGGTTCACGCACAGCACGGGGCACCTCAATCTTCGGATTCAGAACAACACTGATGCGAAAACGGATGACGGCTGGACCGACTTTTTCATCGGGCTGTTGGGTGGACATTTCGACTTGCGAAACACGGGGGTCTTTCTTCAGTGCTTCGATGTATGCCAGCATGATGGGCATATTGGCCGCAAGCGCCGCAATATTGAGTTGGGTTGCGGTACCGGTGACCCTGGTCGGGGCCAACGAAATGATGCTGACACCTGCATGGACCGCGTCGGCCGCTACCTCAAGCGCGTTGAATATCCCATCCCAGGACATATGCACGGTTTCATGGATTTGCGCCCTGATTTTTTCACGCTCCATGGCGGCGGAATTGTTTTGCTCGGCCTGCAGCTTGCGTTGTTCAGTGACCTCCCGTCGCATGGACTTGGTAAGTGCGGCCTGGGCGGACTTCGCCTCAGCGAGGCGTTGGAGTTCATGCGTCAACGGGTAAAGAGACGCACCAAAGACCAGTACACCAGCTGCCAACATCACCCAGGCCAGGGGAAGATGTTTGGGCGCGCCGGGCGCCACATTCAACCGGCTTGAATCCAGATAATGTTTCATGTTTTGCCAGCCTCGGTCAAAGTGCGAGGCCAGCCCACAATATGGACCCGTGGCACACCAGAACTGCGATGTTGTGCCCTCAACCGATTGATGGTCTGGGCGACCACACCATCGTTGCTGGCTTCCTCGTCCTCCTCTGGCAGCCACATTCTTGTGAGCGACAGTGGAATACATCCCCTGAGCACCAGGAACTGGACGATGCTGGAGCGTTTGCCGTCCAGGCCGCGCTCGACAAAAACTTCAAAATTCAACGCCGGCCCGTCATCCGCTCCATCCGATGGCGTGTTCCCCTCACCTTGGTTGACCAAGCTAGCGATATGAACCGCCAGGGCCGGTTTGCAACTGCTCAGACGTATCGCTTCCTGCGCGCACAGGGAAGCTATGGTCTCAACAACATAACGCTCTATGGAGGTAACAAGATGGCGTCCGCTGTGGTCCACCGGAACGGCGCGCACCATGCAATCGGCAGGCTGGACCGCCCATGTCTGCGATACCCAGGCCTCGACGAAGGCGTTTCTGTCCGTCTCTGACCATTTGACCGCACCGTCAGTGATCATTTCCAAGATTCCGACGTGGGCCAAGGAAGGCCCGAGGACCACTTCCAGGGACGCTCCGTCCAACACGTGTTGCGTGCTCTTTTTGATTGCGTCCAATCCTTTTTGGAACAAAATCGCCAGACCTTGCATGCTGGTGTCGCCTCGGACTGTGATGGATTTCATGACGCTGTGGTGCGGAGCATCATCGCCCTGTAGGTAGGCACTCCATCGTTGCCATGCCTGGTGCAGGCCTTTGCCGCGTATGGGCCGCATGATGTCTATGCTCATGTGGTCGGTTGCCAATGACACAACAATTCTGTGCTTCGTCATTGGATCGGCGTCACGCGGTTGATCTCTTCGATCGTGGTCATGCCACGCAAGGCCAGAGAGATGGCGGAATCCCGCAGGGTCTTGAAACCTTGTTCACGTGCGGCGCCTTTGATCGTCGAAATGGGGGCTTGCTGCACCAGCAAGTCCTTCATGGCGTCGTCAATGGTGAGTGTTTCGGCAATGGCGCAGCGGCCCTTGTATCCCGTGCCCCGGCAGGCTGGACAACCCACGGCCTTCTTGAAAACCGCAGAACCCGTTTGCGTAAAACGCGTGGCACCGGCATAGAGTTCGTTGTGCTCTTCCGAGTCGTCAGCCTCGACTGCGCAGTGCTGGCACACGGTACGCACCAGGCGTTGCGCCATGATGCCTGTCAGCGCTGCCACCAGGCTGTAGCTGTCCACCCCCATATTGGAAAACCGGCCAATAACGTCAAACACATTGTTCGCGTGGACGGTGGTGAACACCTGGTGGCCGGTGAGCGCGGCCTGCACTGCGATTTGCGCGGTTTCACTGTCGCGAATTTCACCGACCATGATTTTGTCGGGGTCGTGCCGGAGGATGGAGCGCAGGCCTTTGGCAAAGGTCAGCCCTTTTTTCTCATTGACTGGAATCTGCAAAACGCCGTTGAGCTGGTACTCGATCGGGTCTTCAATCGTGATGATTTTGTCCAGCCCGGTATTGATTTCCGACAGGGCCGCATACAGCGTGGTGGTCTTGCCGCTGCCGGTGGGCCCGGTGACGAGTAACAGTCCGTAGGGAAGGCGGGCAGCCTGCCGGATGAAGTCCTTGACCGGTTGTTCAAAGCTCAGCGTGTCGAGTGACAGGGATTCGAATTGGCCGGTCAGGTGCTTGCGATCCAGTATCCGCAACACAGCGTCTTCACCAGATATGTTGGGCATGACCGAGACGCGGAAGTCGATTTCGCGCTGGTCCAGCGTCACCCGAAACCGGCCATCCTGGGGAATGCGTCGCTCAGAAATATCCAGATCGGACAGTACCTTGATGCGGGAAATGACCTGGTTGGCGGTGTCCAGACTATCGACCTTCTTAATGGACTGCAAGACCCCATCAAGCCGGTATTTGATGTGCAAGGCCTTGTTCTGTACCTCAAAGTGAATGTCCGATGCTCCAATCTTGAGCGCGTCGTACAAAGTCGAGTCCACCAAGCGCACCGTTGGGTTGCTGGTGCCCTCAATCGCCGACATGGACAACACCAGTACCGTGTTGCTGCCGGCCTCGGCCTCGTTCAAACCATCTTCAATCGTCACCGTGTCCATGGCGTGAAGGTGCTTCTCGGCGTTCTCCAGATAGTTCTGAAAGTCGGCTTCCAGGACCAGCGCGCGGATAACCTTGTCAGGCGCCTGGTGCTCGATCAAGGCCTCGAAATACTGCTGGGCGTCCAGGTTGTAGGGCTGTGAGGTGATAAAGACAAACGAGGTCTGCTCAGCTTCCTGCTCGCCTCCCAGCGCGCAGCGCCTGCGTTGGCATTCGGCAAAACTTGCACGCTCAAAATCAGGGAGGCAGGCTTCCAACTCTTTGGCGGACATCGCGCGCATGCCAAAGGCTTGCGCGAATTCCTGAAGAATTGCGAATTCCGTAAGACCATGCTCTTGTGAAAGCAGGCGGACGCGGTCTTCAAATGCCAGTTCGCCATGACTCGCAATGGCGTCAAAAATAGTGTGACCTGGTGTGGGGATTGCGGTGACCAATTGCATGCTCACCACTATGAAATGCTGGATGCCAGATCAAAGATCGGCAAGTACATCAGGACAACAATGCCACCAATAATGATGCCAAAAATAATCATCAGAATTGGTTCAATGAGCTTGCTGACAATGTCGATATTGCGCTGCAAGGTGCGCTCATAAAAGTCAGCGATACGGTCCAGCATCTCTGACATGGAGCCGGTTTTTTCCGCGACATGTAACATGCTGGACGCCACCACGTCCACCAGACCGGATTGGGAGAGCGCAACACTGACCCCGATTCCCTCTTGCATATCAAGCAGAGATTTTTTGAGCAAGCGTTGGTCGTCTGGGCTGAGGAACTCCAGGCTGTAAACCAGTGCCTTGTGGATGGAGATACCACGCGACGTCAAAATTGCGGTCGTTCTGTACATCTGCAAGTGCTGAAACTCGCGCACCACGCGGGCCACGCCGGGGATGCGTTTGAGCAACATCTTGCGGGTCCGCGGATTCTTGAACTGAACAAATACAAAGACCGGCAGTGACGCCATTCCCCCCAGCATGAGGAGTGGCGCCCAGGCATGGGTGCTGACTAACTGCCCCCACTCCATCAAGATCTGCGACATCAGCGGAAGCTTCTTACCGCTGCTATCGATGAGGGTTGCAAAACGGGGAACCACCACGCCCATCAACAAAGCCACGACCAGGGATCCAACAATCAGCAGCAACAAGGGGTAAACGCTAGCGCCGACGACGCGATCACGAACGTTGCGCAGACTTTGCTGGTGCCTGGCATAACGCGACAGGCCTGTTGCCAGATCGCCAGTTTCTTCGCTCGCAGCCACGGTTGCAATCAAAAGCTCAGGGAAGGCCTGGGTTCGCGCCAAGGCCTCGGAGAACGAGAGGCCCTGCAAAATCAAGGTGTTGACCTGTCCTAATACTTCTTGCCGAGAAGTTGATTTTTCTTGTTGGTGCAGAGCGTGAATCGCTTCCTTGACTGTCACGCCGGCATCCATCAGTGTTGCCATGTCCTGAGAAAACGTAACGGTATCCAGCGTCTTGGATTTGCCCAGCATTTGCGACAACTGCTGCTTGAAAGCCTGTCCGCGACTCGGCACTACCGGGTCACAACGCAGCACGGTCGCGCCCTGCGTGGACACGGCTAGTCTGGCCGCGTCCTCCGTAGATGCATCAACACGTCTAAAAAAGATTGTGCCGCGCCCATCCACAGCGGTGATGCTGAACGAATTGCTTGGCACGGTTAGGCAGTCACGGAGAACAAGCTATTCCGACGACTTGTCGGACAGGGCTATGTCTTTGGAATCAGCCTCCCCGCCGGGTTGGCCGTCGGACCCTTGCGACACCAAATCAAACTCACGGCCTGTGCCGCTGAGCTGGTACAGATAGGGATTGCCCCAAGGGTCTACTGGCACTTCTTTCTTGAGATAGGGCCCTTGCCACCGTCGCACACCGGCGGGCTGAACCATCAAAGCGTCCAGCCCTTGCTCTTGTGTTGGATAGGTTCCAACTTCCAGGCGGTACTGCTCCAGCACCTTGGATAGGGTGTCCATTTGGGCGCGGACCACCTTGATCTTGGATTTGTCGACCGTCTCAAAATAGCGTGGCGCTACCAGTCCAGCCAGCAGACCAATGATCACGATAACGACCAATAACTCCAGCAGTGTGAAGCCCTGCGACCGATGTCTATAAATCAAGGTTTGTGGATAGTTGACTGTCAAGGCAATGTACTCAGAGAACTGACAAAAGGTCCCGATTGTAATTTGCAGGGCATTGGTCCCGTAAAACGTGCTTTTGTCTTAACCCTTCCAGAACCGCAGGCGTCCTCTGTCTACATGGGTAAATCCTTTTGATGCATACCAGCCCACGCCACCGCCGCCCAGCCATTGACCAAATCGCGCAAACTGTTGACTCGTCACCGTAGCGTGCCGGATATCTGTAGCGCCACCGCTCATATGCTGACTGTCCTTTGCTGCGCCTTCTATATGGGCGTTTCGCTGGGATGAGCGGTGCCCGCTGGTCACGTCTATCGGATCTGCGATGCTGAAATAGCGTAACCAGCCATCTACGCCGTACAGAATATCTAGTAGAACCGGCTGCATCCAAACGGCCTGGTTTTCTACTTTGTCACGCAAAAACCAGCTGATTTCTTTCCAAGCTTCCTTCTGAATTTCGCCGTCAATCCAATAAGTGGATTCAAGACGCACGCCGTCACGGCGCAAACGAATGGTGCGAGGCCGGATCCAGAAATCATTGGCCATGGCCGGTGCTTCGTCGGCCCAGGCGGGACGTGGGACGGTACTAGACAAAACTGCGAAAGGCAAAGTTGCAACCGTAGT
>JAZKIR010000025.1:0-37469 GCA_040384785.1 Pseudomonadota bacterium
CCATCAAAGTCTGAAAGTTTGACAAAACGGTGGCGTCCATATACGCCCCAAGGTGCGGACACCCCCTCCGGGGGGCAGCGACCCGCGCGGCGGCGGAGCGTGGGGGCTATATCTGCTCATCATCCAGTACATCCATCGCCAGGCACAAGTCGGCCCAGGCCTTGGCTTTGTCGGCACTGGCGCGCAACAAGACCTTGGGGTGGTAGCTGACGATCACCGGTATGCCGCGGTAGCGGTAAACGCGCCCACGCTGCTTGCCCAGGGGCAGCGAGGCCTCCAGAGGGTGCTCGCCCAACAGCAATTGCGTGGCAAAGCGGCCCAGCGCCAGAATGACTCTGGGCTGCACCAGCTCGATTTCCCGCTGCAGGTATTGCGCGCACTGCGCCAGTTCTGCCGCCTGCGGCAGCCGCCCGACGGGTGGGCGGCATTTGACAACATTGCTCAGATAGGCGCCTTGCCGTCCCTGCCCCGCGCGCTTGGCGCCTACGGCTGCCAGCATGTTGTCCAACAACACACCGGCCTGCTCCACGAAGGGTTGGCCCAGGCGGTCCTCGTCTTCGTCGGGTGGATCCCCCACCACGAGCCAGTCTGATTGCAGCGGTGCCTTGGGCATGTGCAACGTGGCATGTTTACGTCCCGCACAGAGGCCACAGGCCTGGCAGGCAGCAGCCGTATGCCGTAGCGTTTGCCAGTCCAGGCCCAGCAGCGCCAGGGGCTCGCCCGCAGCCATGGTGGCGGCCAGCGGCGTGTCTGCCTGTATGCCTGCGCTGGCAAGGACTGGCTGCTCTGCCATCGCCACGGACTCATCAACGCCCATGGGCGCATCGGCAGGCCTTGCAACGGCTGCAGCGGGCTGGTGCGGAGCCTGGGCTTGGGAAGCCGGCTCCACGGTTTGCATAGGTTCTGCGTCTGGCAACCAGACGCGCACCCCCATCTCCTGCAGCATGGCGCGTTGTCTAGCGTCGAGTTCAAGCGTCATTGTGGGAATTCGTGTTTACAGCCGCAGGCCCATGACGACCGCGTCTTCGCGTTTTCCATTGCCTGCCGGATAGTACTCTTTGCGCACGCCTACCCGGGTATAGCCCTGGGCTTCGTAAACGCGCATGGCGCGGGTATTGCCCACGCGCACCTCCAGCCACAACCACTGCGCAGCCCGCCCGCGCGCCCACAGTGTCAGTGCATCCAGCATGACGCGGGACCAGCCCTGGCCCTGGTATTCGGGCGCCACCGTGATGTTGAGCAAATGCACCTCGTCCACACCCTGCATGGCGACAAAATAGCCGATCAGGATGTCATCGGCTAACAGCACCTGGGCCTGGTAGCCCGATTGCAGTGCATCCAGAAAATTGGTGCGGTTCCACGGGTGCGCATAGGCGCGCTGCTCGATCTGCACCACAGCGTCGATGCGGTCCGCCAGCAGCGGCTCGAACTGGACCTCGACAGAAGAGGATTGGGTGTTGTGCATGGTCAAGGGCTGCCCAGCGCCTGTTGTGCCGCTGCCGCCTTCTCGGCCATGCGCTCGGCGGTCGTCTTGGCCACCTTGTCGCGGATATAGCTCGGCAAGGCATGTTCTGCGGCCACGGCCTTGCCGGAGGCCAGCAACTGAGGCGCCAGGCGCAACATGGACGATGCGGTTGGCATGGCCACCAGGCGCTGCGCCGCAGCGCCGTCCGGATCATCGGCGGCCACGCGCTCGCCATACACCGCAAACACATTGCCGGCCAGCACCCAGGGGGCCGGCGATGCCGCGGCATCGATAGGCGGGCGCACCAGTTGTTCCGGCTTCAGCAAACAACTGCCGCTGAGCTCCGCCCACTGCCCGCCGTCGAATGCAAAGCTGGCGCAATACATTTCGTCCATGCGGGCATCCAGCAGGGCCGTTATTTGCACCGGCACCTGCGCATTCAAATTCACATGCCGCGCCTCTTCGGCCACGGCCAGCAAGGAGTCCACCGCCAACACCGGCACACCTGCGCCAAAGGCCAATCCCTGGGCCACCGAACAGGCGGTGCGCAATCCGGTGAAGGACCCCGGTCCGCTGCCAAAACAAATGGCGTCGAGCTGGTTCAAATGCAGACCCGCTTGCTGCAGCAGGCTCAAGATAGCCGGAATCAAATCGGTCGATGCCTTGGCGCCGCCAGGGGCCGCGTGTTGCCAGTGTTGCAGTTGTCCACCGCGCGTGCAGCACACAGCGATGGACATCCCCTCGGTTCCGGTGTCAAAGGCCAGCAAATTCATGGTTTGAGACGATGGCATATTGTCAAATCAGCCTCCAGCCCTCGAAGGAATTGCTTGAGACGCTACCGATTTAATAGCAACCGCAGCACCCTTGCGCACCCCGAACACAATCCCCGCCGTCACCAGACCCAGGCCAGCCAACAAATTCCAGACCAGCGGCTCACCTAGGAACAGCACCGCGGCAATCGCCGACAGACCGGGCACCAGCGCGGTGATCATCGTCGAGCGCACCGGCCCATAGTGCTGGATCATCTTGGTGAAGGTGATACCGGAAATCACCACCGAGCCCACGCCCTGGAAGAACATCTGGAAGGTCACAGCGGGCCACGGCGCCACAAACACCTGTCCCGGCACCGCATGCCAGAGCAGCAGCGCCGTATAGACCGGCACATAGGTCACAAAGGCGAATGCGGTGATGGCGATCGTGGCACGCACCGCATCCAGCGCGTAACGGCGCACCAGTACGCTGTAGATCGACCAGACCAGGGACGCCAGCATGAACAACACGTCACCGCGCCACACACCACTGCCGTCCAGCGCGTGCAGCAGGCTGGTGCCACCCACCAGCAAATCACCACCCACGATCAGCGCCAAGCCCAGTGCACGTGTAGGCGTGATGCGGTCGCCCAATATCAGCACCGCCAATAACGCCGTCCACAAGGGCAGACTGCCCGGCATCAACACCGAGGCATGCGCGGCCGGCGCAAACACAAAACCGCTATAGGCCAGCATGCCGTACAGCAGACCGCCAAAAAAGCCGACCGTCAGCGTCTGGCGCAGCGGCAGCGGCGACAGGCCCAGCAGCGAGCCGGCCTCAGGCCGCGTGCGCCGGTCCCGGCGCACCAGCCACCAGCCCCAGGGCAGCAGAATCAGGCTGGCTCCCCAGATACGGGCATAGACGATGTCAAAAGGGTTCAATACACCGCCGCGCGACGGATCCGCCGAGGCACGGGCGATGACGATGAATGAGGTCCAGATCACCACCGTCACGACCGCCGCCAGCCTGCCAACAGCTTTGGGCGACAGGGCGGCAAACGGATTTTTGAAGGTGAAAGACATCGCATCGATTATCGGGGAAGCCGTCGGGTCTGCCCTGGCGGCGGGATAATCGGAGCAATGACACTGCGCAGCCCGTTTCCGACCTTGCTCCGGGCCTTAGGTCCAAACTTCGCGCAGGCCTTGCGCCGACCCGTCGCCACCACGCTGTTGTGTGCTCTGACGACGTTGGCACACGCACAAAGTCTGCCCCCGGAGGTGGAAGCGGCACTGGCCCGGGCCAAGCTGCCGCGCGAGGCCGTGTCCGTGCTGCTGGTGGACGCCCAAAACCCCGGCAGCACACCACGCGTCAGCCACCGCGCCAACGTGGCCATGAATCCGGCATCGGTCATGAAGCTGGTCACCACCTTTGCCGCGCTGGAACTGCTGGGACCCGCCTACACCTGGGCGACGCCAGTTTTCATCGACGGTGCGGTGCGCGACGGCACCTTGCATGGCAATCTGACGATACAGGGCCAGGGCGACCCCAAGCTGGTGCTGGAGCGCCTGTGGCTGCTGCTGCGCCGCGTGCGCAGCCTGGGCATCCACACCATTGCCGGTGACATTGTGCTGGACCGCACGGCATTTGATGTGCCGATGATCGACCCCTCCAGCTTCGACGGCGAACCCTTGCGGCCCTACAACGCCGCCCCCGACGCACTGCTGGTCAACTTCAAATCCGTCGTCATGACCGTGACGCCGGAGCCCAGCAACATGGTGGCCCGCGTGCAGTACGACCCTCCGCTGGCCGGCGTGCAGATGCAGGCCACGGTGCCGCTGCTGACCGGGGATTGCAACGACTACCGCGCGCTGCTGAAGGCCGATTTCAGCGACCCCAAATCCATACGTTTTGCCGGCGGCTACCCGCAAAGCTGCGGTGAGAAAGTGTGGGCCGTGGCCTACGCCGACCCTAACAGCTATAGCGTGCGCGCCGTGCACGGCATGTGGCAGGACATGGGTGGCAAGCTCCATGGTGGCGTGCGCATGGGCACCGCAGCTGCGGCCTCCAAACCCGCCTTTGAAATGCGCTCGGCGCCGCTGGCCGAGATCGTGCGCGACATCAACAAGTACAGCAACAACGTGATGGCCCAGCAGGTGTATCTGACACTGGGCCGCGTGGTGCCATCCCCGGCCGCTGCGCCGGGTGTGCCCTCTGGAGCGCCCGGCAGTTTTGACGCCGCACGTGCGGTGATGCAGCGCTGGTGGACCGACCGCTTCGGCGCGGGCGACGGACCCGTGCTGGACAATGGCTCGGGCCTGTCCCGCTCCGAGCGCATCAGTGCCAACGCGTTGGGGCGTCTGCTGCAGGCGGCCTATGCCTCGCCACTGATGCCCGAATTGATGGCCTCACTGCCCATCAGCGGCGTCGACGGCACCCTGCGCCGCACCCGGTCTTCCGCCAATGGCAGCGCGCATTTGAAGACTGGCAGCCTGAACGATGTAGTTGCGGTGGCGGGTTATGTTCATGGGGCAGGCGGCAAACGTTATGTGCTGGTCGCCGTCGTCAACCACCCGAATGCCAGAGCAGCACGGCCGGTCGTCGATGCGATGGTCGAATGGGCTTCAAGATAACTTATGTCCCCACGCTCCGCCGCTTACGCGGGTCTCTGCCCACAGCCCGGCGGCAAAACCACCTTCTCCTTCATTTCCCAAAACGATCACAAACATGCAACTCTCTGAACTGATCGGTTATGCCGCCGCCTTCCTCACCACCTCCAGTTTTGTGCCGCAAACGGTGCACACCTTCAGGACCAAGGACGTGCGCGGCATCTCTTTGTCCATGTATACCGCCTTCGTCGCGGGCATCACTTTGTGGCTGGTGTATGGCCTGTTGTTGAATGCCTGGCCCATCGTGATTGCCAACGCCATCACACTCACATTGGCGGTGGCGATTCTGACTATGAAATTGAAGTATCGATAGGGCCTTTCTATGCGTTTAAGCAGACGCACCCAATAAAAGTCAGTGTTTACCCCATGGTCCGCAGGAACCTTCCACTCGATAATTTATTGTTCAAAACGAACGGTCGTTCTATTTTATGGAGAGAGCAATGAAACAATGGAAATGGGCAGCGGTCGCAGCAAGCTGCGCGGTAATCTTGGCGGGATGCGGCGGGGCCAGTGACGGTTCAAACACCACTCCTAAAACGGTTGCTCCGTCGGTCAAGGTCTTCGGTGACAGCATCATGGACAGTGGCACCTTTGGCTACAAGTTCACGATCCAAAATTCCGACGCGGCCAACCCGTTTCTGATCTTTCCGGAAATCGTTGCCGCCAATTTTGGCGTCAGCAAGCTGTGCCCGTTCTTCAACTTCAACGCCACGGCCTCCACCTTCGCGCCCAATACCGCCTGCACCAGTTATGCCGTGGCCGGTGGCCGTGTCAACAACCTGACCAACACCGCCGCACCCAGCAACGCCGTGCCATGGTCCATCCCTTACCAGATGTCGGTTGGAGCATCCTCCCTGGCGACCACCGACCTGGTCATTGTTGACGGCGGCGGCAACGACATTGCCGACCTGACCGGTGCCTTCCTCGGCGCAACCACACCCGCAGGCATCAGCGCCTACATGACGATGCTGGGCACCCTGCTGCCACCGGCTACCGTGTCCGCCATCGTCGGCACACCAACCGCCACCAGCCTGGGCACCGCAGGCGGCGCCTACGCACAAGCCATTGGCAGCACACTGGCAGCGAACATCAAGGCCAATCTGGTTGCCAAGGGCATTACCAAGATCGTCGCGATCAACATCACCGACGTCACCACAACACCCCGCTTCCAGGCGGTTCTGGGTGCAGTAGCCGCAGCCAGTGGTACGGCCCAGCGCGACGCGGTTCAAGCCACGGTACGTGCCTGGACACAAGCGGCGAACGCTGCGTTGGCCACCGGCCTGGCGGGCACCAATGTTCAGGTCTGGGATTTCTACAACGAAGGCGCAAAGGTCTTTGCAACACCGGCCCAATTCGCCTTGACCAACATCACCACACCCGCCTGCCCCAAGGTGACCGGTGGTATCAGCAGCGTCGGCCTGGCCGCGCTGGATTTTGGTGCCACCGTGGTGGCCTGCAATTCGGCCAGCATGTCGACCAATATCCCCGTGGGTGAAACCTCCGCCAACTGGTGGCAGAGCTACGCGTTTGCCGACCAATTCCACCCCACCCCGGCATTACACAAGTTGATTGCCCAGTCCATCAACCTGCAACTCGCCAAAGCGGGTTGGCTGTAATTCACGGAGCAAAAACATCATGAAAAACACAGTGAAATTTCTTTTGATTCCCGCCGTATTGGCGTGTGCGGCTACCGCCCAGGCGCAAACCGCAGGAAGCTGGATGGTACGCGGCGGTGTCACCAAGATCACTCCCAATGTGTCCAGCGGCGACCTGTCACCTCCCGCTCTGGCGGGCAGCAAGGCAAGCGTTGCCAGCTCCACACGGGTATCGGGCGGCATCACCTACATGCTGGACAACAATATATCCATCGACCTGCCGCTGGCAGTGCCGTTCCAGCACGACATCTCCGGCGACGGTGCGGTAGCAGGCGTGGGCAAGATTGCCGATGTGAAGGTCTTGCCGGCAACCTTGTTGGCACAGTGGCGTTTCTTGGAGCCCACCTCCGCGTTCCGTCCCTACATTGGCGCGGGCATCACCTATGCCCACTTCTATGGCGCACGCTCCACGTCCACGCTGACGGCCATTACCGGCGGCACACCGTCCAATCCGACCACCTTGTCGATTGACTCCAAGTGGGCGGCAACGGTGCAATTGGGTGCCAGCATGGCACTCAATAACAACTGGTTCGTGGAAGCCTGCTACACCTACACGCCGTTGAGTACAACCACCAAGCTGTCTACCGGCCAGACCCAGGACATCAGGCTCAACCCGAGCTCCGTCAACCTCGCCGTCGGGTACAAGTTCTAAAAAAGCCCCCACGCTCGGCCACTGTGTGGCACGCGGCCCCCACCTGAGGGGGTCGCGTTTCACGTTGGGGCGACCTGATGCGGATTCGTCGCCCTAAGCCCGCCGCTCAGCAATGCTTGGCCAGCGCAGCGTCCAGCACCTCGACCCAATGCCGCACCGGCGTCGTGGTGCCGCTTTGCAAGTGGGTGATGCATCCGATGTTGGCCGACACGATGACGGCACTGCCCAGTTCCCCCAGATGACCGAGTTTACGGTCGCGCAACTGCGTGGCCAGACCGGGGTTGAGTACGCTATAGGTACCGGCCGAGCCACAACACAAGTGTGCCTCGGTGCTGGCGGTGTGTATGTTGAAACCCAGGGCGCCCAGGTGTTCCTCGATACCGCCCTTTAACTTCTGGCCATGCTGTAGCGTGCAGGGCGGGTGCAAGGCCAGCGTCGGTGCGCTGCCGCGTATTTGCTGGGCCAGCTGTGGGGAGGCGCGCAGCAAGGCCTCCACCACCGTCGGCAATAACTCGCTCAGATCCTGGGTCAGCGCGCCGATGCGCTGCGCCTTGGCGGCATAGGCCGCATCATCTTGCAGGATATGGCCGTAGTCCTTGACGGTGACGCCGCAGCCCGAGGCGTTCATCACAATCGCTTCTACGCCACTGGTGGCATCCCGCACATAGGGCCACCAGGCGTCGATGTTGGCGCGCATCTGCGCCCTGGCCCCCTCTTGGTCGTTCAGGTGGAACTTGACCGCGCCGCAACAGCCGGCCTGGGGCGCCACCAAGGTCTGTATTCCAACCGCGTCCAGCACACGGGCCGTGCCGCTGTTGATATTCGGGGCCATGGCCGGTTGCACGCAGCCGGCCAACACCAGCACCTTGCGTGCATGGCTGCGGGTGGGCCACGTGCCGGCGTCCTGTTTCTGCGGCACCTTGGCTTTCAGGCTGGCGGGCAGCAGCGGGCGCACCAACTGGCCCAGTGCCATGGCGGGACCAAACAGCGGCGACGGAATGCCTTCCTTTAGCGCCCAGCGCACGGCCTTTTCGATGACCGGGCGCTCTACCTTGGCATCTACCAACTTACGGCCGATGTCCAGCAAGTGGCCGTAGTCCACGCCGCTGGGGCAGGTCGTCTCGCAGTTGCGGCAGGTCAGACAACGGTCCAGGTGCGACTGGGTTTTGCGGGTTGGCGTCTGGCCCTCCAGCACCTGTTTCATCAGGTAGATGCGGCCGCGCGGACCGTCCAGCTCATCGCCCAGCAACTGGTAGGTGGGGCAGGTGGCGGTGCAAAAGCCGCAGTGCACACACTTGCGCAAAATGGCTTCGGCAGCGGTGCCGTCGGCGGTGTTCTGGTATTCGGGGGCGAGCTGGGTTTGCATGGAGGGGTCAGTGGTCTACCAAGCCTGGAACAGGCGAAAAGGGTTGAAGATACCCTTGGGGTCCAGGCTGTGCTTGAGGCGCTGCTGGATTGCCATTTGTGCCGGATCGCTTATGAAAAACGAGCCGCTAGCCCTCGTGGAATCTGCGTGAGGCACTGCAAAAATAATAGCATTCCCGCCGTGAGCGCGGGCTACTGCCTGCAACTGGGCGCCGGCATCCACTGGCGCCCACAGCCAGCGCAGGCCGCCGTGCCATTCCACCAATTGTGGCCACGGCAAGCCGCCCAGTGCCGGTGCGGTTTGTGCCACGCTGATGCGCCACAGGGCCAATGTGGGATCAGCCGGCCGTTTGAAAAAGGGCAGTTGCTGGTTGCGGCAGAGTTGCCAGTCCGCCTGTGCTTGCGCGTTGTCCATGCGCTGGCCGGGCTGCTCGGCCAGCATCTTGTGGCAGGCCGCCTCTACAGCGGCCACCGCACCGCGCAAGCGCACAAACAACAGGTTTTGCCCGGTGGGCGCGGCCGTGCCGTCATGCACCCAGCAACTGGCGTTCAGCGGCAGAGGCTGGCCGCCCCAGCGGTGCAAGCGCTCCAACGCGTCGGCCTGGTCCAGCGCGAACACCAGCGTGGCCTCCGCCGGCGCTACCGGCAAGACCTTGAGCGAGACCTCGGTGATCAACCCCAGCGTGCCCATACTGCCCACCAGCATGCGCGACACGTCGTAGCCGGCCACGTTTTTCATGACCTGGCCGCCAAACACCAGTTCCTCGGCCAGGCCATTGACCAGGTGCAGGCCCAGCACGTATTCGCGCACCGCGCCAGCGTTGGCCCGTGACGGACCACTCAGGCCAGCGGCCACCATGCCACCGACGGTCGCCGCGTTCGAGGCGGACCAGCCAAAGTGCGGCGGCTCGAAGGCCAGGCATTGGCCGCGCTCGGCCAATACGGCCTCCAACTCAGCCAGTGGCGTGCCCGCGCCCACGGTGACCACCAACTCGCTGGGCTCGTAGCTGAGGATGCCGTTCAGGCCCGTGGTGTCCAGCAATTCACCATCCAGGCTGTGGCCGTAAAAATCTTTGCTACCGCCGCCGCGTATACGCAGCGCAGTGCCGTCGGCCGCTGCGGCGCGTATACGGTCGGTGATGGTGTGAAGCGCCAAGGCCATGGTTTGCATGCAGTGCATGGTAGCGGTGGCCTTGTGCGTGTGGCGTGAATTTTTTGAAACCAAGGGACGCAAAAATTTTGCTGGCACGCGCGGTGCGCCACCACACAGTCACGGGAGTTGGTGTTCGATACAGTCACTCGTCAAGAGACTTTTCGGCCCACGGGCCCAACACAACGCTAAGGGAAATGCATGCAAATACAAGTCAACACCGACGACCATATTCACGGTGGCGAGTCCTTGGCCCAGTGGGTGCAGGATGAAGCCAATAGCCGCCTGGCCCGATTTCAGGATCAGCTCACGCGCCTGGAAGTTTTTTTGACCGACCTGGATGGTGGAAAGTCCGGCATCAACGACAAACGGTGTCGCCTCGAAGCCCGTGTAGCCGGTCGTCCGCCTGTCTCGGTCAACGCCGATTCCGACAAGATGGCCAGTGCTTTGATTGATGCGGTCGAAAAACTCGCCCGCCTACTGGACACCGAACTGGGCCGCGCCAAGGACCGCCACGGACGTGACACCATCCGCGCGACGCAGGAGCCGCAGCTGGAATAGTACAGCCGCTCCTCCGCCTTAGAGGCGATGCCGATGTGCGTCAATCCGCGAAGAAGTTGACCGACAGGCCGG
Source organism: Pseudomonadota bacterium (assembly GCA_040384785.1). Classification (GTDB taxonomy): domain Bacteria; phylum Pseudomonadota; class Gammaproteobacteria; order Burkholderiales; family Burkholderiaceae_C; genus Allorhodoferax. The sequence goes on from JAZKIR010000025.1 coordinate 10,337, forward strand.
CAACGTCCACCCGTGTGGAGAACACACAACCCGATTGCGGAAACGCGGCCAGTTCGGCCGCGCTGCGTTTGTAACGTGCCGTGGTCACAAACAGGGTCTTGCCATCCTCGCCACCCAGGCAGGGCATGGTGGGACACATCGCCGGCACCGGGTATTCGGCCAGCAGGCGGCCATCGGGGGCGAATTTACCGATGCGCTGGCCTTCGAACATGGCCGCGTAGTAGTTGCCCTCCACATCCACCGCCGCGCCATCGGGGCGGCCGCGGTAGGGTGGCAGGCCGTTGGTGCGGGGTGCGTCCCATTGCCAGTCGGCCGGCTTGGGCGGCAGTTGCTGGAAGACGCGGTGGGCGCTCAGTGCATTGGCTTGCACGTCGAAATCCCAGGCATGGATGATGTGGTTGGGCGTGTCGGACCAGTAGGTGGTGCGGCCATCGGGGCTCCAACCCAGGCCGTTGCCGGTCAGGGCATCACCTGCGTGCTGCGTGACCATCGGCGTGCGGCCGTCACGGCAGTCGACGGAGAAGAGTGCACCGGCCAGGCTGGCCTTGGGCTCGTCAATCGTGCCCACCCAGAATCGGCCTAACGCATCACATTTGCCGTCGTTGGCGCGCACGGCTGCGGTGTCATAGGGCAGAGTGGTAATCAACTCCAACTCGCCACGCCAGTCGCGGGCGCGGAACACGCCATCGCGCCGCGCAATGACAAGGCCGCCGCTGGCGGCCGGCGCGATGCAGCCGGGCTCAGCGGGCATGTCCCAGCTGTCGACCGTGCCCATGTAGACATTGGCGCGGCATACTTTCTTGCCCGGAATATCGACCCAGTACAAGGTCTGTTCTTGCGGGTGCCAAAACGGGGACTCACCCAGCTCAAAACTTTCGGGACTGACGGTCTGCCATTCCACGGTCATCGTTGTCATCATCGTGCATGCTCCACTTCGATGCGCATCGCGCAGGAAAAAGTCTGGCCGGGTTGCAGTATGCACAGCCCCAGGTCGCCGGCGCTGGCACCGGTTTGGGCCATGCGGTTGACCGCGTCATTGACATGGCTGACCGGCTCAATCGCGATGCTGTCATTCTGCGGTGTGCTGTAGACCACCATGCGACTCAGGCTGGACACCACACGCATATTCAAGACGCCATCGCGCAGGTGGACCACGCCGCCCCAGCCGTCGAAGCAATGGTCCGCATCCAGCGTGGCGCAGTCGCTGTCGAGTCCGGCGTGGGCCGCGCGGTGGGTCGGCAGTTTGTCATCACCCATTTCCCATCGGCCGGTCGCGTTGAAGCGCACGTGGCTGTCCGCGCGTTTGACGAAATAGGGGTGCCATCCCAAACCCACAGGTGCAGACACGGCGGACTGGTTGGTGATGCTCAGGCTCAGTTCCAGCGCATGGGCTTCGAGCCTGAAGGCTTGGGAGCTGTCAAAGTCAAACGGCCACGCGGCGTCGGCCTTGTGTTCGTAGGACAGTAGCGCAAAGTGGTCGCCGGTCTCCAGCACGGTCCAGGGCCGCTCCCAGCCCACGCCGTGGATGGCATGGGGATCGGGAGCCCAGTTTTTGACCAAGGGGTGGTTGGTGCCCTGCCATTGCAGCGATGCGTTGGCCACGCGGTTGGAAAACGGAACCAATGGGTAACTGGCGGCCTGGCGCACCGAGTGCAGGTCTTGTGCAGGCGTGGAGCGCAGCACGGGAATATCGCCCAACCACAGGCCCGCTATGCAGCCACCCAGTTCGGGTTTGATGTCGCACACTAGCTCTGCGTTGCGCAGGGTGAGGGGATTTTTCATCCCTCAAATTGTGCGCCCAAGCGGCCCAAAAAAAAGGCCCTTGGGAACCAGTCGGTTACCAAGGGCCTTGTGCCTGCTGTTGTGCAGCCTGCGGCTGCAATCAGATTAGCGGCTGTAAGCCGTTTCGCCGTGCGACGTAATGTCCAGGCCTTCGCGCTCGTCTTCTTCGCTGACACGCAGACCGATGGTCTTGTCAACGATGAAGTAGGCGATGGCGGAGACAATGCCGGACCACAACACGGTCACGCCAACGGCCTTGGCCTGGATCCAGACCTGGGCGGAGATGGAGTAATCGGCTGGTGTGACCATGGTGGCCGTGACCCAATCACCCATGGCGCTGGGTCCACCCAGGGCAGGTGATGCAAACACACCTGTCAGCAAGGCACCCAGGATGCCGCAGACACCGTGCACGCCGAACACGTCCAGCGAGTCATCCGCACCCAGCAGCTTCTTCAGACCGGTCACGCCCCACAGGCCGGCAAAACCTGCGATCAGGCCGATGGCCAGACCACCACCGATGCCGACGTTACCGGCGGCTGGTGTAATCGCCACCAGACCAGCCACCGCACCGGATGCAGCACCCAGCATGGACGCCTTGCCCTTGATCATGGCTTCACCGATGCACCAGGTCAACACGGCAGCGGCCGTTGCACCCAGCGTATTGATGAAGGCCAGCGCGGCAAAACCATTGGCTTCCAGAGCAGAGCCGGCGTTGAAGCCGAACCAGCCGACCCACAGCAGTGCGGCACCAACCATGGTCAGTGTCAGGCTGTGCGGTGCCATGGCTTCCTTGCCATAACCGATGCGCTTGCCGATGAAGAAGGCACCGACCAGACCGGCGACGGCGGCGTTGATGTGCACCACGGTACCACCGGCAAAGTCTAGCGCACCCCACTGCCACAACATACCGGCCTTGGAAGTCATTTCGGCAGCCACTTCCTTGGTGGCGTAAGCGTCAGGACCCATCCAGAACCAGACCATGTGGGCCATGGGTGCGTAGCTGAACGTGAACCACAGGGCCATGAAAGCCAGCACCGCAGAGAACTTGATGCGTTCTGCAAAAGAGCCGACGATCAGTGCGCAGGTGATACCCGCAAACGTGGCCTGGAAGGCAGCGAATACGATTTCAGGAATGTAGACGCCCTTGCTGAAGGTGGCCGCGTTGGCAAAGGTGCCGGCAGTGTTGTCCCAGACGCCCTTCATGAACAGCCGGTCGAAGCCGCCGATGAACTGGTTGCCTTCGGTGAACGCCAGGCTGTAGCCGTAGATGAACCACAGCACCACAATCATCGAGAAGGTGACCATGACCTGCATCAGCACGGACAACATGTTCTTGCTGCGCACCAGGCCGCCATAGAACAGGGCCAGACCGGGCACGGTCATCAAAATGACCAACAGTGTGGAGACCATCATCCAGGCGGTGTCACCTTTGTTGGGAACGGGTGCCGGTGCGGCAGCCGCCGGAGCAGCGGCGGCGGGCGCTGCAGCAGCAGTCGTGGCAACCGGGGCTTCAGCCGCCGATGCGGTGACCGCAGGTGCCGAGGCGGGTGCCGCGGTCTGGGCCAGTACAGCCGAACCGGCCGTCAACAGGCCCCAGCCCAAGGCGAGGGATACGAGTATTTTTTTCATGGTTGTTTCCAGTGGTGATCGGTGGAGCACAGAGCGCCCAGCCTCACAATGCCTCTTTGCCGGTTTCACCGGTGCGGATGCGAACGACCTGTTCGAGGTCGTACACAAAAATCTTGCCGTCACCGATCTTGCCGGTGCGCGCTGCACCTTCGATGGCCTCGATCACGCGGTCGACCAGTGCGTCGTCGATGGCCGCCTCAATCTTGACCTTGGGCAAGAAATCGACGACATATTCCGCGCCGCGGTACAACTCCGTGTGTCCCTTTTGACGCCCGAAGCCCTTGACTTCGGTGACTGTGATGCCCTGCACGCCCATGCCAGACAAGGCTTCGCGCACCTCATCAAGCTTGAACGGTTTAATGATCGCCGTTACGAGTTTCATAATGTTTCCTTAGTGAATGGGCTGAATCAGAAGGTGTATTTCACGCCAACGGAGGCGCCGTTTTTGCCCAGGTTGTCAAAGGTTCCGACCTTGTAGAAAGCATCCTTGGCATCGGTGCTGTAGGCGGCGACGGAGGCGCTCAGGCCATTGCCGAAGTCTTTACCCAGCGTCAGCGAGTAGTCGGTGTAGTCACCGGCGTTGTTGGCTTGGTTGGGGATGGTCTGGCGACCCACGTGTGGTGTCAGTGTGAAGCCGTTACCCAGATCGAAGGCCGCGGCCACTTCAAAGTAGCGGCTGCCCTTGCTGTTGGTGTTGGCGATGAAGTTGCTGGTGGCTTGGCTGTACTTGGCCGTCACGATGCCAAAGGTCAGCGCACCATAGACTTCAGTGGTATTGGCGTTGGCGTAGCCGGCATTTTCTGCAGTGTTACCAGGGTACTGGTAGGTAATGGCGCCGACATCGAACGCGAAGCCCGGTGCGATTTCACCCTTGTAACCGCCGTACACATCGACTTCCAGCGAGCCGTCCGTAGCGCCCAAGTAGTCCTTGATCCAGTTGATGTTGGAACCCCAGGCGCCCACATACAGTCCGCTCTTGTGCGCAAAGTCCACACCGCCCTGCAAGGCGGGCTTGAACGAGGTCTGAGAAACACTGCGGAAGCGGTAGTCGCTGACAACACCTACATTGAAGCTCAGGCTGGATGCCGGCTCGGGCGCTGCTGGAGCAGCCGTTTGCGCCACCACGGCGGTGCCGACCAACGCAGTTGCGAGAACAAGGATGGATTTGGTTGTAAGGCTCATTGAATACTCCTGAAGGGTTGCGGGATGTACCACTTAAGCAGGATGCATGCCATTTCTTTTTCTGTCCGAACACGGCAAATGCATCCACCACTACGCGCGTTAGGCGTTATGCTAGCTGTACGGATAAACAGCTTGCGAATAAAAGTATGCACCGATTTGGTGACAAGTCAATACGGTGCGCACTATTTTGGGGGGTCCCGAAATGGGCTTATCTTTGGTGCAGAGTCGCGCTCTGCGGGGGCTGGAAGCAGCCAAGGTGACGGTAGAGGTGCATCTGGCCAACGGCCTTCCCAGTTTTACGCTGGTGGGCTTGGCGGATGTCGAGGTCAAGGAGGCGCGTGAACGGGTGCGCTGCGCCATCCAGAATGCCGGACTGCAATTTCCACACAACCAGCGCATCACCGTGAATCTGGCCCCGGCTGACCTGCCCAAGGACTCCGGCAGGCTGGACCTGCCCATCGCGCTGGGCATTCTGGCCGCCAGCGGCCAGATTGACGGCGCACAACTGGCCGGTTACGAGTTCGCCGGTGAATTGTCCCTGACCGGCGCGCTGCAACCCGTGCGGGGTGCGCTGGCCATGGCCCTGGCCCTGCATATGGGAAAGGTGGCCACCCGCATGGTCTTGCCACCCGGCAATGCCGAAGAGGCGGCACTCGTGCCTGGCGCCGAAGTCTACCGGGCGCGGCATTTGCTGGATGTGGTGCGGCAGTTTGCGCCAGCGGGCGCAGCGCAAGACGCACTGGACAACAATGTGGATCTGGCGGACGGGGGCTGGGTCCGGGTCGTGCAGGAGCCTCCTGCGAGCAGTGAACGCTGGCCGGACATGGCCGACGTCAAGGGCCAGGCCGGTGCAAAACGCGCATTGGAGATCGCTGCGGCCGGCGGGCACAGCGCGTTGCTGGTCGGGCCTCCGGGTTCGGGCAAATCCATGTTGGCCCACCGCTTTGCCGGACTATTGCCGCCGATGTCTTGTGATGAAGCGCTGCAAAGTGCGGCCATTGGCAGCTTGAGCGGGCGTTTTGCGATTGCCAACTGGGGCCGTCGGCCCACCTGCAGTCCACACCACTCGGCCAGCGCGGTGGCGCTGGTAGGAGGGGGCACACCGCCGCGGCCGGGAGAAATCTCACTGGCGCACCAAGGGGTGTTGTTTTTGGATGAGCTCCCCGAGTTTCCGCGGGCCGCGTTGGAAGCCTTGCGGGAGCCGCTGGAGACCGGCTGCATCACGATCTCCAGGGCGGCGCAAAGAGCCGAATTCCCGGCGCGTTTTCAATTGATTGCTGCGATGAACCCCTGTCCCTGCGGCTACCTGGGCTCGGCAGCGCACAGTTGCCGGTGCACGCCGGACCAGATTCACCGCTACCAGTCCAAGCTCAGCGGGCCGCTGATGGACCGTATTGACTTGCATGTGGAGGTGCCCAACCTGCCCCACGGCGACCTGCTGGGCGCGCCAGCCGGCGAGTCCACCGACAGCATCCGCCAGCGCTGCTACCAGGCCCGCCAGCGCGCGCTGGACCGCCAGGGCAGCAGCAATATGGAACTGCAGGGGCAAGACATTGACCAGCACATCCTGCTCGACGCAGATGCGCTGAAGTTCCTGAATGTCGCGGCCAGTCGCCTGGCCTGGTCGGCGCGCAGCACGCACCGGGCGCTCAAGGTCGCGCGCACCATTGCCGATCTCGCTGGTGCACAACACACACAGGTGGCCCATTTGGCCGAGGCCATGCAGTACCGGCGAACATTGAAGTGAGCAGTTGTTTCAAATCCAGTGGTACGGACCTTGCTCTGCAGTCTCCATGCGATGACTCTCCGATATGATGCCTCCATTCAACCCTGAAAGCCCAGCCATGCTCTTGCGAAACCCGTTTTCCAGAAAAGTGTTGAACGCCTCGCTGTTGGTGGCCACAACCGCAGCTTGTGTGGGTGAGTCTGCGCAGGCAGGCCCGGTGTTGGACCGCATCCGCCAGAGCGGCAAGATCACGCTGGCGCACCGCGAGTCGTCGATCCCGTTCTCCTATCTGGACGCCGACAAGCGCCCCATTGGCTACACCATGGACTTGTGTGCCAAGGTCAGTGACGCCATCCGCAAGCATCTGACGCTGAAGTCCCTGACTCCGGAATACCTGAAGGTCACCGAGTTCAACCAGGTCGCCATGATTGAGCAGGACAAGGCCGACCTGGAGTGTGGCTCCACCAGCAACAACGCCGAGCGCCGCGAGAAGGTGGCCTTCACGATACCGCACTACATCACCGGCACCCGTTTCATGGTGCGCGCAGACAGCACCATCACGGATCTCAAGGGATTCGAGGGGCTGACCCTGGTGTCGACCTACAAAACACCGTCGCTGGCCGCCATCACGCGCGCCAACAAGGAGCGGCTGCTGCGCATCAGCATCATGCAGGCCAATGACCATGTGCAGGCCACGGAGATGATTGAAAAAGAGCAGGCCGATGGTTTTGCGATGGACGACGTGCTGCTGTATGGCGTGATTTCCAGCCGACCCGATCCGACCAAGTTGAAGGTGGTCGGCAAGTTTCTGACACTGGAGCCGCTGTCGATTGTGATGTCGAAGAATGATCCTGAACTCAAGGCCATCGTCGACGAAGAGATGAAACGGCTGATCAGCTCACGCGAGGCTTACACGATCTACGACCGCTGGTTTATCAAGCCCATCCCACCCCGCAACAGCGCGCTCAATATCCCGATGAACTACCTGCTGCGTGACCTGTGGAAGTACCCCACGGACCGTGCGCCCAACTGAGCCTGACAGTCCTGCATTTGCTATGCAATGCATAGCGTACTATATAAGCTTCACGAGGGCTAGAGGCCAATTAGTCTTTTAGCGACACGCCAGCCTGGCGTAAATAAGCCAGAATTTCCTTGCTTACCGGGCCTGCGGCACGTGCCTTTTCTGCCATCTCTGCCGCGCTGCTGGTCTGGCCCAGGGCGGCCAGCGACACCGCTGTGCCGAGCAACCAACGCTGTTCTTCGGGGCGTGATTGCAGGGCCATCATGTAAGCATGCACGCTATCCTGGTGGCGTCCCAGACGTTGCGCTGCATTGGCGCGGATGGCCCACAAGTCCGGCTGGTTGCCTAGCAGGGGTTCCAGCCGGGTCAGCATCTCCCACACGGCGCCAAAACGGGCTTCTGCCAATTGCATACGCGTCATTTCCCGCACCAGCGTGACCAACACTGCTCCGCCACTCGCAGATGTTCCAGCCTTGGCAGAGCGCTCTGCGGCGGCTATGGATTGCTGCATCAGTTCCATGGCTGCATCGCGGGAGCCGCTGCTCCACAAATTTTGCGCCTGGGCCATGGCATCGCCACCCGCTTGCTGCTGCCGTTGTATGGCTGGGGCGTTATCGCTGGTCGGGGGCGAGATGGGCGCGGCAACGGTTGGACGGGGCCTGGGGTGTTCAGGCGTTGCAACGCCAGGCACAGGCACAACGGCAGTGGCGGGGAGTGGTACCGGCGTACGTGCCGGTGCAACTGGTGCACTTGCCAATACAGGGCTTGGCGGCGGGACCATGGCGGCAGGCGCCAGCGTTGGGGAGGGCGTGGACGGCACAGCGTCGCGTGTTGCACGTGCTGACAGGCTGTTGTCCATCCGCAAGGCCATGACTGCGCCAGGCGCTTTGTCAGCCGGGCCGGATGCCGCCGCCGCCGCGGTCATCCCATCGGGGAGCGTGGACTCGGGTGCCGGCGCGATCACACTGGGAGTTGGTGGGGCCGCTACATCGGGATTGGGCGTGGTCGCGTTGGTGGGTGCCACGACCAATGTCGAGGCGGGTGCTGGTGTGGCCGCGGTTGGCGCAACCGCGATGTCCGCACGGGGACGAGCCTCATGGTTCTGCAGCCAGGCCCAGACACCAGCAGCCAGCGCGGTAGCTGCCAGCAAGCCCAGTCCGGCCCACATCCAGCTGCGGCGGGGCAAGGCTTGATTGGCGGCCGATTCGCCGAACATCACACTGGCAGTCCCCTGGCGCAATGCGGTCTGGTCCGCCGACTCCGCGTCTGTTGTGATGGATGAGGGGCCTGCGTCCTGGCGTTGGTCCAGGTCTCGCAGCATCTTGTTGATCACGCTCACGGTTTGCTCCTGGCCGGCGTTCCCAGCGTGCTGTCGGACAGCGCCAAGGGCTGGGAAACTGCGCGCCACTGCCACAAACGGCGCCACCAGGACAGGCGCCGGATAACGCCGGGCGTGTCGCGGGCCGCCAATTTCACGTGTGCCACGCTGACGCGGTGCACATTCTCGCCGTAGGCCAGCATCAGGCACTTGTGGGCCAGCACATTGATCAGGCGGGGCACGCCCCCGCTGATGTGGGCAATGGCCTTGGCCGCAGCAGGCTCAAACACCTGCACGTCGGTATGGCTGCTCATTGCCGCGGTGGTCAGGCGGTGCACCAGATACACCGGTACGCGGTCGGCCGCCATGGGGCCTAAATATTCGCTGAAGGTGATGCGCTGCATCAACTGCCGGATCTCGGGGCGCGCCAGCTTGGCATCCAGTTCGGGTTGTCCCAGCAGCACCAGTTGCAGCAGTTTGCGCTTCTCGGTCTCCAAGTTGGACAGCAGGCGCAGGCTCTCTACCGTGCGCAGCGGAATCGCCTGCGCCTCGTCAATGCAGACGACCACCTGCCGTCCCTCCAGCGCATGGTGCAATAGGCAGTCACGCAGCGCATTGAGCACGCTGTGGCGGCTGATGGGCGGCACCAGCTTGATGCTGAACTCAGCCGCCAGCGCCATCAGCAGGTCGTCGGGACCCATGTCCGGATTGGGAATATAGGCGGTGACAAAATCGCCTTGCAGGGTTTTGAGCAACTGGCGGCACAGCACGGTCTTGCCGCAGCCGACCTCTCCCACAATTTTCAGAAAGCCCTCACCGCTGCGCAAGGCCACCAGCAAGGTGTTGAGCGCCGCTTGCGCGCTCTCATGCGGGTAAAAAAAAGACGAGTCCGGCGTGATGGAGAAAGGGGCCTCACGCAGTGAAAAATGCCCCAAGTACATGGTTACCGTGCCTTGCTCGCGGGTTCGACGTTGTAGGCGGCACCATCCATGCGGATGACACGTGCGCGGCTGGTGTCCATGTCGTCCAGCGCCGCGCGGGTGCGCCGGGTCTGGGCTTCCCAGTCCTCGGCATTGCGGATGATGGTGGGCTTGATCAGCACGACCAGCTCCTTCTTGCGGCCCGAGTTGACCTTGTTGCCCAGAATGGAGGACAGCAATGGCACGTCGGACGTGCCCGGCAAGCCGGACGCTTTGCGACTGGACTCAAGCTGCATCAGCCCGCCAATCGCCACAATATTGCCGTCTTGTATACGCACCATGGTGTCGGATTCGTTGACCGCGCTGGATGCCAACGGCAATTTGTAAACACCAATCGAGCCCAAGTCGACCTGCTTGGATATTTCGGTCACAGTGGTTACGGACGGCCGTACCAGCAAGGTGATGTTGTTGCCCTCGTCGATCTGGGGCGTCACATCCAGTGCAATGCCGGAGAAGAACGGTGTCAGTGTGAGTGTGGGCAGGGTGGGCGCGGTGGAGGTGCTGGTTGACGTACCCGTTGTTGGTGCGCTACCACCCGAAACATTGGTCACGAAGTAATCATCCGTACCCACCTTGAGCAAGGCCTTCTGGTTGTTCATGGTTGCAATGCGCGGGCTGCTCAGGATTTGAATGTCGCCGCGCGTTTCCAGAAAACCAAGCACGGCCTGGAAGCCGTCAGTGGCCAAGGCAAGCCCGAACAGGCCGCCAGTGCCAATGGGTAGGGACTGGGTTCCGGTCAAGGCTGGTGTAGTGCCAGTTGGAAATCCTGGGACATTGGTGGTCACCCCATTGATCAGCACATTGTTGGCCGTGCCGCCACCGACGGACCCCATCACGCCGGTGTAGCGTCCGGAATTGCGCAATGCCGACCAGTCGATACCGCTTTGGAAGCCGTCACGCAACTCCACCTCGACAATCTTGGCCTCCAGCATCACTTGGCGCTCCACGGCAATCTGTGCGGCCTTTAGAAACTGGCTGACCTGGCGCAACTCATCGGGCATGCCGCGCACCGCCATGATCCCCGCCTGGGGGCTGACGATCACACTGCGTCCGGTACCTGTGCCGAGCAAGCCTTTGACCGCTTCGGTGAGTTCTTCCCAATAGTCTGTCCGTGAAGTGGTGGTGACCCTGCTGCTGTCCCGCTGTTGAGTGTTTGTAGCACCGGTACCGGTGGTGCCAGTAGCTCCGGTAGATGAGCCGGTGTTGCCCCCGCTGCCATTGCTACCGCCACCACCGCTGTTGCTAGTCGACCCGGACGATACGCGCGACTCACTGGTCCCCACACGCAGTGCATGCGGGTAGTTGATGGTGAACACCCGGGTTTGCAGCGTGGGCGCGTAGACCACGATGCGGCGTCCCTCGATCTTGAAGTCGTAGCCGTAGACATCTCGGATCGCTTCCAGCGCCTCGGTCACCGTGACGCCACGCAACGTGACGGACAGCGTGCCGGACACGTCGGGATGCATCAGCATGCTGTAGCGGGTGTCCGCCACAATGGCCAAAAATACTTCCCGGGCCTGGGCATTGTTGACCAGCAGATCCAGCCTGGGCTCTGGCGGTGCGGGTATTGCTTTGGGCGCCGGCTCTGCCAACGCGTCGCTCACCTGTGTTGGTACAGTTGTCGTGGGCTTGGCCACCGGTGGGGCTAACTCAGCCCGTACCGCTTCCGCAACATCGGGCGTGCGCAATGGCCGCTCCGCCGCACAACCCGTGAGCAAACTGGTCAGCAGCACAACGCATGCGCCATACGTCGCCTTTGTCCGACAGGGGCCGACCGCGCCCAGCTGGCCGGTTGGAAACAATTCAATCATGGTGGCGGCTTTGGTAGTCATGTGCGTGAACTTCACGGTTGGGTATCTTCGCACGGGGCGACTGCGGAGGGGGGAGACGGTGTAAGTGCTTGTTGGCGGTCCTGCGTATTTTTGCGGGCCTTTTTCTTGGTACTTTTGGCGCTGGCGTTTTCCAGTGCGCTGGTGGGCTCGGCTTTGGATGAAGGCATGTTGTCAGCACAACTAGGCTTTGCGACGATGACTGTGCGTGTTATGCCCGCAAAGCGTGGCACCTTGGTCAATGCACTGCCATCGTGGAACCAGACTTCGGTTTCGGTGATGCGCTCGACGCGCAAGTTGCCCACCTTGTCTCCCGGCGCATACAGGCGTGTGCCAACCACCAAATACGGCCTATCACCACGCACCAATACCGTCATGCCTTCCACGCCGGTGGGCGACTGCACTATCGCACCCGTCTCAGCAGGCGCGACGGTAGGATCACGGCCTTCTTGTGCCTGCAGAGGCGCATTGCTCAGCAGCAGCGCCATGGAACAGAAAATCACTCCGATGAGTCGTGTGCTGATCATGGTGGCACCCCCACTACATAGACCTGCAGAGTCAACTCCGGAGGTTGCTTGTTGGTGGACTTGATCTGCAGGTTGCCCCAGCGCAGCGTGGGCAGCGCATTTTCCAGCGTGCGTACATAGCGCACCAGATCGGCATAGGAGCCAGAGACGCGCAGTTCCAGGCCGCGGCGGGACAGGGCGGGCTGCGCTGAGGCTGCTCCTGCTGCCGCGGGTGCTACCGCGGAACTGGCCGACTCCGTCTTGATTGTTTCCGTGCTCAACAAGGTGAGCCGTTCTTGGCGACGCAGAAACTGCACCAGGGCCTGTTCAATGGCCGGGCCGCCTTCTGCTTGTGGGGCTACTGCCTTGATCTCCTGGTTGACGGTATCCAGACGAAGACCGGCAGCGGCAAGGTCGTCGCGTACGGCTTTGTTGGCATCCACCGGCTGTGCCAAGGCTTTGAGTTCATCACGCAGGCGTTGGAGTTCGGTGCCTTGCGCTGCGAAGCGCAGCGTGGCCTGCTTGTACACGGTCTGGGCAGGCGAGAGCCACAAGGTGTCCGCCAGCGCAAAACCGGTGATGATGATGGCCAAGAACAGGAAGACCCGTTCCCGCAATTGCATGGCGTCGATGCGAACCACCAGTTGTTGCCATTGCTGCTTCATGGCTTGTTCCCTGCTGCGCTGGCCGCTGTGCTGGCGCGCGGAGCAGCGGGCTCCGCGCTGACGAGATTGAAGGACCACATCGCACGCGCTGGCGCCGCGGTTGAAGAGGCTGCCGAGGCGGGAGCGATGGGAACCGGGACCGTTGGCGCGGTGGCATTCTCTACCTTCACGGTGGCTAGTTTCAGGCCTTGCATCAGGGGGCTGATGGATAACTGGTCCACCCAGTCGTTCAATGCCGCTGGTTCCAGCGTAAAACCCGTCACTTCAAAACGGGTACCGTCCATGCGTACGTCGGTAATCCAGACGGGCGCCGGAATACTGCGGGCCACCCAGGTCAGCCGATCCGAGTGCCCCCAACCCGGGCGAAACAGGCCTTCGGCCAACGCTTCCTTGAGCTTCTCGCGCTGTGCAATGGTATTGCGCATAGCCTGGAGCTGCGCGAGTAATGCGGGGTCCACGGGTGCAGCGCTGGCTCTGCTGCGCTGGATGGCGCTCTTCAGGCTTTCCACTTCTCGCTGGTTGGCAGCGATAGACAGTTTGAATGATTCACTGGCCTGGTCCAAATTCCAAACCCAGGCGCCGCACAGTGCTCCCCCGAACAACAAAAACACGCCAAGCGCAATGGCCATGGTGTGCGCGGATAAGTAACGCTTTTGCGTTAGCAGTATCGGTGTGCATAGATTGATTTGCTGGGGCATGGTGGCGTGTGCTGGTATGCCGGCTTATAGTTTGCGGGTTTCGGTGCGCAAGAGCACGCCCAGCAGTGGCAAACAATAAGTCTGGTCGGCGACGGCCATGGTTTGCAGCCCGTCAAACTGCCCCGCAGGGTCCATGGCAGATACGTTTTGCCCCATCTCGCGGCTCAACCAGGTAGCCAGTTCATCCGAGCGTTCCCCTGCGTAGACGCGCAGGCCGCCCAACGGCATGCTGGACCAGGTGCGATCCCATAAATCCAGGGAGCGCTGTACTTCCACCAAAAATCGCTGTATCCGCTCGGCTTCTCCCAAGTCGGAAGATGCGGCGCCGGTGGTGCTCACGCCAGCGTAGTCAGGCACGTATTCGCTGACAGGTGTAAATGCGTCCGGTGCTGCGTCAGCAGTAGCGTCGTGGGTCGCGCCCCAAGGCATGCTCAGAAACCCCTGTGGCAAATCCAGCCGGCGTGTGAAAAACAACTCTTCGTTGGCACTGATGGTCAGCAAAGCCTGGGTTTCATCCGAAATCATCAAGGCTGCGTCTGCGCGCTCCAATCGACCGTCCAGCTTGGCCATTGCGCTTTGCAGATTGCGCTGGGCGGTCTCCTGGATGTCGATCACCGAAACTTTCCAGTTCATGGCGTCGCCCAGCGCAATGACTTCGCGCACTACTTCGTTTTTCGCAGCAACGACGAACAGGTTGTTGGGACCCTTTTGCTGCCCGTCGCCAACTTGCATCACGTCCAGCGTAATGTCGTCGATATGTACATTGACCATTTCCCGGATTTGAAAACGGGCGGCCGCGCGCAATTCTTCTGGCGCGACGGGGGGGGCGTCAATTTGCAGCAACTGGTATTGCTCGGGGCGCAACATGACACGTGCCACCACGCCTTTGAGACCCAGGGCCTGCAAGCGGCGTACAAAGTTGTCTTTGCTATCGTCGCCCTGGCGCTCGACACCGAGCTGCGCAACCCTGAACTGTCCGTCGGACCCGGTGGCTTGCGCCCGCACATACGCGAATGTGCCGGCAGACCAGGACACGATCAGCTGATCTTGTGAGGATTTACCTTTCCAGGGCCAACGCATGCTTACGCGCGCTCCTGCGAGTTGAGGCGGTCGGCTGACCGCATTGCGTCAATCATGGTTGGGGTGCCCATTGAAAAGTTGCTCTCATTTTAATAGCTACTGGTGCAATCATGTCACTGATTGAGTGGCTTGTGACCATAGACCGACAAATTCGATGTCAATATGCGTCAATAGTTCTCACGTCGGTAAATCAAAGGGCTTTTGAAGATGCCAAAGGTGGCGCGGCCTTCATTGCTGGGCAGGTAGGTGGGCGCATTGAGCAATAAGCCGACACTTCCGCTGACCAAGGGTGCCGCCAGTATGAACTTCCACTCACCGCCAACGACTGCCACCGCGCCCGGACTGACCACCGTTACCCCGGTGATTGGGCCGGCCTTGACGGTCGCCACCAAATTACCACCAACTGTGGACAGGTTGGTATTGAATGAAGTGACGTTGTCGGTCGTGCTGGTCGCCCAATAGGTACCGTTGTAATACTGCACGGTTGTGAGGAACGGCAGTGTCAATCGCTCAGAACCGTACATATTGGGAATCTTGATGCGTCCGTTCACCACTTTGACGCCACCCTCGACAGAATTGGCTGCAATCGCACGCCGGGACGTCACCGTCGCGTTGACCGAGTCCACCGCACGCAGGTAAATATCCGTTGGCGCCGTCGTTATGGGTAGCAATTTGTAGGTCAGCGCACTTGTCGAGCCCACTCCCGACACGAACGCGGTCTTCGCAATGCTTGCGTTCGTAGGCCCGCTGCCAGTAGCGGTACCGGGCGGATTCTGCAAGAGCACGCTGCCCAGCGCATCCCATGCTTCCAGATTAACCGGGTTGGACAAGCCATAGGTGTCGTGGTAGTTGGTCGTCGTGCCGTTGGCCAAATTCCTGGCTGTGGCCTGCACACTGAAGGGCTGGCTGGAATAGACGAATCCGTTGTACAAAACGGGGCAGGTCAGCCCGCTGGGGCATGGCATGGGCACGCCAGCGAAGGCAATCACTGCGGTGTCAAAGTGATCGGGAATGAACGCGCCAACCGTGACACTCGTCCCGGTGGCGGTGAGCCCAGAAGACAGATAGTCCGCGCTGGCAGCCGTCAAGGTGATGCTGCCAACCTCGCCCCAACTCAGGTTGTTCACGGTTGCCACACCGTTGGCATCATTGACCATGCCGCCCGCACCGAATTCGCTGCCGGGAATAGTGTTGTTGCCCAACGTTGGGTTGCTTGCCGCGGGGAAAGTTACCGGATTAGGCGCTACCAGGGTTGACGTTAACGTGGTCGCTGCTGGCGACGCTTCCTTGCCGAAGTTGGGCGTTGCGGCGTTGGCATTGTTGCGCGCCGTGATGGTGGCGCTGAAACTGTTTCCGGCCTTGATCGGTGCAGCTGTAATGGCGCTAAAGGCAAAGTCCTTGGGTGCCGCAATAAATGTGTCGGTGCCCGTCATGGTTAACCCCGCCTCGGCTCCCGAACCGATATAGGTTGCGGTCAGCATCATATTGCCGACGTCGGCGTACTGGAACGTGGTGCTTGCGACTCCGGTGGCGTCAAAAGCCAAGCTCACCGCCCTCCCGCCGGCATCACAGGCACTGGCGGCGCTTGCACTGGCGTTGAGCGCGCCGCCATTGACGCGCACGGGCAAGGTGCCCGAGACGGGATTGGTGTAGCTGCAGGCAAACGTGACGCTTTTGCTGAGACTGGCAAAGGCCGGCGTGCAGGCCAGGCTGTTGTCTGATCTTTTGACCGCACTCAAACTAACGGTCTGCAATACTTCGGAGACGTGGTTGGGAACATCGAACACGAAACCTGCATCGGCATAGGCGTGGCTGCAACTGGCGGTACTACCGTTCCAGCAAGTCCACGCAGGGCTTGCGACAGTCGCCACCGACAAACCGCTGGTCTCAAACGTTACGGTCTGTGCAGAGGTTGCCGGCATCGTAACGGTGGTAGAACTGCTGCCAGCGGCGATGGTGAACGGTACCGTGGCAACCACCGTTGCCCCGTTCTTGGCCACCACATTGCCGCTGACCCCATTGGTGTAGGCTGTGCAACTGCCACTCGTGTCAGCGCTGGCACAGGCATTGACGGTTACTGAAGACCCGGTGCACGTCACACCGGCTCCCGTATGGTTCAAGCGGACATGGTCAGGGCCGATGATGGTCACCGTTGACGTGGCGGAAGGATTTCCGCTGGTGTTGCTGACGATGGTGTTGGTTTTGGTGCCGACCGTGGAGGCTCTAACAGTCAGCGTTGCACTTTTAGTGGTGTTGAGCGCAAAGGGGTTCGTCGTAGTTCCCACCGTCCACGTCAATAGGCCAGTTGCCGCGGAATAGGTGCAGGTGTCTGGTGTGGTGGGGGTGCAAGAAACAAACGTTAGGCCGGCCGTCGTCAGGTTGTCCGTCACTACGACATTGGTTTGCGCCGTGCCAGTGGCGCCGTTTTGCGCAAACAAGGTAAATGTGAAATTCGTATTAACGGGTACTGTTGTAGCACTGGCGACCTTGTTCAGGCCGATCTGTGCGGCCGTATTGCCGTCGTTGCTGCTGCAAATGGAATTGACGTTGTTGGCTGTCTGCCCATTGCCCCAAGTACCGGTGCCATCGGGGGTACGAAACCAGTCCTTGTAGCCGTTGCTGATCCACGCGGAGTCATATCTCGAGCTGGGTAACGCGGACTCTATGGCAGGACAACTGGTGTAGTTGGAACCGGCGCCGTAAAACGAAGACGCCGCACCCCATCGGAAAATATCGACAATCTGGCCTCCAGAAGTATTTTCATAGAGCACAAAATTGAGGTTGTTGATGCCATTCGAGCCACTGATGTAATTGGCGATCGATGAATCAGGGATGCGGACCCAGGCGGAGTTTGTTCCGCAATTGTTCAACGCGGCGTTTGTAAAAACCGAGTTCAGATTTGCAAAGGTCTTTGTTGAAACGTTATTTCTATAAACATCAACCCTCCAGTTGGTAAAGTTGCTGGTGTTGGCAATGACATTGGGATCGAGAATCCGTAGCTCAAGGTAAGTGGTGCCGCTATTGGGGTCTTGCAGTTCGTTGAAAACCACCTTGCCTAGATAGCTAGAGCATGTGGCGAACACTGGCCCCCCCGCAAACAGCAGAAGCCAGCACAGCAATGCGCGCAGCGACTGGTTCATGCGCGCAACAAGGAATGGAAACATTGCAACCTCCAATGGCAGATTCATAGAAGCGAAACGCCTAGGGATCTTCAACGCCCAGGAACTCAAAAAACTCATTGCTCCAACGAGGCCGTGACGCTACGCTCAATGAATCCAATAGCGCCCATCGTTCCGATGGAAGCCTGTGATTCAAATTGGTAAATCGTTGGAGTCGCGGCCCCTTCGGCATGCGTGGTTTTTGAGCACCGAACCTGAATCGCAAATCCCTCTATCGGTGACGGAACAGACGCAACAGCCACCTGGGTAAGCGCAGCATTTGGACATAAAGCAGGCGCGTCTGGAATTGCCACCACCGCCCACTCCAACCCGGCGCGCGCCGCCCAGTAGGCGCGCGAACCTTGCACATCTTGCGACGAACTCAACTGCTGGGTGTTGGAAATGCTGACCATGAACCCACCCAACGCCGCCAATAGCACCACGATCACGATGGCGGCGATGGCAGCAAACCCGGTCTGCGCGCGGTATTGGGGCTTCATGGTGTGTTGTCCGTGTGGACCTCGTGGTACAGAGTAACTGATTCCCCACCAGTATCCGTGAGCGTGATACTCAACTGAACCAGGGCATTGCGCTGCAAGTCGGACCCGTTGTAAACAAAGTTGCACGCGCTGACGTTGGTCGCCATGATGTCACCGGTCGCCGCGCACTGACCGCCAGCCTGCGCTTGTGCCAAGGTTCTGACGGTGCGCCGCAATTTTTGCGTGCCGTCGCACACGTAGGCTACTACTTGCTCCTCCACCGGAATCACATGGAACCGGTTGTTCTTGTCGGAGGCCAGTGGAAACTGCGTCGGCGTCGTGAGGTTGATCTTGGTTTCGTTGGACAGACTGCCCGTAGCCACACTCGAAACTCGAGCGGTGTTGTTTTGGGCATAGGCATCAGAGCCGGTTATGCCCAGGTTGTAGACCGCAATGAAATCCCCCACGCGTATGGCCTGGTCGGTCGGGGCGCTGTTGGTGCCCAGCATGTCAAAACTGCCGTCCGCCGTATTGAAATCCAAAATATCACCCGCCCCGGAAGAATTGGTTGCCGCCCGGTAGCGGCCACCGGTTCTGGTCGGAATGAACTCAATGCATTGGTTGTTGTTGGTCGGTCGAAGGCTGTTCGGGAGGGCCTTATGGATGTCGCGTGCGATGCGCCGCACGGCGGTATCGGCCACATCGCTGAGGGCCGCGCGCCGCGCACTCGCAAAATAGGCGTCAATGGGGCCTTTCATGAACACCGCCACCGTGCCGCCAATGGCGCCCAATATCACAATCACCATGATCAGCTCGACTAGGGTGAACCCTGACTGGCGGTGTTTGGACTGAGGCAGGTAGTTGTGTGAGGTCATGGTGGCACTGGGTCCGGGGTCCGGTAGCCGGTCATGGTAATGGCATGCGTACCGCCGGTCACGGTCACCGTGATTCGCTTGGCGTTTACACCACCCAACGGAGCCGCAGCCACAACAATATTGACGGTGTAGCTGCCTAGCGTTGCAGGCCAATCTGCAAAATCCGCTTTTGTTTTACCGTTGTAATCATCCACATCGTCCCATTCGCTGCGCCCCCCGCCTTCCACCGTGTTGGGGAGTCCATCTGGGTCGTCATAGCTCTTTTGCAGGATCTCTTCCAAAATCGAGTCAGCCAGGGCCGCGGACTGCTTGCGCACGATCGGGTCGGCGCTGGACTTGATCGCAGTGTTGTAAACCGACAATATGCCAGCCAGCCCGGCACCTACCACCACGATGAAGATGATCACTTCGATCAGCGTAAAGCCGACTTGGTGGCGTCTAGTCATGGACATACCCCGTGGCCGTCTCGACGGTGATGGTCTTGCCCGCCCCTACCACTTGAATTGTTTGTGTGCCCATCGGCGCGCTACCGCTCGCGGTGGTAGGTTGACCCAAGCCATTGAAATTAAAACTGGTGGGCGGAGGAGCGTCGTACGCCACGCCGGGTTTTGCAAACAAAGTGGTTGTGCCGTTGGGGCCAGTCAACGAGCCGGGCGTAGAGCAGTCGGCGGATGCGGCATACAGTGAAATCGCCAACGAGAGTGAGCTGCTGGTGGGAAACGTCACGCAGACCGTGCGGCGCTGGGCGATGGCGGTTTTTTGGGCGTAGCGTAAATACGCCAGTGTTTCGTCATGAAAGCCTCGGGCATAGAAATCTTTGCTGTCGAGCATGCGCGGCGCGGCGTAGATAGCCAGAACTCCCAATATCACGATGACCATGATCAATTCGATCAGCGTGAAGCCACGCTGCTTATAGCGGTCACAGCGCCTATTGCCCTCGTTGCTAAAAGGCCGGGTGTCACTTCGCATAATGCATGAAAAAGAGAGTTTTGGTGTATCTGTTTCAAAAAGCGCGGCGTCGCCCGCATACCGCAGAAGTAAAAAAGCCGCCCTTGATTGGCGGCTTCTTCTATGCTCAAGAGCTTGCGCCGTTGTGCGCAAATTGTCCAAATTAGTTGGCGGCGCCAATTGCCGTATAAGTAGCCGTGCCGCCTGAAGCGCATGCCGCACCCGTACCGTAATTCAAAGTGCAAACAGTCTCACCGCCGTTGGTGGTACCCGCGGTATCAGCCGACAAAAAAGGCTGTGTGCAACTGGCGGTAGTCGTCAGCGTCAGTGATGGTGACAACGCTAGGCCAACATCTGAACATTTGGCGACTTGTCTGCACTTGTTGGCTGTCGCGACGTGCCCAGTGATCGAGCAACCTCCATAGTTGATCGCGGAAGCCGAAGCCAATGCACCGGAATAACCTTGAAGCGAAGCTAACTGCGCATCCGACTTTAAGTCTACAAATTTCGGCAATGCCACGGCCGCAAGTACGCCCAAGATGACGATCACCATCACCAATTCAATCAAAGTAAAGCCTTGTTGTGCTTGTTTCATAGTAGTCACCTCTTAGTAGTATTTCACTTCACCCAACAGCATTGCCTGGGTCCAACGACCCGAAAGGCCGAGTTCGCCAGGAAATTCTAGTCCTCTTATGTCAAGTTGTGCGTAAACTTTAAGCGCCAAGCGTATGAATTAGTTCACGAAATGGCCACTAATCGTGTCTTACTTATTTGAAACGTATCCCCTGCCAAAGATAATCCTCAAGCGGCGATAGGCTAGGCCCGTCGCCCGCGCGCCCTATACGAAACCAGATAACGCCAATTTCCTGAGCAGGTTCCAACCACTCGGGATACAGCAAGCGGTAGCCGACACAAGGGCAATCGGGGTCAAACAGCCAACTGCCTGGCGGGACCAAATACACGTCCTGCATCGGCATCTCGCCTGCGTAGTTTGCTGGCAATTGTTGCAGCAACCGAAAAGGATTTTTCTCTATCAGGCTGGCATCATCGGGGCGCACCTGACGTGCCAGCCGGTTCAGCACCAGCGCCGTCCTCAAGGAAGCCAGGGTGGACCAGACAAATACCCTTTCACTCTGATTCTGCAATGACCGTATTTCGCGTTCAAACGCAAAAGCCAGCCCTAACAATATCAGCGCGACAAGGGACCATTCCATCAGACGCCGACTCCACAGCGGCGACGGCAAAAAGGGGGCTGGGGCACGAGCCAATTTGACGCTTCCCTATCCGCCTTTGCCCATGGCCGCCTGCCCCATGTTCCACAACGGGAGGAACACGCCCAGTGCCAGTAGCAGCACCAATACACCAATGACAGCCAGCAAGATGGGCTCGATGGCAGCAGACAGGCCTTTGATGTTGTAGTCGGTCTCGCGCTCGTACATGCCGGCAATCTCGAACAGCAGATTGTCCAGTTCTCCGGTTTCCTCGCCGACGTTGATCATTTGCAGCACTACCGGGGTAAATACGCCGGTTGCTGCGGCGCAGCGTGAAATGCTTTCACCCCGTTCAATACCATCGCGCATTTGTTCGATACGTGCGCCTATGAAGGCGTTATCTACCGTTTGCGCCACCACGGTAAGTGCCTGCACCAACGGAACACCGCTTTGGCTGGAAAGTGCAAAGCTGCGGGCAAACCGGGCCAACGTGGCCTTGAGGATGATCTCGCCAATGATGGGTAACTTGAGTTTGCGCGCGTCCCAGCGGTAGCGGCCCTCAGCAGTGCGCAAATATGCACGCCAAGCGACTGCGGCGCCCACGGCACCGGCAATCAGCATCGGCCACCACTTGATCATCCAGGCCGAAAACGCCAGCAGACCCCGGGTTATCAGTGGCAATTGGGCATTAAAACCCGCAAACACCTTGGCAAAAACCGGTATCACAAAGATGTTGAGAATGATCACTGCAATGGCCATTGCAACCATCACAAAGATCGGGTAACGCGTGGCCTGCTTGATGCGCTCACGTACATCGCGCTCAAACTCCATGTGTTCATTCAACCGTAAGAACACTTCTGTGAGCCGCCCAGTCATCTCGCCCACGCGGATCATCGAAATGTAGAAGCCACCAAACAGGTCTTGGTGGCGTGCCATGGCGGCGGACAACTCGCGACCTTGGTCCAGGCTGGAGCGGATGTCTTGCAGCAGATCAACCATGGCAGGCTTGGTGGCGGAGGCCTGCAAGCCGGAGAAAGCCCGCAATATTGGCACGCCAGCCTTGTTCAGCGTGTACATCTGCCGTGAGAAGACCATCAGGTCCTGGTCCACTACCGGTTTGCGGTTGAGCCGATCAAACCAGTTTTCGGTTTGGACTTCGGCGACCGCTTTGGCCAGCGCGATGTACACCGGCGTCACGCCAATGGTCTTGAGTTGATCGGCCACGCCGCCTTCGGTCATGGCGTCCAGTTGCCCGTCTACCGCTTCACCCCGGTTGTTGCGCCCCCGCCAATCGTAGATCGCCATGCTGGGTTAGCCCATGGACTCGTCCGAGTCACCCACGTCAAAGCCCACGCGCAGCGCCTCGGCCAGCGAGGTGCGGCCCTGGCGCACTAGATCCAATGCGTGGAAGGCCATGGTGTGGCCCTTCATGCGCTCGCGCGCCAGACCCATGAACGCGGCGGGGTCGGAGGTTGAGGCCGCGTGGGTCAACTCGGTATCCATTTCCAGCAATTCGTAGACACCCTGGCGGCCAGAATAGCCCGTGCCATTGCAGGCGGAGCAGCCCATGCCGCGCTTGGGCGCGATGGTTTCACCGGGTGCCAGCAGCGATTCCAGCCATGACTTTTCTTGCGGTGACGGTGTTTGCGGGGCCGTGCATTCCCGGCACAGTGTGCGCAGCAAACGCTGCGCGATGACGGCCTGCAGCGATGTGGACACCATGAAGGCCGGAATGCCCATATCCAGCAAACGGAACGGCGTGCTCATTGCATCCCGTGTGTGCAAGGTGGATAACACCAAATGGCCGGTAATGGCGGCTCGCATGCCGATCTCGGCCGTTTCCGCGTCACGCATTTCACCCACCAGCACCACGTCCGGATCCTGGCGCAACACCGAGCGTAATACGCGGGCAAACGTCAGTTCGATCTTTTCATTGACCTGCACCTGGGTCAGGCCGGGCAGGCGGTATTCGATGGGGTCTTCTACGGTGATGACCTTGAGCTCGGTGGCATTGATTTCGGCCAGCGCCGCATACAGCGTGGAGGTCTTGCCGGAACCGGTCGGGCCTGTGACCAGCACCATGCCGGCGCTGCGCCCCAGCACCTCGCGAAAACGCTTGAGCATGGCATCCGGCATGCCAATCGCGTCCAGCCGGCGCATGCCCGCACCTTGGTTTAGCAAACGCATCACCGCCGATTCGCCATAGGCCGTCGGCAGCGTCGATAGACGCACGTCAATCGTGTTCTCTTTGATCCGCACGCTGAAACGGCCGTCCTGCGGCAGACGCTTCTCCGAAATATCAAGCCCGGCCATCAGCTTGAGCCGTTGCAACAGCGCTGCACCAATACGCTTGTCGGCCTGGGTTTGTACCTGCAGAACGCCGTCTACCCGCACCCGCACTTGCAAGCCGTCTTCCTGGGGTTCGATGTGTACGTCAGATGCCCCCACCTGGGTTGCATCTTCAAACAAGGATTGCAGCAGGCGCACCACGGGCGCGCCTTCCAGTCCGACGGTGGCAGTGAGTTCGCCAAAATCCACCGCATCGCCCAGGTCTTTTTCCAGCGCACGCGCCAGGCCACTGATTTCTTCGGTCCGTCGGTACAGGCGGTCGAAGGCCGGCACCAGTCCGCTCTCAGGGACGGCCGCAATGGCAATGTTGCGTTTGAGAATGCGGCTGAGTTCGTCAAAGGCAAACAGGTCCAGCGGATCGCCCAGTGCCACCAGCAGCGTATCGCCCTTGTCTTCCAGCACCAGCGCCTTGAAGCGCCTTGCGGCCGACTCTGGCAGCAACTTGACCACGTCGGCCCGGAAGGGGAAGGTCTTCAGGTTGACAAAGGGAATACGTAGCTGGCGCGCCAGGCCGTTGGCCAACAACTCTTCGGTGATGATGCCCGTCTCAATGAGCAAACGGCCCATTTTTTTGCCAGTGGTGCGCTGCAAATCCAGGGTTTGCATTAGCTGTTCCTGGGAAATCAGGCGCTGCTGAACCAGCACATCGCCCAGACGCAATTTTTCAGGACGGCCCGGCGCTGGGCGTGGAGCGTCTGGCGCGGGGGGGGCGCTGGCTGCCATATTCATGCGCGTGTTCCTTCTGGGTAGAGCAAAAATAATAGCACGGGAAGCCTATGCTATGTACGTTTGCTGCGTGTGCAAGCGAACAGTCTGGTTTACCCTAATCTATATACTGGGAGTATTCAACTCAGGAGACGCAGCAGCATGGCACGCAAACATCAAAACGGTTTCACGATCATCGAACTGGTGATGGTCATCGTGATTTTGGGCATCTTGGCGGCTATTGCGCTGCCGAAATATGTTGACTTGCAGGTCGACGCCCGCAGGGCGAAACTGAACGGCGCGCGCGGGGCCGTTGCCTCGGCGATGGCCATGTCGCATGCCAAATTTCTGGTTGATGGGCTTGCCGCCCAAACGTCGGAGGGAGTGCCGGTAACACTGGTCTTTGGCTACCCTAACGCCGCCACGATGGCCGCCGCCGCGGGTATTGCAGCACAGGACTACACCTTGACGGCGGCAGCGACTACTCTTACGGTTCAACCGATTGGTGCGACCACGCCGGCAAACTGCCAGTTTGTGTATACGCAAGCCACCTCAGCCGTTGCCCCAGCCACTATCGCTGCGTCTGTGGTAACCGGTTGCTAAGGCAGTCTGCCAACCAGTAAAAAAAATAGCGCCCCAGTGGCGCTATTTTTTTAGCTGCAGTTGAGTGGCCAACTTTCAAAACGTGTACTTGCTCCCACACCCACTGACATGGTTGTGGTTGCTCGACATGCACTGGTAAAACGCCCGCTTGCTGCCGCTGGAACCCTCACAGTCGCCTAGCGTGGACTCGGACTTGGCCTGGCGCAGTTTGGTAGCAGTGGCGTCAAACTCGGCTTGGCTTATGTAGCCGTCCTTGGTGTTGCGCTGGCCTACTTCAAGCATGGTGTCGACTTGTGACCGGACGTTGTCCACGGCGGTCGCACAGGACAACGGCTCGCTCTTGGGGTCTAGCTTCTTCAGGCCCTTGACCAGGCCGTCGCGCATGTCTTCCACTTCTTTTGGAATCTTCTTGGTGCCGTCGGTATTGGGCTGGCTGCTGGGGTTGTTATTGCCGCCAAAGCCACTGTGGCTTTGCATCTTGAGCGGCTCGGCGCCCTTGTCGCTGGTGGTCGCCGGTGGTTGGGAGCCATAGTGGACCTTGCCGTCGGCATCGACCCACTTGTAGACACCCTGCGCCTGGCTGTCGGATACTACCGACAGTTGCAACACGCTTGCCACCAACAACACTGTCCACAGTGCTTTCATGCCCACGATCCTTTTTTTGCCTACAAGTTCGGCGCCAGCAAACGCTGCAACTCGCTAGGGTTCAAATGCCGTCTGCGCGCCAGATCCTGCAACTGGTCATCCCCAATTTTTCCCACATTGAAGTAGCTGCTGTCCGGGTGGCCAATATAGAAGCCACTGACGCTGGCCGCCGGCGTCATGGCCAGGCTCTCTGTCACACCCATGCCGATTTCCTCGCACTGCAGCAGCGCAAACATGTCTTGCTTGACGCTGTGGTCCGGGCAGGCCGGGTAACCGGGGGCCGGGCGTATGCCTTTGTATTTTTCGGCGACCAGGTCCGCGCAGCCCAGCGACTCTTGCGCCGCATAACCCCACAAATCCTTGCGCACCCGCTCGTGCAGGGCCTCGGCAAAGGCCTCGGCCAGCCGATCGGCCAGCGACTTGAGCATGATGGACGAGTAGTCGTCATGCACGGCCTCGAAGGCCTGGGCACGCTTGTCCGCGCCTATGCCGGCGGTGACCGCAAATAGGCCGGCGTAGTCCGAGATGGTTTTGCCATTCTGGCCGTTAGCCCTCGTAGAATCAGCGTGATGTGCTCCTGAATGTGTAGCATTGCGTGGGGCCACAAAATCCGCGAGGCAGCGGCTGGGCATGGTCACGCCGTCGATGACGGGCTTCTCGGTCTGCTGGCGCAGGCCGTACCAGGTCAGCACGCGCTCGGTGCGGGTCTCATCAGCGTAGAAGGCAATGTCGTCCTCGTCCACACTATTGGCCGGGTACAGCGCGACCACGGCATTGGCGGTCAGCCAGCGGCCGTCCACAATCTTCTTCAGCATGGCCTGGGCGTCGGCAAACACGCGCCGCGCCTCGGTGCCGACCACTTCATCGTCCAGGATGGCGGGATAAGGCCCGGCCAGATCCCAGGTCTGGAAGAACGGGCCCCAGTCGATGTACTTGGCCAGTTCGCCCAGGTCGAAATTCTTGAACACGCGCCGGCCAAAGAATTTGGGCTTGGTGGGCGTGTAGTCAGCCCAGGCCAGCTCTGCGCGTGCCGAGCCGGTCACAGTTTTGAGCCCCTCGACCAGCTCAGGGCGAGCGGGCGTGGGCAGCCATTTGTTGGCCCGCGCCTTGTCCAGCGTCCACATCGGCGTCTTCTTCTTGTTCGCATGCTGGTGCCGCACGCGTTCGTAATCCGCGCTCAGCTCGTCCAGGAATTGACCGGACTGGTCGCTGAGCAGGCTTTGCGCCACGCCCACGCTGCGCGAGGCATCCGGCACGTAGACGACGGGGCCGTCGTAGTGCGGCGCGATGCGCACGGCGGTGTGCACACGGCTGGTGGTGGCACCGCCGATCAGCAGCGGGATCTTCTTGATGCGGAAGTAGTCGTCCTTCTGCATCTCGCCGGCCACGTACTGCATCTCTTCCAGGCTGGGCGTGATCAGGCCGGACAGGCCGATGATGTCGGCGCCCTCGACCTTGGCGCGGGCCAACACCTCGTGGCAGGGCACCATGACACCCATGTTGACCACGTCGAAGTTATTGCA
Organism: Pseudomonadota bacterium; assembly: GCA_040384785.1. Classification (GTDB taxonomy): domain Bacteria; phylum Pseudomonadota; class Gammaproteobacteria; order Burkholderiales; family Burkholderiaceae_C; genus Allorhodoferax. The sequence goes on from JAZKIR010000025.1 coordinate 37,249, forward strand.
CTGCAGGACCACGGTGACAATGTTCTTGCCGATGTCGTGCACGTCGCCCTTGACGGTGGCGATGATGATCTTGCCCTTGGTGCGCACGTCGCGCCCGGCCGCTTCGTCCAGGCGTTTCTCTTCCTCGATATATGGGATCAAATGCGCCACGGCGGACTTCATGACGCGTGCGCTCTTGACCACCTGGGGCAGGAACATCTTGCCCTGGCCAAACAGGTCAC
>JAZKIR010000026.1:0-14483 GCA_040384785.1 Pseudomonadota bacterium
GTCCGACTTCAATGGCATCCGCTGGCAATTCAGCAGCTTCGAGTCCGGTGAGCATACGCGTAGTGTGCCGATCAGAGGACTCAAGGTCCTCTTCCCCGGCACAGCGGCTTATTAAGCGGCCTTCTTGGCGGCTTGGTTGATCAGGCGTTCCACGGTGGGGGAAGCCTGGGCGCCAACACCGCGCCAGTAAGTCAGACGATCCTGCGCAATGCGGATACTTTCTTCGCTGGCGGTTGCGATGGGGTTGTAAAAACCGATGCGCTCGATGAAGCGACCATCACGGCGTGTGCGCTTGTCAGCCACAACGATATTGAAGAACGGGCGTGCTTTGGCACCGCCACGGGCGAGTCGAATGACGACCATGATTTATCCTTTGGGCGGCAGAAATTACTTTCGGCCTATATATTCAAAGTTCGATTCAAAGTTGAGACACGCAACTGACCACCCGGCCAGTGACACTCTGAATAGCTCTCCATTATAACCTGAACCCAATCCATGACAAAGATTCGCCCCAGCCTTGACACTGACCTCCCCGCCATCACCGCCATCTACACCCATCATGTGCTGTATGGCACAGGAACTTTTGAGACCGAGCCCCCCAGCGAGCTGGACATGGCGTCACGGCGGGCCGACGTGTTATCTAAGGGACTGCCCTACCTGGTCGTAGAAACCGCTGAAGGCGTGTTGGGTTTTGCCTACTGCAACTGGTTCAAACCGCGCCCGGCCTACCGCTTCTCCGCCGAAGACTCTATTTATCTGGCCCCATCTGCCGCCGGCAAGGGCCTGGGCCGTCTGTTGCTGGAAGAGCTGATGGCACAAGCCGAACGCGCCGGCGTGCGCAAGCTGATTGCCGTGATTGGTGACTCGACCAACAAGGGTTCCGTCGGGGTGCACAAAGCCTGCGGCTTCCAGCCGGTGGGCATACTCGCCAATTGCGGCTGGAAGTTCGAACGCTGGCTGGACGTGGTCCTGATGGACCGCGTCATCGGGCTTGGCAGCACCCAGGCTCCGGCACAATCGGAGGCATGAAAAACAAAACCCTGGCCACCTGGCTTGCTTTCGTCGGTGGACCGCTCGGGTTTCACCGCTTTTATCTTTTTGGTTTTTCCAACCGCCTGGGCTGGCTTCTGCCGATACCCACTTTGTTGGGGTTTTATGGCGTGCACCGCGCCCGTACCTTGGGTCTGGACGACCCCTGGAGCTGGGTATTGATCCCCATGCTGGGATTCACCATTGCGGGTTGTGCGGTCAACGCGTTGGTGTTCGGGCTTATGGCCACAGACAAATGGAACCTGCGCTTCAATCCGAGTGCGCCAGCCGATGCAGCGCCCGGTCAAACCAATTGGTTCACCATCGCTGCCTTGGTCAGTTCACTGCTGATGGGAACAACCGTCTTGATGGCCAGCCTGGCATTCAGTTTTCAGCATTATTTTGAGTACCAGGTGGAAGAAGGGCGTTTGATATCACAACCTCCACCTGAGCCTCAACCTAAAAAATTTGTAGACTGATCCAATACGCCACTGCTGCCATGAAAGCACTGGCTGGTATGGTAAGAATCCAGGCCCACACGATATTGCCGGCAACACCCCAACGCACAGCACTGGCACGTTGCGTGGATCCCACTCCGACAATGGCGCCGGTGATGGTATGTGTGGTCGACACCGGTATGCCCAGCGCAGTCGCCAGGAACAAGGTGATAGCGCCACCGGTTTCGGCGCAAAATCCACCCACTGGTTTGAGTTTGGTGATCTTTTGCCCCATGGTTTTCACAATGCGCCAGCCCCCGAACATGGTGCCGGCACCGATAGCAGCGTAGCAGCACAAAATAACCCAGCTCGGAGGAGATGCTTCTCCTGCCGCGGTGTAACCGGTTGCGATCAACAGCATCCAGATAATGCCTATGGTTTTTTGCGCGTCATTGCCGCCATGGCCCAGGCTGTAGGCGCCGGCAGACACCAGCTGCAATCGCCTGAACCACTTGTCCACCTTGGACGGCCGGGTTCTGCGGAATATCCACGCCACAAGCACCATCATCAATGAACCAAGAACAAATCCCAACACCGGCGACACAAAGATAAAGACCACCGTCTTCAGAATACCCGCCGACAGCAGGGTTCCCGCGCCGGCCTTGGCGATCACCGCCCCCACAATGCCACCAATCAAGGCATGTGAGGAACTGCTGGGAATGCCGTAGTACCAAGTGATCACATTCCAGGTGATAGCGCCCACCAGCGCGCCGAACACGACATGGGTATCCACCACGCCGGGTTGCACAATGCCTTTACCAACGGTGGCTGCCACACTGAGTTGAAATACGAAGATTGCAATGACGTTGAAGAAGGCCGCAAACAAGATCGCTTGTCCGGGTTTCAGCACGCCGGTGGAGACCACAGTTGCAATGGAGTTTGCAGCGTCGTGAAAGCCGTTCATGAAGTCAAACAGCAACGCCAGAACGACTAGCATGACTACCACCCAGAGGGCCGTTGGTACGATTTCCATAACCGTCTCGATGAGAGTTTAGGAGTTCTCGAGGATGATGCCCTCGATCACATTGGCTACGTCCTCGCACTTGTCGGTAATGGTTTCCAACAATTCGTAAATCGCCTTGAGTTTGATGACTTCGCGTACATCCGGCTCTTCGCGAAACAGCTTGCTCATCGCCGTGCGCATCACGCGGTCTGCGTCGGATTCCAGACGGTCAATCTCTTCGCAGGTCTTCAGCGCGGCTTCCGCTGTAGAGGGTTCTGCAATATGACCCAGCAACTTGACCGCGTCGCGCAGGCGTTCACAGCATTTGACGCTCAGGTCGGTCAAGCGGGTGATCTCTTCCGTCATATGGCGCACGTCATACAAGGCCATGGTCTCGGCCGAATCCTGGATCAAGTCCGCCACATCGTCCATGGTGTTGATCAACGAGTGGATTTGCTCGCGGTCAATCGGTGTGATGAAGGTGATGTGGATGGCCTTGTTGCATTCGTGGGTGACGCGGTCCGCGGCACGCTCTGCATCGTCCACTTCCTGGTTGTACTTGGCGCGCAAATCCAGGTCGTTGTAGTTGGCAACCAGTTTGGAGAACGCGTGTGCGGCCTCCACGATGCGATCGGCATGCTGGTTGAACATCTCAAAAAAATTGCCCTCACGCGGCAGGAGTTTTCCAAACAGCATCACGATTCCTTCACCCAAGCTACAAACATCTTGACGTTTTCAAGACGGCGAAGTTTAACCGCACCGCCCGAAAGGACTTTCAGCCGGCTAGCCGGAGCGGAAAATAAAGTACACAGCACCCACCAAACACAGCCCTGCCCAAACGTAGTCCAACTTGAAGGGTTCGTTCATGTACACCATGGCAAAAGGTACGAAAACACTGAGTGTGATGACCTCTTGCACGATCTTGAGCTGGGCCACGGTAAACCCCGCTTGCTGAAAACCGATGCGATTGGCAGGCACCTGCAGCAGATACTCAAACAATGCAATGCCCCAACTCACCAAGGCAGCGGCATACCAAGGTGCCGTCGCCATGTTCTTCAGGTGACCGTACCAGGCGAAGGTCATAAAGACATTGCTGGCGATCAGCAGCAGAATCGTTTGCGCGGACAGAGGGATGGCGTTCAGGAATTGCATGTTGTGGATTATCCGGGGGCCGGCTGCGTAGTTGGTTCTCGTTCCGGCAGTACTGGTTCTTGCTCCGGATCAGTCGGGCCATGCATTTTGCTCCGTGTCCTCCAGGCTTCGCCCTCCTCCTTAACCTGCGCAAAACGCATGGCCCGGCTGATCCTCCGAAGCGAGGGCACGCCTATGACTTTGGGGTCAAGATCATGTACAGCATGAGCGTGAACGCCTACTCTCAGCACCGGGCCAGGGGTGGCGGTTTTGCGCAGGTAAAGGAGGAGCCCGAAGGGCGGGGGACACGGAGCAAAACCGCCACCCCTGGCCCGGTGCGTGCGAGCAAAATAAATACAATTCCGTGAAGCACAAATGGAAAAGCCCCGCAGCTTGCACTACGAGGCTTTAGGATTGAACGGAAGAATGGAAGGCTTACGCCGCCACACCATCCTTCACCGTATCAGCCATGTCGGTGTAGTCCTTCACCTGGTCAAAGTTCAGGTATTGGTAGATCTTGTCGCTGGCAGCGGTCAAGACACCCATGTCGGCCATGTACTCGGCCTTGGTTGGGATGCGACCCAGCTTAGAACAGATGGCGGCCAGTTCGGCGGAACCCAAGTAGACGTTGCTGTTCTTGCCCAGGCGGTTGGGGAAGTTGCGGGTGGAGGTAGAGAACACCGTCGCGCCCTCCTTCACCTGCGCCTGGTTGCCCATGCACAAACTACAGCCTGGCATTTCCATACGCGCACCAGCGGAACCCAGCACACCATAGTGGCCTTCTTCGGTCAACTGCTTGGCATCCATCTTGGTAGGTGGTGCCATCCACAGCTTGACCGGGATGTCGCGCTTGTTTTCCAACAGCTTGGAGGCTGCGCGGAAGTGGCCGATGTTGGTCATGCAGGAACCGATGAACACTTCATCAATCACGGCACCGGCCACGTCGGACAGGGTCTTCACATCATCCGGATCGTTGGGGCAGGCCACGATAGGTTCATGGATGTCGGCCAGGTCGATTTCGATAACGGCGGCGTATTCCGCATCCGCGTCGCCCTTGAGCAACTGGGGATCGGCCAGCCAGGCTTCCATCGCCTTGATGCGGCGGTTGATGGTGCGCACGTCCGAGTAGCCCGTCGCGATCATCCACTTCAACATCGTGATGTTGCTGGTGATGTACTCGATGATGGGCTCTTTGTTCAGGTGCACGGTGCAACCACCGGCGCTACGCTCGGCCGATGCGTCGCTCAACTCAAACGCCTGTTCGACCTTCAGGTCTGGCAGACCTTCGATTTCCAGGATGCGGCCCGAGAAGATGTTCTTCTTGCCCTGCTTGGCCACGGTCAACAAACCGGCCTTGATGGCGTACAGCGGGATCGCATTGACCAGGTCACGCAGCGTGACACCGGACTGCATCTTGCCCTTGAAACGAACCAGCACGGACTCGGGCATGTCCAGAGGCATAACGCCCGTAGCGGCACCAAACGCCACCAGACCGGAACCTGCGGGGAAGCTGATGCCGATGGGGAAACGTGTGTGGCTGTCGCCGCCGGTACCCACGGTGTCGGGCAGCAGCATGCGGTTGAGCCAGCTGTGGATGATGCCGTCACCCGGACGCAGCGGCACGCCGCCGCGGGTGCTGATGAAGTCGGGCAACTCATGGTGCATCTTCACGTCCACGGGCTTGGGGTACGCGGCCGTATGGCAGAAGGATTGCATCACCAGGTCGGCGCTGAAACCCAGGCATGCCAGGTCTTTCAGCTCGTCGCGGGTCATGGGGCCGGTGGTGTCTTGCGAACCCACGCTGGTCATCTTCGGCTCGCAATAGGTGCCGGGGCGCACACCTTGTTGGTTGCCCTTGACGATTGGCAGACCGCAGGCGCGGCCGACCATTTTTTGTGCCAGCGTGAAACCCTTGTGGGTATCGGCCGGGTTGTGCGGCAAACGGAACAGCGTGCTGACGGGCAGGCCCAGGGCTTCGCGCGCCTTGGTTGTGAGGCCACGGCCAATGATCAAAGGAATGCGGCCGCCGGCGCGCACTTCGTCAAACAGCACCTCGCTCTTGACCGTGAACTCGGCAATCACCTTGCCATCCTTCAACGCTTTGCCGTCGTAGGGACGCAGTTCGATCACGTCGCCCATCTCCATCTGGCCCACGTCCAGTTCGATCGGCAAGGCGCCCGAGTCTTCCATGGTGTTGTAGAAAATTGGAGCAATCTTGCTGCCCAGACACACGCCACCGAAACGCTTGTTCGGCACAAACGGAATGTCTTCGCCGGTAAACCACAACACGGAGTTGGTGGCCGACTTGCGGCTGGAACCGGTGCCCACCACGTCACCCACATAAGCAACCAGGTTGCCCTTGGCCTTCAGGCTTTCGATGAACTTGACCGGGCCGCGTTTGCCGTCTTCTTCCGGCACGATGCCGGGGCGTGCATTCTTGTGCATGGCCAGCGCGTGCATCGGAATGTCAGGGCGGCTGAAGGCATCGGGTGCAGGTGACAAGTCGTCGGTATTGATTTCACCCGCAACCTTGAACACGGTCAGCGTGATGCTGGCCGGCACTTCAGGGCGGCTGGTGAACCATTCGGCATCGGCCCAGCTTTGCAGCACGGCCTTGGCAAAGGCATTGCCCTTGTCAGCCTTTTCCTTGACGTCGTGGAACTGGTCGAACATCAGCAGAGTCTTTTTCAGGGCTTCGGCCGCCTGCGAGCCTACCGACACGTCATCCAGCAGATCAACCAGCGGGCTGATGTTGTAGCCACCCAGCATGGTGCCCAGCAACTCGGTTGCCCGTGCGCGGCTGATCAGCGAACAGATCTCGGTTCCGTGCGCCACGGCAGCCAGGTAACTTGCCTTGACCTTGGCCGCGTCGTCCACGCCGGCGGGCACGCGGTGGGTAATCAAGTCCACCAAAAACGCTTCTTCGCCCGCGGGTGGCGCCTTCAGCAACTCAATCACTTCACCGGTCTGCTTGGCCGACAGGGGCAGCGGGGGGATGCCCAAGGCAGCGCGTTCGGCCACATGGTCACGGTAGGCTTTCAACATACGATTCACTCCTTCTTATGCAACACAAATTACTCGCTAGCCCTCGTGGGAAGGGGCTAACCTGCTATCAATTTTGACTTTTTCTTCGATTTCGCCTTGGGTGGCGGCTCGGGGTTGGGCACCAACTCTTGGACTACTCCACCGGCACCAATCGGCACCAGCGCATCTTTTGGAGCATCGAGCAGACCAGGCTGGGGATTGCGTTCCAGCTCCTGCGCCACCAGCAATTGGTCGGGGTTCATGCACTCGTCCGCCAGGCGCTTGCCTTCTTTCTGGTTCATCAACATGGACTTGTTGCCCAGTTGCAGCCATACGGCACCGCTGGTCTCTTCTTCGAGGCGCACCGCACCAGTGCTGGTGACCACGGGCAGCATCGCATAACGTTTGTTGCCCGCGTCCAGGAAGAAGCGTCCTGGCGAACGTTCGTCATTCGTCATCGTCACCACTGCGCCCAATTCGCAATTGATCTTGCCGACCAGCACTTTGTTGGCAATGACCATTTGCTCGGGTGATACCACCACTGGCTCCAAAACCTTGGGCTCAATGTGTTTGGCCGGCGCATGGCTGATCTTGGCCGCCGGTTTGCTGGCAACTTTGTCCGCGGCGGCCACTGGAAGGGCCATGGCCAGCGCCAATAGCAGCAGGCTGGGTGTGAATTGTTTCGTCATGGAGATGTGTCCTCGTTTTTATATATCAGTGAACCCGAGACGGGAAATACTGGCGCACAGGTTCTGGAAGCAAGCAACCGGTCCGGTTAGCGCGCTCCAACACCTGCCAAAAATACCGAAAGCTGGCACGGTCGTGCAGCTTGCCTTCAACCGAAATAGGCGCCCACTCCGCAAGGCTGGCCTGCTCGATGATGCGTGCTGCCAACTCCATGTCTTCTGCAGACGGTGTGAAGGCACGCACAATCGGCTGAATCTGCGAGGGATGGATGCTCCACATTCGGGTGTAGCCCAAGGTGGAGGCCGCGGCTTTTGCCGCCCGCTCCACCACGTCCACATCACGCAATTCCGTGACCACACAATGCGAAGGAACCTTGCCCGCCGCATGGCAGGCACTGGAAATCTCGAGCTTGGCCCGCACGACGAGTGGATGGTGGAACTGATCCAGTGTCACGCCATCGCCACCCGCGCGTACACCCATAGCGGTGTGGGGAATGGCGCCACCATGGGCGGACACAAAGTCCATCAATCCAAAACTGATGGATTGAACCCTGGGGTGTGCGGCAATCGCATGCACGCGGTGCACTGCGGCCGGTGACTCAATCAACACATGCAAGGGCAGGCTGTCGGCCCGCTGACCGGGACGCACTGCAGCGTCGATAGCCGCTACCGCAGCTTCCACATCGGCCAGTGACTCCACCTTGGGGACCATGATGTAACTCAGCGCCTGTGCCGCGCCGCCCACTACGATGTCGACATCCGCGGCAAAGGCGGGATGGTCCACCGCATGCAGTCGCACACCAACCCGGCGTCGCAATCCATTTGCTACGAATTCAGGAGCACTATGTGCATTGTTTGCGAGGGCTACAACCATATTTGCCTGATCGCGCTCGCCGCCAACCGGTGCCCCGTCTTCGCAGTCCAGGGTCACGTCAAAAACGCAAACCCCGAACTCTTGCAGCATCTCGGCCTGCATTTGCAGGCTCTTGACCATCCGTGCCTCAATGCCGCTGTAGTGGTCACACACGGGCAGCAAACTCGCCGCCCCCTGTGCACCCAGCAAGACTTCACGCGGATGAGCGCGCGTGCCTGTGAAGGCTGTGCTTGCTTTGACGGACCCGGCGCTGTGCACGGTGGTTCCGGTTTACAGCAGGTGTGCCACGCCGGCTTGTTCGTCTTGCAACTCTTTCAGGGTCTTGTTGATGCATTCCTGGCTGAACGCATCCACTGGCAGACCTTCAACAATCTTGTATTCGCCGCCTTCGCAGGTCACGGCAAAGCCGAACATGGTGTCCTTGGGGATGCCGTACTGGCCGTCCGAAGGAATGCCCATGGTGACCCATTTGCCATTGGTGCCCAGGGCCCAATCACGCATGTGGTCGATGGCGGCATTGGCGGCCGATGCCGCGGACGACACACCACGGGCCGCAATGATGGCGGCACCACGCTTGCCCACGGTGGGCAAGAAGGTGTTGGCGTTCCAATCCTGGTCGTTGATCATGTCCTTGACACTTTCGCCGCCGATGGTAGCAAAGCGGTAGTCGGCGTACATGGTGGGCGAGTGGTTGCCCCAGACGGCCATTTTTTCGATGTCGGCCACGGGTTTGTTGACCTTGGACGCGATCTGGCTCAGCGCGCGGTTGTGGTCCAGTCGCAGCATGGCGGTGAAATTCTTGCGTGGCAGGTCGGGTGCGCTCTTCATCGCGATGTAGGCATTGGTGTTGGCGGGGTTGCCGACAACCAGCACCTTGACGTTGCGGCTGGCCACGGCATTCAAAGCCTTGCCCTGGGCGGTGAAAATCTCTGCATTCACAGCCAGCAATTCGGCGCGTTCCATACCGGGGCCGCGGGGGCGCGAACCGATCAACAATGCGTAATCAATGTCCTTGAAGGCGGTCATCGGGTCGCTGTGCGCTTCCATGCCGACCAGCAGCGGGAAGGCGCAATCTTGCAATTCCATCATCACGCCTTGCAGGGCTTGCTGGGCTTTTTCGACTGGCACTTCCAGCAGGCTCAGCACAACCGGCTGGTCCTTGCCCAACATCTCGCCAGAGGCGATACGGAACAGGATGGCATATCCAATTTGACCGGCTGCTCCGGTGACGGCAACGCGAACGGGCTTCTTGCTCATGGTGATAACTCCAGGAAGTGTTGTAAAAACGGTGACTGTCCGGGGACCCAAGCAAAAGGTTGAATCCTTCAGAATGTCTTGGAGTTTACCCTTGAAATTGCTGCAAAGTCAATTTGTCTTATGTCTTATATAAGATATGATTGGGACTTGAATCCGAGACTGACTCCCAGCTGACTTCCAGACCTCTTCTCATGTCCGCAACGCCCTTTATCAACAACGACAGCGCCATTGCTCCTGACGCAGAGGCTGGCGGGTCGGCGGCTGCGCCACAGGCCACGCCGGCATTCAGCCCGTTGTACCAGCAGATCAAGGTCCTGATTTTGCAAAGCCTGCAAGCCGGTGAATGGAAACCCAGCACGGCCATCCCCAGCGAAATGGAATTGGCGGCCCGCTTCAAGGTCAGCCAGGGCACCGTTCGCAAGGCCATCGACGAATTGGCCGCGGAGAACCTGCTGGTGCGCCGCCAGGGCAAAGGCACTTTTGTCGCGACCCATGCCGCACGCCAGATCCAGTACCGTTTTCTGAAACTGATTCCCGACAATGGTGACCCCAGCAGCGAAGGCCCGGCGCAGCGCCACATCATCGACTGCAAGCGCACACGTGCGTCGGTGGAGGTGGCCAAGGCCTTGGCGATTCGCAACGGCGATGCCGTGCTGCAGGTGCGCCGCGTGTTGTCGTTTGCGTCCATTCCCACCATCCTGGAAGACCTGTGGCTGCCGGCGGCGCCATTTAAAGGCTTGACGGCCGAGCGCCTGAGGGACTACAACGGCCCCATGTACGCATTGTTTGAAACCGAGTTTGACGTGCGCATGGTACGGGCCGAAGAAAAAATCCGTGCCGTATTACCCGACGCGGAGCAATGTGAGCTACTGAAAACCGAGCCGAGCACACCGCTGCTGAGTGTGGAACGCATTGCCTACACCTACAACGACGCACCCATGGAAATGCGCCGCGGCCTGTACCTGACGGACAAGCATTACTACCAAAATGCGCTAAATTGAGCAGATAGTTCATGCAAGTCCAGTGTCAGCCTGCTGCAGTGCAATAGAATTTTGGTCCGTAACGGCAATAATTACATACGGTTACATACAGAAGAAAGCCCATCCATGTCTGAGCTCCCCTCCTCAATCCGGGCCAAGCGGCCTGAGTTTCGCAACATCCATAAACTCAAGGACCTGCCTAATTACCGCTGGCCTATCGGGGCCTACGTATCCATCTTGCACCGGGGTGCAGGACTGCTGATGTTTTTCATGATGCCCGCCATCATCTGGATGTTCGACACGTCCGTTAGCTCGGAAATATCTTTTGCCCGATTTACCTCGGTCTTCCGCTACGGGGTTGGCATCTTCCCCGGCTTCTTGGTTAAATTGGCAGTGCTGGCTCTAATCTGGGCTTACCTCCACCATTTTTGCGCCGGCCTGCGCCATATCTACATGGATGTGTTCCACACGGTCAGCAAGGAAGCTGGACGCAGCTCAGCCCAATGGACTTTGGCAATCAGTCTGGGCCTAACCGTGGTGTTGGGTGCCAAACTGTTTGGCTTGTATTGAGCAATGCCGACCACCTCTGCATACGCACCGATTATCAAAAACTAGGAACTGACCATGTCTGTTAACTATGGCTCCAAACGCGTCGTCGTTGGTGCGCACTACGGTCTTCGTGATTGGCTGGCACAACGTGTCACCGGTTTGCTGATGGCCCTTTTCACCCTCGTCATTTTGGCTCAGGTGATCTTCAACAAGGGCCCTATGGGCTACGACAAATGGGCCGGCATTTTTTCTGCCCAATGGATGAAGGCGCTGACCTTCAGCATGATCGTCGCCCTGCTCTACCACGCCTGGGTCGGCATGCGGGAGATCTTCATGGATTACTTCCAATCGGCCTATTTGCGACTGGTCCTGCAGGTCCTGTCCATTGTCTGGCTTGTTGCCTGTGCGGGCTGGGGCATCCAAGTCCTGTGGCGCCTTTGATTCCACCGAACGATTGAGATTGAATCCATGACCTACTCTCCTACAACTAGAAAATTTGACGTCGTTATCGTCGGCGCCGGTGGCTCCGGCATGCGCGCATCGCTGCAACTGGCACGTGCCGGTTTGAACGTCGCCGTGCTTTCCAAGGTATTCCCCACCCGTTCACACACCGTGGCAGCCCAAGGCGGCATTGGTGCCTCGCTGGGCAACATGAACGACGACAACTGGCACTACCATTTCTATGACACCGTCAAGGGCTCCGACTGGCTCGGCGACCAGGACGCCATCGAATTCATGTGCCGCGAAGCACCCAAGGTCGTCTACGACCTGGAGCACATGGGCATGCCATTTGACCGCAACCCGGATGGCACGATTTACCAGCGCCCATTCGGCGGCCACACCGCCAACTACGGTGAAAAAGCCGTGGAACGCGCCTGCGCCGCGGCCGACCGTACTGGCCACGCGATGCTGCACACGCTGTACCAAAAAAATGTCGAGGCAAAGACGAGCTTCTTCGTCGAATGGATGGCGCTGGACCTGATCCGCGACGCCGAAGGCGATGTGGTCGGTGTCACGGCCCTGGAGATGGAAACCGGCGACCTGCACATCCTGCACGCCAAGACCGTGTTGCTGGCCACCGGCGGCGCGGGCCGCATCTTTGCTGCATCCACCAATGCCTTCATCAACACCGGTGACGGCCTGGGCATGGCCGCACGTGCCGGCATCCCCTTGCAGGACATGGAGTTCTGGCAATTCCACCCCACAGGTGTTGCCGGCGCCGGCGTGCTGCTGACCGAAGGCTGCCGCGGCGAAGGCGCGATTCTGCTGAACAGCAATGGTGAGCGCTTCATGGAGCGTTATGCCCCCACGCTGAAAGACTTGGCCCCACGTGACTTCGTGTCGCGCTCCATGGACCAGGAAATCAAGGAAGGCCGAGGCTGCGGTCCCAACAAGGACTATGTGCTGTTGAAGCTGGACCATCTGGGCGCAGAGACCATCCACAAGCGCCTGCCATCGGTATACGAGATTGGCGTCAACTTTGCCAACGTGGACATCACACGCGAACCCATCCCCGTGGTTCCCACCATCCACTACCAGATGGGTGGCATTCCCACCAACATCAATGGACAAGTTGTCACACCCAAGGGTGATGTGCACAACGCCGTGGTCAACGGTCTCTACGCGGTGGGCGAATGCTCCTGCGTCAGCGTGCACGGCGCCAATCGCCTGGGCACCAATTCGCTGCTGGACTTGCTGGTGTTTGGCCGTGCGGCCGGCAACCACATCGTCGACTTTGCGTCCAAGACCAAGGCGCACAAGCCGCTGCCCGCGGACGCTGCGGACCGCACGCTGGCGCGTCTGGCGCGTCTGGACAATTCCACCACCGGCGAATACGCACAGAAGGTGGCCGACGATATGCGCGCCAGCATGCAGTTGCACGCCGGGGTGTTCCGCACCCAGGCCAGCATGGACCAGGGCGTGACCAAGATCGCAGAACTGCGCAAGCGCGTGGACGCCATCACGCTGAAAGACAAATCCAAGGTCTTCAACACCGCACGTATTGAAGCGCTGGAAGTGGATAACCTGATCGAAGCCGCGCAGGCCACCATCGTGTCCGCCGCCGCCCGCCACGAAAGCCGCGGTGCCCACACCGTGGATGACTACAGCGACAGCCCAACATTCCCCAACGGCCGCAACGATGTCGAATGGCACAAGCACACGCTGTGGCACAGCGAGAGCAATTCGCTGACCTACAAGCCCGTGCAAATGAAGCCGCTTACCGTTGACTCCGTGCCTCTCAAGGTTCGTACATTCTGAGGAATTGCGGGACAGATCTTTAGCTCTGTCCCCAACTGATTAAGGAACACTTATGACCAAACGCACTTTCTCCATCTACCGCTACGATCCGGACAAGGACGCCAAGCCCTATATGCAGGACATCGAAGTGGAACTCGACGGCCACGAGCGCATGTTGCTTGACGCGCTGATGAAGCTCAAAGAGGTGGACCCAACGATCTCTTTCCGCCGCTCCTGCCGTGAAGGTGTTTGTGGTTCGGACGCGATGAACATCAACGGAAAGAATGGCTTGGCCTGTCTGACCAATATGCTGACGCTGCCCGGCAAGATTGTGCTGAAGCCACTGCCCGGCCTGCCGGTGATCCGCGACCTGATCGTCGACATGACGCAGTTCTTCAAGCAGTACAACTCGATCAAACCCTACCTGATCAATGACACGGTGCCGCCTGAGAAGGAGCGTCTGCAGAGTCCGGAAGAGCGCGACGAGCTCAACGGCCTGTACGAATGTATTCTGTGCGCAAGCTGCTCCACCAGTTGCCCCAGCTTCTGGTGGAACCCGGACAAGTTTGTCGGTCCGGCCGGTCTGCTGCAAGCTTACCGCTTCCTGGCCGACAGCCGCGACCAGGCCACCGCAGAACGACTGGACAACCTTGAAGACCCCTATCGCCTGTTCCGCTGCCACACCATCATGAACTGCGTGGATGTGTGCCCCAAGGGACTCAACCCAACCAAGGCGATTGGCAAAATCAAGGAAATGATGGTCATGCGTACGGTATGAATATGGCCCCCACGCTTGTCACTGCGTGTACTGCGCTGCCCCCCGAGGGGGCTAATCCTCCTAGGGGCGGCCCGTCGGAAGATTGCGTTGCGCGCGTTGACGAACTGCTGGACGAACGGGGCTTAAGCAAGCTGCGCTGGCGGTGCCGCCGCGGGCTGCTGGAGAACGATTTATTCATCGAGCGGTTTTTCAAAAACTTCGGCGAATCACTGACGGTGCGTCAGGCCAACGCGCTGGGTTTGTTGATGGATTTGAGCGACAACGATCTGCTGGACGTGTTATTGGCACGCAAATCCTTGGCAGAAGTATCCGAGCCGCTGGATCGCGAAGATGTGCACGAAGTTTTGAGTATGTTGAGAAAAAACTGTTGAAAGGTCGAAAATGAAACTAGCTGACAACAAAGCCACGCTGTCCTTCAGTAATGGCAGCCCCAGTGTTGAATTGCCTGTGTACCAGGGCAGTGTCGGACCCGATGTGGTCGACATCCGCAAGCTGTA
>JAZKIR010000027.1:0-63666 GCA_040384785.1 Pseudomonadota bacterium
CCTCGGGCAGCGGTTTTTCGGTCGCTTGTTCGGAAGTTGTTGTGTTGTCAGTCATGCCTGAATTGTCTCAGGTCACGGAGCCGCCCTCTTTCGGCCTAGCCTCAGTGCGATTCGGCGCGCGGGTCAAACGCATCCTGCAGACCGTCACCCAGGAAATTTACTGCAATAACGGTGATGAAAATCAGAAAACCGGGGTAGAAGGCCAGCTCCGGCGCACGCGAGATCAGCTCCTGCGCGTTGTTCAGCATATTGCCCCAGCTTGGTGTGGGCGGCTGAATGCCCAGACCCAGAAAGCTCAGCGTGCTCTCCAGCAGAATGATCTGCCCCACCGCCAGGCTCAGCGCCACGATGATGGGTGACGTGGTGTTGGGCAACACGTGCACACTCAGGATGTGGCGGGCGCTGGCGCCCTGGGTGCGGGCCGCCAGCACAAACTCACGGGTCATCAGGCTGAGCGTGGATGCCCGCACCAGGCGTGCCACCGTGGTCCATTCGACCAACGCGATAATAAATACGATCCGGTAAAAATTGGCTGCGCTGGAGCGCACAAATTCTTCCGAGAAGCCCAACTTTTGTAAATCGATGGCGGCAAACACAATCAGCAGCGGCAGGATGGGCAACGAGATCACCCCATCGGTGATGCGCATCAAAACGGACTCGGTACGGCCGCGGTAGTAACCCGCGATCAAACCAATCAGGGTGCCCACCATGGCAGCGCTGACCGCCCCCAGCAGGCCCACCAACAGGGAGATGCGCCCGCCATACATCAGCCGCGCCATGACATCGCGACCGGCTTCGTCGGTGCCCAGGATGTGCTGCGCCGACGGCGGCGCAAAACGGTTCAGCAGGTTGGTGTCGTTAACGTTCACACCCATCAGCCGTTCATACACCGGCGCACCGGCGGCAAACAGCGCCAGCAGGATCAACACAACACCGCCCAACATGGCAACCCGGTTGCGCGACAAACGCCGCCAGCGCAACTGCCAAACCGATTGGGGTTTGTCGGCAATGACGGAAGTGGCAACAGGCAGTGGCAAAGTAGCTTGGTTGTTCATGACAGCGAGATCCTTGGGTCTAGCCAGGCGTAGGCAATATCGGCCACCAGGTTGGACACCAGCGTGGCAGTGGTGGCAAACAGCAGGCCCATCAGCGCCAGGTTGAAGTCGTTACCCATGATGGCATCAAAAATCAGCTTGCCCATGCCGCGCTGGGCAAACATCGTCTCGGTGATCAGCGCACCGCCCAGCAGCGCGCCAAAGCTCAGGGCCAGCACCGTGACCACCGGAATCAGGGCATTGCGCAGCGCATGTTTGAACACCACGCGCAGCTTGCCCGCGCCCTTGGCACGCGCGGTACGGATGTAGTCCATGCGCAGCACCTCCACCATCGATGCGCGGGTAAAACGTGTAAAACGTCCGGCAAAGGCCGCCGTCAAAGTCAACACCGGCAACACCATGTATTTGGCCATGTCGGCCAGGCTGCCGTCACCGCCAATGGTGAACATGCCGCTGGCCGGCAGCCAGCCCAGGCGCACCGCAAACAGGTAGATCAGCATCAGCGCCAAGAAGAACACCGGCACCGAGATACCGGCAAAGGCCAGCAGGTTGATCACACGGTCCAGCACCGAACCCTTGGCCAGCGCAGCAACAACGCCCAGCGTCAACGCCAACACGGTGAACACCACGAAGGACAGGCCCACCAATTTACCGGTCTGGATCAGCGCTGGCACCAGCACCACCAGCACCGGCTGTGAATAGGTGCGTGAGTAGCCAAAATCCAGCACGGCTGCCGCCTGCAGCCAATTCCAGTAACGCGTCAGCAGCGGCTGGTCCAGCCCGTACTGGGCACGCAGGCGGGCCACATCCTGGGCCGTGTAGCCGGGGTTGGAGTTGACCATGATGTCGATCGGATCACCCGGCATCAAGCCTATGAGGCCGTAAATGATGAAGGACATGACCAAGAGCACGATGGCACTCTGCAGTAGTCGGGAGGTTATGAATCGGGTCATACAGTTACTCAATCAGTTGGGGGCAGGGCAAAAATGCTCCGCATGTTTTGGTCTTTCCCACAAAAACATTAATCCTTGAAATGGCAAGCCGCCAACTGCAGCGCACGCCCGGGCGCGGGGAGCAACACCGGCGCCTCGACCTTGCAGATGGCCTGTGCTTTGGGGCAGCGCGGATGAAACGCACAACCCGACGGTGGTTTCAGCGGGCTGGGCAGATCACCCTGTATGGTCCGGCCCCGGGCACGCCGCCCCTGGCCAATACGCGGAATGGCGTCCAGCAGCGCCTTGGTATAGGGGTGGCTGGGCGAGTCAAACAGCTCGGCACGCGGTGCCACCTCGACCAGGCGCCCCAGGTACATCACCGCCACGCGGTCGGCCAGATGGTGCACCGCAGACAGGTCGTGGCTGATGAACAAATAACTCAGATGCCGTTGCTCACGCAACTCGCTCATCAGGTTCAGGATCTGGCTCTGGATGGACACGTCCAGCGCGGAAAGCGGCTCATCCGCCACGATCAGCTCCGGCTCAGGCCCCAATGCACGGGCAATGGCGATGCGCTGGCGCTGGCCGCCAGAAAACTGGTGCGGGTAGCGGTTCAGCGCATCCACCGGCAGGCCGACTTGCGCAATCAGCGCACGGGCCCGGTCGGCACGCTCGGCCCGGTTGCCAAGGCCGTGGATCAGCAGCGGCTCGGTGATGACATCGGACACCGGCAGCCGGGGGTTCAGCGACTCGTACGGGTCCTGAAAAATCATCTGAATGGCGCGGCGTGTCTTTTGCTGCTGCGCTGCGGGCATGGTGGTCAGGTCCTCGCCCTTGAAGCGAATGGCACCGTGTGTGGCCGCATACAGGCCCACCAGCGCGCGACCCAGCGTGGTCTTGCCACAGCCGCTTTCGCCAACCAGAGCCAAGGTCTCGCCGGGTGTGATGGAGAAGCTGACATCGGACACGGCTTGCAGCACCGGGGAAAGTCCGCGCTGCTTCCAGGAGCTGCGAGGCATGGGGAAGTGCACGGCCAGTTGGTCAACTTGCAGCAAAGGTGTAGCGGTAGAACTCATGCGTCGGCCCTGAAACAAGCAACATCGTGGCCGGGCGCGATCGCGATCAACGGTGGCACCTGTTCGCGGCACTGCGCAACCACACGGGTACAACGGTCGGCGAAACGGCAACCGGGTGCTGCCACGGCCAGATTGGGCATGCCGCCCGGAATCACCGGCAAACGTAGCTGACGGTTCTGCAGATTGGGCAGGGTCTGGATCAGCCCCACCGAATACGGGTGGCGCGGTTGCTCAAACAGGCGCGCGGCCGGGGCGCGTTCGACAATACGCCCGGCATACATGACGATGATGTCGTCGGCCAGCTCGGACACCACGCCCAGGTTGTGGCTGATGAACTGGATCGCCATGCCGATACGGTCCTGCAACTCCAGCATCAGCTCCAGGATTTGCGCCTGGATGGTCACGTCCAGTGCAGTGGTCGGTTCATCAGCAATCAACAGGCTGGGCCGGCAGGCCAGCGCCATCGCGATCATCGCGCGCTGGCGCATGCCGCCGGAGAGTTGGTGCGGGTAGGCCGCTGCCCGCGTGCGGGCCGACGGAATGCCTACTTCATCCAGCATCTCAATCGCCCGCTCGTAGGCGGCGCGCTTGTCCAAGCCCTGGTGCAACAGCAGCGTCTCGCCAATTTGCTCGCCTATGCGTATCACCGGGTTCAGAGCCGTCATCGGTTCTTGGAAAATCATCGCGATCTTGTTGCCACGCACGGCGCGCCACTGCGCCTCGGATTGCCCGAACAACTCCTGGTCTAGAAAATGGGCCTGGCCGGTCACACTGGCAGTAGAGGGCAGCAGCCCCATCAGGGCCAGTGCAGTCGTCGACTTGCCACAACCGCTCTCCCCGACCAGGCCCAGCGTCTTGCCCGGTGCGATGCTGTACGAGATGTCGTCAACGGCTCGCAGCATGCCCTTGTCGGTTTTGAATCCAATCGATAAATGCTCCACGCACAGCAAGGCAGCGGTTGAGGGTCTCGTGGCATTGGGCGCTTTTTCTTCTTCTATTGGCATTGCAATCATTTCGGTCATATCAACGCGCACCCCACTCTTCCACAGCATACGAACCCGCAGGCAATTTTCCGGGCCGAATGACACCGGTCAACCACTTAGGCACGACGTAGACGTCGGTGCGAAAGTACAGCGGCAATATGGGCAACTCTTCGGTGTAGATTTTTTGCATCTTGGCCCAAATGGGTTTGCGTTTGGCTGGATCGAGCTCGCGTTGCAGTTCATCCACCAGTTTGTCCATATCCGGATGGCTGAAATGTGCGTAGTTTTGGCCAGCATAGTTGTTGGCGGCGCTGGGAATGCCGGCCGTCGTCAACGTCACCGTCGGCAGCGACTCGGGTGTTGAACTGAAGGCCAATTGCGCCAGACCGGTGAACTGGTGCTTCTTCATAGTCTCGCCAAAATAGGTACGGGCCGGAACGTTCTTGATGACCACTTCCACGCCGATTTGTTTCCATTGGTTTTGCAGCACCTGCTGGACCAGTTCGCGCAATTTGTGGCCAGCCGTTGTCATGTACTCCAGCGACAGTCGCTGGCCCTGGGCATTGACACGTATGCCACCTGCGCCGGGTTTGAAGCCGGCCTGGTCCAGCAGGGCCTTGGCG
The DNA here is from genome assembly GCA_040384785.1 of Pseudomonadota bacterium. GTDB lineage: Bacteria > Pseudomonadota > Gammaproteobacteria > Burkholderiales > Burkholderiaceae_C > Allorhodoferax. The sequence continues at coordinate 4,673 of JAZKIR010000027.1, forward strand.
CGAATCGGGTCGAACGGGTACTTAGTGACCTGGGGGTCAAAGCCCAGTTCCAGCGGATTGACCCAGCTATGTGCCACCGGAAACTTGCCATCCACCAGTTGCTTGACCAGGGTTTCGCGGTCGGTGGCCAGCAATAGCGCGTGGCGCACCCGCTTGTCCTGCAATACGGGATTGGCAAGATTGACGGCGATGTATTCATAGAGCAGACCTGGCGGGAAAGCAAAGTCATACTTTTGCTGCATCGCAGGTTCCTTGGCCATGGCCAGGCCCTGGTCGATGGTCAGGCCCAGTACACCGGCGATGAAATCCACATCGCCCGAACGCAGATTGGCCTCCAGCGTGGCGGTGTTTTCCACGGTCTTCAGCGTGATGCGTTTGAAGTGCGGCTTGGGTCCCCACCAGTGTGGGTTGGGCTCAAACACCATAAAGGCGCCAGACTGGATTTGCGTCAGCTTGTAGGGCCCGCTCCACAGACCCGGTGTCGTGGGCGTGCGGTTGTACAGCGTGTTTTTGCCGTAGTCGGCCAGCCTTGGCAGGGCCTTGACGACCGGCCCCTCCAGGTGCTCGGGCACCATCGCCAATTCCCGTAGATCGGCAAAGTCGTAGCCGACCTTGTTAAGGTGCAGCACAAAATTCTTAGCATCCACCACCTCGACCCGGCTGATGCGTTCAAACAAGTTGCGCCCGATCAAACCACTATCCGCCTTGACGCCGACAGACCAGCTAAAGGCCACGTCTTTGGAGGTGATGGGTACCCCGTCACCCCACTTGGCTTGTGGGTGCAACGTGAATCTGACGGCCATGCCCTTCTTGCCATCACCCAGATCAACGACTTTGACCCGGCCATTGGCAATGGTGGGCAACTCCGTGCAGATGAAACACTGCATCCTCATGTCGTCGTTGTAGGTGGCAATCGGGCGGTAGGCAAAGCGTATTGCGTACTCCTTGGCCACGGTCGGCTCAATCCCAGGGTGCAGGCTGGGCGGGTACTGCGACATGCCGATGACCAGCGTGTCCTTGGGGGTCTGCGCCAGCGCAGACGATGGGGCGAACAGGTGCAGCAGCGACAACGCCACCGCACCAAGCCAGGGGCTCGGAATTTTTACCATAGGAAAATCTACCGCAGGACTGTCGCCGCTTTAGCGTACGCCCCAGGTCTCCTGGCCAAAGAAATTAGACGGCAGTTGCCCTGGCTTCAACATACCGGTCAGCCACTTGGGCACCACATACACGTCAGTACGGAAGTACAGCGGCAGTACCGGCATTTCATCGGTGTAGATTTTTTGCATTTCAAACCACAAGGGTTTGCGCTTGGCCGGGTCCAACTCGCGCTGCACATCGTCTATCAGCTTGTCCATGCCAGGGTGGCTAAATTGCGAATAGTTCGCGCCGGCAAAGTTGTTGGCAGCAGTGGGAATGGCAGAGGTGGCCAACGTGCGGACCGGGGGCTCCTCGGGGTTGCTGCTCCACGCCAATTGCGCCAAGGCGGTGAACTGCTGCTTCTTCAAGGTCTCGCCAAAATAGGTGCGCGCCGGCACGTTCTTGATGACCACTTCCACGCCGATTTGTTTCCATTGGTTTTGCAGCACCTGCTGCACCAGTTCGCGCATCTTGTTGCCCGCTGTGGTCATGTATTCCAGTGACAGGCGTTGACCCGCAGCATTCACACGGATGCCGTCGGCTCCGGGTTTGAATCCGGCCTGGTCCAGCAAGGCCTTGGCTTTGGCCGGGTCGAAGGGGTACTTGGTGGCGTTGGCATCAAAACCGGGTTCCAGCGGGTTGACCCAGCTGTGTGCCACCGGAAACTTGCCGTCCACCAGCTGCTTGACCAGGGTCTCCCGATCAATGCCCATCAACAAGGCCTGGCGCACCCGTTTGTCCACCAGCCCGGGGTGGTTGCGGTTCAGGTCAATGTGTTCGTAGACCAGGCCCAGCGGAAACTCGAAGTCGAATTTCTGCTGCACGACCGTATCCTTGTACATGGCCAGGCCCTGGTCCATGGTCAGTCCCAACACGCCAGAGATGAAGTCCACGTCACCCGAACGCAGATTGGCTTCGAGCGTGGCCGTGTTTTCAATCGTCTTGATCGTGATGCGTTTGAAGTAAGGCTTTTGTCCCCACCAGTGCGGGTTGGGCTCAAACACCAAAAACGCGCCAGACTGGATTTGCGCCAGCTTATAGGGCCCGTTCCACAAACCTGCCGTGGTCGGCGTGCGGTTGTACAGCGTGTTTTTGTTGTAATCACCCAGCGTTGCCAGGCCCTTCACAACCGGTTCTTCCAGATGCGCCGGTATCAGGGCAAAGTCAATCAGGTCGGCAAAATCGTACTCAGCCTTGTTCATGTGCAAGACAAAGTTTTTGGCATCAAGGGGCTCGACCTTGGTGACGCGCTGAAAGAGGTCGGGGCGCGCGAAGCCGCTTTCCGGTTTGACACCGACCGACCAGCTAAACGCCACGTCCTTGCTGGTGATGGGTGTACCGTCGGCCCATTTGGCTTGCGGGTGTAAGGTGAACCTTACAGTCATGCCCTTCTTGCCACCGCCCAGATCGACAACTTTGGCGCGGCCATTGGCAATGGTAGGCACCTCGGTACACAAGAAACATTCCATCTTGCGGTTGTCGTTGTAGGTCGCGATCGGGCGGTAGCCGAAGCGGATCGCATAGACCTTGGCCACGGTAGGCTCAATGCCGGGGTGCAGGCTGGGTGGGTACTGCGACATGCCGATCACCAGCGTGTCTTTGGCAGCAGTTTGTGCCAGTGCCGGTGCGGGGGTTAACAAGGGCAGCAGCAAGGCCGCGGCAACAAGTGTGTGGTTCACAATAACAATTTTCATTATTCGCTTCCCTGGATGTACAGAAGTGGCAGAAATCGGGCGCTCAGATCATGAGTTCGCGCGCAGTGTGGCACAGCTCGCAAAAAGCGTGCCCATCGTTAACCCTAAGAACGTGTTGGCAGCGCTCAAGCTGGGAAGGAATGTTCCAATTCGTCGATCAGGCTGCCCACATAGGCCACCGCGTCATGGATGGGTTTGGGTGACTTCATATCGATGCCCGCCGCCTGCAGCAACTCCAGCGGCCTGCGTGTGCCACCGGCCTGCAGCACCTGTAACCAGCGCTGTACTGCGGCCTGGCCTTCGTCTTTGACCAGGCTGGCCATCGCCGTGGATGCGACCAGTCCCACCGAATACGTGTATGGATACAGGCCCATGTAGTAATGCGGCTGGCGCATCCAGGTCATGCGGGCACCGTCATCAATCTCTACCGTATCGCCCCAAAAGCCCGCCAGGATATCGCCCTTGCGCTGGTTCAGCACCGATGCGGTGATGGACTTGCCGGCCTCGGCCATGGCATAGACCTGCCGCTGCAGCTCGGCTTCCAGCAGATGGGTGATGAAGTTGTGGTGGTAGGTGCCCAACACCTGCATGATGACGGAGCGGCGCATGCGTGTGTCCTGGCTTTGGCCCAGGATGTGCTGCGCCAGCAGCATCTCGTTCATGATGGACGGGGCCTCAATGAACGGCATGGCGGGCCGTGTATTGGAGAAGCGCTGGTGCTGCATGGCCAGACCAAAGTGCCCGCCGTGCCCCAACTCATGCGCCAGCGTAAACACATTGCGCATGGTGTCCGACCAGGTGATCAGGATGTAGGGGTGCACGCCATAGGGCGAGGCGCAGAACGCGCCCGACGATTTGCCGATGTTGTCGGCCCGGTCCACCCAGCGCTCGGTCAGCGCCTTGCGGGCAAACGCGCAGTAGTCCGGCCCCATCACGGCCAATGCGTCCAATATCAGCGTGCAGGCTTCGTCGTACGGGATATGCGGGTTGAACTCCGGGTCCAACGGCGCCTTGATGTCGCAGTACAGCAGCTTGTCCAGGCCCAGCACGCGGCGGCGCAAACGGGCATAACGCTGCATATGCGGCGCCAGCTCGGCCTGGATGATGGTCAATATATTGCCGTAGACCGACCGTGGAATCTTGTGCGATTGCAGCAAAAATTCCTCGGTGCTGCGGTAGTTGCGCAAGCGGGTCAACACCACATTCTTGTTGACCTCGGTCGCAAAGGTCGCGGCATAGGTGTGGTTATAGGCCTTCAGCCCGGCACTGAAGGAGGCCCAGGCGCCGCGGCGGATGCTGGTGTCGCTGCTCGCCTCATAACTGGATTCAAATAGGTTGGTGGAATTGGGATGCTGCTGGCCACCGGCATCGGTGAAGGGTGCAAACTGGATGTCATTGGCCTTGGAGCGGCTGTAGACCATGTAGGGCGCGGCCAGCGACTCGCCCAGTGATGCCAACACGCGTTCGGCATCGGCACTCAGGCGGTGCGGCCGCAACTCCAGCAGGTCCTGCAGATAGATGCGGTGTGTGGCAAGGCCCGGCTCGGCGGACAGGCGCTGCTCCACGATGCCATCGGGCAATTGCAGGATCTCGGAATCGACAAAGGCGATGCTGGTATTCAACTGGGCACTGAGCGTGGCCACCTGCGCCACGCAGGCCTGGTGCTGCGGGTTGGTGCCGTCCTGCGCATTGCGCAAATGGGCATAGGTGGCTACACGCATGAAGCGTTCTTGCAGCGCCTCCACGGTGTTCAGACAATCCAGCAGTGTTTGTGCGCTGTCGCCCAAGCGACCTTGGTAGGGAGTGACCCCGGCGCGCGCTGCATCTACCGCAGCCAGTTCAGTCTCCCAATCAGCCTGTGAGGTGAACAAATCGTCCAGGTTCCAGGTCATTTCCACCGGGACATCGGCCCGCGCAAGACGGTGCTGCATACTTTTCCTTCTATTGATCTTTCCACAATTCACGACAAATACATTTCCATTCGCCCTGAGCCCCTCGGCGAGCTCAGGACAGGCTCTGTCGAAGGGCTCAAAGGCTTCGACAAGCTCAGCCCGAACGGTGTCTGATCAGTTGGCGACAGAGCTACGCTTCGCTGCGGTCTGTCCCGCAAAATTTCACATCAACGATTGCCGCGTAATCCCGCGTCGCGTCAAATAACGCTTGAGTTTGGACAGCGCTTCGTTTTGCACCTGGCGCACGCGTTCGCGGGTCAGGCCCAGGCGACCGCTGAGCACGTCCAGGGTTTCGGGCTCCTGGTCGTGCAGTCCAAAGCGGCCCTCCAGCACGGCGCGCTCGCGGTTGGTCAGTGTGCCTATCCACTCTTCCAGCAACAGGTCCACTTCGTGCGATAGGGTCACGTCTTCGGGCGTCATGGTCAGCTCATCGACCAGTCCGTCACCCAGGGTCTGGTCATCACCGGTACGGTCCAGAGAGGCGTCCAACGAGCGTGGTGCCTCGGCCATGGACAGCAGATCGGCCACATGGTGGGGCTCGCGCCCCAGCAGGGCCGCAATGTCTTCGACGCGTATGCCCTCGGGCCGCCTGGCCACCAGTTCGGAATCGTTTTCCAGCAGCCGGCGGGCCCGCAAAACGTGTTGCAGTTCACGCACCACATTGACCGGCAACCGCACGGCACGGCCCTGGTACATCAACGCGCGGTCCACCGACTGGCGTATCCACCAGGTGGCATAGGTCGAGAAGCGAAAACCCCGCTCCGGCTCAAACTTGTCGATGGCGTGCATCAGGCCCAAATTGCCCTCTTCGACCAGGTCGGCCATCGGAACCCCGCGCCCCATATAACCCTTGGCAATGCTGACCACCAGGCGCAGGTTGTGCTCGATCATGCTCTGGCGGGCGGCAAAGTCGCCGGCGCGGGCGCGCGTGGCGGCTTCAAACTCTTGTTGCGGGGTAAACAGCTCGGTGCGGCGCACGCCGCGCAGGTACAAGGACAGCGCATCGACCGACTCGTCGGCTACCGACTCGTTCGTCGCGATTTCCTGCGCCAGCAGATCCAGCGCCTGCAACGCTATGGTATCCGTAGCAAGGGATGCACCATTCTCGGGGGCTGACAGCCCATTTGACTCAAGGAGGTGGCCCGCAAGCCCATGGTCTGCAGGGCTACTGCCAAAACCATTGTTGCGGGGCTTTTTCATGCTGGGTCCTGCTAGCGGGAGGGCAGGTATTTTGAAGGGTCTACCGGCTTGCCCTGGCGGCGCACTTCAAAGTGCAGCTTGACCCGGTCCGCATCGCTATTGCCCATCTCGGCGATCTTCTGGCCCCTTTTGACGGACTGGTCTTCCTTGACCAGCAAGGTCTGGTTGTGGGCGTAGGCCGTCAAATAGGTGTTGTTGTGTTTCAGGATGATCAGGTTGCCGTAGCCGCGCAGGCCGGCACCGGCATACACCACCTTGCCATCAGAGGACGCCAGCACGGCATCCCCGGCGGAACCGCCAATGTCCAGGCCCTTGTTTTTGGATTCGTCAAAACCCGCCAGCACCGGGCCGCTGCCGGGCCAGATCCAGCCCAGGTCATCTTCGCTGCCAGCCGCGGCCGGACTTGTGCTTGCAACGGCGGGCGTGCTGGACGCGGGGGCCGATGCGGAAGAAGCCGGCGCCGAGGCCGGCTTGGCGGCAGTACCGGCTGCAATCGGTGTCGCTGTGGCGGCGCCGCTGGCAACCGGCTTGGCCACTGCACCGCCGTCTGTCGCCGTTGCCGTCGCTACCGCAGTCGGTGTCGCCACCGGTGGCGTGATACGCAGTACCTGGCCAATCTCGATGCGGTTGGGGTTCTCCAGGTTGTTCCAGCGGGCAATATCCTTGTGACTCTGGCCGGCTTCGAGGCCGATGCCGATCAATGTATCTTTGGGTTTGACGGTGTAGTAACCGGCGCGCCCCGCATTTTCAAAGCCCGGGGGCTGTTTGACGGGCACCGTATGGGTGTCCATCTCCACCTTGTTGGAGACCGAAACGCGGTCTTCTACCGGCGCAGGCTGCATGGGCTTGGAGCCGCACGCGGACAACAAGACCACCGCGGCAGCGGATAACCAACAAAACGGACGCAAAAAACCAAACATAAGCACTTCCTTCAAGCAACACCCGATTTTAGGGGGACAAAATGCACCGCTTCCAAAATGGTCTGGCGTACACCCTGGGCTGTTTTGTCCAGCACCAGCAGGGCTTGGGCGCTACCGGCCGAGCCCGGTGCACCCACGGTGACCACCGGCGCCACCAATCGCCCACCCACCGCCAACTGGTCTACCCAGGCCTGTGGCACGGCCTCGCCGCCAGCGGCGGCAATGATGGCGGCATAAGGCGCACCCTTGGGGTAGCCCACCATACCATCCCCAAACAACAAATGCAGGTTGGCCAGGCGCAGATGGCGCAGGTTTTCGCGCGCGCGGTCGTGCAGACCGCGCAGGCGCTCGATGCTGTAGACCTCGGTGGCCAGGCAACTTAATACCGCCGCCTGGTAACCACAACCGGTGCCGATCTCCAGCACCCGGCCCAGTTTGCCGCTGTGCCCATTGCGCAGCAGCTCCAGCATGCGTGACACGACGCCGGGTTTGGAGATGGTCTGACCCAGGCCAATGGGCAGACTGGTGTCCTCATAGGCCTGGTTGATCAGCGCGCTGTCGACAAACCGGTGCCGCTCGATCGCACCCATGGCGGCCAGCACGTGGGTGTCACTGATGCCCCCAGCCGCCAGCTTTTGCACCATGCGTGCGCGCACGGCACTGGATTCCATGCCATGGCCTTGCAATGGTGCCGGTTTGGGCTGTGGCTTCTTCCCCAAGGCTGCCGGCGCCACACCGGGCGGCGGCTGCGGGCTGGCCACGGGTACCGCAGGCACGCCATGGGCATTGGGCCGGTTCTGTGCCAGCGTGACGTCCAGCCGAGCCGGAAACGAGGGCCGTTGCTTCATGGCGCAACAGCTTGCGGAACGCCTGTCAGGCGCGCAGCGGTTTGCGCCCAGTAGCCCAGGTGGTCATGGTCGGTCAAATCGACTTTCAGTGGTGTGATGGACATATGGCCCTGGGCCGTGGCGTGGAAATCCGTGCCATCCGCATCATCCTTGACCGCGCCCGCCGCACCAATCCAGTACATGGTCTCGCCGCGCGGGCTTTTTTGCTGGATGACCTTCTCTGCGGCATGGCGCTTGCCCAGGCGGCACAGTTTCATGCTGCCGATCTGCTCATAGGGCAGATTCGGAATATTCACATTCAACAGAAACGGTTTATCGGTCACCAGTTGTTGCTGCAGCATGGACTGCACCAACTCGCGCACCTTGCGCGTAGCACTGTCCAGGTGATGCCAGTCCTTTTCCACCTGTGAAAACGCGATGGCCGGAATGCCGAACAAGAAGCCCTCCATCGCCGCACCCACGGTGCCTGAATAAATCGTGTCATCCCCCATATTCGCGCCGTTGTTGATGCCGGAGACCACCAGATCGGGCCGGTAATCCAGCAAACCGGTCAGCGCAATGTGCACACAATCCGCCGGTGTGCCATTCACATAGCGAAATCCGTTGCTGGCGCGGGTAACGTACAGCGGTGAATGCAACGTCAGCGCGTTGGATTTGGCGCTGTTGTTTTGCTCCGGCGCTATCACCTCCACCTCGGCAACATCCTTTAGCGCCTCGTAGAGCGCCATCAAGCCCGGGGCCAGGTATCCGTCGTCGTTGGAAATCAGAATTTTCATAGGTCTTGGGGGGTTGAAGGACCATTGTAGGGGGCCGCAAAGAACACCTTATGTAACTGGACCGGGTCACCCCAGAGACATTTTGCGAGGGGCTTGGGACCTATGATCCTTCCAGACATGGACAACCCGTGGGACAGCCCGTCCCCTATTGATGAGGAACCAATTGATGCACGCCTGGCTTTGTGAAAACCCCACTGGTATCGACGCCCTGAACTGGAAAGAACTACCCACACCCGCGCCCAAGGCCGGCGAGGTGCTGCTGGAGATCAAGGCTGCCAGCCTGAACTTCCCCGACATCCTGATCGTACAAAACAAGTACCAGATGAAGCCCGCCCTGCCCTTTGTGCCAGGTTCGGAATACGCCGGCATTGTGCAGGCCGTGGGTGAAGGCGTGACCCATCTGAAAGTCGGCCAGGCTGTGGCCTGCCTGAGCGGCACGGGCGGCTTTGGCACCCACACCATCGCCCCCGCGGCCCTGTGCATGCCGCTGCCCCCGGGCTTCCCCATGGTCGATGCCGCGGCCTTCATCATGATCTATGCCACCTCTTACCACGCGCTGGTGGACCGGGCTCAGCTCAAGGCCGGTGAAACCGTGCTGGTGCTGGGCGCCGCCGGTGGTGTCGGTACCTCGGCCATCCAGATTGCCAAGGCCATGGGCGCCAGGGTGATTGCCGCCGCGTCCACACAAGAAAAATGCGAGCTGTGCAAAAAGATCGGCGCCGATGCGACCATCAACTACACGACCGAAAACATGCGCGAGGCGCTGAAGGCCCTGACCGACGGCAAGGGCCCGGACGTGATTTACGACCCCGTGGGCGGGGACTTTGCCGAGCCCGCCTTCCGCTCCATCGCCTGGCGCGGCCGTTACCTGGTGGTGGGTTTTGCGTCCGGCCCCATTCCCGCGCTGCCGTTTAACCTCGCGCTGCTCAAGGGCGCGTCCATCGTCGGCGTGTTCTGGGGCGACTTTGCCAAGAAGGAACCCAAGGCCAACGCCGCGATGATGGGCGAGTTGGCCCAGTGGTATGGCCAGGGCAAGATAAAGCCCGTCATCGACCGCACCATGCCCATGGCCGACCTCAAGGCCGCCTACGCCCACATGGGTTCGCGCGGGGTCATGGGCAAGCTGGTGATGGTGAACTAGAGATAGTTGCCCCCACGCTCCACCGCTGCGCGGGTCGCTGCCCCCCGAGGGGGCCGCGTTTTCCCTTGGGGCGGCCCTGCGGAAAAACCTTTGCCCCCCACGTTCCACCGCTGCGCGGGTCGCTGGCCCCTCAAGGGCTAACTCATCTTGGGGCGGCCCGGCGGTGAGTTGTCACTCTAAGTGCTTCTATTTTAATAGCACGATATGCCCATTTCACGAGGGCTGACGGGTAGTTAGCTGAAAGCCTTATGGGCTACGGGGTGCCGGGCGATCAGTCCGTCCGCAATGGGTCCGGTTGACGCCAGCTTCACACCGATAATTGTGGTTTGGCTGATACCCGGGCCTCTGCGGCCTTTCCCATGGCAAATCCACCCCACTACTCCCGCTCTACCGGGCCAGCGCTTCTGGCAGCCTTGGCAATCGGTTGCGAAGCGTTTGCCTGGGCATGGCTGGTCTTCGTGCAGGACGGCGCTTGGTCGTTCGGCCCGGCATGTTTGGCGGGTCTCGGTGTACTCGGGCTTGTGCTCAGCGGGCTGTGGCTCGCGCGGCGTCTGCACGCCACACGGCTTGCGCTTTGCCGGGTTCAGGATCTGGCCGACGGTGCCGCCAGGCACCAGGTCGCCATGCATGCGGCCCAACAAGAGGCCGTACGCACCCGCCAGTTGATGGCGTCCAGCCTGGACACGCTGGACGTGGGGCTGGAAATCTATGACGAACACGACCGGCTGGTCATGTATAACAAACGCATCAACCTGATGCACCCCAATTTGCACACACCGGACGACATCGGCAAGACCTTTGTGCCGCTGGTGCGGGCCAATATCGAACGCGGCCTGATACCCGCCGCCATTGGCCGTGAAGAAGAATGGCTGACGCAGCGCATGGCCACGCGTGGCACCCGCTCCGAGCCGCTGATGCAGGAGCTGGCTGATGACCAATGGGTCCACACCTACGAGACCCGCACACCCGAAGGCTACCTGGTGGCGGTGCGGGTCGACGTGACGGATCTGGTGCGCAAGAGCCGGGCTCTGGAAGAGTCCAACCGGCTGCTGGCCCAGCAGTCGATTACTGACGGAGTGACCGGCATCGGCAACCGCAGCCTGTTCGACCAGAGCCTGGCCACCGAGTGGCAACGTGCGGTGCGCAATGGCACGGCCTTGAGCCTGCTGCTGGTCGACGTGGACCACTTCAAGCCCTATAACGACCACTACGGCCACGTCGCCGGTGACGAAGCCCTGCGCCGCGTGGCGCAGGCGCTCGGCGATTGCGTAAGGCGTGCCGGCGAACTGGTGGCACGTTACGGTGGTGAGGAGTTTGTGATGCTGCTGCCCGGCGCCAGCCTGGCCCACGCCGTGGTCACCGCGCAGCAATGCCTGGAGCGTTTGCAACAGGAGGCGATAACACACGCAGCCTCGCCCACCGCGCCGCTGCTGAGCTGCAGCATAGGCGTGGCCAGCCTGAACCATCCCGAGGCGGACCAGAGCCCCGACACGCTGGTCAACGCCGCCGATGCCGCCATGTACCGCGCCAAGACCAACGGACGCGCGCGTTTTGAGATTGCGCAACCCAGCGACTGGGACATTGCGTACGATACGCCGCGCACCAACCGAATGCCGCTGGCGTCCTGAGCGGCACACACCCGGCACGGCCCGCCTGGCCGTCCACTACCTGGAGTCGCACCATGCCATCGTCCTACCGCAGCCCGTCCGACATCTACCCCTGCCTGACCTACAACGACGCCCCGGCCGCCATACGCTGGTTGTGCAAGGCCTTCGGGTTTACGCAACGCTTTGTGGTGCCCGGAGACAACTTGCAGATCATGCACTCCGAACTCAGCCTGGGTACCGGCGTCATCATGGTCAGCTCACCCAAGGCTGAAGACCACCTTGTCAGCCCGCAGTCGCTGAACGGCGTGGCGCAAGCGCTCAGCGTGTTTGTTGAAGACCCGGATGCCCACCATGCCGTGGCCATGGCAGCGGGTGCCGAACTGGTGCGTCCGCTGCGTACCGAAGAGTATGGCGCCCGGGGTTATGTGGTTCGGGACTTGGAGGGGCACCTCTGGTATTTTGGCAACTACCGACCCGGCGAGTACTGGCAAACATCCGGCACATGAACCCAAGCGGAGGAGTCTGCCCGCAGTGCGTAAACTCGCACACAAACACTCCAACTTTCAACCTCCAGCTTTTGTGACCCTGCCACGCCCCTCCAACCGCTGGATCCACAGCCTGGCACTGTGCACAAGTCTGGCCGTCTGCCTGTTCAGCCAAGCCGCGTGCGGCGGCGGTGGCAGTGGGTCCGGCCAGGGCAACGACACCACGCCGGTTACCCCACCCCCGGCTGCCGCGGCCGACATCAGCGTATTGATGATGGGCAATAGCCACTCGTCGGTCAGCGACCTGCCGCAACGCCTGGAAGCCATGTTACGCGCCGCGCGGCCCGGCAAGACGGTGGCCGTTGTAGTGGCGCCGGACTGGCTGTTTCTGGAGCAGCACCTGGTCAACACCCGAACCCTGGGCTTGCTACAGGGCCAGACCTGGAGCGCCGTGGTCCTGCAAGCGCAGAAGTACAGCACCAGTGGTTTGTTCAACTACTCCACCCGCGAGGCCGAGGCCCTGGTGCGCATGGCACGTGTGGCCAAGGCCACACCGGTGATGTTCCCGGAGTGGCCGTTGCGGGGTGTGCCCGAGACGGAGCGCATCTACAACCTGCACGTGTCCATCGCAAAGAAAGAGCCGGCCTGCGTGGCCCCGATAGGCCAGGCCTGGGACCTGGCCCTGCAGCGCGACCCCACGCTCGTGCTCTACGATGTGGATGGCAACCATGCGGCGGCGGCGGGTGCACACCTGACGGCGCTGGTGCTGTTCACGACGCTGACCGGCCTGTCGCCCAGCCAGGTGCCAAGCTTTGCGCAAAGCAATGTGCCGGCCAACGTGCAGGCGCAACTCAAAACCGTTGCAACCGACGCAGCATCAGCCACTGCCCCGCGCGTGTACTGCCCCACCGACAAGGTCCTTTGACGGCGTCCGTTATACATTCAGGAGTTTCACCATGACTGACACACTGGCGCGCAACAAACACAATGCCATAGCCTTCTACGAACTGATGTTCAACAACTGCCAGCCGGCCGAGGCCATAAGCCGTTACGCCGGTGACCACTACACCCAGCACAACCCACATGTGGCGGACGGCAAACAGGCCTTCATCGATTATTTTGAGCGCATGGCCAGGGACTACCCCGGCAAACGCGTGTTGATCAAACGCAGTGTGGCCGAAGGCGACCTGGTGGTGCTGCACTGCCACCAGGAATGGCCCACCGACGCCAACAAGGACTGGGCCGGCATCGACATCTTTCGCTTTGATGCACAGGGCAAGATCGTCGAACACTGGGACGTGCTGCAGGTCATGCCCAAAGAGTCGGCTCACGGCAACGGCATGTTCTAGCAGGTCAATGCCCTACGGTGTGCCAAGGAATGTGGTTTGGAGAAGGCAGCGGAATTGGATGGGGGAGGAAGCTGACATTCAGATATGCAGTCTAATTCGACCACATTCATCGACCATTTGACTCTTCCTTCTGTCTAACCGGCAGTCAACCATGTCCAACCCCATTGAGACTCAAACTGACATTCTTTCCAAAATTGTCAGCTACCTTTATGACAGTGCACCACCAATCTTTGAGGAGGCAATCTGCGTCTTCAATTACTCTTCTGAAAACGGCGGGAGTTGGTCTGTCGAGTCGCAACTGACGTACATTTCTAGTGGCAAGGAAGTTGAGGGTTTCTTGTCCGACGAACACTGTCAGGTACCAAGTCTTGTCGCGAGGCTTCGAGCTGTAATGGTTGCGCATACGGGAGGGGGATGGACGAGTTTTACCCTGTCGCTAAAAAATGGTGCTGGTGCGAACGTTAAGTTCAAATATCCATAGAGCATTTAAGACGCGCCCGCCGTCGTCACGTTTGAGACGCGTGACTGGCAACAATGCTTCTGATATCGTCGCCGCTTCGGGGCGGAACCCGGCATTCAACGTAATGGTCTGTCGGTAGACGTTGACGTAAAAATAGAGGACGCCCAAATGAATCTTGTTTGCGCTCATTGCGGTCTGGTGTACCCATTGCAGGATGGCCTATCGCTTTGCCCCCGTTGCGCGAGAACAAACACCGAAGAGTTGTCGCCACCAAAGGTCGATGAGATCGGGCATTCTTTTGGTTTGTGGGGGTTGTTTCGGACGATTGCAGTATTGTTTGCTCTCGTCTTTCTTGCCTACATTATTTATGTGTTTATTGTCATTCTTGGAGCAGCGTCCTGGGCCAAGTAGGTGGGATCCGCGCATGATCGGTTAGCTCCGCTGACAAGCAGCATTAGGTTGCCACTTTGCGATTCGTGTTGTGCGCCGGTGTTATTGGACGTTGAGACGCCAAAATCATATCGATTCAAAGACCGCTATCTGGAACTTTCAAAGTCGGCAATGTGTCTGAAAGCGGGCATTCGAATCAATGTGTTGATGCAACAGTCTCTGCCAACAAACACACATCCAACTGAACACAGCACAAAAAACATTCCATGGACATTACCGGACTGATACTCGCAGGTGGCCGCGGCTCCCGCATGGGCGGCGTGGACAAGGGGCTGGCCCCCTTTGGCGATCAGCCCATGGTGCTGCACGTGCTGCAACGCCTGCAGCCACAGGTGCAACACCTGCTGGTCAACGCCAACCAGAATCTGGACGCCTATGCCGTCTTTGGTGCACCGGTGTGGCCCGACGCCATGCCCGACTTTGCGGGGCCGCTGGCGGGGCTGCAAACCGGGCTCATGCACTGCGCAACGCCCTACCTGGTCACGGCGCCGTGTGACTCGCCGTTTTTGCCCACCGATCTGGTTGTGCGGCTGTCCGCTGCGCTATTGGCCGAAGACGCAGACCTGGCCGTCGCAGTGACGGGAGCGGGCGAGACCCGCCAGCCGCATCCGGTGTTCTGCCTGGTCAAGGTGTCGGTACTGCCGCATCTGACCCGGTATCTGGAGGGCGGTGGCCGCAAGTTCGAGCGCTGGTATGCGACGCTGCGGGTGGCCGAGGTGCAGTTTGCGGATGAAGCCGCCTTTCGCAATATCAACACGCTGGCCGAGTTGCAGCAACACGCGGCAACGCCCCCAGACCCGAATTCATACCCATTTTAGGTTTTTTTACCAAGCTTATGAAGAAAACCAGACTCTAGCCCTCGTAGAACATCACTGTGATGCTATGAATAATATAGCAAATACTACGTTTCAATCCGGCTCGGCGCTAGTTCCTTCAGAGTAGGAATTCTGCGCACGTAATCACCCAACTTATGGCGAGGCGAGACTCTCGCCCACCAGCTTGAACTCGACCACCACCTCATCCTGCACCGCGAGTATGCCGCCCAGGACCGAGAAGGTCTTGATGCCGAAGTCGGATTGCTTGAGTACCAAAGCACCCTCTGCCTGCAGCTTGTCCGGCAGGCCGCTCACGTTCAAAGGCGTCCACATCTCACGCGTCTGTCCGTGCAGCTCCACGGCAATCTTGGCGGCGAACTTGGGCGCATCACCGACGATTTGCACCGACTGGATGCGCAACAACGGAAAACGCGCGGCCTGGAAGTTGTTGTCGCCCAGCATGTTGTTGCGTGTGCTGGCGCGGTCCTCTGCCGAGATGGCGGATGCGAAGGCAGGGCCCAGCGCCGTGCGGTGTTGTGGGTCGTCAAATGTGAGCTGGTCCAGGCGGAACAGCAGATCAAAGCGCGAGGCCGCGGGGCCATCGGGTGCCAGATGGAAAAAGCCCTGAAATTGCGGCGCGTCCAGCACATGGTTGTGGCCAAACTTGGCGGCCTTGCCGGCCCGGAACGCATACATGCGCACGGTCGACTTCTGGGGGTTGAGCCTAAACACCTGACCGCCTGACGTTGCCAACGCAGCATAGGCTGCGCCCAGGTCCGCAGGCTGTTGCAGCGTGGTCACTTCAGAGGCCCCTGCACTGGGAGACTGCGGCATGCTGGAGCAGGCGACCAGCGCGGCGCAGGCCATGCCCAGCAACAAGCGCCGCCGCAGGGCTTGTCCGAAAAAAAAATGGCGCGCGTTGTTGTACAGGAAAGATGGCATGGTGCTTGGATGGTCAAAGAGATTGTCAGGGAACATGATAGACCGCCAATACGCGGTTGCCCACCCCCGTTAGCACAGCCCCCCATGAATATGGGATGGTATAGCGCCATGCCAGGGGCTAGAGTTGCGAATCACTCCATAGGCGCCTGTCATGCAAAACCGCTTCCCCGCCGGTTCCCCTGCCCATGAACCAAGCCACCGCATGGGCCTGCGCGCCATGCTGCACACACTGACGGGGATTGCGCTCGTGGCAGCGCTGGGCATCAGCGGCCTGTCGTTCTGGGGATCACAAGCCAGCGGCAATGCGGCCAGCAAAACCTTTGTGGCCAAGGATGTGACGGCCGACATCCTGCCGCCGCCCATGTATTTGATTGAAATGCGCCTGGTGCTGTCGCAAGCGGTCGAGGGCAATATGGCCATCGATGTGGCCAAGACAGAATTCAAACGTTTGCAGACTGAATACCAGGATCGCGTGGAATACTGGCGCACCCACCCGCCCTATGGTTTGGAGGGCAAGCTGCTGGGCGCACAACACCAGGAGGGACTGGCCTTTATCGCATTGGCCAGCAAGGCATTGGAGTTGCTGGCTTCGGGGGCCGACAAAGAAGCCGTGCAAGCTTCGTTGAAGGCGGCGCACACGTCTTACCTGGCGCACCGCGCGGGTGTCGACGCCACGGTCAAAGAGTCCATGTCTTTCGCCGACCTGTCGATTGCCAACTATGACGCCACCGCCCGTGAGATGCGTTGGATGCAGTCCATTGGTCTAGGCGTAGCGGCGGTGCTGTTGGTCGGCATTGGCTTCTGGATTCGGCGCTCGGTCTGGTCAGACGTGGGCGGTGAACCAGTGTTGGCGGCGCAGGTGGCGCGCAACGTGGCACAAGGCGATTTGTCGGTCAACATTCCGTTAACCCGCGGCGACCAGCGCAGCATCGTGGCGGCGCTGAAGGAAATGCAGACCCGCCTGTCGGCCGTAGTGGGCAGCGTGCGCCAGGGCGCGGATGCGGTGGCCACGGCCAGCGCCGAAATTGCGCAGGGCAACAGCCACCTCAGTTCGCGCACCGAGCAACAGGCCAGCGCGCTGGAGGAAACCACGGCGGCCATGGAAGAACTGGTGGCGGTCGTCAAGCAAAACGCGGAGCACTCCGAGAAGGCCAACCAGTTGGCATTAAACGCCTCCAAGGTTGCCATCGAAGGCGGCGCGGTTGTGGCGCAGGTGGTTGACACCATGAAGGGCATCAACGACGCATCACACAGGATTGCCGACATCATCAGCGTCATCGATGGCATCGCCTTTCAGACCAATATCCTGGCGCTGAACGCCGCCGTGGAAGCGGCGCGCGCTGGCGAACAGGGCCGCGGCTTTGCCGTGGTGGCCAGCGAGGTGCGCTCGTTGGCCGGCCGTTCGGCCGAGGCCGCAAAGGAAATCAAGGCCTTGATCAGCACCAGTGTGGAGCGTGTGGACAAGGGCTCGGCGCTGGTGGACCAGGCCGGCATCACAATGACCGAAGTGGTGCGCAGCATACGCTGCGTGACCGACACCATGTCCGAGATCAACGCGGCCAGCCACGGCCAGGCATCGGGCTTTGCCCAGGTGGGCGAGGCCATGACACAAATGGACCAGGCCACGCAGAAGAACGCCGCCCTGGTCGAAGAAATGGCCGCGGCGGCCAGCAGCCTCAAGAGCCAGGCCCACGAACTGGTACAGATCGTCGCGATCTTCAAGCTCGATACCGATGGCTTGCAGGCCCAACCGGTGGGTTTGAAGGTGGTGAGCCCGGGTTATGTCAAATCCGCGTACTCCAAACCCACGGTGGTTGCGAAAGTGCCTCGACTGACGCTGGCGCCCAAGCTAAGAGCCTAAAGCGCTGCTTGGGGCGCCCTCGCCTCAGTTCTTTTTGCATCTCCCACTTCCACACTGCGTGTCGGTTGCGGCGAAACCGCCTTGGATTCAGTCTGAACCAGACACCTGATTCGGCTTATCCTGTTCAAGCCGCCCGCCCGCAAGCAGGCCCAAGGCGATCAAGGCGAAACCACTGACTATCGCAATGCTTGCCGCGACTAACGAGACGCCATATAGCAGCACGCCATAGATACCGCCGCCCGTCAATACCGCTCCAATCGTGATCACACTATCGGCAATGCGCAGGGTCACCTTACCTCGTTTGTTCATTTTGAGACTGACCCCTTCAGTGTCACATGCGGCAATTTATAGGCATGTCTTTATTTGGACCACCCATGCAATGCCATGTGATTTTTTCAACGGCAAAAGAGGGGGAGAGAACCAGCATTTGCCCATTGTGGCCGCCCTTGATAATGATCGCGCCTGTGTCAGTGACTTGAAAGGTAGTCACGTTATCTGGATAGAACACTGGTTTTTCGATGCTCTTGGCAATTCCAATAAATGATTTCTGCTTGATGGCAATAGCTTCAATTCCGCGTTGAACAGGTTCAAGCTGATGGAACCATTCCGACGTTTGCGCGCGTGCGCGGTAGTCCGAATAAAGAGGAGCGATGGCCGCAACCAAAACAAGAATTGCAAACGCTCCAAGCGCTCCCTTCAAAAAACATTTCATGATCGAATCCTGACTGTGTAGACGTCGCTTTGCCGTTTCACCCGCCGTATGTTGCCTTGTACTCCGGAGGCACGTTAACCGGCTGGATCATGCCCGCCAGCGACAACACAAGCAGCAGTGCAACGGTGGCGCCCACGGCCATGGGCAACACAACAGCCAGCGTTCGCGCCGTGCGCGAGGTTGGCGACACTTGCCAATAGGTCGCGCAGCCCAGATGCGTGAACAGCGCAAACACACCAAAAAAATAATACGGTGCGAACAAAATCGGGTATGGCGGCACATGGAAACCGGCCGCTGAAAAATAGAAGTTGGTGTCCAGGTTCAGCACCGACCGGCCAAACAGAACCGCCCCCACGTGCACCGACAAAAATACCACCAGGTAAAGGCCAGACAGCGCCTGCAACCAGGGCAATAAACCGCGGCGCTGCCGCCAGCCGCGCAGCACCAGCCGCAAACCACTCAGCACCTGAAAGGCCACGCAGGCCAACAACAGCACTTCAACCAGCGGCTGGCGGTACACGGCCCGGGCGGCCTTCATGAATGCGATGTGGGCGGCCGCGCCTTGCAGCGAGACCAAGTGATTCGCCAGATGCAGACACACAAAGGCCACGATCACAATGGCGGACGTGCGGTGAAGTGTGCGCAGGGTCGGCATCGTGTTCTAAGCCTTGCTCGCGTAGACGTTGGGTTGGTGCACTTCCATCATGGCGGTCGGGTTCGCCAAGGGTTTGAAGCCATATTTGGAATACAGTGCATGCGCATCGCGGGTTGCCAACAGCATGCGCCGCAGCCCCTGCAGATCAGGGTGGGCCACCACATGGTCCATGATGCGCTGCGACAGGCCCCGTCCGCGGTGCGCCTCCAGAACATACACATCGGCCAGATAGGCAAACGTCGCCCGGTCGGTAATCAGCCGCGCAAAACCAACCTGCTCGCCCTGCAGCAGTACACCAAAACACAGCGAATTGGCCATGGCACGCTGCACCAGGGCCAGCGGTATGCCCGGTGACCAATAGGTTTGCGACAGAAAGGCGTGGATCGCACCAACGTCCATGCGGTCCAGGTCGGTTGTGATCTCGTAGTTGTGGTGGTCCATAGGCTCCCCGTGCTGACAGCCCTACCCGTGCTTGGGGGTACGCGGTTGATGCCAGTTGCAATTTTGTGTTTCGAATGCCAGATTGTGCATGGAGTCGGCGCCACTCTGTTGCCATACGTCATGAGACGAACCCTCCAGCGTCTACGTCTACGCTTGCACCGCGCTGCTATGCCCGGCGACGATTTGCCAAGCACCACCGTCTGAGCGCCGCCAGACGCGGGTAAACCGCAAATCGGCCGCAAACGGCGCATCCGCATAGCTGCCGCAAGCCTGCATGCGAACCGACACGACGGCCGACTCCGCACCGGCTCGCATCTGTGTTTCAGACGGTTCCAGTGTGTGGAACTTCAGTACACCCGAGCGATGCAACTCCAGATCCGCGGCCTTGCCCAAAACCTGACCCAGGTGGTTGGTGAAGACGAGTTGGGGAGACATCAACTCGGCCAGCGTCTCAACATCCGAGGCCAACATGGCCAGCCGCAGGCGCTCTTCAACGGCAGTGATCTGGTCTTCGACAAAGCCCGGTGTAGGCGGCGGCACACCATGGATGTCCTCCCAGTAAAAAGACTTCCAGGTGTCGGCCCCGTCCAGCAGCCGGATGCGCACATTGCCGATGACTTCGGGCGCAAAGTTTCGGATGTTGACGCCGAGCTTGGTGTGTTGCTTGGGGTCCAGCGGCTCCCAATGCGTGGTGCAACCACAGGTCTTGCAACGCACGGTCCGCAAGGTCTTGTCGCCCTGGACATACTCCTGGGTATGTTCCGGATGCCCATGCACCTTGACCGTCCCCACGTTGTAGTAGGCCCACAAGCCGCCCAGCCTGCGGCAGATAGAGCAATTGCAATTGGTGAGCTCGCGCGGGAGCGACGGAATTTCGATGCGGATGGTGCCGCAGTGGCAGGTGGCTGAGAGCATAGTTTTTTTGGGTTCGTTTAATCTTCGGGTGAACTGCCTTCAACCCAACTGACCAGTTTATGGGTCTCCAACGATTCTGCATAACATTGGGAGCAATACAGCTCCCAATCAGCGTGCTGGTCGGCAACATCGCTCCAGCCACGCTCTTGCTCCAGTACGTGATCACATGCTGCACACCATGCTTGAGCGGGCTCTGCCGGTTCAGCCTGGATCGCAAAATACTCCAGCCCGATTTTCTCGCGCAGGTGTCTGCAAATAATGCAGTACTGGGATGTGCCGTGTTTTTCGCATTCGATTAGATTTTGATCCACTTTGTGGCTTTCCCTCATTAGTCATGAGAAGCATAACGCCGACCATAAGACTTGGGAAAAGAACGGCATCGTGCCGTCAATTGGCTGGTCGACCACTTCTACAGGCCATCCGTCAGCCCATGGGCCAGGCGGTATTCGCAGGCTTTGAACACGATATAGGCCAGCAGGCTGGCATAACCGGTGAGCAAGATTTCAAACAACTGCAACAAGCCGCCATCCATCAGGGCCATCCAGCCATGCGTGACCAACAGGTCGGCATTGGCCTTGAACACATAGATCAGGTTCAGCGTGCCCAGGCCAAAACCAAAGAAGCTCAAGCCCATGACAATAAAACACAACCAATAGGGACGCAGGATCACACGCTGGAACCAGGCCTTGATACGCGGTGCCAGCGGCTTCACGGGCTGGCCCTGCTGTTGTTGTCTGCGCCACCCCGCGCGAGCCGGGGCCACCACCAGGCATCCACCGACCACTTGCCCGGCCCCCACAATACCAGCGCCAGCAGCAACGCGCCCCAGAATTCGTGCTGTTGCAGCGCGGCGGGTGCAATCTCGGACAGGCTGATCACCGCCATCAGGTTGACGCAGAACAGGCTGAGTGCCGAGAGGCGGCCACACAGGCCCAACACCAACAACACCGGGAAAAACAGCTCGGCAAACGTGCCCGCCACGGCCGCCACCTCCGGCGACAGAAACGGCACGTGGTATTCGTCGGCAAACAGCGCCAGCGTGGTGCCCCAGTCGTTGATCTTGGTCAGCCCGGAGCGAAAGAAAGCCATGCCCACAAACACCCGGGCCGCCAGCGCGGCAGGCTCCTGCAAATGGTTTGCATGCGTTTGCAGCGCCTGGAGAGCCGGCAGAAGTTGCTTGTGGAGTCGTTGCATGGTGTGGGGCTTAGCAAGGTGTTGTGGCCAGACTTCAAAATGCAATAAAGGCTGCGCCCTTGGCGCCATGCTTTTGCTTGCCCCATTCAGTCGGGGCAGGCTGCGATAGCTTACACAGAAGTGTCAAAAAGCGCGTAAAAATATTGCCGGGTGGGCACGAACTTGCGGTTCACTACGCGGGTTCGCGGGAAAACCCTAGGCCGACAAGACCGGGCGTGTATGCCGCATGGGGGTCTGGTCTGCGCCCTGCCCGGCCGACCTGCAGACTGTTTAATACCCAATTTGGGGTTTTTTACCAAGACCATGAATGAATCCTGGCGCTAGCCCTCGTGGAATATATCAAAGTAGCTATTTATTTTATAGCAAATGTATACGGTGAACGCGTTCCACCGAGATCTCGGTTGGCTCTGCTTCCTGAATTCGTCGTCGTTTCATTGGGTATCACCGTAGGATGGGTCGCCAGATCAGTTATAAATCAACGACTTACACATAGGCCATGCAGAAGCGCTGAACCGCGCATCCACTTTCATTCATCAGCCCACACATCCGAATCTCCATGACCTCACCCGATATAACTACCAAGGCACTAGCAATCCTCTGCATTCTCGCAACGTCCGGATGCGTCACGATGAACGCCACAAAGGCCGCCAAGCTCAGCGGCAAGGCCATTTGCATCATCGAAAACCCCACAGTCAAGCCTGATTTCAGGGACGCATACGAGCGCCAAATTCGCGCCAAAGGTTATGAGACAAAAGTGGTTCCGGACGGAACGGTCTGCCCCATCACTGCAACCTATTTGGCTACGTATGGGTTTCATTGGGGCGTATATTTGGCAACTGCGCAGTTGAAGATCTTCGAGCAAGGTATTGAGGTCGCCAAGGCAGACTACGACGCACCTTTTGCCAGCCCGCAGAAGCATGGGCGCGTGGAAGGGAAGATCGAGTCTATGGTGGCGCAGTTGCTCCCGTGATCGTTGGACGCACCCACAACAACAGCCCACAACTTCGCAAAAAAAGGTGTAGCGTGCTGGGCCTTAGGGGCAGTGCGCCGCTTAGGTCACCCACTGGCCTTCAGGGCATTAGTTTTGCAATGTGATCAGCAGTTGCTAAGCGCTGGTTGTGAGCCAGGCGGTAGCGCAAATGCCGAGCTTAAGAAAAGCCAGCACACGGCTCCAGCAAAACGTGGTTCAAGTGGCTTTCTCCGCCGAAGCTAAATTGGGTGGTGCCGGCCTGCACAAAGCCATGCTTGCGATAGAAGGCCAACGCGTGCGCATTCTGGGCGTTGACGGTGAGCCATAGTCTTGACCCGGCACCACGCTCACGGGCCAGACCAAGCCCCAAGGCCAGTAGCTTGGACCCCAGCCCGGCGCGGGCAAAGTGTTCTTGCACGTACAGCGTAGCCAGCTCCACATTGCCCGTGTTATCCGTAGGGCACGCTGCATCGAACTTGACCACGGCGTACGCCACCAGGTGCGCGTTGACTTCTGCCACATGCAACTGAGACGAGGGGTCATGGATCTGCCGCAAGAAAGTCTCTGCAGTGAACGCGCTCAAAACATACTGGGAAATTGCCGAACGGATGCCGTCGGTCGCATAGGTATGCAGCCACACCTGGATCGCCAGGGCCGCCAGATTCTGGGCATCGGCAGCCGTGGCCCTTCGAAAAGTCATTGGGTTGCTCTCAAATTGGTTTTAAATTAGTAAGTCAGTGTGGTGATCTTGTATTGCTCAAGCGAGATCAGATCAGCGACATCAAGAATGCTGTCGTAATGAATAGTTGCCCCTTCAGAAGCAAAACAACGGTCGATCACGGCAATGACAAGCTGCGTATAGTGTTCTGCGTTCTTCTGTATTGCTTTTTTCATAGCAGCCGATGCCGAGCCAGCGAAAGGGCCTCGTGTGCTTTGCCAGGACTTGCGGAATAACCACAGCAGATCCGGTGGTATGCGCGCATCATTTTGCTCAGCCGCCAGCTTACGGATTTCCGGACTACGGAGTAGTTCCGAATTGACGTACTCCTGTGCAAAGTCACCAAATTGGCTTGACATCACAGGCATCGTCACGCCTGGCGACACATTGCGCGCGCCTGCCAGCACTGCCTGATCGGCAAGAAATTGACGTTTATTCCAGCGCACGACAACATGGATCCATGGAACCGGTTTGCGCTCAAAGACAAGGTCTATCCACGGGCTAGATATCCGGCAGCCGTCGACTGATGGCGCATCCAGTGAGGGCAGTGAAGCAAGTGGCTGGCTTTCTACGGTGGCAAGAGGCAAGTTCACGAATTGAAGCAAGGACCGTTTCTTGTTTTCTGCACTGTCTATACAAAGCTTATCTTTAGCAAACCGAGCCGCAACGTGCTCCGTGACGGCCGTCACGAAGGCACGAAAATAGGGTTCAGAAGGCAAATCGGCGGCAGAGAGTGTGGTCTTGGAGCCGCTCTTGAACTCGTTCGTAATCTGGATCGGAAACCTATCAGCGGGGCACTGCGAAACACCCCCGGCGGTGCTTGCATCGGCTGCAGTCACACCGGCCATCAAAAGTGAAAGCTGAAGCATTTGCAACCTCCGTGAATAAGAGATGGTTTCTCCACCACGCTGCAAGATGGCTTCGTGTGTGGTTTCGGTGGTGTTCAATTTCATATTTTTCTTCGAGATTTCCGGATACTGGTCCGTTTAACTTCATTGCTGCTTCATCGCTCCCTCAAACTCTCGCTCCCCGCCCTCTGCACCGCAGACAACAGGTACTCAATAATCCTTCTCTACCCCGTCGGTTTGTAGAGCATCTTTTTACCCAATATGGGTTTTTTTGACAAAACCACGATGATTTCGGGCTCTAGCCCTCGTGGAATTTGCACAAGTAGCTACTATATTTGTAGCAAATGTAGGCGGTAAACGCGCGTTTCAGCGGCTGTGAGCATCCGCGCTTATTGCTCAGCGTTGGCCTACCAGAAGTTCAACGTCAAATCCTCTGGACGCCAGCAGCTTGGGCAGACCCTGCTGGCCAATCATGTGCAAGGTCCCCACCGCCGCAAACACCTGTTTGCCGGCGGCATGTTCGGCAGTGATGCGATCTGCCAAGTGGGGATTGCGATCAAAGATGATTCGATGCAGCTGGATCCGATCTTCCTCGGAGTTGATGCATTCACACCACTCCTCGTAAGACTCCAACAGATCCAGTCGATTATTGGCCCACGCATCTGCCAGGCGCAGCATGAGCGGCACGACCTTGTGTTGTTCAAGCTCGGCGAGTGTTTCTTCCAATAGTTTTTGCCCCGCATTTGCCCCTGTACCAGCAACTGCGCGAATCTGTATTGCCGGTGTTTCCAATGAAATAATAGGCTTGCCAGCCTTCTTGGCAAATGCAGTCAGCATATGTTCTTGCGCGTAGCCCTGGTCCAATCCAGCATCGCGTGCGGCAAGCAACAGATAGCTAAGGGCCTGGAACAGGGGGGGTGTGGCGGCCAAGGCTTCTCGGGGCAGGCATGCGATGTCTGCCTGCCGATCCAGGCGCGCTTGTAGCGCCGCGTCAACCCGCAGTGGCGCCATATCGTCCATAGCGGTTTTGAACGCCTTTTGTACGCTCGGTTCTTGCAAGTCCAGTTCCAAGGCCACAGCATCCGACACCCGCAGGGCTTTGCTTAATTGAGGTCCGGGAAATATCCAGTCCAGTTTGCCCACGTGCATGGTTCCGAACAAGTAGAGATCTCTGCCGTCCTTGCGCAGTCGCCAAAGCAAGCCGTGGTCCCGAGCCTTGGCCGTTGCCTCTTGCACTTCCGTCGAGGTGGGGGGCTTGGCAACCGCAGGGCACACGACTGGGGTCGCTGGTGTTTGCTCTGGTGTCTGTGGCGCCTGTTGCGCGAATGACTGAATGGAGCATAGCCAGAGTGTTGCGGTGATGAAATAAAAATGAGTACGGGGCATGGGGTCAGTCAATTTGGCTTTGAGCCAGGCCTGCATTGCGATAACCGAGTCGGACGAAAGCAGTTGTTAGCTTGGCCTGCTATCAATCAAAATTTGGCGTGAAGGAAGCACGGTCCATGATTGTCGGCGATGCGACCAGCCACAACGTGAAGATTCATCAGCATGGGGCAAGGGTTATCTCGTACCCTTGTGCTGGCTCCTGCACAACACCCACCCGATTGCGCCCCTCTCCCTCGGCCTGATATAGACATGCCCCGGCCGCCACACCCATGTTTTTTTTGCCCGGTTCAGGGGGGCAAGCTGCGATAGCCAACACAGAATGTCGAAAAAATCGGACAAAATTTCAGCGGGGCCGCAGACTTGCCGCCATTCGCAGAGATTCACGAGCACCCTAGGCTGGCAGGGTTGCACTCACACGTCCCCGCACTACCAGCAAGCGGTAGGCCAACAACGCCGCCACACCACAAACCGCCATCACGGCACCCATGGCCTGCGCCGAGCCGTTGTCGAACAGGCCGACCACTGCGCCCACCAGCGTGGCAAGGGCGAAACGCAGTGTGCCCATCAACGCGGCCGCACTGCCGGCCCGGGTTCCGTGGTCTGCCATGGCGCCTGCGGCGGTGTTGGGGTTGATGAAGCCCAGCACCGCGATGAAACCAAAAAGCGGTAGCAGCAACGCCACCAGTGATATCGGCTGGGGCGGCCTGCAGTATGCGGCCAGCGCCAGGACCAAGCCGAGCATAGCCATGGCGGTCAACGCCCCGGTCAATACGCCGTCGGGATTGCGCGTTCGCAGTAGCCGGTGGTTGATCTGTGAGGCTGCAATCAGCCCGAACGCGTTGGCGCCGAAAACCCAGCCATAGGCCTGTGGCGACAGCCCCTGCAACCCAATCAACACGGCCGACGAACCGGCAATATAGGCAAACATGCCTGCGGTGGCAAAGGAGCCCGCCAGCGCAAAGCCGAGGTAGCGCCTATCGGCCAGCAAGCCGGCGTACGCATCCAGCACAAAACGCAGGCTGATAGATTGGGCCGGGCGGGTAGGCAAGGTCTCTGCCAAACCAAAACGCACCGCCGCCAGTGCGAAAGCGGCGCAGCCGGCCAAGGCCCAGAAGATGGCGCGCCAACCCCAGTCCCCCAGCAGTTGTGCACCGACCAGGGGCGCCAATATGGGGGCCACACCCATGACCAGCATCAGCCGCGACATCACACGCGCAGTGGCCTGCGGGCCGTACAGGTCGCGCACGATGGCCAGGGGAATCACCATGCCGGCGCAACCGCCCAGGGCTTGCAAAAAGCGGCAGACCAACAGGCTTTGGATGGTGGGCGCCAGCGCGCATCCCACCGACGCCAGCGCATACAACACCAGCCCACAGTACAGCGGGGGCTTGCGCCCATAACGGTCCGCCACCGGGCCGTAAAACGACTGCCCCAATGCCATACCAATGAAGTAAGCCGCCAGCGTGTACTGCGCCGCGCCCGCCGTGTCCGCAAACTCGCGGGCGATGTCGGGCAAGGCAGCCAGATACATGTCAATCGACAGCGGCGCAAACGCCACCAGTGCGCCGAGGACGGAAAGCAACCAGAACGATGGGTTGGGTGCTGCGGATGGCGTAGCGGGTAAGTTGGATGTGTTTATGATGGGTCAACTGGATTTTTACCCGAAGCGCAGCTGCGCGACCCACACCCGCTATCCATTCAAGGCTGAATGGCGCTGCTCACCGTCAACAGATTGCCTAGCTTGGCGGCCAACAACTGCGCAACCGGGGTCCCCACTGGCACCACACCTCCGTACACCGTGTACTGCCCCGCCAGCGCGGTGGTAACGGGCACGGCAATCACCAGCGGCACAACCGTGCTTTGCCCGCTGCTTAACGCCTGGGCACTGCGCAATGGGGCCGGAGTGTGATCCAGCCCCGCCGCGGTGATGTACCAAAGACTGCCGTCGGGCATGGCTACCGCGGCCCATACTTCGACACTGGCCGGTGCGCCCGCCAGCTTGTCGGCACGCACCGCCAGGCTCAGGTTGATCTGCTGGCCCAGGCGGTAGGGTGAGGATTCGCCGACGAGGCACACGGCATCGCTGGACACGGCGCAGGCCGTTAGCCCACCCTCGGATCGGTAGCTAGAGGCCCCGCCAAAGCTGGTCGGGCGGCTGCCACCGGGTGCGGAGTAGTCCAGCGTCAGCACACCGGTGATGGCGTTGACGGCATACACGCCCAATCGTTTGCTGCCATTGGCCGCAGTGAAGTCGATTTTGGGCAGCGCACTGAGTGTGGAGTCGGTACTGACAGCTCCGGTCTCCAGCACGGTATTGGTGGCGTCCAGCAGCGCATAGCGGTAACTGCTTTGTGTGGCGCTGTGGTCGCAGGTGAAGTCGATGCGTGTGCCGTGGCTGCCCTGCGCCAACGTCCAGGTGCGCACAAGGCTGGGATAGGCCAGCAGCCCACGCGCCGAGCTGATGAATGGCTCACACAATTGCTGGTGGTAGGTGGACTTTTCGACTAGTGCGGCAAAGGCGCTCTGTGCGGACGCACTGAAAAACGGAACCGGCGACAACGCCGTCTTGTTGCTCAGCCCATGGTTCACCGCCCCCGACATGTCGTCGAGCTGGAAATGCGTCATCGCGTACTGGATGACGGCACCGCCGCTGCCGGTGGCAGTGACGGTGCCTGCCGTGCCAATGGCCTGCCCGGCCACCAAGGCACTGCCCTTGGCCAGCCCGGGTTCCAGGCTGCCGACATTGGTGTAGACGTTGCGCCAGTTCTTGCCATCGGCGGAAAAGTCCACTTGCACCGTGAGCTTGCTGGGGTCGTGTGCGTCGGCGAAGAAATTGAGTTGCCCTGCATGCGCCGCCCTCACCTTTCCACCCAGCTTGAACTCAAAGTCCAGCCCCGGGTGGCCATCCAGCCGATGCTCCGCAACGTGATAACCAAAGCCCGTCACGCTCAGGAAGTTGGCGGCGGCGTCGGAGGGGTCCAGAGGGAGTTCCAGTTCCAGTGAATACGCACTGAGGGCACACAGGCAGAAGACCATGGCCGAGGCCTTTAGTGCCTGCGTGGGCCGGAAGCTGCTGGGCATAGGCGCTCCATGGAATGCTGTGGCTGCCAGCATCCGCCCGGCAGCCCCCGCTGTCAAGCCGTATCGGACAAACGCGCCTGCAGCACGGCCTGGGCCAGTGCAAAGTCCTGCGGGTAGGTCACCTTGAAGTTTTGCGCACTGCCTTCTACCAACAGCGGCGCCTTGCCGACAAACTCCAGGGCGCTGGCCTCATCGGTTACCGCGTCGCCTGCCGCCAGCAAGGCGTTTTGCAGCTCGGCAATGCGAAACATCTGCGGGGTCTGGGCCAACCACTTGTCGGTGCGTTCCACGGTCTCGGCCACTCGTCCATCAACTTCGCGTTTCAATGTATCGGGCAGTTTCAACGCCAACAGGCCACCCACCGCGTCGTTCTGGCAGGCGTCGATCAGCGTATTGATCTGTGTGGGGGTGATCAGGCAACGGGCCGCGTCGTGCACCAGCACCCAGTCATCCGGGTTGGCACCGCGGTCCACCAGGGCAGCCAAACCATTAAAAACACTTCCAGCCCTCGTGGAACCTCCACATGGCGCTACCAAAACAGTAGCAACTTGGTTATCAAAGAAATTGTCACCGCTGGACACCACCACCAACACCCCGCTCAAACGTGGCACCTCTGCGAATGCAGCCAGCGTGTGTATCACCATGGGCTTGCCGGCCACCGGTTGGTATTGCTTGGGGCCATCGGAGCCGGCGCGCGAGCCGGTGCCGGCACAGGGGATCAGCGCCCACAGGCGGGCGGGCTTGGAAGTGTCTGCAGAGGTGACCGTAACTGTCATGGAAAAAGGTATTTGTTGGGCTGGCAGCCGTGGCGGAGTGCGCCATTCTAAAATCGACCCGACTGGTTCCCCATTTTTCTACCCCTTTCCCTGCGGTTGAGGCTTCTTCCACGGCCTGCCCCGCACCAAAATTCTCCATGGATTTACCCAAACTAACGGTCGGCAAACGCTTCACCCTGCCCCGCCCCGCAGGCTCTGCCGACGCGATGCTGCTGGCCCGCCTAGGCGAGCGCGAAAAGGCGGCCGGCAAACCCATGACCGTGGTCACGGCGGACGCCAATGACGCGCAGCGCCTGCTGGACGAGATTGCGTTCTTTGCCCCCACGCTGCGCTGCGCGTTGTTCCCCGACTGGGAAACACTGCCCTACGACACCTTCTCGCCGCACCAGGACCTGATCAGCGAACGCCTGGCCACGTTATGGCGCATCAGCCAGCGCGACAAGGACACCGGTGCCGATGTTGTGATCGTGCCCGCAACCACGGCCTTGTACCGGCTGGCACCGCCCAGTTTCCTGGCCGGCTACACGTTTGAATTCAAGGTCAAGCAAAAGCTCAACGAGGCCAAGCTGAAAGCACAGTTGACGCTGGCCGGCTACAGCCATGTGACCCAGGTGGTCAGCCCCGGCGAATACGCGGTGCGCGGCGGCCTGATCGATTTGTTCCCCATGGGCAGTCTGGTGCCCTACCGCGTGGACCTGTTTGACGACGAGATCGATTCCATCCGCACCTTCGACCCCGACAGTCAGCGCAGCCTGTACCCGGTGCCCGAAGTACGCCTGCTGCCCGGTCGCGAGTTCCCGATGGATGACGATGCCAGAGCCCGCTTTCGCAGCCGCTGGCGCGAGCTATTGGAGGGCGACCCGACCAAGAGCCGCATCTACAAGGACATGGGTGCCGGCGTGGCCACGGCCGGTATCGAGTACTACCTGCCTTTGTTCTTTGAAGAAACCGCCACCGTGTTTGATTACCTGGGGCCAGACGCCACGGTGGTGTTGCATGGCGATCTGGAACCGGCCTTTCAGCGCTTCTGGCAGGACACCAAGGACCGCTACCGCCTGGTGCAAGGCGACCCCGAGCGCCCCGCCCTGCCGCCGGAGTCCCTGTTTTTGGGCACCGAGCAGTTTTATGCGCGGGCCAATGCCTATGCACAGTTGGCAATCAAGCCCCCTACCGTTCGGGCTGAGCCTGTCGAAGCCCCTGCAGGCCCTTCGACAGGCTCAGGGCGAACGGAATACGCCGAACTGGAAACCCTGCCCCCCATGGCCGCCGAGCGTGGCAGCGAAGACCCGCTGGCCCGCCTGAAGGCACATGCCCGCAACACCCAGCACCGCATCCTGGTGCTGGCCGAGAGCGATGGCCGCCGCGAAAGCCTGTTGGACTTTTTGCGTGCCAGCGGCGTCAGCCCGCCGTCCTTTGATTCGCTGCTGGAATTCCAGACCAGCGACGAGAAATTCGGCATTGCGACCGCGCCCTTAAGCGTAGGTTTCAGCTGGCTGGAATATGGCATAGACCTGGTGACAGAGACCGAGCTCTTCGCCAGCGCCCCCACCGCGCGCCGCCGCAAGAAACAGGAACAGGTCAGCGATGTAGAAGCCCTGATCAAGGACCTGAGCGAGCTGAATGTGGGCGACCCGGTCGTGCATTCCCAGCACGGCATTGGCCGCTACCGTGGCCTCATCAACCTGGATTTGGGCAACAAGCTGGCCAATGGCGAGCCGGAGATGCAAGAGTTCTTGCACCTGGAATATGCCGACAAGGCCACGCTGTATGTGCCGGTCAGCCAGTTGCAACTGATCAGCCGTTACACCGGCGTCAGCGCCGACGAGGCGCCGCTGCACAGACTGGGCAGTGGCCAATGGGAAAAAGCCAAGCGCCGCGCCGCCGAGCAGGTGCGCGACTCGGCCGCCGAGCTGCTCAACATCTACGCCCGCCGCGCAGCCCGCGAAGGCCACGCCTTCCGCTATTCGGCCAACGACTACGAAACCTTTGCCAACGACTTCGGTTTTGAAGAAACTGCCGACCAGAAGGCGGCCATCCACTGCGTGATACAGGACATGGTCAGCCCCCGCCCGATGGACCGCCTGGTCTGCGGCGATGTGGGCTTTGGCAAGACCGAGGTGGCCCTGCGCGCCGCCTTTATCGCCGTCACCGGTGGCAAGCAGGTCGCCATATTGGCGCCGACCACGCTGCTGGCCGAACAACACTTCCAGACCATCTCGGACCGTTTCTCCAAATGGCCGGTCAAGGTAGCCGAGATGAGCCGCTTCCGCTCCACCAAGGAAATCAACCTGGCCCTCAAGGGTCTGGCCGATGGCACGGTGGACATTGTGGTCGGCACGCACAAGCTGCTGTCGCAAGACACACACTTCAAGAACCTGGGCCTGCTCATCATCGACGAGGAGCACCGCTTTGGTGTGCGCCACAAGGAGCAGATGAAGGCCTTGCGCGCCGAGGTCGATGTGCTGACGCTCACCGCCACGCCCATCCCCCGCACCATGGGCATGGCGCTGGAAGGCCTGCGCGACCTGAGCGTGATCGCCACCGCGCCGCAACGCCGCCTGGCCATCAAGACCTTTGTGCGCACCGAAGGCAATGGCGTGATCCGCGAGGCCGTGCTGCGCGAGTTGAAACGCGGCGGCCAAGTCTACTTTTTGCACAACGAGGTGGAGACGATAGAAAACCGCCGCGCCAAGCTGGAAGAGTTGTTACCCGAGGCCCGCATCGCGGTCGCCCACGGCCAGATGCCCGAGCGCGAGCTGGAACGTGTGATGCGCGACTTCATCGCCCAGCGCTACAACCTGTTGTTGTGCTCGACCATCATCGAGACCGGCATCGACGTGCCCACCGCCAACACCATTGTGATGAGCCGCGCCGACAAGTTCGGCCTGGCCCAGCTGCACCAGCTGCGCGGCCGCGTGGGCCGCAGCCACCACCAGGCCTACGCCTATTTGATGGTGCCCGATATCGAAGGCCTGACCAAACAGGCCACCCAGCGTCTGGACGCCATCCAGGCGATGGAAGAACTGGGCTCAGGCTTTTATCTGGCCATGCATGATCTGGAGATACGCGGTGCCGGCGAGGTGCTGGGCGAGAACCAGAGCGGCAATATGCTGGAGGTGGGTTTCCAGTTGTACAACGAGATGCTGTCCGAGGCCGTGCGCTGCCTGAAGGCCGGCATAGAGCCGGACTTGTTAAGCCCGTTGAATGTCACCACCGACATCAACCTGCACGCCCCGGCGCTGCTGCCGGATGACTACTGCGGCGATGTGCATTTGCGTCTGAGCTTCTACAAAAAGCTGGCTACCGCAAAGAACGCGGACCAAGTGGACACACTGCTGGAAGAAATTGTCGACCGCTTCGGCAAGCTGCCGCACCAGGCCCAGACCTTGATCGACGTGCACCGCCTGCGCGTGCTGGCCAAGCCTTATGGCGTGGTCAAGGTCGATGCGGCACCCGGTGTGATCACCATCACCTTCATGAAGAACCCACCGATAGACCCGATGAAGATCATCCACCTGATCCAGAAGCACAAACACATCAAGCTGGCGGGGAATGAGAAGCTGCGCATTGAACGCGAGTTGCCCGAGGCAAAAGACCGGGCGCAGATGGTGCGGGATATTTTGAAGTCGCTGGGGCAGCCGGTGGTGGAGACAGTGGCTACTGCGACGGTTGCTGCGACCTCTGCTGGCGTCAAGTAGCTGGATAATCGCTGCACTTTACTTCGCCTGCCGTTGCGTGTGGGCGGCAGAGATTGGGGCAGTGGCCCGCGCCTCATGGTGTCAAACGCCCACAAATCGGCGCGGACCACTACCCCAATCTCTGCGGGGGTAGTTGTTTGAGACGCGATGGAGAAGACCGGGATGGGGCGGAAGCGGTCTTTCAAAAGAAGTCTCCAATCGATCATTTCGCCCAGGACAATGCCCTAATTCATCTTCATCAATGCGCTCCATTCCAATCCCCCTAGTGCATCACCAGCGTTGGAAACTAGGGGTTGCATTTTCATTGCTGATTCTGAGCGGCTCGTTGTCATTGTTTGACTATCAACTTGCGGAATTTCTGTCCGTACCCAGGTATGTGCCTAGGCTCGTTGGTACGCTGCTTGGCATTGCAACATTGGTTCTTTCCGTGCTGCTAGTCAGGTGCCCCAGTTGTGGATTGAGTTTAGTTTGGTTCGCGCTTTCGAGAAAGGGAGTCGGCGGCTGGCTATCGTGGTTGTTGGACGAGACAGTCTGTCCGAAGTGCGGGTATGTTCACAGTGCGAAAGACCATGAAACTAGCCCTTGACAACGGCGAGAACGGAGCGGTAGCGGTCGTCCAGTCCTTTGATCTGCTGACCGATGCCGATCATGTATTCTTTGCTATTTGCTATTTGCTATTTGCTATTTGCTATTTGCTAAGCGCTTAAGCGATTGCCATGAGGTTCTACTTGGACCGCCCGTGGCGCTACTATGGTACTGGATACGGTCCCGTCGTCGTTCCAGAGCTAGCCGAATTACTGGCGAAACATCGTGCCACACTGGATTTTGGAATCTATTAGTCAGATCGTATGTTCGCCCCACAGGAAAAATAAAGTTGTCCAAGCACCGAATTTTCACTACGGAATTCTCCAAGGTGTATCCGCTATACATTCAAAAGGCTGAGCGTAAGCATCGGACGAAAGATGAAGTTGATCAAATCATTCGCTGGTTGACTGGTTATGACCAAGAGGGTTTGGAAAGGCAAATCGAGAGACACATCGACTTTGAAACCTTTTTCGCTGAAGCCCCCGCCATCCATCAAAACTCATCACTTATCAAAGGCGTTGTTTGCGGTGTCTGTGTGGAGGAAGTGGAAGACCCATTGATGCAGAAAATACGGTATCTGGACAAACTGATTGACGAGCTTGCTAAAGGAAAAGCAATGGAAAAAATCCTGCGGTGATGGTCAATGTTGATGATTCGTTCCTGCCTCACGTCAGCCGCGGTGCCGCCTAATTCGGCCGTCAACAACTCCTTTGCAGCGGCACAAATGCCCCGGCGTATCCCCTAGGGCGTCCAATTAGCGTACTCCCTAACCATGAACTCCGATGCTTAAAGACCGTTTCGAGACTTACTCTCCGGAAGCGTACCTCCGGCTGAAGCGCCATATTTTTCGCGCCTGTCGCTTTGGCAGCTTATGGTTTGGCATTCTCAGCAGCCTGTTGGTTCTTGCGGTAGTGCGGATGTCGCAAGGCGAAGGTTATGCAGGCCTGGGTGCGGTAGCTACTGCCCTCCTCATATACAGTTTGTTTCCAACTTACGGACGACTGCGTGAGCTATTTGTTACCCCGCCCAATCTTCTTGCTTATTTCAGCGCAAAGGTTCCTGGTTTTACCTCGACCGGCGGTGTTGAACTGCTTCAACATTCTCGGGCGCTCGATGCGCTGGCAATGGAAAGTGGTCTCAAGCGCATTGGTGAATTTGTCTCAGACGACGACTTCTTTGACAAATCCGATCCGAAATGGCATTCAGCGCGCGATGGCCTTGCGACAATAGACGCACTTCTCCAGCAACACTCTTCACATCCGAGCGTATTGGCAGCCAAACAAGACCTGACCTGTATCCGCGAGCGCCTTAAATTTGCGGAGTCCAACGGCATTCAATTTTGCCTCCTCCTGCGTGACTTCCGCTCGACGAATGGAATGGAGTGGGAGCAGCGCAAAGGTTATTGCTGAATGATTGCAATGGAGGCCTTGTGAATGTCGGCTCTGCGTCTTAAACGGATGTTGAATCCGGCATTCGAAAGCGCAGTAACTCCAAGGCGGGTGGTGGGGCTTGCGGGCGCAGGCCGCACTCGCGGTTGCCACAGAACAGGCGGGCCAACCCCGGCATTGACACAACAACTCCAGCGAACAAAAGTTGCCCGCCTGCGACGCAGACCGGCCTGCAATGGGTCCAATCAGACAACGGTGGCGATATCAACTGGAACAATGCCAACTATTGGTGCGCACAAAAAGGCGGTGGTTTTCGCTTGCCGAGTTGGGAAGCGCTTCGCCCGCTCATGGGCAGACCAAAGGAGTTCCGCTTTACAGGTGACTTTTTGCTGGACCAATAAGCGACACGGCGCTTATCAAGCATGGATGTTTATCCCTAACAATGGCCACCGACATCGGTATGACCTTGTTGACTACTCCAACAACTTTAGGGCACTCTGTGTACGGATGCCCAGCGTTTGAAAGCCAGCGTGTTGCGCCAGTGGGACGCCACCGGTTTTGGCAAGACTGCCATGAAGCCAACACGCACAACCAAAAGCCTATGCAAGGCATGGCCTAAAATCAAGCGTGCACTTCCGAAGAGGTTGACCGTGCCCGAACCTAAACGGAACAACTGGCTGCAAACAAGTCCTTAAGAAAAATACGCCTCTAGCCCTCGTCAATACTGCACAGCACGCTCCCAATTCAATAGCAAACCAAAACCATGCACGCCACCGAAGTATCCCCCGGCCTCGTTCTGCGCAATTTCACAGCCGGTAAAAAACTTTCCGACTTCAAGCTGATTGCCTTTGACATGGACTCCACGCTGATCAACATCGAGTGCATCGACGAGATCGCCGATGCCGTGGGCCGCAAGGAAGAGGTGGCGGCCATCACAGAGGCCACGATGCGGGGTGAGATTGCCGACTTCCAGACCAGCCTGCGCCGGCGCGTGGCCCTGCTCAAGGGCGTCACCGTGGCCGATCTGGAAGCGGTCTATGTGCAGCGCCTGCAACTCAATCCCGGCGCGGCCGACTTGGTCAAGGCCTGCAAGGCGGCCGGGCTCAAGGTGCTGCTGGTGTCGGGTGGTTTCACCTTCTTTGCCGACCGCGTCAAGGAACGCCTGGGCATCGACTTTGCGCGCTCGAACCTGTTGGAAGTGGGCAGTGGCCCCAACTGCGGCGAATTGACCGGTGGCTTGGTCGCCCAGGCCTGGGGCGAGATTTGTGACGGCGCCGAAAAGCGCCGCACGTTGCTGGAAGTGGCCTCTCTGTTGGGCATAGAGCCCGAGCAATGTATTGCCATGGGTGATGGCGCCAACGACCTGCCGATGATGGGTGTAGCCGGCCTCTCCGTGGCCTACCACGCCAAGCCCAAGGTGCGCGAGCAGGCCATGGTGTCGATTGAATCCGGCGGCCTGGACCGGCTGCTGGAAGTGCTGCTCCCCGCATAAAGCAACTCCTGTTGATGTAGATCAACCGCCCATGAAAGGGGTCACCTCAAAAGATGCTCATTAAATGCCTCTTCTATTTAAAATAGGTCTTCGAACAAATTTTTAAGGAAGACCACCATGAGCGCACGACAACAGTTTGCATCCACCACATCCGAACTTGCCGAGCAAACGCTCGGAAACATCGCAGTGCAGTTGCCGGGCGCAACGGCCGTCTTCCGTGACTTGAAGCTGGACTTTTGCTGCAACGGCAACATCAGCCTGCGCCAGGCCGCGCTGAACAAGAACATCGATCTGACCGATGTACTCGGCCAGCTGGCTGCGCTGGAACGGCCCAGCCCACCGCCAGATGAAACCACCACCGACGTGTTGATAGACCACATCCTGACCCGTTACCACGACGTGCACCGCGCCCAGTTGCCGGAACTGATACGCATGGCGCACCGCGTGGAAACCGTGCACAAAAGCAACCCGCAGGTCCCTGCCGGCCTGGCCCAACTGTTGGAAGACATTCAACAGGTGATGCTGGAGCACATGGCAAAAGAGGAACAGGTTTTGTTTCCGATGCTCAAAGCCGGCGGCAATCCCTTTGTGGGTCAGCCCATTGGCATGATGCGCAGTGAACACATCAGCCACGGCGCAGCGCTAGACCGCGTGAACGCGCTGACACACGACGCTACACCACCACCCGGCGCCTGCAACACCTGGCGCGCGTTGTACACCGGCATCGCGCAGTTCAACGAGGATTTGATCAACCACATCCACCTCGAGAACAATGTGCTGTTCCCCAAGTTCGAGGCCAGCGCCGTGCCCGAAAAATCGGGCTGCGGCGGCGGTGGCAACGGATGCGGTTGCAGCTAGCGCCGCATGGTGCGGACGGGCTCAGGCCGCGGCGATCTGGCGCAGTGCCTGCTCAAACACCTCAGGCGGCTGACCACCCGATATCAGGTGGCGGTCGTTGATGACGACGGCAGGTACCGAGTTGATACCCTGGCGCAGGTAAAACTGCTCCTGCGCGCGCACTTCGGCGGCATATGTGTCGCTGGCCAATATGGCCTTGGCACGCTCTGCGTCCAGGCCCACTGCGGTGGCGACTCGCAATAGAACGTCGTGGTTGCTAGGGTCTTCACCGTCGGTGAAATAGGCCTTGAGCAGGGCTTGCTTCAGCGCCAGTTGGTGGCCGCCCTCTTCTCCCTCTTCTTCGTGTGCCCAGTGCAACAACCGGTGGGCATCAAACGTGTTGTAGATGCGCGAGCGTTTGTCCAGGTTGAAGGTAAACCCCAACTCGGCTCCGCGTGCGCGAATGGTCTCGCGGATGACATTGGCTTGTTCTGGCGTGGAGCCATACTTGTTGCGCAGGTGTTCGGTGGTGTCTTCCCCCTCAGCCACCATGTTTGGATTCAGCTCAAAGGGCTGGAACGTGATGTTCACCTGCACGTCCGGGCCGACTCGGTCCAGCGCCGTCTGCAATGATGCTAGGCCCACTGCACACCAGGGGCAGGACACGTCGGATACAAAATCAATTTTCAGGGTTGTGGTTGTCATGGTCGAAGTTCTTTGCGTGAAGGCCTGCAGCTTGGGGCGTTTGTCTGAATTTCATCAGCAATTCTTACATCCGAGATACACATTTTTGCGGGTAAGGCTATTCAGTGGCAGAGGTATCATCAGTTGAACCATGACAACCCCAGCACGCTTCTTGCAATCGGTCAAACTTCCCGTCATGCCCGAAGTCGCGCAGGCGCTGATCCGCACACTCAATGACGAGGACGCGGGGGTCGCAACGGTCACCTCCATCATTGAAAAAGACCCAGCACTTACAGCCACTTTGTTACGCATGGCCAATAGCGCCATGTTTGGCCTGTCACGCAGTGTCCACACGCTGGACAGCGCCATTAGCGTCGTGGGCATGGCCCACATCCGCGCGCGTGCGCTGTCCATCTGCATGGCCCATGGATTTGAATTTCCGCCGGGCCTGGATCGGCTCAATTTCTGGCGCGACAGCATGGTCTGCGCGGGTTACGCCAAGTGGTTGGCCAACAGCCTAACGCTGGACGAACAGCAAGCCTGGCTCACCGGCATGATGGTGCGATTAGGCGAGCTGGTGATCGCCCAGCGCATGCCCGAGACACTGGAGCGCATCGAGAGCCAGCCGTCACCCCCTGGAGAACGCTGGCAGCGTGAACGTGAGTTGGCCGGGTTTGACGAAGGCCAGCTCGCCGCAGAAATTGCACGCCGCTGGGATTTCCCGGAATCGGTGGCCCTGGCGCTAGAGGCTGCGGCACAACCCTTGGTGAACAGCAACTCGCGCCTGGGCGCCGTGGTGCATCTGTCCGCCCTGATCACCGACCAGGTGGCGCAGTCTTCTGCACCAGCGCTAGCAGACCTGCCCTTTTCCGTGGTGCAGGCGCTCGGGCTGAACCTGCAAAAGCTGCAATTGCACACGCCCGGCGCCGAGTCGTTTAGCGATATTTCCATGCTGCAGCCCTGAGGCGGGCGGCAGGGCCGACAATAGGCCCATGCCTTTTCTCTCCCTTGGACTCTTACCCAGCCTGGCGCAAGCCGCCGGTGCGCTCGGATTTACGGCACCCACGCCTATTCAAAGCGAAGCCATTCCAGTCATATTGACCGGGGCCGATGTGTTGGGCTCGGCCCAGACCGGATCCGGCAAAACCGCCGCATTCGCCCTGCCCCTGCTGCAGCGCTTGCACACGCTTCCGCCGGAAAACCGCCACCAATACGGGCGCGCAATCCGGGCGCTGATCGTGGTACCTACCCGCGAGCTGGCAGCACAGGTGGGCGACGTGGTGCGCAGTCTGGCCCAGGCCATGCCCGAGCATCCCAAGGTCGTGGTGGCCTCGGGCGGTGTCTCCATCAACCCACAAATGATGGCCTTGCGCGGCGGTGCCGACGTGCTGGTCGCCACACCCGGCCGCCTGCTCGATCTGGCCGGACAGAACGCGGTGCAACTGGCGACCGTGCGGCTGTTGGTGCTGGACGAGGCGGACCGCCTGCTGGATTTGGGCTTTGCCGAGGAACTGTCCAAGGTGCTGACGCTGCTGCCGCCCAAGCGGCAAAGCCTGTTTTTCTCGGCCACCTTTCCACCAGACGTACGCGCCCTGGCCAACCAAATGCTGCGCGACCCGGTGCAGATATCGGTCGCATCCACCGAACTGCCACCCGCCGACATCACGCAGCGGGCGATTGCAGTGGACAGCGACAAACGCACGCAGTTGTTGCGCCACCTGATCAAGGACCAGGGCTGGAAACGTGTGCTGGTGTTTGTAGCCACCAAATATGCGGCCGAACTGGTGGCAGAGAAGCTGTACAAGGCCAAGATCTATGCCACGGCCTTCCACGGGGACCTGAGCCAGGGCGCGCGCAAGCAGGTGCTGGCCGAGTTCAAGGACGAACAATGGGAAGTGGTCATCACCACCGATCTGGCGTCACGCGGCATCGACATTGCCAAACTGCCGGTCGTGGTGAACTACGACCTGCCCCGCTCCGCCGTGGACTATGTGCACCGCATCGGGCGCACCGGCCGCGCCGGCGAGCCGGGTTTGGCGGTCAGTTTTGTCAGCGCCGACACCGAGGCACACTTCCATCTGATTGAAAAGCGACAGGGTTTGAGCCTGCCGCTGGAACAGATTGCAGGCTTTGAGTCCACCGAAGTAGCCACCCCGATCGTTCCGCAAGTGGCCGCCGACAAGGGTGGCATCAAGGGCAAACGCCCGAGCAAGAAAGACAAGCTGCGCGCGCTGGCCGCGCAGAACAAGCCCGATTAGGTTTTTGCTGATTAAGTCCGTTCGCGTTGAGCTTGGCCTGTCCTGAGCTTGCCGAAGGATCGAAACGCAGCCCTTACAAATCAAGGACTTGCATAAGGCTTCGACCCTTCGGCAAGCTCAGGCCAGGCTCAGCCGGAACAGAGGTACTTGTTCCGCGTTGACTTAAGCCTTGCTGGTAGCAGCCTTGCGGTCCGCCAACACTTTTTGCGCGGAGGGGCGTTCGCCGATGAATTTGGCATACGCCTTGTAGTCCACACCACCGGCCAGCAACAGGTCTTCGCCATAGATGGCCTTGGTGGCCATGCCGACCAATGGCAGGCTGGCAAACGCTGCGCAATCGGCCAGCGTGAAGGTTTCGCCCGCCGCATAGGGTGCAAACTTCAGCAAACGCTTGAGGGCGGCAATGTTTTTTTCCAACTGTTTGCGTATGCGCGCCTGGTTACCTTCACTGACCGTACCACCAAAGAATGCCTGGTAATACAGCTCACGGGCCACCAGCTCGATGTGTAAATCGATGTAGATGCACAGTTCGCGCACCTTGGCGGCCTCAAACGGGTCGGCCGGCAACAGGGGAGGATTGGGAAAGGCGGCCTCGATGTACTCCACAATGGCTTCGCTCTCACACAGGCTGCCCTGTGGCGTGCGGATGAACGGGATCTTGCCCAGCGGAGAACATGAGAGCACCTCCTCGTCGGTGCTGCCGGCCTTGACGTACTCCTCAACAAACGGCGCATTTTTTTCCAGCAGCGCGAGTTTGACTTTGTTGTAGTAATTGGAAGCGGGAAAGCCGCACAGCGTCAACATGCTAGATAGTTCTCCGGGCCAGTGGCCAAAACCTTGGATTTAGTCGGTGGCCGCACCGCTGGGTCGTGCCTGACGGCGCCCGTGCGAGGCCAAGATTTCTATATAAAACTGGTCGCCGCCGCCCTGGGCAATGCCGTCAATCAGCTCCGTAAGAGTTGCAAAGTGGACCACAACGGCAGCATCTTCGGTAGCACCAAAGCGACAATCAAAGTCCCAGAAGTCCACGCCTTCTGGCAGTTCGCGGCGGCGTTCACGCTTGACGTACTTGCGAATTTCATGTTTGACCGCGTCCAGAACACGGTCGCGGTTCTTACCTTCGATATTGAGCTTGAATGTTTTTTTCATGCCTCGATTATGCTGCGCCGCCCGAATCGGCCCGGTTATCCGGCACACTCGTTTGTTATGCACACCACCCACAGCACCCCTGACAAAGAAGAAATCGCGTTGCTGGAGCCCTTTGAGCGCCTGGACCTGAACCGCATCGTGCTGGTGTCCACCGCCGATGAAGCCCGCCTGGCGTGCGCAGAGCTGGCATCCGCCAGGGTTCTTGGCTTTGATACGGAATCCAAGCCCACCTTCGTCAAGGACGAGGTATCTCAGGGGCCGCACATCGTGCAGCTGTCCACCGCACACAAGGCATGGGTGTTTCAATTACACGACCCCCAATGCAGCGCCATGGTGGCGCAATTGCTGGCCAATGGCCGCATCACCAAGGCAGGTTTTGGCCTGGGGGACGACCGCAAGCGCATCATTGCCAAATTGCAGGTGGACCCGGCCGGCGTGCTGGAGCTCAACACGATTTTCAGAGAACGTGGCTACCGCAAGGACATGGGAGTCAAAGGCGCGGTGGCCGTGTTGTTCAACAAACGCTTCATCAAATCAAAAAAAGCCGCCACGTCCAACTGGGCCAATCCGCGCCTGACCGAGGCACAGTTGGTCTACGCGGCCAATGACGCCTATGCGGCCTTGCGGGTGTTCAATGCGCTGGGGCTGGACTGAAGCGCTGCCAGAATTTGTGCGCTGGCGGTGGGCTGCCGTCGCATTCACAGCGCAAGCACGGGGCTTCCGCCCTGCAAGCGTTGGTTCTACGGGGATCGCCGCACAATAGGTCTTCGTCTGATTCTGGACAGCCGCCTGGACCAAAACCGAGCGCTCTGCCCACCCTTGAAAGCCTATGGCACGCATGATTCCGTTTTCCGTTCTCGACCTCTCCCCCATCACCGAAGGCAGCGACGCCGCGCAATCGTTTCGCAACACGCTGGATCTGGCGCAACACGCGGAGCGCCTGGGCTTCAAGCGCTACTGGCTGGCCGAGCACCACGGCATGCCGGGCATAGCCAGTGCGGCTACCGCGGTGCTGATAGGCCATGTGGCTGGCGGCACGTCCACCATCCGCGTTGGTGCCGGCGGCATCATGCTTCCCAACCACTCGCCGTTGGTCATTGCCGAACAATTTGGCACGCTGGAGTCGTTGTACCCCGGCCGTATTGACTTGGGGCTGGGGCGTGCCCCGGGCTCCGACCAACTGACGGCACGCGCGCTGCGGTGCAACCTGACGTCGGATGCCGATGAGTTTCCACAAGACGTGGCCGAACTGATGGATTTTTTGTCGGACCAGCCCACACAAAGAGTGCGTGCCGTTCCGGGTACCGGCCTGAAGGTTCCGATCTGGATCCTGGGCTCCAGCCTGTTTGGTGCGCAGTTGGCAGCAATGATGGGGCTGCCTTATGCCTTCGCTTCGCACTTTGCGCCGGGCCAGATGATGGATGCGGTAGCCCTGTACCGCGCCAAGTTCAAGCCCTCGGCACAATTAGCCAAGCCCTACGTGATGCTGGGCTTCAATGTATTTGCTGCGGACACCGATGCACAGGCGCAAATCCTTGCAACCTCCATGCAACAGGCCTTTGTGAACCTGCGCAGCGGGCGGCCGGCTCGCCTGCCGCCACCCAGACCCGGTTATGCCGAAGAAGTCGGACCGGCCGAACAGGCCTTGCTGCGCAGCGTATTGTCATGCTCCACCATTGGCTCGGCGGCCACCATCCGCAAAGGCCTGGAAGATTTTGTGGCACGCACCGGTGCCGATGAACTGATGATCACATCACAAATGTTCGACCACACGGCCCGCAAACGCTCGTACGAACTGACAGCCAGTGTGAGAGACCGGGCGTTCTGAACCGCTCGGCGGGCAGCCCCGCTAGTGAAATGCGAAATGCGCGCCCTCAAGGGGACGCGACCCGCGCAGCAGTAGAGCCTGGGGATTGTTCACTGTCGGTTGGGCATATCGAAATTCAGCAAGCGTGTGGCGATCAGCGTCTCGGCCAGAAAGCACAACAGCGCCAGCAAGAAACTCACGACACCCGACAGAAAGCCGCCCACAGCCCAGCGGCTGAACTGAAAGCCGGTGGTCTCGCCGATAAACAACACGATGATGGTCAGGCCGATCAAAAAGGCACAAAAGGTCAACAGCGCAATGCCACCATTGGCCAGGCGACCACGCAGGCGCAACTCGGCAAGCTCCGTATACGCGCGGTCCAAAAACTTCTGGTCGGTGGAGTCACGGGCCCGGTCTTCCACCAGGCGCGCCCGGTCGATGATGCGGGCCAGGCGCCCGGCAATGGCTCCAATCATGCCGGACACGGCGGTCAGCAAAAACACGGGCGCCACAGCCAGTTGTATGCCGTGTGTTACTTCGGTTGCATTGAATGTCAGCATGTTGTCGCCACCAAGTCTTCGTAGTAATGGAAGCCGTGGCAACTGCTGGCCCAGTGGCCGTTGGTGGTAGTGCGAGAGCCCAGGCCCATGATTCTTCGCCCGTTGGCCTTGATCTTTTGCGCGACCGGCATGAAGTCGCTGTCGCCGCTGACGATGACGACCGTGCCAATATGCCCAAAGCGCCCCAGGTCCTCCATGGCGTCCAGGCAGAGCCGGATGTCTGCACCGTTCTTGGCCGCCCCACCTGGTGGGAAAAGTTGGATCAACTCAATCGCATGGTGCAACAGCGCGTCACGGTAGCGGCCAAAGTACTGCCAGTTGCAATAAGCGCGATTGATCGCAATGGGGCCAAAGGACGCAGCCAGGTCTACCACTGCCTGGATATTCACCAACGGCTCCTGTACCCGGAATTTATGGTCCTGCTTGCTGTACGAGCCCTCCTGGCGGGCTTCGCACAGGGCGGCATGCAGGTTCTCAAAATCCCAATACAGGGCTACGGAGGCTTGTTCGGTTCGGTCCATTGGATACGTTTGGGCTAACTGCAAAAACTGCATCGTACCCGCAACCCAACCAGCAGCTACAACTCGCCGCCTGAGGCAGCTGTGGAGCGTGGGGGCAACAAATCCGCGCCGGGCCGCCCCAAGCGGATTTAACCCCCTTGGGGGGCAGAG
The DNA here is from genome assembly GCA_040384785.1 of Pseudomonadota bacterium. GTDB lineage: Bacteria > Pseudomonadota > Gammaproteobacteria > Burkholderiales > Burkholderiaceae_C > Allorhodoferax. Next base: position 49,138 of record JAZKIR010000027.1, read on the forward strand.
AGCCACACGCAGTGGGCGAACGTGGGGGGACAACAAATCCGCGCCGGGCCGCCCCAAGCGGATTTAACCCCCTTGGGGGGCAGCGACCCGCGCAGCGGCGGAGCGTGGGGGCAGTCAGCCTCCAGCGCGTTTGACGGTATGGCCCTGGGCCTTGAGCAGTTGCATGACACGCTCGCAGTGATCGCCCTGCACTTCGATGACACCATCCTTGACCGTGCCACCGGTACCGCAGGCGGCCTTGAGTTGTTTGCCCAGTTCAGCCAACGCATTTGCGTCCACCAGCACGCCCTTGACCAGCGTGACCGCCTTGCCGCCGCGGCCCTTGGTTTCACGCGACACACGCACAATGCCGTCGCCAGTTGGCAGCACCAGTTGGTTGCAAGTGCACTGCGCAACGGCTTGTCGACACTGCGGGCACATGCGCCCGCTGTCGGTGGAGTAGACCAGTCCGCCTAGCGCGGCCAGCCCAGAGGCTTTGTTTTTCAGAATGTCTCCCAGTCGTCATCACCGCCGGCAGGTGTCACCTTGCTGCTGGTTTTGGGCGCCAGCTTGGGCACGACCGATGTAGCCGCCGCCGTTGGAGTGGAGGCCTTGAAAGGTTTGGGAGCAGGCTTCGCAGCCTTGGGCGCGCCGCGCTGCGCGGCGGTGCCGGAGTTGCCAAGTGTCCGCCGCTCAGCCCCCTGGAAGGCCGGATTCTGCGGCGGTGTCGATCGAACCGAGGCGTGTGGCAGGCCGGCGCCCATTTCACCCTCACTAAGCCTGAAGGCCGCCACCACCTGTACCAGATCCTGCGCCTGCGATTTGAGACCGCTGGCCGCAGCCGCCATTTCTTCGACCAGCGCGGCGTTTTGTTGCGTGGCCTGGTCCATCTGCGTAACGGCTTCACCCACCTGGGCCACACCCAGGGCCTGCTCGTTGCTGGCGGCGCTGATCTCGCCGACGATATCGGTCACGCGTTTGATGCTGCCAACCACCTCGGTCATCGTGACACCGGCCTGGTCCACCAGCGTGGTGCCGCGCTCCACCCGTTCCACGCTGGCGCCAATCAGGCTCTTGATTTCCTTGGCGGCTTCGGCGCTGCGGCCCGCCAGACTGCGCACCTCGGATGCCACCACCGCAAAGCCGCGCCCCTGCTCGCCGGCACGGGCCGCTTCCACTGCGGCATTGAGGGCCAGAATATTGGTCTGAAACGCGATGCCGTCGATGACGCTGATGATGTCGGAAATCTTCTTGGACGATTCGTTGATGCCCTTCATGGTCTCGACCACTTGCGCCACGACGTCACCACCTTTGATGGCCACGCTGGACGCGTTCAGGGCCAGTTGATTGGCTTGGCGCGCATTGTCGGCATTTTGTCGGACGGTGGAGCCCAGCTCCTCCATGGATGCGGCGGTCTGCTCCAGGGCACTGGCTTGTTGCTCGGTGCGCGCGGACAGATCATGGTTGCCCTGGGCGATTTCCGAACTCGCTGTCGCCACGCCCTCCGAGCCCTGGCGCACATTGGTGACCACTTTGGCCAGTGCCAGTCGCATCGACTCCAGCGCATGCAGCAGTTGGGCCGGCTCGTCGGTTCCACTCGCATGCAGTGCATGGGTCAGGTTGCCGCTGGCAAACTCCTTGGCCGCACCCACGGCGAACTCAATGGGTTTGGTGATCTGCCGTGTGATCCACACGGCCATGACGACGGCCAAGGTCACGGTCACGCATAACAACAGCACAACGCTCCACTTGGAGCCGGCGTAGGTTGCCTTTGCACCCGAGTGCGCGGTCGCGGCGCCTTGGGCATGGTGCACGCTCATGTCATCCAGATTTTTGAACAGCGTGCGAAACGCCTTGCGCGAATCGCCATTCAACAACTCGGTCGTGGCCAGCGCTTCTGCCGGCCCGATATCCGATAGCGTCAATAACTTGGTGCTGACGGCGTAGTACGCAACCAGTTCCTTGCTGAATTTTTCCCAAACCTGCTTTTCTTCCGCCAAGTCGATCAGGGTCTCCAATTTACGCCCCACATCGGTCAGTTTGCTCTTGTTGGAGGCGATGCGATCGGCCTCTACCTTTTTTTCCTCGGCCGTCACCGCCAAGGCATGTTGCGTCTCGGCCTGCCGCAGGTCGTTGAGCAGGCCCTGCATTTCGGCTGTGTACTGGATACTGGGCAGCCAGTTGCTGGCCATCTCTTCGGTGCTGGCGTTGATGCGGGCCAACTGCGTCAGCGCAAAACCACCAATGGCACTGGTCAGCAAGACCATCAGCAAAAATGCACCGCCCAGCTTGACGCTGATTTTGGTATTTAAAAAATTCATCATCCAACTTCCCCAATAAAACGCCGTGCGTTCAGCCAGGCCGGAGCAATTATGGTGCGAGTATCCGCTTAACAAGTGGCAATGTAGCCCCGATTCATGGTGACTGGGGTAACTACGGATGCGCGTCACTGAGCAGGCGGCCATCGACCCATGTCGCTAGAGCGACAAGCTGCACGGAAGCCCGGGCCGGCAGCTTATCCGTTCAGGCCACCGGGTCCGACTTGAGGTTCGTCAACGGTACGTACCCGGAACCGGTGTAAAGTTCCGCCCACGTTCAACCCAAGAGACCACTTTTATGTCCATGATTCGCATTGTGTCTACCTCCCTTTTGGCTGCCTCCATGCTGGCACAACCGGCAATGGCCCAAAACAAGGACAAGGCCGCCATTGGTAAAGCCGTCACCGAATTCCTGAAGGTGTCGCAAGGTTTGGCCGCCAGTCTGGCCGACCTGTCCAAGCGCACCGGCACGGCCTCCCCCAATGACAAAGACATGCTCAAGCTGGTGACCAACCAGCTCGGCCTGGTGGACGCCACCGCCGACGGTGTCGTGGCCCTGGGTGTGGTTGCGGCCGAGATGCGTGACGGCGCTGACATGGCGGTTGCCAAGAAACACCTGGCAACCCGCTGTACCGCACTGAAATCGCTGGCGGAAGCCACCGGCAAATACGTGGGCAGCGTGGCGCCCAACATCGCAGCCGTGGCAACCGCTGCCGAAGTCAACAAGGCGCGCGACCTGGTCGTGCAACTGGGTCAGCACCCCTTGTGCAGCTCCGGAAAATAAGCGTGAAGGAACACACAACCATGCGAACCTTCCGACTGACAGCCCTGCTGGCATGCGCGCTGGCTGTGCCCCTGGCGTGGTCGCAGACTGCTCCAGCGCCCGCGGCAGCGGCCTCGGCACCCGCGGGACTCACCGTACGACCGGAGTTGCGTACCTTCCTGCTGGACGCGCAAGCTCTGATCAATGAGAAAAAATTTCCGCAAGCCAAGGAAAAACTCAACGCAGCCAACGCAATCACCGACAAGACGCCTGTTGAGTCCTACCTCACGGCTCGGGTCGGGCTGGCAGCAGCCATTGGCGAAGATGATGCGACAAATGCCGCGCTCCTATTGGAGCAAATCCTGAAACTCAATGCCACGGGCGCGTGGCTCAAACCAGAAGAGAAACTGGCGATGATGCAAGGTGTTGGCATCGCCCACTACCGGGTCAAAGACTATGCCCAAGCCGCCAGCTGGATGGATCGCAACGTTGAGGCCGGCGGCACGGATCAATCCGTCAAAGATGTCCGCATTCAGTCCTACTTGCTGATCGGCAATTTCTCCCGCGCCAACGAACTGCTCAATGACGAAATGGCAGCCAGTGAAAAGGCGCAAAGGACGCCGCCGCTGCGCCACCTGCAAATGATGGCGCAGGCCCGCCACAAGCTCAAGGACATTCCTGGTTACACGCAAGCGCTTGAGTGGATGGTTCAGCATTACCCGAGCAAGGAAAGCTGGCAGGCGCTGGTCAATCGGCTGTGGAGTCGCTCCGACCTGGCAACGCGACTCCAACTCGATGTACTTCGTCTAAGCTTCTTTACGACCACACCCGAAGAGCAGAGCGACTACGCTGACTACATTGATTTTGCACAAAAGGCCGGCCTTTCCAGTGAAGCCCTGTCCATCTTCGACAAAGGTGTTGCGGCGGGCCTGCTGGCCACCGGCCCCAAGGCCGAGGCGGATAAAAAATTGCGTGCCAAGCTGGCCCAGGAAACCGAGCAGGACCGCAAGACGGTGGCCGCCGACACCGCCGCCGCATTGAAGAAGCCCGATGGTCTGGCCCTGTTCAACCTCGGCCTCAACCTGGTTGGCACACAACAGTATGACAAGGGTATCGAGTTGATGGAAAAGGGCATTGCCAAAGGCATGGCAAAGCGCCCCGAAGACGCCCGTCTGCGCCTGGCTGTGGTTTATGCCCAAGCGGGTCAAACCGACAAGGCGCTGAAGACCTTCGCCACCGTGTCCGGCCCCGAAGGCCTGACCGAACTGGCGCGGTACTGGACCTGGGCGATTCGCAAGACTTGATAGGCAGCCCGGGTTCTTGGCGCGTGTTTAAACTGCTGCTAGCCGTTGGCTTGGCCGTGCTCGCCGGCGGCTGCAGCACGCTGATACCGCCGCCGGAACCCGCCCTGCCCCTGGACGCGGTCAACCCCACATACGGTTACCGTTTCTCCAACCTCAAGACCGGCCCGGACAATAGCGATGGGCTGTTCATGGTGGTGGCTTTTTCGGGCGGCGGCACCCGCTCGGCCGCGCTGGCCTATGGTGTGCTGGACAAACTGCGCGAGACCACCATCCAATGGAACGGCAAGCCACGCCGCCTGCTTGATGAGATAGATGTCATCAACTCGGTATCAGGGGGCAGTTACGCGGCAGCCCACTACGGGCTCTACGGCGATGCCTTCTTCAAAGACTTTCCCGAACAATTTCTGAACGCTGATTTTCAGACCGAGTTGTGGGATCGTTATGTCTCGGTTACCGGCATGACGCAGGTACTGGGCTGGTCCAACAACGACCGGGTTGACCTGTTGAGCGCCATCATCGAACGCCGCCTGTTTGCCAAGAAAACTTTTGCCGACCTGCTGGCACGCCAGCAGCGGCCACTGGTGGTGATCCATGCCACCGACCTGAACCGCGGCGCCGACTTCCAGTTCACGCAGGACCAGTTTGACCCGCTGTGCACCGATTTGTCGACACTGCCTCTGTCACGCGCGGTCGCGGCGTCCAGTGCCGTGCCGATTCTGTTTGGTCCCGTGGTGCTAAAAAACCATAGCGGACGCTGCGGTTACATGCGGCCACGCTGGGTCCAACCGGCAAGCAGTGGGCCACAGGACCAGAGCTGGTCCTTGCGTGCGCAACGCCACGCCAGCGACTTCGACTCCTACCTGGACTCCAGCGCCGCCAGCGGGCGCCCGTGGATTCATCTGATCGATGGTGGCATTTCAGACAACCTGGGCCTGCGCGGGCCGCTGCAGTCGAGTCTGGCGCGCGGCGGCTTTGCACCTTTGCTCAAACGCATGGGCGTCAGCGGCGTGCGCAAGGTGGTCTTTCTGGTGGTCAGTGCCGAGGTCTTGCCGGAGTCGGGCCTGGACCATAGCGGCAAGCCACCCAGTATCCGCAAGATGGCAGCCACGGTCATAGACGCGCTGATGAACAATATCTCGTTCGAGACCAGAACCTGGCTGCGCTCCAGCTTCAACTATTGGCGCGAAGAGGCACGTGAGATAACCGACAAGGACGGCAGCCCCTACGCCGGCCTGCCGGAGTTCTATTTGATTGAAACCAACCTGCAGGACATTGCCGACAAGGCTGAGCGCACCAAAATGATGGCCGTGCCCACCACCTTCAAACTGGCGCCCGAGCAGGTGCAGTCCTTGATTGAGGCCGGACGAACGCTGCTGGGTGGCGCACCGGAATTCAAGCGCCTGGTCAAAGACCTGCAGTAGCCCGCCCTCTTATTTGCGCATGCAGCGCTTCCCAGACAACACCAACCTGGAGACCTTCTTATGCAAACCCCATTGTTTTTCCGCCTTGCAGTCGCCAGCGCCGCGTCCCTACTGTGTTGCGTCAACCTGCATGCCGCGTCCGTAGCCCCCGTCGCGGCAGAACACGGCATGGTCGTCAGCGCGCAGCACCTGGCAACGCAAGTCGGCGTGGACGTACTTAAAAAAGGCGGCAACGCCATTGATGCGGCCGTTGCCGTGGGTTATGCGCTGGCCGTGGTGTACCCGGCTGCGGGCAATCTCGGTGGTGGCGGCTTCATGACGCTGCAACTGGCCGACGGCCGCAAGACGTTTCTGGACTTCCGCGAAAAAGCCCCGCTGGCCGCAACCGCCAATATGTACCTGGACGCCGGCGGCAACGTGGTCAAAGGCCTGAGCACACATGGCTATCTGGCCGTCGGTGTGCCAGGCTCGGTCGCAGGCCTGGAAACGGCGCGAACCAAGTACGGCACCATGGGCCGCGCCGCACTCATAGCGCCGGCCATTGCATTGGCGGAAAAAGGTTTCACGCTGCAACAAGGCGATGTGGATATGCTGCACACCGCAACGGCAGACTTTCGCAAGGACGCGCCGTCTGCCGCCATCTTTCTGAACAAAGGCGAGCCGTTCGCGCCGGGCCAAAAGCTGCTGCAAAAGGACTTGGCCAAAACACTGCGCCAGGTAAGCCAGCGCGGCGCGGATGGCTTCTACAAAGGCCCTGTCGGGCAGGCCCTGGTAGCGGCCAGCACTGCGGGCAAAGGCATACTGACGCAAGCCGATCTGGACCAGTACACCGTGCGTGAAATGGCACCGGTGGAATGTGACTACCGTGGCTACCATGTCGTGTCGGCGCCGCCGCCCAGCTCCGGTGGCACCGTCATTTGCGAGATACTGAATATCGTGGAAGGCTACCCGCTGAAAGAGCTGGGCTTCCGTTCGGCACAAGCCGTGCACTACCAGATTGAGGCCATGCGCCACGCCTACGTGGACCGCAACAGCTACCTGGGTGATCCCGATTTTGTGAAGAATCCCTTGGACCGTTTGCTCGACAAGGCCTACGCGGCCCGCATTCGCGCCGCCATCGACCCTGCCAAGGCCGGCGTGTCCCAGGACATCAAACCCGGTGTGGCACCGCACGAAGGCAGCAACACCACGCACTACTCCATCGTCGACAAACACGGCAACGCGGTGGCCGTCACCTACACGCTGAACGACTGGTTTGGCGCCAAGGTCACCGCGGCCAAGACCGGCGTACTGCTGAACAACGAGATGGACGACTTCACGGCCAAGATTGGCGTGCCCAACATGTACGGCCTGGTACAGGGCGAGGCCAACGCCATCGCACCCGGCAAACGGCCACTCAGCTCCATGAGCCCCACCATTGTGAGCCGTGACGGCAAGCCGGTCATGGTGGTGGGTACGCCCGGCGGCAGTCGCATCATCACCGCGGTCACCCACACCATACTGAACGTCATCGACTACGGCATGAACGTGCAAGAGGCCGTGGACGCACCCCGCTTTCACCAGCAATGGCTGCCCGACCTGACCAATATGGATACCTTTGGCATCAGCCCCGATACCCGCAAAATTCTGGAGAGCATGGGCCACAAGCTGGCCCCGCAGCAACCCGCCAACCACATGGCCGTCATCCTGATCGGTGCGCCGTCACTGGAAGGTAAACCGGTTGGCAACAACCGGTTCTATGGCGCCAATGACCCGCGGCGCAATACGGGGCTGGCCAAGGGGTATTGATTCGAGGCATGGGACGCAAAGGCCTGGTATAAGTTTCCGAAACTCTTGCACGTCAAACAAGCCCCTAGCCCTCGTAAATATTGAACATGTCGCTCATGTTTTTATAGCAAATACCATGCCTGACCCCACCCACCTGCAAACCGCCCTCGCCCTGCTGCAGCACAACGCCCGCCCGGCGGAACTGGCGGGCATGGCGCGCTTTGGCCTATCGGGCGAGGGGCGCCTGGGCCTGTCCGTGCCCGCCATGCGCGGCATCGCCCGCACGCTGGGGCGCGACCACGCGCTGGCGCAGGCACTATGGGACACCGGCATTCCCGATGCGCGCATCGTGGCCAGCATGGTGGCGGAGCCTGCCCTGCTGACCGCGCGCCAGATGGATGCCTGGGTCAAAGGCTTTGCCGCCTGGGATGTGTGTGACCAGACGTGTTTGAACGCCTTCGTCAAATCGCCGCTGGCCTGGCACAAAGTCCACACATGGGCCACGCGCAAGGATGAATTTGTGCGCCGAGCGGCGTTTTCGCTGCTGGCCACGCTGGCGGTGCATGACAAACAAGCCGACGACGCGCCATTCATTGCCGCGCTGGCACTGGTGGAAGCGGCTGCGGATGACGATCGCAACTATGTGAAGAAAGCGGTGAACTGGGCCTTGCGCGGCATCGGCAAGCGCAACCGCACATTGCGCCTGACCGCCATAACGTGTGCCCGGCGTATCCAGCTGCAGGGTACAAAATCGGCGCGCTGGATTGCGGCGGATGCGCTGCGCGAGCTGGAAACCGCGGCCTAGACACCACAAAACCTTGACCCAGGTCAAACTCTGACCAACAAAACGAGCGGATGGTGCCGTTCGGCTGGCGCAAGTGCACGCGGCAACGTATTCTCGCGCCAAGGCAGCCTTCTTACGCTGCCAACGGCAATCCCTCACCCCCATGACACTTTTTCAAACCCGCTGGGGTCTGGGTTCCAAGCTGGCCCTGGTCGGCACCCCCTTCCTGCTGCTGGCCCTGCTGTCGACCATGGCCACGTTGTGGGTGTCGTGGCAACTCGATGGTGGCGCTGCCGCGGTGAACGAGGCCGGGCGCATGCGTATGCAGTCCTACCGCATGGCCTTGGTGGCCAGCGCCGGCGAGTCCACGGACCTGCCCCGCCTGACCCAGGAGTTTGAACACAGCCTGGCAACGCTGCGCAGCGGTGACCCCGAGCGGCCATTGTTTGTACCCTGGGACGACAACGTCACGGCCCACTTTGCCAAGATAGAGGCCGGTTGGAAAACCTTCCAAGACCAATGGCGCGGCGCGGCGCCACCGCTGGACGCCGAACGGCTGCGCACCGGGACCATGGACTTTGCCACCGACATCGACCGTTTTGTGGCCAGCATCGAAGCACACATGGCCCGCTGGACGGCGATTTTGCATATGCTGCAAATGGCCATTCTGGTGCTGGCGGTGCTGGGCGCGGCCACCATTCTGTTCACCGGCTACCTGTTTGTGCTGGAGCCGGTCAACGCCCTCAAGCAGGCGATACAGCGGATACAAGGCGGGGACTTGGGCGCCCGGGTTGACAACACCACATCCGATGAATTTGGCACACTGGCGGACGGCTTCAACGGCATGGCCGAGCACCTGCAATCCATGTACCGCAACCTGGAGAGCAAGGTGCAGGAGAAGACCGCCGAGCTGGAGGAAAAGCGTGAGCGGCTGGAATGCCTGTACGAGGTGACGGCGCTGGTGGCGCGTGCCACGTCCTTGGACGAATTGGCGCAGGACTTTTCCAAATGCATGATGCGTATTGCCCGCGCCGATGGTGTGGCCTTGCGCTGGTCCGACCAATCCAACCAACGTTATCTGATGCTGGCCGCCAGTGGACTGCCCACCTCCATGGTGGAGGAAGAACACTGCCTGAAGGCCGGCGACTGCCATTGCGGCACCCCATCGGCCACCGGCAACTTGCGGGTGATTCCAATCTCATCGGCCGCGCCGGCCATCCTGAAGCATTGCGCCAAGGCCGGCTTCAGCACGGTGGTCAATGTGCCGATCCGCTTGCACGAAAAGACCATGGGTGAGGTGGACCTGTTCTTTAATGCCCAGGTCGCACCATCGGCGTCGGAGCGCTCCTTGCTGGAAGCGCTGAACAGCCACCTGGCCAGCGCCATGGAGAATCTGCGGCTTAACGCGTTGGGCAAGGAAGCCGCCGTATCCGAAGAGCGCCATCTGATCGCGCGCGAGCTGCATGACTCCATTGCGCAATCACTGGCTTTTCTGAAGATCCAGGTGCAGCTGATGCGCGATGCCTTGCAATCCGGCTCGGCCACACAGGTCCAAAAAGTGCTGGAAGAAATAGACGTCGGTGTGCGCGAAAGTTATGGCGATGTGCGCGAGCTGTTGATGCACTTCCGCACCCGCACCAATACCGAGGACATAGAGCCGGCGCTGGCCACAACGCTGCTGAAGTTTGAACACCAGACCGGCCTGAACACGGCGCTCATGGTGACGGGCCACGGCATGCCGCTGTCGCCCGATCTGCAGATCCAGGTGTTGCACATCCTGCAGGAAGCGCTGAGCAATGTGCGCAAACATGCCCGCGCCTCCATGGTCTGGATGGATGTGCAACAGCAGCCGGTGTGGCGCTTCGAAGTGCGCGACAACGGGGTCGGCTTTGCATCCGACCACACCACGCTGAATGAAACCCATGTCGGCCTGCGCATCATGCACGAGCGGGCCCAGCGTATCGGTGCCACGCTGGAGGTGCTCACCACACCTGAGCGGGGCAGCTCCATCATCCTGACCCTGGCACCGCCCGCATTGGCGCAAAGCCCATCCCTGACCATGGCCGAAGCATGACCACACCCGTTTTACCCGACCCCAAGCCCATACGCATCCTGGTGGTGGACGACCACACCTTGTTTCGCCGCGGGCTGACCGCCCTGCTGGCTCGCGACCCGCAGGTCACCGTGGTGGGCGACGCGGGTGATGCCTCCGAGGCGCTGCGTCGCGCGCAGGAGCTGCAGCCCGACCTGATACTGCTGGACAACCACCTGCCCGGCGTCAACGGCGTGGACGCCCTGCCCGCGCTGCTGGAGGCCGCGCCCAAAACCCGTATCCTGATGCTGACCGTCAGCGAGGACGAAGCCGACCTGGCCGCCGCGTTGCGCGGCGGCGCGGCGGGCTACCTGCTCAAGACCACCGAAGGCGACGCCCTGGTCAGTGCCATCGTGCGCACGGTGCAAGGCCATAGCGTCATTGCGCCGGAAATGACCAGCAAGCTGGTGGCCGCCTACCGGGGTGCTGCCAGCAATGAACTCGCCGCCAAACCCGCCGCCCCCGACGCGGGCCCGCTGGATGGCCTGTCACCACGCGAACGCGACATCCTGCGTGGCATGGCCCAGGGCGCCAGCAACAAGGAAATTGCGCGCGAACATGGCATAGCCGAAACCACCGTCAAGATCCATGTGCAGCACATTCTGCGCAAACTCAGCGTCAGTTCACGCGTCCATGCCGCCGTCATCGCCAGCGAAAACGGTTTGATCTAGAACAAACTTTTTGCATTCAACGCGGGCACTAGTTCTTCAGAACTACGACGCTCCGCCCTCTCTAGTTCTTCAGAGTGCACGGCATACACCCCATCGGGGGATGTTGCGTTATGTAACTAAAACCTACAGTCAGTTCCAGGAAACCAAGGAGTCCTGGATATGACTAAAAAAGGGCAAGCCCTCTCCGTGTTGCTGGTCAGCACACTGGCCTTCACCGTGTGTTTCATGGTGTGGATGATGTTTGGCGTCATCGGCATACCGATCAAGAAGGCACTGGATCTCAACGCCACGCAGTTCGGCCTGCTGATGGCCACACCGGTGCTGACCGGCTCGCTGATCCGCGTGCCGCTGGGCATCTGGACCGACAAGTTCGGCGGGCGCATCGTGATGACGATTCTGATGGCGCTGACCGTGCCGGCCATCTACCTGATGTCTTACGCCACCGCCTACTGGCACTTTTTGACCATAGGCCTGTTCGTCGGCCTCGCCGGCGGTTCGTTCTCGGTCGGCACACCGTATGTGGCCCGCTGGTTCCCAAAGAACCAGCAGGGTTTTGCGATGGGGGTGTATGGCGCCGGCAACTCGGGTGCTGCGGTCAACAAGTTTGTCGCGCCAGCCTTGGTGGTGGCTTTTGGTTGGGCCATGGTGCCCCAGGTCTACACCGCCATCATGCTCGGCACCGTGGTGTTGTTCTGGATGTTCAGCTACAGCGACCCGGCCCACCTGGTGCCCAGCAACGTCAAGTTCATGGACCAGTTGAAAATGCTGAAGGACCCCAAGGTTCTGAAGTATTGCCAGTACTACAGCATCGTATTTGGCGGTTATGTGGCGCTGTCTTTGTGGATGGTGCAGTACTACGTGGGTGAGTTTGGCCTGGAAATCCGCAGCGCCGCACTGTTAGCCGCTTGCTTCTCACTGCCCGGCGGTGTGTTGCGCGCATGGGGCGGTTGGATGTCGGACAAATGGGGCGCACACAGCGTGACCTGGTGGGTGTTGTGGGTGAGCTGGATCTGCCTGTTCCTGCTCAGCTACCCACAGACCGATTTCACCATCACCACCGTCACGGGCCCCAAGACCTTCCACATCGGCCTGAACGTCTACGTCTTCACCGCGCTGATGTTCATCCTGGGTATTGCCTTTGCATTCGGCAAGGCCAGCGTCTTCAAGTACATCAGCGACGACTACACCGGCAACATCGGTACCGTCAGCGGCATCGTCGGCCTGGCCGGCGGCCTGGGTGGTTTTGTGCTGCCCATCCTGTTCGGCGCCCTAATGGACCTGACCGGCATCCGCTCCAGCGCCTTCATGCTGATGTATGGCGTGGTCTGGGTCTCGCTGATCTGGATGTACTGGACCGAAGTCCGGCGCAGCGAACTCATGGGCCGGAACGCCACCGCTTTCAGCCTGCAAAGCCCCTGAGCAATTGACCCGCTAATTCTTCTCTCGAAAGCACACCATGAACACCAAACCAACATCGGGCGCGGACATTGCCGACTGGCGCCCGGAGGACGCGAACTTCTGGGAAAACACCGGCAAGAAAATTGCCTACCGCAACCTGTGGATCTCGATTCCGGCCCTGCTGTGCGGCTTTGCCGTGTGGGGCATGTGGGGCATCATCACGGTGCAGATGCTGAACCTGGGTTTTCCGTTCACGCAGCCGCAACTCTTCACGCTGACGGCGATTGCCGGCATTTCGGGTGCCACCATGCGTATCCCCGCGTCCTTTCTGATCCGGCTGGCCGGCGGGCGCAACACCATCTTCCTGACCACGTCCATGCTGCTGGCCCCGGCCATTGGCACCGGCATTGCACTGCAGCACCCGGAGTGGCCGCTGTGGGTGTTCCAGCTGATGGCGCTGTGGTCGGGTGTGGGCGGCGGCAATTTTGCGTCCAGCATGTCCAATATCTCCACCTTTTTTCCCAAACGCCTGCAGGGCACCGCGCTGGGCCTGAACGCCGGCCTGGGAAATTTTGGTGTGACCACGATGCAGATCGTCATCCCGCTGGTCATGACGGTCGGCCTGTTTGGCAGCTTCGGTGGTGAACCGGTGGCACTGGTCAAGGACAGTGGCTGGATCTTCGGCAAGATCGCCGCCGGCACACCGACCTGGATCCAGAACGCCGGTTTTGCCTGGGTGTTGTCCCTGGTGCCGCTGGGGGCGCTGTGCTGGTGGGGCATGAACAACTTGAAGACGGTGACCCCCGCGGCCGGCAACCCACTGGTGGCCTTTGCCAAGATCACCTACCTGTACACGCTGGCCTTTGTGCCATCGGTCTTCATGCTCTACCTGTACCTGCCGGCCCCTACCGGCCTGGGTCTGCTGAACATGTGGGTGGCGATTCCGCTGGACATCATCGCCGCGCTGCTGGTCATGAAGCTGGCGGCCTTTGGCGCCATGAAGGAGAACGTGGCCAAGCAGTTTGAAATCTTCCGCAACAAACACACCTGGGCCATGACCGCCCTGTATGTCGTCACCTTCGGCTCCTTCATCGGTTTCTCCATGGCCTTGCCATTGGCCATCACCGTGATCTTTGGCTTCCAGCACGTGGCCGACGCCGCAGGCGTGATGACCCATGCATTGAAGAACCCCAACGCGCCCTCGGCCCTGACCTATGCCTGGATCGGCCCCTTCATCGGCGCCGCAACCCGCCCCCTGGGTGGCTGGATCTCCGACAAGCTGGGTGGCTCCATCGTGACGCAGTGGGTCTCGGTGGTCATGGTCGGTGCGTCGGCGGCGGTGGGCTACGTGATGATGCTGGCCTACCAGTCGGCCACGCCCGACCAGTACTTCTTCGCCTTCATGGGCTTGTTCGTGCTGCTGTTCGCCGCCACCGGTGTCGGCAATGGCTCCACCTTCCGCAGCGTCGGCTTCATTTTCGACAAACAACAGGCCGGCCCCGTGCTGGGCTGGACCTCGGCCGTCGCCGCCTACGGCGCCTTCATCGCCCCGGTGTTGATCGGACAACAAATCAAGGCCGGCACACCGCAGTTCGCCTTCTACGGTTTTGCCGTGTTCTACGCGTTATGCCTGTTCGTGAACTGGTGGTTTTATCTGCGTGCGGGTGCCGAGATCAAGAACCCCTGATATGGCCCCCACGCTTGTCGCTTCGCGTACTGCGCTGCCCCCCGAGGGGACCAAATCCGCTTGGGGCGGCCCGGCGCGGATTTCTGCCTCTCGCTTGCCGCACCCTATCTGTACAACGCAATGACTATGTTTTTGATAGCGCATCAATCAATGTATTCGAGGGCTAGAGGCCTGTTTTACTCACAAGCTATTTTTCTTAGAGGTATCCCATGAGCCACTTTCTGGATCGACTCACGTATTTCTCCCAAACCACGGAATCCTTCTCTGGAGACCACGGTGTCACCAACGGCGAAGACCGCACCTGGGAAGACGCCTACCGCAACCGCTGGGCCCACGACAAGATCG
>JAZKIR010000028.1:0-51184 GCA_040384785.1 Pseudomonadota bacterium
TGTCCGCTTTAACTCCCCTTCGCCCGGCGGGGCGAGGGGGCTGGGGGGAGTGGGGGAATACAAAAGTCAAAACGCCAACCCCCCAACCGGTGCTCGCAACCAATCGCTATCAATCGGATAGCTACTTACGCAATAACGACGAGGGCTGGAGGTGATTTAGCGGCAAGGCACTACTAGCCTTGACCTCCCCCAGTGAAAAACTGGTGTGCAGATCCTTCACATGCGGTAGGTTAATCAAGCTCTCCCGCGCAAAGCGCGAAAAGCTGTCCAGGTCCTGGCAAATCACCTGCAACTCAAAGGTCCCCGAGCCGCTGATGTAGTGACAGCTGACGATTTGCGGTAATTTCTGAATGGCCTCTTCCAGCGCCCGTGTCGAATCCCCCGTATTGCGCTCCGCATCCAGCCGCACAAAAGCCAGCACCCCCAGGCCCAGCTTCTGCCGGTCCAACTCCGCGTGGTAACCCTTGATAAAGCCAGCCTCTTCCAGCGCACGCACCCGGCGCCAGCACGGCGCGGTGGACAGGCCGACGCGGCTGGCCAGTTCAGTGTTGCTGAGCCGGCCGTCGTTTTGCAGCTCGTTGAGGATTGCAAGGTCGAATTTGTCTAAATGTTCCATTTATAGGCATTTTGCAGCAATATCCTTTCTCAAGCCATCTTTGTTTTGGCACAAAACGCAAAGACATACCAGCCCAAACTGCCTACACTGATCCCTCAACGAGAAGGCCCCGCACACGCCTGCGAGACCCCATTGAGCCAGCCACCACACCGCCAGCCACGGAGACACAACCGCCATGAACGCACCGCTACCCGAACACGTCCGCAAGGCCCTGGAAACCGTCACGTTAGACGACAAATATTCCCTGGACTACGGACACGCTTTCATGAGTGGCGTGCAGGCGCTGGTCAAGCTGCCCATGCTGCAGCGTGTGCGCGACCTGGCGGTCGGCAAGAACACGGCCGGCTTCATCAGCGGCTACCGCGGTTCGCCGCTGGGCACCTATGACCAGTCGCTGGTCAAGGCCGAGAAGTATTTAAAGGCGCACCACGTGGTGTTCCAGCCCGGCGTCAACGAAGAGCTGGCCGCCACTGCGCTGTGGGGCACACAGCAACTGGGCTTTGCGCCCCCGGGCAGCAACAAATACGACGGCGTGTTCGGCATCTGGTACGGCAAGGGTCCCGGCGTGGACCGCTGCTCCGACGTGTTCAAACACGCCAATATGGCCGGCACCACGCCCTGGGGCGGCGTGATTGCGGTGGCCGGTGATGACCACATTTCCAAAAGCTCCACCGCCGCCCACCAGAGTGACCACATCTTCAAAGCCTGCGGCACGCCGGTGTTCTTCCCCGCCAATGTGCAGGAAATTCTGGACCTGGGCATCCACGCCTTTGCAATGAGCCGCTTCTCCGGCGTCTGGGCCGGCATGAAGACCATCCAGGAAATCGTCGAATCCAGCGCCACGGCCATGATCGACCCGGACCGTGTGCAGATCAAGATTCCCACCGACTTTGTGATCCCCAACGGCGGCCTGCACATCCGTTGGCCCGACCACGCGTTGGAGCAGGAAGCCCGCTTGTTTGACTACAAGTGGTACGCCGCGTTGGCCTACATCCGCGCCAACCGCCTGAACTACAACGTGATTGAAGGCCCCAACGACCGCCTGGGCCTGATCGCCAGCGGCAAGGCCTACAACGACACACGCCAGGCGCTGTTGGACCTGGGTCTGGACGACGCTACCTGCCAACGCATCGGCATCCGCCTGCACAAGGTCGGCGTGGTGTGGCCGCTGGAGGCCCAGCTGACCCGCGAATTTGCCACCGGCCTGAAGGAGATTCTGGTCGTTGAGGAAAAACGCCAGGTCATCGAATACCAGCTGAAGGAAGGCCTGTACAACTGGCGTGCCGATGTGCGCCCGCGCGTGTTGGGCAAGTTCAATGAGATGGAGTCCGATGCATCGGGCTTTGGCAGCGGCGGGGAGTGGGGCATGCCCAACCCCAGCGACAACACGCTGTTGCGCGCCAATGCCGATTTGTCGCCGGCCATCATTGCGCGCGCGATTGCCAAGCGCATCAAGAACATGGGTGTGGATGCCGACACCACCGCCCGCATCGACGCGCAACTGGCGATTTTGAGCGCGAAGGAAAGCGCCATGCACGTGCTGGAGGTGAACCGTGCCAAGGCCGACATCAAGCTGGCCGACCGCCAGCCCTGGTTCTGCTCCGGCTGCCCGCACAACACCAGCACCCAGGTGCCCGAAGGCTCGCGCGCCATGGCCGGCATCGGCTGTCATTTCATGACCATCTGGATGGACCGTGCCACCGTGGGCTTCACGCAGATGGGTGGCGAGGGCGTGCCATGGGTGGGCCAGCAGCCCTTCAGCCACGACCAGCACATGTTTGCGAACCTGGGTGACGGCACCTACTTCCACAGCGGCTTGCTGGCGGTGCGCCAGAGCATTGCGGCTGGCGTCAACATCACCTACAAGATTCTGTACAACGACGCGGTGGCCATGACCGGCGGCCAGCAGGTTGGTGAACGTGCCGAAGGCCACTCTGTGGTGCAGATTGCGCAAAGCATGCGGGCAGAAGGCGCCGTCAAGATCGTGGTCGTGACCGACGAGCCCGAGAAATACGACGGCGTCGAACTGGCCCAGGGCGTAACCGTGCACCACCGCGATTTGCTGGACGAGATCCAGAAGGAATTCCGCGCAATCAAGGGCACGACTGTCATCATCTACGACCAGACCTGCGCCACCGAAAAGCGCCGCCGCCGCAAGCGGGGCACCATGGTGGACCCGGCCAAACGTGTGGTCATCAACGAGCTGGTGTGTGAAGGTTGTGGCGACTGTGGTGCCAAGAGCAACTGCGTCAGCGTGGAGCCGCTGGAAACCGAATTTGGCCGCAAGCGCCAGATCAACCAGAGCACCTGCAACAAGGACATCAGCTGCGTCAAAGGCTTCTGCCCCAGCTTTGTGACGGTAGAAGGTGGCAGCCTGCGCAAGAAGGCCAAGGGCAAGTCGGCCGCTGCTACCGATGTGGCCACGCTGCCCGCGCCCACCATTCCGCAGTTGACTTCTGCAGCCCATGCGTTGGATGGCAGCGCCAGCGGCGGTGCCTGGGGCATCATCGTGGCTGGCGTCGGCGGCACCGGTGTCATCACCATCGGCCAGTTGCTGGGTGTCGCCGCGCATCTGGAAGGCAAGGGCATCGTCACCCAGGATGCCGGCGGCTTGGCGCAAAAGGGTGGCGCCACCTGGAGCCATGTGCTGATCGCTGCCACGCAGGACGACATCCGCACCACACGCGTCAGCATGGCTTCGGCCGACCTGGTCATTGGCTGCGACCCCATCGTGGTAGCCGGCAAGGAGACAACGATGCGCATGCGCCAGGGCCGCACCCGTGTGGCACTGAACTCGCACAGCGCGCCCACGGCGGCCTTTGTCAACAACCCCAACTGGGCCAACCCCGGCCAGGACTGCCTGGTGGAAATCGCCAATGCCGTGGGCGAAGAGGGTGTGGGCGCTTTTGATGCCGACGCCATGGCGACCGCCTTCCTGGGCGACAGCATCTACACCAACCCCATCATGCTGGGCTACGCCTGGCAAAAGGGCTGGATTCCGCTGGAACATGCCTCGCTGATGCGGGCGATTGAACTCAACGGCGTCGCCATCGAGAACAACAAGACCGCCTTCGCCTGGGGCCGCCAGGCCGCACTGGACTGGCCGGCCGTGCAAAAGTTATTGAACCCCGGCCAGGTCATCGCCTTCACGCCACGGACCGCACAGTCGGTGGACGAGCTGGTGGCCAAGCGGGTCGAGTTTTTGACCGGTTACCAGAATGCTGCCTATGCGGCCAGCTATGCCAGCTTTGTGGACACCGTGTGCAAAGCCGAATCGGCCATTGCGCCCGCGTCGAACGCCACCAAGCGCGAAGCCCTGCCGCTGACCCAGGCCGTGGCCCGTTACCTGTTCAAGGTCATGGCCTACAAGGACGAGTACGAGGTGGCACGTCTGCACACCGATAAAACCTTCCTGGCCAAGGTCAATGCCCAGTTTGAAGGCGGCTTCAAGCTGAACTACCACTTGGCACCCCCGCTGCTGGCCAAGACCAATGCGGCCGGCGAGCTGCAGAAACGCAGCTACGGCGCGTGGATGCAAAGCGCCTTCCGCCTGCTGGCGCCGCTGAAGGTGTTGCGCGGCGGTCCGCTGGACATCTTTGGCTACACCGAAGAACGCCGCCACGAGCGTGCGCTGGTGCAGGAGTACAAAGATGCGGTGCAAGGCTTGCTGCCGCAACTCAACGCCAGCAATCGGGATGCGGCGGTGGCCTTTGCCCGTTTGCCGGAACAGATCCGTGGTTATGGCCATGTCAAGGCGCGGCATCTGGCGGCTGCGCGCCAGCAGTGGACTATCTTGCTGGAGCGGTTTCACCGCCCGGCCTGAAAACATGTGGGGACATGTTGCTGTCCAAAAGGACAGCATTCGGCCCCACCCGACTACAATCAAGGGTTGCCCATACGCACGCGCGTCACCACTAACCCGGTGGTGCGCCTTTTCTTGCCCTCTGTTTTGTGGAGTTTCCCTGTGTTCATTTCCTCTGCTTTTGCCCAAACCGCTCCCGCTGCTGCTGCAGGCGGAGACATGCAATCTTCCCTGATGAGCATGCTGCCACTGGTCTTGATGTTTGTAGTGCTTTACTTTGTGATGATCCGCCCCCAGATGAAGAAGCAGAAGGAGCACCGGTCCATGATCGATGCCGTCGCCAAGGGTGACGAAGTGGTCACGGCCGGTGGTGTATTGGGCAAGATCAGCAAGGTGGGCGAAAACTACCTGGGCCTGGAAGTGTCCAACGGTGTCGAGATCCAGATCCAGCGCAGCGCGGTGGTTCAGGTGCTGCCCAAGGGCTCGATCAAGTAATTGTTTGTAATTCTTTTCTCTATCTAGACTGACCTGCGATCATGAACCGTTACCCGGTGTGGAAATACGCGATCATCCTGATCGCACTGGTGGTGGGCGGCCTGTTCGCACTACCCAATGTGTTTGGTGAATCTCCGGCTATTCAGGTGTCGGTTGCCAAGCCATCCTTGAAACTCGATGCTGCAGCATTGGGCCGCGTGGAAGATGCGCTCAAGGCTGCAGGCATTGTGTCCGAAGCGATCACGATGGAAGGCTCTTCTATCAAGGCCCGTTTTGACAGCACTGACGTGCAGCTCAAAGCCAAGGACGCGATCCAAAAGGCGCTCAATCCAGATGCCGGCGATCCTTCTTTTGTCGTGGCGCTTAACCTGTTGTCGCGTTCTCCTGCTTGGTTAACCTCGTTGCGCGCTTCGCCCATGTATTTGGGCTTGGACTTGCGCGGTGGTGTGCATTTCATGCTGCAAGTGGACATGCAGGCTGCTTTGTCCAAGCGCGCCGAATCGCTAGCGGGTGACATCCGCACAACGCTGCGAGAAAAAAATGTACGCCACAGCGGCATCAGTCGCAACGGACAAACCATTGAAATTCGTTTTCGGGACGCGCAAGCTGCGGAAGCCGCACGACGCATCTTCCAGGACCAGTTTACGGAACTCTCTACCGTTGAATCTACCGACGGTACCGATGTGAAGATGGTTGCCACCATACAGCTGGTGGCGGCGCGCAAGATACAAGAGCAGGCACTCAAGCAAAACATCACAACTTTGCACAACCGTATCAACGAGTTGGGCGTTAGCGAACCCGTGATCCAACAACAAGGCTTGGACCGCATCGTTGTGCAGCTGCCCGGCGTGCAGGACACAGCCAAGGCCAAGGATATTCTGGGTAGGACCGCCACGCTGGAGATCCGCATGGTGGACGAAGGCACGGAGGCCCGCTCTGCCGAAATGGGCACTGGTGCAGTACCCTTTGGCTCCGAGCGCTTTCCGGAACGAAATGGTCAACCCATCATCGTGAAGAAACAGGTGATACTGACCGGTGACAACCTGACCGATGCACAACCTGGTTTTGACAACCAGACCCAGGAAGCGGCCGTACATTTGACACTGGATGCCAAGGGCGCACGCATCTTCCGCGATGTGACGCGTGAAAGCATCAATAAGCGCATGGCCATCGTGTTGTTCGAAAAGGGCAAGGGCGAGGTGGTGACCGCACCAGTTATCCGCTCCGAGATTGGTGGCGGTCGCGTACAGATTTCTGGAAAAATGACCACGATGGAAGCCGCCGACACGGCGTTGTTGTTGCGCGCCGGGTCACTGGCCGCACCAATGGAAATCATTGAAGAGCGAACCATTGGTCCTACGCTGGGTGCTGAAAACATCAAAAAGGGCTTCGACAGCGTGACCTGGGGATTTGCCGCGGTGACGGTTTTCATGTGCTTCTATTACATGCTGTTTGGCATGATCTCCAGTGTGTCGTTGGCGTTCAACCTGCTGCTGCTGGTGGCAGTGTTGTCCATGCTGCAGGCCACCTTGACCTTGCCGGGGATGGCGGCAATGGCCCTGGTGCTGGGTATGGCGATTGATGCCAATGTGCTGATCAATGAACGGGTGCGCGAAGAACTGCGCGGCGGTGCCTCGCCCCAGGCCGCCATCCATGCCGGTTACGACCGGGCCTGGGCCACCATCATTGACTCCAATGTGACGACACTGATCGCCGGTCTGGCCTTGCTCGCCTTTGGTTCGGGTCCGGTGCGAGGCTTTGCGGTGGTGCATTGTTTGGGCATCCTGACCAGCATGTTCTCGGGGGTTTTCTTCTCGCGTGGCGTGGTAAATTTATGGTACGGTCGGCAGAAGAAATTAAAGAATGTGTCCATTGGGACGGTTTGGCGGCCTGATTCTGACAATCAGGTCACGGCAAACTAAAGGGGATAGGCATGGAATTTTTCAAAATCCGCCGCGACATTCCGTTTATGCGGCATGCGTTGGTGTTTAACCTGGTGTCGCTGCTGACTTTTTTGGCGGCCGTCTTTTTCCTGTTCTCGCGCGGCCTGCATTTGTCGGTGGAGTTCACCGGCGGCACGCTGATGGAGGTCAGTTATTCTCAGCCAGCTGATCTCAATGCCGTCCGTGCCAGTGTTGCGGCCTTGGGTATCAATGATGTGCAGGTGCAAAACTTCGGCAATGCGCGAGATGTGTTGATACGCATGCCTGTGCAAAAAGGCAGCACTTCCGGCGCGCAAAGTGAGCGCGTGCTTGCCGGTTTGTGTGCTGAACTTTCTGGGACTATGCAGGTCGATCCCAGGCAAAGCGACAAAATGGTGTGCAAAACTGCGGCCAACGTTGAGCCCTTGGTATTGCGACGTACCGAGTTTGTTGGTCCGCAGGTGGGTGATGAGTTGGCGGCGGACGGCCTCAAAGCCTTGGCCTGCGTGGTAGCAGGCATCATGCTGTACCTTGCCATGCGTTTCGAGTGGAAATTTGCCGTCGCCGCGATCATCGCCAACTTGCACGATGTGATCATCATCCTAGGTTTTTTTGCGTTCTTCCAGTGGGAGTTTTCCCTGCCGGTGTTGGCGGCGGTGCTGGCGGTATTGGGCTATTCCGTCAATGAGTCGGTCGTGATTTTTGACCGGATCCGCGAAAACTTCAGGCGCTTTCGCAAAATGAATACCCATGAAATCATTGACAGCGCAATTACCTCCACCATCAGCCGAACCATCATCACCCATGGCTGCACGCAGTTGATGGTTTTGTCCATGCTGCTGTTTGGCGGCGAGACGCTGCACTTCTTCGCATTGGCATTGACGATCGGTATCCTGTTTGGCATTTACTCGTCGGTTTTTGTGGCAGCGGCCATCGCCATGTGGTTGGGTATCCAGCGCGAAGACCTGATCAAGGGGCCGGCAAAAAAAGAAGGGGATCCTGCGGACCCGAATGCGGGCGCAACGGTCTGAGCGTTTCCTGAACTATGGCCACAGCACCCGGTTCACCCAGCCTTTCCCCTCGGCTTCAGTTTGCCCGGGCGCTGCGTGAGCGCTTCCTGGCGGAGGCTGGTCAGGCCATGACCGAAATCGGCGGGGCGGTGCTGGAGCAAATCACCACATTGATGGATGCGCCCTCCAACGCCAGGGAGAGCCAAGAGCGCCGCGACATCTGGATGTCCTACAAAAAGTGTAGGCCACTATGGCTGGAAGGCACCATGAAGGTCTGGCGCGAGTGCCTGGACCCTCCCGGCAAAAGGAAGACCGCCAGTTCTGAGGTCATGGGCCTGCAATTGGTGGGCACCGATGTCGTCGAGAACAAGATCCTGGCGTCGCGCATGGTCATGGCGGTGATGGAAAAAGTTCATTCCCAGCTGGAAGACCTGAAGCTGCGCATGCAGTACCTGGAAGGCACCGAGGAGTTGGCGGACAACGATTTGCTGCGCCCTGAGGTGTTGGTGTTGTTGATGGTGGAGCAGTGGGCCAACTCCGGTATGCCGGGTGAGTCCTGGGCATTGGTCAATGAGGTCGTGCAGAAGCTCTTGATCGAACGCCTCATCAACGCTTACAGCAACGCCAACGATGTGCTGATCAAGAAGGGGGTGATGCCCACCATTGAACTCAAGGACAGAGTCAAGGGTCCGTCGCGTGCTGCGCCCGCCCGATCACGGCCGCCCCCACCTGGTGGCACTCCTGGCAAACAACAACAAGCCCCTGAAGGCGGCTCGACCGGCCATGGTGATTTGGGCCAGAGTGGCGGTGGGCGGTATGCACAAGGTGGTGGTCAGGCACAAGGCAGTGCCCAGGGTGGCCGCGCAGCGGGCCAGCGGGGCGCAGACCAGGGGCACTCGGGCCCAGGGGGATATCCCGAGGCGGATGGTGCCGCCCCCGCACAGCGTTCGGGTGGAGGATTTTTTGGGGGGCGATTGGGCTGGGGCGCCCGGTCGCCCGCGCAGGGAGGTGCCAGCGGTGCGGGTTCGGAGCCGACGTCTGGACCGGCGCCAGGGGGATCGTCGCCCACACCCTTCTGGAAGCAGTCATCTGGCATGCAAGGCGTGAACCACGGACATGCTACGTCGGAAGAGACCCGCATGATGACGGCCGCTTCGCCCATGGCGCGCGCGCGCAATCGGGCGCAGGGTGTGATCGGTCAGATTCGCCGTTTGTTTGTCAGCCAGGGCGCAGGAGACTTCGCCGGTAGCGCCCACCACCATGCCCCATCCCCCGCATTGGCCGCTGCGATGGTCCCAAGGCAACCCGGCCAGTCCTCCGGAGGTTACGCACCGGGTGGCACCCTGTACGAGGATTACAGTCCGGCTGGTGTCGCCCGTGTGGCGGTTGACCTGCGCGAAAAAACGGCCGAGCTGAAGAAAAAAGCCGAGACCAAGGGTGAAAAGGCCACGATTGAAATCGTCGCCCTGATGTTCCAGGCCATTCTTGCGGAAGAACGCATTCCGCCCGGCATCCGGGTCTGGTTTGCGCGCCTGCAGATGCCAGTGTTGCGCATGGCCCTGGAAGATCCCGACTTTTTAGGTACCACCACGCACCCGGCCCGCCTATTGATTGACCGTATGGGGTCGGTGGTGATGGGTTTCGACTCGGCCGGTGTGCAAGGGAACGCGATGGAACTTGAAATCAAGCGTATTGTGCAGGTCATTGAACAGTACCCGGAGACCGGCAAAAAGGTATATCAGGTTGTCTACGAAGAATTTCAGAAGTTCTTGTCCAAGTTCCTGACCGAAAAGGACGTGACACAAAAAGTGGTGAGTGTGGCGCAGCAGGTGGAGCAAAAGGAAACGCTTGCCATCCAGTACACCATCGAGATGCGCAACATGCTCAAGGACATGCCGGTGCGTGACGAGATCCGCGAGTATTTGTTCAAGGTCTGGGCGGAAGTCTTGGCCGTGGCCGCCGTGCGCAAGGGGCCGCAGCACAAAGACACCCTCACACTGAAGAAATCCGCCACCGATCTGGTGTGGGCGGCCAGTGCCAAGCCTAACCGTGCCGATCGGGCGCGCGTGATTCAGGATTTACCCAATTTGCTGTTGCGTCTGCGCTCCGGCATGACACTGTTGGCCATGGCGCCGTCCGAACAGGATGTGCACATCAAAACCGTCAGCGACACGCTCGCCGATGCCTTCCTGTCCAAGACCCAGGCCATTCCCCAGGCCAAGATTGACGCCATGGCGCACCGCCTGGGCAATCTAGAAGACTTTGTCAGTGAAGACGGCATGGGTGACTTGCCGCTGGATTCCGAAAGCATAGAGATGATGCTGGGCATAGATGCTTCCGCCATTGAAGTGGTGGGCAATGGTGGCTCCAAGCCGACTGCTGCCATGGTGGCGTGGGCGCAGGAGCTGCAGATAGGATCGTGGTTTACGCTAGACCACAGCAACCAGATTACGCAGGTACAGTATGCGTGGCGCAGCGACCGCAAGCACCTCAACCTGTTTGCCGCAAGTTCGGGTAAGAGCTATTTGATACAAGGTGGGCGTCTGGCCGCCTATTTGCAGGCCGGTCTGCTTCTGCCCCAAGAAGAAGAGACCTTGACAGTGCGCGCTACACGTGACGCCTTGTCAAAGATTGAGGCCAATCCCGAACGCCTGATGGCCTGACCGCTGCTAGCCCGAGGAGCCACGACCCGCGCAGCGGTGGGAGCGTGGGGGGCTTCACTATTTAATGCTAATGCGCGATGCGCTCACTGCTGTCGTCACACAATTCGTCCAGTACCAGCGCATCGGGCTCCTGGCCAAAGCTCCAGTAGACCATCAGGATGATGATTTTAAGATCGTCTAGCGATACCGGTGAACCGGGCGCCGCCATGGCCCGTTCAATCACCACTTCGCGCATGGAGGCTGGCAGTACCCCAGCAGACTCTAGAAAACTGATGAAACCAAGGCACTCGGTTCCTAAGTGGTTTTGCTCGGCTGCCGGGTAGACCCGGGTACTGCCCGCGCAAGGCTCTCTCAGCCAGGGCTCTGGCGGCACGAGTTGCGAGGTGCCCGCAAAACCTTTGGATCCACGTGCTGCCGTATTGAGGCCATTGAGCCACGTCAGCGCGTCTTCAATTTCCTCGGCGTCGAATCCTACGGCATTGAGTTTGCGTTCCAGATGCGCAGGCTCTGGGCAGCTATCACCGGCGTAGTAGTTTTCGTAAACGAAGACAAGCACTTCATACATGGCCCCAATATAGCGCAGAAAATCCCACCCTGGGGGTGAGGTCTGACTTTCCCCGCTATTTCTCGTTTTGGCAATTTGACCGACGCGGCGGCGTCGCCTCAGCCCCGCGCTATCCGCTGAAACAGGCCGCCGGGGAGACGCGCTACGTGGCCGTGGATTTCAAATTCCATCAAGCGGGCCTGCAAACTGGCCGTGTCCAGACCGGTGCGTGCCTGCAAGGCGTCCAGCCCCATGGGGTCAAAGCCCAATGCTTCCAACAACGCAGTGTCTGACGTAAATAGACCATCAGCACCCGAACTTTGAGGATCTTCCGCGACCCTGTTCGAAGCGATTGGGGACACAAAATCAGGCAGCATTTCCTCCAACACGTCTTGCGCGCTTTCCACCAATTTCGCGCCCTGCTTGATCAGCGCATGGCAGCCGCGGGCCTGTGTGGAGTGAATGGATCCAGGTATGGCAAATACATCCTTTCCCTGCTCAGAAGCCAGGCGCGCCGTGATCAACGAGCCGGATTGAAGAGCCGCCTCGACGACCAGTGTCGCGCGGGCCAACCCGGCGATGATGCGGTTGCGCCTGGGAAAGTTGGCGGACAGCGGTGGCGTACCCAATGGGTACTCGCTCAACAGTACGCCGCGCCGGGCGATGCGATGCGCCAAATCACGGTGCTGTTTGGGATACACGCGGTCCAGCCCGGTGCCCACCACGGCAACGGTGGCCAGTTGCTCCGCACTCGCGCCCGCCAATGCGCCTTCGTGTGCAGCACCGTCAACGCCCAAGGCCAGCCCCGACACAATGGTTAGCCCCGCCTGCGCCTGCGCCTGGGAAAATTGTTTGGCGTTGGCCGTGCCTTGTGGCGTCGGGTTGCGGCTGCCCACCACGGCCACACTGCGTGGCATACAAGCTGACAAACCACCCGGGCTCCAAAACTCTGGAAGGCCCATGCCGTACAGCAGCAAGGGAGGATCTTCGATATTCAGCAGCGACGTAGGATAGGCTGGGTCACCCAGCGCCAATATTCGGTGTGTTTGGGGGCTCGATTGCAGCCATTGCCAAGTTGTTTCCAGCAGCGTTTGCCAGTCCGCTGGCGCGCGCTTGAGTGCGACACACTGCTGCTCCCCGACGACCTGCTCAAGGGACGCCGTAGACGCGTCAAAGATGCCTTGGGGTAATCCAAAGGCTGTCAGCAATTTGCGTGCTGTCGCATTGCCAACGCCCGGCGTCAATTGCAGGCGCAACCAAGCAGCAAGTTCGTCGCGGTCCATGGGCTGGATAAGAATTGCAGCCGGCTGACGCCGTAGCGGCGCTGGCCGTTTTAATCGCGTGGGTTGATCAGTCGGTCACCCACCTTGACGCCGTCGGTGATTTCCAGAATCAGGGCGTACGACACACGCTCAAAGGTGCGGAACACCATCAGCAATCCATTGCGCTCATCAGGCAGCTTCATCAGCGTGCGTTCACCGTCCGATTTGTCCACCCTGCGTGCACCGTCCGTCAGGATGGCCAGCACAATGCCGGGTTCCATACCGTCCAGGGTGCCCTTATTGATAGAGACGACCTGGTTTTGCCCGGCGTTATGTACGGCATTGCCGTAGACCGACACAATGCGGCCCTCCACTTTGCCATCCGGCGCGTGGGGGGTGTAAGTTTGCAACTGACGGGGAGGCTCCGGTAGCAGGCGGTCCCCAACCCGCATTTCTTCCTTCGCACCAATGATGTCGATAGTGGCGGGAACCACGGCAGGACTGCGTGTACCGTCACCATTTTCTGCTTCAGTGTTTCCTTCGCTACGGACCAGGATCGCCTTCCCCACGTAATGCGCCTCGTAACCCAGCACTTCACCGGTTCCGGGGTCCTTCAGGGGGGTGGCATTCCGGAACACCCGGAATAATTGCTCCTTGTTTTGGTCGTCCAGCAGTGGTGTGCCTTCGGGGCCACGGGCGTAGACACGGTTGCCGAGGGTGATCAGTACACGGCTTTCCAGCGCGGACACGATACGCGGTGCGGAGCGCAGACCGGCTTCATCTACAACGACGGGTTCGGCCAAAAAGGCGTCGATGATGTTGGAGCGCAGCGTTGGCAGGGCCAGATCGGACAACATTTCGAAGCGGGTCCGCGGTTCCACGCGCACGGTCGGTGGGTCGCCCTGCTCGTTTGCTCCCCCTTCCAGACGCAGTCTGGCGTAGCCATCCTTACGCTCGAGCACCAAAACCTGGCCAGGATAAATGCGATGCGGATTCTTGATTTCTTCGAGATTCATGCCCCACAACTCGGGCCAGCGCCACGGACTCTTCAGATACAGCCGAGAAATCGCCCACAGCGTGTCGCCGCGCTTGACGGTGTATCGCTCGGGGGCATTGGCTGCCAGTTCGCTGAGTGGCACGCCTTTTTGGGCAACTGCCTTGGCGGTTTCCTTTTGGGTCGCCGTGATGGGATAGTTTTGCGCCCATCCCGGCGTGCCCACCAAAGCACCGGCCACTGCAGTCAGCGCAGCCAGTTTGGCTAGCTTGGCAATGGCCATGGTGGATTCGCCCTTGAGGTGTGTCGTCATATCGTGCCGCATTCCAGGAAATAACTTGATAATTTACGCGCGATTTTGCGCTCAAGCCCTTGATTCGGCAACGTTTTTAGCCAACTGACGGCGCAGCATGGCTGAAAAGTGGCGAAAATAGCCACATTCCTGAAAACTTGTGTGACAGTCTGTTGTTTACGAAGCGGCATGCACTGTTCCCAACTGTAGTCAAACTATGTGGGGCAACCCACAGCCCGCACAGCACCGTCGTCGATTAAATACTATGGCCTTACTCCCAATTCTTTGTTATCCAGACCCCAAGTTACACAAAGTCGCCAAGCCGGTTGCCACCGTGGATACACGCATCCAGACCCTCGTCGCAGACATGCTCGAAACCATGTATGACGCCAAGGGCATAGGCCTGGCGGCCACGCAGGTCGATGTGCACGAGCGTGTCATCGTCATCGATGTATCCGAGGAACGGGACGAACCGCTGGTGCTAATCAACCCCGAACTGGTATGGACCAGCCCGGAGACCCATCTCAACGAAGAGGGTTGCCTGTCCGTCCCTGGCATTTACGACGGTGTGCAGCGTTTTGATGCCGTGCACGTGCGGGCGCTCGATCTGACCGGTACGCCCCGCGTCATTGAAGCGGATGAGTTGTTGGCGGTATGCGTTCAACACGAAATGGACCATTTGCTGGGCAAGGTGTTTGTCGAATACCTGTCACCGCTGAAACGCAACCGCATCAAGAAAAAAATGATCAAGGCCCTGCGCGAGGATGCCCTGTGACGCTTTGCCGAGCTGGGGGCGCGTTGTGAGAATCATTTTTGCCGGCACACCCGTATTTGCCCGCGTGGCGCTGGAGCGCTTACACGCCAGTGGCCATACCATGGCGCTGGTGTTAAGCCAACCAGACCGGCCGGCCGGTCGCGGCATGAAGTTGCAGGCGTCTGCGGTCAAGCAGTTTGCTCTGGAGCATGGCATCCCCGTCGCCCAACCACGCAGCTTGCGGCTGGACGGCAAATACCCCGAAGATGCCGCTGCCGCCCGCCAGGCGATTGCGGATGCGCAAGCTGACGTGATGGTGGTGGCCGCTTACGGGTTGATCCTGCCGCAATGGGTCCTTGATGATATGGCCCCCACGCTCCCCGCTGCGCGTGGTTCGCTGGCCTTACAGGCCGCAGCGTCGCCAGAGTCGACGCCCCTTCTGGCTGTCCCACCCCGCACAGGCGGGCTGGGAGCCGCAGCCATCAGCCCCGAGGGGGAGCGTTTCACCTTGGGGCGGCCCGGCGGTGAAACCTTGTCCCCCACACCGTGGATTAAGTTCGGTTGTTTGAACATCCACGGTTCCCTGCTGCCGCGCTGGCGCGGTGCTGCACCCATACACCGCGCCATCGAGGCGGGAGATGTGGAGACCGGCGTCACCATCATGCAAATGGACGCGGGCCTCGACACCGGCGACATGCTGCTGGTCAACAGCATGGACATCCTCCCCGCCGACACCACGGCCAGCCTGCACGACCGCATGGCCGCGTTGGGCGGTGAGCTGATCGTGATGGCACTGGACATGGCCGCCGCTGGCCGTCTGGAGCCCGTGCCCCAGCCCGCGGCGGGCGTCACCTACGCACACAAGATTGAAAAACACGAGGCCGCCATCGATTGGCGCCTGGATGCCGCCAGCATCGTGCGGCGGGTGCGGGCTTTTAATCCTTTCCCCGGTGCCACCGCGGTGCTGAACGGCGAAGTGCTCAAGGTCTGGGAAGCGCGGCATACGGACGAGGCTACGACCGAGGCCCCCGGAACCATTCTGGCGGTAGCCCCCGAAGGTATTACGGTAGCCGCTAACAATTCAATAGCAGTATTGACCGAATTGCAGCGCCCGGGCGGCAAGCGCCTGGCCGTAGCGGACTTTCTGCGTGGCTTTGATGTGCAGGTGGGCATGCGGTTCGATTTGCTGCCCTTGCCCACGGATTCCACCAATTCGACCCCGTCTGCCTAGCCGCCCTGTCTACCCCATGTTGCTGCAACGCGCCAACTTCCGCCACCCCGAGTTTCGCCAGGGTGTGGCCGACATGTTGGGGGTGGCCACCGGCATTGCCGCCTGGGGCCTGATGACAGGTGTGGCCATGGTCAAGTCCGGCATGAGCACCGCCGAGGCTTTGCTGATGGCAGGGATTGTGTTTGCCGGCAGCTCGCAACTGGCGGCCATCCCGCTGATTCTGGCCGGCGCGCCGATCTGGGTGATTCTGGCCACTGCCCTGTGCGTGAACCTGCGCTTTGTTGTGTTCAGCGTGCACATGCGGCCCTATGTCATGCACCTGCCCTTGCGCGACCGTTTGTTGGCGGGTTATCTGACCGGTGACCTGACCTATGTGCTGTTTGTGCGGCGCTTTGCCCGCCCGGCCACAGACGATGCCGAGCGTGCCGCGCAGATGGCCTACCTGGTCGGCAATGGCGGCCTGAACTGGTTGAGCTGGACCACCTGCAGCCTGTTGGGTGTGGTGCTGGCGAATGCCGTTCCGACTCAATGGGGGCTGGGCTTTGCCGGTATTCTGGCCCTGCTGGGCATGTTGTGTTCGCTGGCTTCCACCCGGCTGCGCTGGATCTCGGCGGCGGTTGCCGGATCAGCCGCCGTGGCCGCCTTTGTATTGCCACTGAAGCTCAATATCCTGGTAGCGATTGCGGCGTCGGTGCTGGTCTGCCTGATGCTGGAAAAGACGGCCCTGCACAGCCCGGCAACGCATACCGGTGGGGAGCACTGAGCAATGGGAGAGTTTTTCAGCGGTGAAACCGATCCCTGGACTCTGTTCACCATTGTGCTGATGGCTGGCGTCAGCGTTTTGTCGCGCTCGTTTTTCTTTATCTCCAGCAAACCCTGGACCCTGCCGCATTGGGCGCAGCGAGGTCTGCAATATGCCCCGATCGCTGCCCTGTCCGCCGTCATCGTGCCCGAAATTGTGATGACCCAAGGCATCCTGATCCACACGGTGTTTGACGCTCGCCTGTATGCGGCGATGGCCGGCGTGGCCTATTTC
Source organism: Pseudomonadota bacterium (assembly GCA_040384785.1). Taxonomy (GTDB): domain Bacteria; phylum Pseudomonadota; class Gammaproteobacteria; order Burkholderiales; family Burkholderiaceae_C; genus Allorhodoferax. The sequence goes on from JAZKIR010000028.1 coordinate 16,622, forward strand.
TTCTGGCGCAAGGGGGCGGGGCAGGTGGTGTTGGGCACCATCGTGGTGGGCATGGCGGTGTATCTGCCGTTGCATATTGGGTTGGGGTGGTAGCTGCTGATAGCGGGTATCCAACACCCAACAGCCGAAACTCCAATATCCGGACAACCCACTCCCCCAGCCCCTCGCCCCGCCGGGCGAGGGGAGCTTTTTTAACAGCCGATTTTGCTTTTGCGCGCCGAATACGTTGCTACGTGCGTAGCGTCGCGGTGCGTGTTGGTTGTACCCAGGTTGCCAGTGTGGCGGTCGTAGTAGACGGCAGTGTGCAGGCATGCCAACGCTGGCCGCTGCGCGTGCCAGCCGGCTCCGCGCCGGCGCAGCACGCAGTTTCTACGACCGCGACGCTCGAAACCTGAGCGCCTAAATCCGTAACGCAACCTCACTCCCGTAATCCGTAGCCGGCGCGCAGCCGCCAAATCGGCTGTTAAGGGCTCCCCTCGCCCGGCGGGGCGAGGGGTTGGGGGAGTGGGTTGTCTGGCTATTTGGCTATCGGTCGTTGGATGTCGGAATGTTGGATGTCAGATGTTGGCCATCTGTAACCGGCAGCCGCCGTCGCCAGAACCCGCTCTTCTACAATCCCCCGATAGCTCGCCCACCCGGCGCGCCCATAGCTTTTCCACTTCCTTTGAGGTATTTCCCGCCATGAACGTCATCCGTTTCTCCGATTTGTGCGCCAGCGGCCAAGTGGCCGGTAAACGTGTCTTCATCCGCGCCGACCTGAACGTGCCGCAGGATGACGCCGGCAACATCACCGAAGACACCCGCGTGCGCGCCAGCGTGCCGTGCATCCAGATGGCGTTGGACGCCGGAGCCGCCGTCATGGTGACCAGCCACCTGGGCCGCCCCACGGAAGGTGAATTCAAACCCGAAGACTCGCTGGCTCCCGTCGCCAAGCGCATGGGCGAACTGATGAAGCGTGACATCCCCGTGCTGGCCAACTGGACCGACGGTGTAGACGTGAAACCGGGCCAATTGGTGATACTGGAAAACTGCCGCGTCAACAAGGGCGAGAAAAAGAACAACGAAGACCTGGCCAAGAAAATGGCCGCGCTGTGCGACATTTTTGTGCACGACGCCTTTGGCACGGCCCACCGCGCAGAGGCCTCCACCTACGGCATCGCCCAGTTCGCGCCCATCGCCTGTGCCGGCCCGCTGCTGGCAGCCGAGATGGATGCGATCTCCAAGGCCTTGTTGGCGCCCAAACGACCACTGGTGGCCATCGTCGCCGGCTCCAAGGTCTCGACCAAGCTGACCATTCTGAAAAGCCTTGCCGAGAACGTGGACCAGCTGATCGTGGGTGGCGGCATTGCCAACACGTTCATGCTGGCCGCCGGCCTGAAGATCGGCAAGAGCCTGGCCGAGCCGGATTTGCTGGACCAGGCCAAGGCCGTCATCGAGGCCATGAAGGCGCGTGGCGCCGCCGTGCCTATCCCCACCGACGTGGTCACTGCCAAGACCTTCGCCGCCGATGCCGTGGCCACCGTCAAGGCCGCTACCGACGTGGCCGATGACGACCTGATCCTGGACATTGGCCCACAAACCGCGCAGGCCTTGGCCGACCAGTTGAAGAAGGCCGGCACCATTGTCTGGAACGGCCCCGTAGGCGTGTTTGAGTTTGCCGCGTTTGAGAACGGCACCAAGGTGATTGCGCAGGCCATCGCTGACTCCAGCGCATTCAGCATCGCCGGTGGTGGCGACACGCTGGCGGCCATTGCCAAATATGGCATTGAAGACAAGGTGGGCTACATCAGCACCGGTGGCGGCGCTTTCCTGGAAGTGTTGGAAGGCAAGACCTTGCCCGCTTTTGAAGTGCTGACACGCCGCGCGGCTGCCTAAATTGCTATCAAATCAGTAGCTACTCATGCAGTGTCGGCGAGGGCTAACGGCTCAAAATACTTGAGCCCCTCGTTAAAAACCCCAAATTGGGGTTAATTGCACCTCCACGCTGGTCGCTACGCGTACTGCGCTGCCCCCGAGGGGGCGTTAACCGTCTTGGGGCGGCCCGGCGACGGTCAAAACAGCTCGATGTCGCCCACCTTGAGGTCGACCTTGAGCAGACCGCGGCGCACCAGGTCGGCCTCGCTGCAGACCTGGTTGCGGCCATGGTGCTTGGCATAGTAGACGGCCTGGTCGGCGCGCTCGCAGGCGGCGGCTGGGGAGTCGCCGGTCACAATTTCGGTGACACCCACGCTGGCCGTGATGTGCCCGGCCTGCGGGAACTCATACGCCGCCATATTGGCCCGGAATCGTTCCACGGCGGCAACGGCGGCATCGTGGTCGGCACTGCGCAGCACCACCAGGAATTCCTCGCCACCAAAACGGTAAACCCTGTCGTAGGCCCGAAACGAAGTTTTCATCAGGCGCCCTACCAGAATCAAGACCTCGTCACCGATCAGGTGGCCGTAGGTGTCGTTGACCATTTTGAAGTGATCAATGTCCACCATGGCCAGCCAGAAATTGGAGGGCGAATTGGCGGCGCGATGCTCCACGCCGTCGGGCGACACGTCCGCCTCCTGGGGTTCGGTGGGCTTCAGGGTCTTGTAGAAGAGATCGTCAAACGGCTTGCGGTTCCACAGTCCGGTCAACGCATCACGTTCGCTGTAGTCCAGCATGTCCAGAATGTTGCCGTACATGGTCAGCAGCCGGGTCGCGTCCTGTCGGTCCTCGGGCGTCAGCGTTTTCGTCGATGTCACTTCAGCCACGCCCCACAGGGTTGCACCCTCGGCCACGGTCATCGGAAAGCGTGCCACATACCCGGCTTGGGGCCCGGTAGGCGCCGTCTCCACGATTTCCATCCGATTCAGGCACTGGTGGCGGTCCGGGTCGCTCTCCAGCGGGGTCAACATGTCGGGATCGCCACGCATGGGATCGGTCACAAAACGCACCTTGGCGCCTGGCAGGGCCTGCGTCAGGGGTAGCCAGAACTGCCGGTTTTCGTCGTGCACCAGGCCAAAAATCTCGACCTTTTGTCCGGAGATGGTTTCCAGTAGCGCCTGGGTGATACCGCTCAGCAAATCGTCACGCTTGCGCAGGCCACTGAGTCGCACCAAGTGGTCGATCAGGCGGGCGGAGCGGGTCAGGGCGCTATTTGGCATGGTTGGGTATTGGACAACAGTGTCGCAGGTTTAGCTCATATTGCGCTAGTGGTATCCAACGTAGTGCCGCACACCCGGCCCCGGCCGCCTTGTTTGGCCTGGTAGAGCTGGGCATCAGCCAAACCCACCAGACTCAATGGATCGCCGATGGAGTCCACGGTGCGGGTGGCCAGGCCCAGGCTGGCCGTCACCAGGCCGTCAAACAGAGAGAACTCATGCGGGATTTTCAGCGCGCGCACCCGGTGCTCCATCTCGGTGGCGATCACCAGCGCGTCGTCAAACGCGGTGTCGGGCAGGATGCAGGCAAATTCCTCGCCACCATAACGGGCCACGAGGTCGGCCGGGCGTTTCAGGCAGGTTTTGAGTGTCTGGGCGATCTGGCGCAGGCAATCGTCTCCGGATTGATGGCCGTATCGGTCGTTGTACAGTTTGAAATGGTCCACATCCAGCATGATCACCGACAAAGGGGAATTGTTGCGGCTGGAGCGCGCCCATTCCACGCCAAGTTGCTGGTCAAAATAGCGCCGGTTGAAGACACCCGACAGCCCATCCAGAAACACCAACGTGCGCAACAGGTCGGACTGGAACTTGAGCGTCAAATGGGTCTTGACCCGGGCGCGGACGACCGCCGGGTTGACGGGCTTGGAAATGAAATCCACCGCGCCCACGCTCAGGCCATGGGTTTCCTGGGCCGCATCGGTATGGGCGGTGACAAAAATAACCGGGATATTGCGCGTGGCGTCACTGGCCTTGAGCTGGGCGCAGACCTCGAAGCCGTCCATGCCCGGCATCACCACGTCCAACAGCACCAGATCAGGCGGGTTGGCCTGGCAGATGGACAGCGCCTGCGCGCCACTGGTGGCCATGAAGACCTGGCAATCGGCCCCAAACACCTGGTGCATGACCTGGATGTTGATCGGCTGGTCATCCACGACCAGCAGCTTGGGCTTGCCATGGGAGCTGTCCAGCAGCGCATCCATTGGTGTGTCAAGGGTGATCATGGGCAGGGATGCGGCACTTTGTCGGGTAGGAGTGCCACATTCAACCACACCTTGCGCGAACGCCATATCCGTGAATGCCCTCTGAAGCCAGCCCAATTGCGCGCCTAGTGCAGCCCGTAGTGCTCCCGCAACGACTGCTTACATTTGTGCAGACCACTCCTCTTGCGAACGCATCAGCCAGCGCGCCGGGAGGTGCTTGCAGGTTGACGGTGCCGTGTAACGCCAGCCCGGGGGTTCCGTGTAAAAATGACCGCCACTATAAGAGGAGACTGATTCATGCTACGTCGCGCCACCAAGATTGTTGCCACCCTGGGCCCCGCTTCCAGCGACCCCGCACTGCTGGAGCAGATGATACGTGCCGGTGTCAACGTGGTGCGCCTGAACTTCAGCCACGGCAAGGCGCAGGACCATATTGACCGCGCCCGCCTGGTGCGCGAAGCCGCCCAACGCGCCGGCCGCGAAGTCGCCATCATGGCCGACCTGCAAGGCCCCAAGATCCGCGTTGGCAAGTTTGCCGAAGGCAAGGTCTTCCTGGAGCCCGGTCAAAAATTTGTACTCGACGCCGCACGCACCGAGCTGGGTGATATCGACGCCGTGGGCCTGGACTACAAGTCGTTGCCGCGCGAGGTCAAGGCCGGCGACATTCTTTTGCTCAACGACGGCCTGATTGTCATCACCGTGGATTCCGTCAGGGGTGAAGCGATTTACACCACCGTCAAACTGGGTGGTGAGTTATCCAACAACAAGGGCATCAACAAGCAGGGCGGCGGCCTGAGTGCTCCGGCGCTGACGGCCAAGGATATGGAGGACATCCGTACGGCGATGAGCTTCCAGGCCGATTACGTGGCGGTCAGCTTCCCCAAGAATGCTACCGACATGGAAATGGCACGCCAGCTGTGCAATGTGGCGGCGGCCGAATACAACCACAAGCCCGGCCTGATCGCCAAGATCGAACGCGCCGAAGCCATCCCCAAGCTACTGGAAATTCTGCTCGCCAGCGACGGCATCATGGTCGCCCGTGGCGACCTGGCGGTCGAGGTCGGCAACGCCATCGTGCCGGGTCTGCAAAAACGCATGATCAAGCTGGCCCGCGAGCACGACCGCGTGGTCATCACCGCGACGCAGATGATGGAATCCATGATCACGAACCCGGTGCCCACCCGCGCCGAGGTCAGCGATGTGGCCAATGCCGTGCTGGATGGCACCGACGCAGTGATGCTGTCGGCCGAGACCGCAGCCGGCAAATATCCGCTGGAAACGATTGTGGAAATGGCCAAGATCTGCCATGCCGCCGAGGGCCATGAAAGTTTTGAGCTGGAAGCCGATTTCACCGGCAAAACCTTCCAGCGCATAGACCAGAGCATTGCGATGGGCGCGTTGTTCACGGCCCACCACCTGGGCGCCAAGGCGATTGTGGCCATGACGGACAGCGGCTCCACTGCGCTGTGGATGAGCCGCCACCTGATCCGCGTGCCGATTTACGCGCTGACTTCCAAGGTGGCGACGCAGCGCAAGATGGCCCTGTACCGCAATGTGCGGCCCTTGTTCATCGACACCAGCGCCGACCGGGACACTGCGCTGCGCGAAGCCGAAAACCATTTGAAATCCCGCGGCATTGTGCAGAAGGGCGATGTGTATGCGATCACCTGCGGTGAGCCCATGGGGTCGCCAGGCGGTACCAATATGCTGAAGATTTGCCAGGTCGGCTGAGTTTTTGAACCGACATTGGTAGCTGGACCCGCCCTGCACATGGGGTGGGTACAGCCGTTCGTGTCCCCGGCCCTGGAGGGCCGGGGACACGAACGGAGTGGAATGCGCTGTCCGCCCTATCCAGCGAACACAAAAACACCACCTCAACAAAACACCCCTTGCGCTTGCGCACGGTCGTTCGTATGCAGGCTTGGTAAAATCGGCGCCAAGGTACAAAGTTACCAAGCGGTTACCAAAAAATAACGGTAACCCTCCCGGTTTGCAACTTCACTAGGAAATCTCTCATGGCACTCGTTTCAATGCGCGAACTGCTGGACCACGCGGCCGCCAACGGCTACGGCATCCCAGCCTTCAACGTCAACAACCTGGAGCAGGTGCAGGCTGTCATGTCGGCTGCTGATGAGGTCGGCGCACCGGTCATCTTGCAGGCCAGCGCAGGCGCCCGCAAATACGCCGGTGAGCCCTTCATCAAGCATTTGATCCAGGCTGCCTGCGAGGCATACCCCCACATTCCGCTAGTCATGCACCAGGACCACGGCACCAGTGTCAAGGTCTGCGAAGGCGCCATTGGCCTGGGTTTTGGCTCGGTGATGATGGACGGCTCGCTGATGGAAGACGGCAAGACACCGGCCAGCTTCGAATACAACATGGAAGTGACCCGCAAGGTTGTGGAAATGGCGCACCGTACCGGCGTGACGGTCGAAGGCGAACTGGGCTGCCTGGGCAACCTGGAAACCGGTGAAGCCGGCGAGGAAGACGGCATCGGCGCCGTTGGCAAGCTGGACCACAGCCAGATGCTGACCGACCCCGAGGAAGCCGCCACCTTCGTCAAGGCCACGCAACTCGACGCCCTGGCCATTGCCATCGGCACCAGCCATGGCGCCTACAAGTTCAGCCGCAAGCCCACGGGCGACATCCTGGCCATCAGCCGTGTCAAGGAAATCCACGCCCGCATCCCCAACACCCACCTGGTGATGCACGGCTCCTCCGCCGTGCCGGCCGAGCTGCTGGCCATCATCAACCAGTACGGCGGCAAGATGAAAGAGACATATGGCGTGCCGGTGGAAGAAGTCCAGGAAGCCATCAAGCATGGTGTGCGCAAGATCAACATCGACACCGACATCCGCCTGGCCATGACCGGCGCGGTGCGCAAGTTCCTGTTCGAAAACCCCGACAAGTTCGATGCCCGCGAATGGCTCAAGCCTGCCCGCGAAGCCGCCAAGGCCATCGCCAAGGAGCGTTACATGCAGTTCGGCTGCGAGGGCCAAGGCGCCAAGGTCAAGGGCGACAGCCTGTCCGTGATGGCCACCCGGTATGCCAAGGGCGAGCTGGCGCAAGTGGTGCAATAAGCGACGGCCTCAGTGGCGGCCCCACGCTGGCCACTGCGCGTGCGGCGCAACCCTCGGGGGCTGTCGTGCCGAGGAACCGCCCGGCGGCACTCTGCACCCGGCAGTGGCATAATCGCTATACACATCGAAGGTGTATAGCATGAGTACCCGAACCAATATTGTGCTGGACGACGAGTTGGTCGCGCAGGCCATGGCACGTGCCGGCGTCAAGACCAAGAAGGCCGCTGTAGAAGCGGCTTTGCGTGCTTTTGTGCGCAAGCCGGATTATTCCGGGCTGCTGGCGCTGGTGGGCGCTGGCACCATTGCCGATGACTACGATCCCAAGGCTCTGTTCCAGAACGTACCGCATGTTGCTGAGCCCCTCGCGCCGTACGCGACCGGTAAGAAGACCGCTACCAAAACCATTCAACCTGCCGCCAAGCGCATCCGATGATTGCGGATTCGTCAGCGTGGATTGAAATGCTGCGCGGCCGCACGACCACAGTTGCACTCCGGCTGGAGCAAGCTCTGCGCAAGGGTGAGCCCATATGGATGCCGGACGCCGTCTACCAGGAGATCTTGCAAGGCTCGCGCGACGCGCGCCACTTCGTCAATCTGCAAGCCCAGCTGGACATGGTGCCCGTATTTGTACCGGAAAATTCCCATGAAACCGCCCGCCAGGCAGCCATGCTTTATGCCCGCTGCCGCTGGGCCGGCATGACGATTCGCAGCCCCAACGATTGCCTGATTGCCGCCTGCGCCATAGAGGCAGATGTACCTTTGCTACATGCGGACCGGGACTTTGAACGGATTGCAGCGATCGCGCCGCACCTACGGTTTGCAGAGTGAGTAGGTATCGCCATGGCAACCAAAGCATCAAAATTGATAGCTGCTCACGGCCAATCGGCGAGGGCTAACGCCCTTTGTGATGCAGCGTTGCTTGAACTGGCCGGTGCAGCGGTGTTTGCACGTGGCCAGGCCTATGCCGGCGATGATGCCGTGCAAGATGCAGAGTTGTCCTATCCCAATGACGGGCAGGAGATTGCGTTGCGAGCCACGGTGGAGGGCACGCAGCAGTACAGCGTCGAGGTGGTGGTAACCGAAGGCGACGACGTACAAGGCGATTGCGACTGCCCGCATGCGCAAGACGGCTACTTTTGCAAGCACCAGGTGGCCTTGGCTCTGGTGTTGCGGGGCATGCTGGGCGGTGAAACACCACCATCTGACCCGGTGGCGCAGAAGAAATTGGCGGCGAGCACCCAGCGGGCGAAAGCCCAGGCCAACAAGCGTGTGTCTCTGCAAGACTTTGTGAAAAAGCAAAGCGCTGCCGATTTGGCGCAGCGCCTGTGGGCCTGGGCCGAGGCGGACGGCGATTTGATGGCTGATCTGAAGGCATGGGCAGCGCAGGACCAAGCCCGAGACAACCCCAAGGCGTTGACCGAAGCCATCACCGAGCTGTTGCACAGCCGCCGCGAGTTTTTAGACTGGCGCGAATGTGCCTCTTACGTCCACCGTGCCGAAAAGGTGCTGCCTTTGCTGGAGCCATGGCTCAAGAAAGACCCCGTCCGGCTGCGCGAGTTGTGCGACCACGCATTGCGCTGCCTGTTCGAGGTGGCCGAAGACGCCGACGACTCCGATGGCGAAATTGGCGACCTGATGCAGCGGGTCATGGACCTGATGCTGGATGCGCTGCAAGCCCAACCGCCCGAAGCCGCGTGGCTGGACTGCTGGTTTTCTTTGCAACAGGCTGACCCGTTTGGGTTGTGGAGCGAGCGTACCGTGATCGACGCGGCCGGTCCTGCCGTACAAGCGCAATTCGCGAAGCGCGCCAAGCAAGACTGGCAGGATTGGGCGGCTCGGCACCGAGCAGCAGCCAGCGCGCCAAACATTGGCAAAGCCGTAGCGAGCCGCAACCGAATAGCGGCAAGCATGCCAATTGCCGACCGTTACGACCCAGAGCGTGAAAACTTGCGGCGCCGCTACCTGGACTGTGTGGAGCGGGAGGGCGATCCCTTGGCATTGATAGAGGCGATGCGCAACAGTGCCGAACGGGCGCACGAGTTCAGCAACTTGGTGGCCTGCTGCGAAAAGCACGGCAAGCTGCGCGAAGCCATGGAGCATGCCTTGCTGGCACATCAAAAATTCCCAGATGATTGGCGTGTGGAAGCGGATGTGCTGCGTTGTTATGAGCGTGAGAGTTGCACAGAAGAGGCTTTGCTGATTCGCCGCAGGCAATTTGAAAAGACCCCGGATGTGGAACACTACAAGGCCGTGTTAACCGCCGCCAAGCATGCGGACCGCGATGGAGTGTCCTACCGTGCGGAGCTATTCGCCTGGGCCGAGGCACAAGAATTGAAGACCCGCGTATCCCCCTCGTGGGGTCGGCAGGCCCGTCCCGCCGGGGAACGGGATGTGTCCACACGGGTGGGTTGGCTGCTGGCCGAGAAACGCGTGAACGATGCCTTGGCCCTGGTACAACCACCCCATCGCTGTTCGCGCGAACTACTGAGAACACTGGCACGCAAACTGCCAAACAGTCGCAACTCTGACGCGGTGCCGCTGTTGCTCAGGGTGTTTGCGATAGCCATGCCCAATGCCTCCAGTCCCTATGCCGACGTATTGGCTATTGTGAAAGAAACCATGGCACGCATGGAGCCCCAGCCACGCGCACAATGGCTGGCATACTTGCGCGCCGAGTACAAGGCCAAGAGAAATTTCATCAAAGAACTGCCCACACCATGAACACCCCGACCTCTGCTTCCTTGCACACCTCCGCCCTGCACTCTTTAACCCTGCTTGCCCGTGGCAAGGTGCGCGACAACTATGCCGTAGGCACCGACCGCATCCTGATGGTGGCCAGCGACCGCCTCTCGGCCTTTGACGTCATCATGGGCGAGCCCATCCCTGGTAAGGGCAAGCTGCTGACGCAAATGGCGCTGTTCTGGTTCGACAAGCTCGGCCCCAAAGGCCTGAACATCTGCCCCATCCACCTGACCGGCGACGCGCCCGAAAGCGCGGTGCAGCCCGACGAAGTGGCCCAGGTCGAAGGCCGCTCCATGCTGGTCAAGCGCCTCAAGCCGATACCGATCGAAGCGGTGGTGCGCGGCTACCTGGCCGGCAGCGGCTGGAAGGAATACCAGGAGAACGGCGCCGTCTGCGGCGTGCAACTGCCCGCGGGCCTGCAAAACGCCTCCAAGTTGCCCACGCCGATTTACACGCCCGCCGCCAAGGCCGCCGTGGGTGACCACGACGAGAACATCACGTTTGAGAAAACGGTCGAGATCATTGGCCTGGACCTCGCCACCCGCATCCGCGACATCAGCATTGCGATCTACCAGGCGGCTGCCGAATTTGCGTTGACCAAGGGCATCATCATTGCCGACACCAAGTTCGAGTTTGGTCTGGACACCGACGGCACCTTGACGCTGATGGATGAGGTGCTGACGCCGGATTCATCGCGCTACTGGCCAGTGGAGAGTTACAAAGTCGGCACCAACCCGCCCAGCTACGACAAGCAGTTTGTGCGCGACTGGCTGGAACAGGCCGTCGTGGATGGCAAGCCCTGGAGCAAGACACCACCGGCGCCCCGCGTGCCCAATGACGTGATCGCCAAGACAGCAGCCAAGTACCAGGAAGCCCTGGAGCGACTGACGACCTAAGCAAAATGAGTCGCTAGCCCTCGTAAAATATGAACATGTCGCTATATTATTTATAGCAATCCAGTTGTAGACGCGCAGTCTAGCCCTCGTCGGACGTCAGCAGCAGGCGCAGCGGAAAGCTGAAGCTGCTGCCCTGCCCCAGCGTACTGCTGACAGCGATGGAACTGCCCATCAGGCGCACCAGGCGGTCGGCCACCGCCAGCCCTACGCCGGCACCACCGGGGCGCGGCACACCCGGAGTCTCGGCCTGGAAAAAGCCCGAGAAGACACGGTGACAGTCGCGCGGTGCGATGCCTATGCCGGTGTCGCGCACCGCAAACTCCAGCAGCACCGAATCCACCGCCCACTCTTTGAGTTGCACCTCCACGGTCACTGTGCCCGCGGATGTGAACTTCACCGCGTTGTCCCCCAGATTGCCCAGCACCTGTAACAGGCGCACATCGTCGCCATACAACTCCTTGGGCAGTTGCGGGTCGCAGACGATGCGGACTTCCAGGGGTTTGTCACCCATCTGGTCCAGCAGGCGCTGCTGCAATTCCGCCAGCAGCAGGTCCATGTGGAACAGGCGCGGCTCCAGCACCAGCTTGCCCGACGCGCTTTCCGAATAGTCCAGTACGTCGTTGACGGTGCCCAGCAAGGTGCGCGATACGGCATCCAAGCGCGCCAGGTATTCCTTCTGGCGGTCGGTCAGCTCGGTACGGTGCAGCAATTGCAGCAGGCCCAGTTGCGTGTCGATGGGGGTACGCATTTCACGGCTCATGTGGGCCAGCAACTGGCCCTTGGCGCGGCTCGCCGAATCGGCCCGCTCCCGGGTCCGCTGCAGTTCCATTTCGCTGCGTCTGCGCTCGGTGATGTCTTCAAACGTGCCGACGCTGTAGACCAGTTCGTTGTCCGTATTGCGCACCGGGCGCCCGGTGACGCGAAAGCGCCGTGGCTCGCCCCGCACGGTGATTTCCAGGTCTTCGACATGGCTCTCTTCACCCTGCATGGCGCGGAACAGCGGATGCAGGCCCGAAGGAAAACGCTTGCCGGTGCCGGCCACCGTTCCACCCACCATGTCGAACACATTGACCGGTGCATGGATCGAGAGCCGTTTGTCCAGGTCCATCACATTGACGCCCAGTGTTTCCTCCAGGCGCCGGTTTCCGTAGTGCACCTGGCCCTCCCTGTCCAGCACCAGAACCCCCAATGGCAGGCCATCGACCCACTGCACCATTGCATGTTCAACCGCCAGCGACACTGATCGGTTGTAGACCCCCACCGCCTGGAAGACCACGACGACAAAACCCCCGGTTCCCACCAGCAAGGTGGCCCAGGCCGTGGGCTCGCGCATATAGGCATTCAGGTCGACCGTGAGTTGCAGCCAGCCCGTCGTGAAGCCGATGGTTGCGCCGACCATCGCAACGGCGGCAGCCAGCATCGTGGCGTATGCGCCGCGCGCAGAGAACAGCACATTGGCAACAATCAGGCTGCCCATCAACCACCACAGGGAAGGGGCCGCCAGCCCCAGGTTGAGCACCCCGGCCACGCCCACCACAAACAGCGTCACCACCACCGCGCCCGCCTTCAGCCAGGTCGGAAGCCATCGGCGCGACAACACCAGCGCCAGATACAGACCCCCGAGTGCGATGTGCAGGCTGTAGATCGGCAGCCAGCCGGTGGCGGGCGCGCGGGACAGTGACAAGGGCACGACCAACACGCCGATCCAGAAAACGCCACGCACCAGGCGATTGGCCAACTCGCCACGGATGTTGGCGAGCCTGCGCTGGAGTTCAGCCGACAGCTGGGAGGTGTCTGGGTGCATGGAATCGAACCGCGCAACACGGTCGGATCAAAGGGACCTCGATTGTAAGTAGGTGTAAAAAGCACGAAGCCGCGCCCCCGTCGCCGCCGGAGCAGTTCCATGTAACACCCCAATACCACCACGGGTTTGCGCATCCGCTGAAGAATCAGCTCCCTACTAACACCCAGGAGAGCGACATGGCAGCGAAGAAAATTCTGATGATTTGTGGCGACTACTGCGAAGACTACGAAACGATGGTGCCCTTCCAGGCGCTGCTGGCCGTGGGCCATACCGTGCATGCGGTGTGTCCGGACAAAAAGGCGGGGGACAGCATCAAGACTGCCATCCACGATTTCGAAGGCGCGCAGACCTACAGCGAAAAGCCCGGCCACAACTTTGCGTTGAACGCGACCTTTGCCGAGGTCAATGCTGCCTCCTACGACGCGCTGCTGCTGCCCGGTGGCCGCGGCCCCGAGTACCTGCGCACCTACCCCACCGTGGTGGCCATGGTCAAACATTTTTTCGACACCAACAAACCTGTCGCCGCCATCTGCCACGCTGCGCAGTTGCTGGCCGGCGCCAATGTGCTGGAAGGCCGCACCTGCTCGGCCTACCCGGCCTGTCGTGTGGAAGTGGAGCGCGCTGGTGGCACCTATGCCGACATCGCGATAGATGCCGCGTATACCGATGGCAACCTGATCAGCGCTCCAGCTTGGCCTGCGCACCCGGCGTGGATATCGCAGTTCCTCAGTGCGCTGGGGACCAAGATCACACACTGAAGACTTGGGGGCCTGCGCTCGCGCGTTTCTGCGATGTGTTTCTGGTGTGCGCCCGCAGCAGGCATGGGGTGGCAGGCTGAGATCGCCTCGGAACGGTTGGTAGGAATGGATTTTCTGCAACCGATCCGTACAAACCAAGCCACCCCATATCAATCGGGTAGTGGGTTTTGCGCAGGTAAAGGAGGAGCCCGAAGGGCGGGGGACACGGAGCAAAACCCACTACCCGATTGATACCACCAAGTCACCATGGCGCTCACCCCAGCTCTGCTACTGGACACCTCGAAGGGGATAGGCGCATTGACGCCCGCGGCCCGGCATTGCATGATGGCAAGCCCCATGAACACGTAGCAGGGAGAACCACCCCATGTGCCAAGTTTTTATCAGCGCCGATCCGCATTTGTATGACTGCCGCGTGCGCTCCGTGCGCCTGCATGGCGTGGCCACCAGCATCCGCTTGGAAAACCTGTTCTGGAATGTGCTGGCCGACATTGCCGCACGTGACGGCATGCGTGTGCCGCAGCTGTGCACCAAGCTCTATGACGAACTGGTGCAGGAGCGCGGCGCGGTGGACAACTTTGCATCGTTCCTGCGGGTCTGCTGCGGTCGTTACCTGGCGCTGCAACTCTCGGGCGGTATTCCGCAGGACGCCAGCATTTCGATCAGCAGCCTGAATGCCCAGCGTGTGCTGGCCACCGAACACAGCCCGGTGCAGTCAACCGCGTTCCAGGCCCGCGCCGCGTAGGGCATTCAACCCTCGCCCGGCGCGGTGGTGAAACTAGCGCCCCAGTTCCTTCAGATACGTGGCCCTGGCAGCCACCGCGGTATCGGCGAAGTCCGTGAACAGACCGTCCACCCCCAGGCGGTAGAACTGCAGGTACTCGTTCTTGGGGTCACCCTTGTAGTCAAACGTGAGGCGCTTGGCCTCGTTGCGGAAGGTGTAGGGATGGACCACCAGGCCCGCCTTGTGTGCGTCGGACACCACGCTGGTGGCCGGCTGTGACGTGGTGTCGGAGTAGTTCACCACGCCGTCGCCGTTCAGGTCCAGCATCTTGCCGGTGGCGTCATAACTTCCCTTGACCGGCACGATGTAGGGCTTCCAGGGACCAATGCCGTCGGCGTAGGTTTTGATGGCGGCCAGTCCAGCCGGTGTCAGCATCGTGATGAAGGTGCCGGTCTTGCCGGTACGAGCCCAGTCGTAGGGGCGATCATAGGGCGGCGCCAGCGTGACGGCGCCGGTCTTGAAGTCATAGTCATCGCCGTCAATCAACTGGACCAAGCGAATCTGCGTCTTGCTGCGCAGGTATTGCAGATTGGACACTTCAAAGGACTGCACGATGACCGGCGAATCCTTCTTCGTGTAGCCGTATTCGTTCAGGATGGTGAGCAGGCGGTCTTCCAGTTTCAGGTTGGCGTCGACATGGTAGGTCGGGTGTTTGGTCTCGGGGTACACACCGACCATACGGCCGACTTTGGTGCCCTCGGTTTTGGCCACATCCAGCACTTCGCGCAGCGTGGGGATCTGGTACTTGCCATTGAAGGACTGGTTGCGATCACTCAGCGGTTGTACGGCACGCAGTGTCCTGATTTCGGCCAGCGTGAAGTCGGTGGCAAACCATCCGGTCTCCGCCACGCCGTCCACCGTGCGCGTGGTCTTGTGCGAGGCGAATTCGGGGTGGCTGGCGACATCGGTGGTGCCAGTGATATTGGGCTCATGGCGGGCAATCAATTCCCCGTCCTTGGTGGCCACCAGATCGGGCTCGATGAAGTCGGCGCCATTCTGGATCGCCAGTCGGTAGCCTTCCAGCGTATGGTCCGGCAGATAACCTGCGGAGCCACGGTGGCCCAGCACCATCGGACGCGTGCCATCGAGTGTCAAGAACGGTGCGGGGCCACTGCCGCCACAAGCCACCAGGGTTGCAGCGCCCACGCAGGTCAAGACAACAAACAGTGGCGCACGCAAGCGGGCCGGGGTGGTACGAGAGAAAAGTTTCATAGGGTCCATTCCAGTCAATGCACAAAGGGACCTACTGTGGCGGCCTTGTGTGAAGCTTTGAAGTCATTGCCAGGTCAAGTACCCGTGGCAGCCATTGCGTCCAGGACAAGGCGGTTGCCGCCGCAATGCCTCGCAAGACACCATTTATACCCATATTGGGTTTATTTAAGTGACTTTATCGGCACCCATGCATGGAAAGTGCCTCCAGCCCTCGTGGAATATGCACAATAAGCTATCAAATTAATAGCTATCGGTGCAAGGAAAAATGCTTCAAGACTTGGGAGAGCAGCCCTTCCGCAAGATGTATTGCGGGTTGTCCGGGTGGTAAATACTGCTGGGTGGGTGCGGCGTCTTCTCGGTCAGTATGCGCAGTGTCTTGGCGCCCATTTCCAGGCGCCAGTCTGTGGATGTTTCGAGTTGAACCAGGGCCGGCACATCGGCTGCGCTGAAACGCCGCGCGCACCAGACCTTGCGCACCGTGGCAAACGTGACCCGGTAGCCCGGCGCAACGGTGACGTGTCCCAGCCATTCGAAATCCATGTTCGCCTCCAGCAGGCGGCAGATCGCAACAGCGTTCGGCATCTTCTGCAGGCCGCAGGCCAGGCTCTTGGGCATGCTGCTGGCCCAGGACTGGGGCGCCCATAACAACAAACCCAGAACGGCAGACCATGGGGACAACATCCGCATCAGCAAACCCCTTTTGTGCAGCAGCGGGACAGCACGACCGTGGGACACGGTTGGGCGGAGCGCTGCATGGCCCCGCCGCGCTTCCTAGTTCAGCGCCATGCTCAGTTTGCGTCGGTAGGTCGCAACCAGTTGCGCCTGTGGGTCCAGCACCGCCGCTGCCTTGCCGGCGATCTCGATGCCGCCGGCGGTCTTGCCCGCGGCCAGTGGATCGACCTTGGGCTTGGGTGGCGTCAGCAATTCCAGGATCGCGACATAGGTCTTGCGTGGCACGGCGTTACCCCAGGTCTTGTCGCGCATGATGATTTCCAGCAGCTCGTCCATGGATGCGGTCCAATCGCCGCCCACCATTAACACGCGGGCCTTGGCCAGGCGGGTGTCGAAGTCGCGCTTGTTGGTGGCGATCAGCGTATCGAATTGTTCCTGGGTCCAGGTGCCGCGGTCGTCGGCCATCACAAACTTGATGGCGTCCAGAAACTGGCCAAGGGCTTCAAAGCGGATCTGGCGCGGGATCTCGGCCAGCGCCGGTGCCAGCGCGGCTTCGGCGTCGTCCAGCATGTCGTTTTCGATCAGCAGCTTGACGTAGTCGTAACGCGCGTCGTCGTTGCCGGGGTTGACGGTCAGCGCCGAATGCAGCTTGTGTAATGCGGCCTGGGGGTCACCGGCGGCTACCAGCGCCTGGGCGTCTTCGGCCTCGGACTCGGCCTCCAGCGCCTCGGCCGAGGGCACGTGTTTGTCGAGAAAGGCCTTGATCTGCGCCTCGGACTGGGCGCCCATGAAGCCGTCCACCGGTTTGCCGTTCATCAGCAGCACACAGGTCGGGATGCTGCGGATGCCAAAGGCCTGGCTCAGCTCGGGCTGTGCGTCGGAGTCGATCTTGACCAGCTTGAAGCGGCCGTCGTACTCCAACTCGACCTTCTCCAGCACGGGGCCGATGACCTTGCAGGGGCCGCACCACGGCGCCCAGAAGTCGACCAGAACGGGGATTTGTGCGGAGGCGGCGACGACTTCGGTTTCGAAGTTTTCAATGGTGACGTTGATCATTTGGGTAGTGTAATAGCGCCCCCACGCTCCACCGCTACGCGGGTCGCTGCCCCCCAGGGGGTCACGTTCGGCCTAGGGGCGGCCCGTCGGCCGAACTGGCCCTGGGCGAAAAAGTAAAATCGGGGAACATTGCGGGATCGACCTTCCGCACGGTGCTCCATCCATCCGAAAGCAAGGCGGGGCAGAAATTCAGTCTCTACCCGCGCATTTTAAAGATTTATGAACATTCAAATCGGCGTCGTCATGGGTTCCAGCTCCGACTGGGACACCATGCAACATGCAGTCCAGATTCTCCAGCAGTTTGGCATTGCGCACGAGGCGCGGGTGGTTTCGGCCCACCGCATGCCCGATGACATGTTCGCCTATGCCGAGAGCGCGGTAGAGCGCGGCCTGCGCGCCATCATTGCCGGTGCCGGCGGTGCTGCCCATCTGCCGGGCATGCTGGCCGCTAAGACCACGGTGCCGGTGCTGGGTGTGCCGGTGGCCAGCAAACACCTGTCGGGCGTCGATTCGCTGCACAGCATTGTGCAAATGCCAAAAGGCGTGCCGGTGGCCACGTTCGCCATTGGCGCCGCTGGTGCCGCCAACGCGGCCCTGTTTGCCGTAGCCATGCTGGCAGCAGATCGTCCGGCGTTGCGCAAGCAGTTGGATGAATTCCGAGCCCACCAGACCGAGGTGGCGCGCGGCATGACGGTGCCGCCCGTCCTATGAGCGAAATGACGTTAGGCGGCAGTGCCGAGACCACCCTCGGCGTCATGGGCGGTGGTCAGCTGGGCCGCATGTTTGTGCAAGCCGCCCAAGAAATGGGATTTTTCACCGCCGTGCTGGACCCGGACCCGCTAAGCCCGGCCGGACGCGTCAGCCACCACCATATCCAGACCGCGTATACCGACACCGCGGGCCTGCAACAGCTGGCGCAGTGCTGCGTGGCGGTGACCACCGAGTTCGAGAACGTGCCGGCCCCTGCGCTGGCGCAATTGGCACTGACGGTGACCGTGTCCCCCGCTGCAGACTGCGTGGCGATTTCCCAGGACCGTGCCCGCGAGAAGGCGTATTTTGCGGACTGCGGCGTGCCCGTGGCGCCTTACGCCATCATTGAAAACGCAGCCCAACTCGCGGCCGTTTCAGACGATCTTCTGCCCGGTATCTTGAAAACCGCCCGCATGGGCTACGACGGCAAAGGCCAGGCGCGTGTGGCCGACCGTGCCGCGCTGGCAACAGCCTGGGCCGCGTTGAACGGCGTGCCCTGCGTGCTGGAGAAGATGCTGCCACTGCAGCTGGAGTGTTCGGTCATCGTGGCGCGCGGCGCCGATGGCGCGTGTGTCAACCTGCCAGCGCAACGCAACCTGCACCGCGACGGCATCCTCGCCGTGACCGAGGTCTATGAAGGAAACTTGCCTACAGCCCTCGTCGAACGTGCGGTAGCCGCTGCAAAATCCATAGCAAGCGGTTTGAATTACGTGGGCGTGTTGTGTGTGGAGTTTTTTGTGCTGGACCCCGCGTCCCCCGCTGCCCAGGCCTTGGGCGGGCTGGTCGTCAACGAAATGGCGCCACGCCCGCACAACAGCGGCCACTACAGCCTAGACGCCTGCGACGTGTCGCAGTTTGCGCTGCAGGTGCGCACGCTGGCCGGCTTGCCATTGACACAACCGCGCCAGCACAGCCCGGCCGTCATGCTGAATTTACTGGGCGATATCTGGCCCGAAAATCGGGGTCAGATTCCAATTCAGGACGGACTGGCATCCGGGGCGACTGGTGTTGCAACGAAATTGGACTCTGACCCCAATTTTCGGGCGGTGCTGGCCCTGCCCGGAACCCATTTGCATCTGTATGGCAAGGCCCACGCCGCCAAGGGCCGCAAGATGGGCCATTTGACCGTCACCGGCGACAGCATTGCCGAGGTGCGCGCCACCGCGCTGAAGGCCGCCGGCCTGCTGGGCATAGACGCATTCTGAGCCGCGCAAGCACCCCAGCCTTTTTGAAATTTGCCATCCATGATCCTGCCCGCGTCCGCCCCTGATTCCATCAACGCCTGCGCGGACACGCTGCGCGCGGGGGAGCTGGTAGGTCTGCCCACTGAGACGGTGTATGGCCTGGCGGCCGACGCCGACAACGAGCGCGCTGTGGCAAAAATCTTTGTTTCCAAGGGCCGCCCCGCCGACCATCCGTTGATCGTGCATGTGTCGTCGCACGACGGCGGCCTGTCCGGTGTGGCGCATTTCACGGCCCAGGTGCCACCGTTTGCGCAGCAACTGATGTCGGCCTTCTGGCCGGGGCCGCTGACGCTGATACTGCCGCGCCGCGGCGGTGTCGGCAAGGCCGCCGCCGGCGGGCAAAGTTCGATTGGTCTGCGCTGTCCGGCGCACCCGGCCGCCCAAGCGGTGCTGCGCGCCCTGCGTGACGCGCCAGGGGGTCAGGCGCCGGTGTGGGGCGTCGCGGCACCCAGTGCCAACCGCTTTGGACGCGTCAGCCCGACCACCGCCGCCCACGTGGACAGCGAGCTGGGGCCGGATCTGCTGGTACTGGACGGCGGGCCCTGCGATCTGGGCATTGAATCCACCATCATCGACTGCACGCGCGGTGCACCGGTGCTGCTGCGTCCGGGGTCTATCAGCCGCGTGCAGGTGGAGCAGGCCTGCGGCCAACGCGTGTTATCCAATGAGGAGCTGGCTGCACAGGCACGGCCGGGGCTGGAGGCCCCCAGGGCATCTGGCACTCTGGAATCCCACTATGCGCCGAACGCCACCGTGCGCCTGATGAACGCCAAGGCGTTGCAAACGGCGGTGAATTTGCTGGGCGACGTCATGCACCCTGGCGGCTCCGATACCAAGCCAACGATTGCCGTCTATGCGCGCACGCCGCTGAAGAAGGTCCCCTTGTCGATTGCGCTGCGGCGCATGCCGGACGATGCCACCGCCACGGCACACCAGCTGTTTGCGGTACTGCGGGCGTTCGACGCCACCGGCGTCAAACTGATCTGGGTCGAAACACCGCCCGAGACCCTGGAATGGGACGGCGTGCGCGACCGTTTGCAGCGGGCTAGTGCCCCATCCTGAATCGGGTGCCCCGGAAGCTGAATTCCGAGGTGTTAGAACGAATCTCCACCAGCGTCAGATCGGGTGCGACCTGGCTGCCTTGGTTGAGCACTTGGCCATTGACCAATAACAGGCGTTGCGCCGGATTTTCCGAATAGACCGCGCCGGTGATCGCCAGTGCCGGGATCTGGCGGCGGGTGGCTTCCGGCAAATCAGCCAATAACGGGGCCAGCGGTGCAGCGGCTACGCCAACTTCCTTGGCAGGGGCTTTCACAGGTGCGGGTGCGGCAGGAGTATTTGCAGACGTGATGGCCGGCGGCGCAGTCGCTGGTGTATGGGCAGGGGTGCTTGCGCTCGCCTTGGATTTGGGCGGCTGGGGCTCGCGTACGGCCACCGCGGGCGCTGGCTTGACAGGCGCAGGAGCTTGCACACGCGACGCCGTGGCGGGCGCGGGGCTAAGTGCCACCGCAGCGCTGGGCACTGGCGCGGCAGGTACCGGTGTCGTTGGTGTCGCGACAGCGGGCGCAGGCGCAGATGCGACCGAGGGTAGTGCAGGCGTGGCTTGTGCCGCAGGCATGGAAGTGGACGCCACGGGGCCGGCCGTTGGGGCGCTGCGCCAAAACCATAGGCCGGCGGTCACCGCGGCAACCAACACCAGTGCCAGCACGATGGCCAGCCACACGCGCCGTTGTTTGCCTGCACGCCCGGAGTGGGTCAGGTTCACGGGCTGGCGTGCATGCAGCGTGGGAACGCCACCGCGCGCGCGTTCGGCATCGGCCCGTTGGAGTGCGTCGAGGATGTAGGACATGGCGTGGCTAACTAACGTGGTGTGCTGAGCAGACGGGGTTCGTTGGCGCCCAACGCGCTTTCGATCTGCATATAAGTCATGGGGCCGGGTTGGCCGTCGGCCTGCAGGCCGTGGGCGCGCTGGAAGTCACGCACACGGGCCTTCAGGTCGGCGTCCAGCAGCTGCGGCGCCGAGGATGGGGCTTGGGGGCCGGCACCATCGAGTCGACCCAATTGCCTGGCAAGTTCTTCAATGGCGGGACCTGCGCTGCCACCGCGCACCGCCGGGTTATAGCCTTGCGGCGCGCGCCAGAAGGTCGCGAAATCGCCACGCCACAGACGGCCCAGCGCAACCAGGTTGACGGTATGCAGGTCCGAGCCAATGCGCAGTGTGGCGGTCTGGTCGGACATTCCCACCAGCACCGCGTATTGCGCAGGCCCACCATCCGCCTGCAGCGTCAGGATGCCGGGACGGCCCAGTTGGCGCAGCAGCGGCATGGTCAACTTGGTCGTGCGGTAACACTGCAATTGTTGTTCGGCAGCGCTGGCACAGGGGTCTGTGCTGTTGGCCGGTAAGCGCCAGCTGGGCGCCAATGCGGCCCATGCCAGCGTGATGTCGTGGGGCAATTGGGGCAGCACGGCGTCCATGGTTTCCATGGCGGCGACGCGGGCGGATGGGGCGCTAGCGGCTGGCGCGGATGCAACCGGCGCGAGGTGTGCAGCGGGTACCGATGAAGATGGGATCACAGGCGCGGACGCCGACGGCAACCGGGGCACAGATGCGGCAACAGCAGCAGCTTGCGCAGACGGGCCAGCTTGTTTTGCCGTTGGTGGTTTTTGCTGCCATTCGTTCAACGCCGCCCCCGCAAGGGCCGCGCCCAGCACCAGGCCCAAGCCGCCCAGCAGCCAGGCTTTGGGCGCCAGAAACCGGTTTGCGCTGGGCGCATGTTCGGGTCCAAACACTTCGGCGGCCGCCTTGTTCACCACCGTGCGGGTGACACGGTGCAGGCCGGTGGCCCAGGCCCCCAGCAGCGCGCGCCCGCACAGCAGGTTGATGCGGCGCGGCACGCCGCGTGCTAGGCGGTGTATGGCTTGCAGAGCCCGTTGATCGAAGGGCAAGGGGCCGGTGTGGCCGGCCACGGCCAGCCGGTGCTGGATGTACTGCTCGCTCTCGGCAGCAGTCAGCGCGTCCAGGTGAAAGCGCGCAATCACGCGCTGGGCCAGTTGCTCCAGCTCCGGGCGTTCCAGCATCGTGCGCAATTCGGGCTGGCCGATCAGCACGATCTGCAGCAGCTTGCGGTCATTGGTCTCCAGATTGGTCAGCAGGCGCAGCTGCTCCAACACGTCGGCCTGCAGGTTTTGCGCCTCGTCGATGATGAGCACGCTGCTGTGGCCCGCGGCGTGGCTGTGCAATAAAAAGGTATTCAGCGCGGCTATGTAGTCCTTGACCGTTGGCGGCGCAGTGGCCGTGGCTGCCAGCGTGATGTGGAACTCTTCACAAATGGACTGCAGCAGTTCACTGACCGTGAGCTTGGGGTTGAAGATGTAGGCCACATGGCAGCCGGCCGGTATTTGCTCCAGAAAGCAGCGGCAGATCGTGGTCTTGCCGGTGCCAATGTCGCCGGTCAGCAGCACAAAACCACCGCCACTGCCGCCCGCTGCGCTGTGCGGGCCGGCCACGCCAAACAGTAGATGCGCCAGCGCCTCCCGGTGGCGCTCGCTCATGAAGAGGTAGCGCGGGTCCGGCGCGATGGAAAACGGATCCTGTGTGAGTCCGAAATGTTGCGAGTACATAGGCCTCAAGCATCCCACAAAAAGAAAAACAACCTGAAGGCCGCTGCTTTGGGGTGCGCTGCACCGCATGTGGGTCGATGCCTACCCCAATGGAATCGCCCTGTAGCCCGCCATAAAGCTTTCAAAATCCACTGCCGCCATCGGTTGCGCATACAGGTAGCCCTGTGCATAGTCGCAACCCGCGGCGGCCAGCAGGTCACGCTGCTGCGCGGTTTCCACGCCTTCGGCAATCACCTTCATGTCCAGCGCATGGGCCATCACCACAATGGCTTTGCACAGCGCCAGGTCGGTGGAATTGGCAATCAGGTTGCGCACAAACGATTGGTCGATTTTGACAAAATCGATGTCAAACTTTTGCAGGTAGGACAGCGACGAATAGCCGGTCCCAAAGTCGTCCAGCGACACGCGTATGCCCGCGGCGCGCAGTTCCATCAGTGTCTCGGCCACGCTGCTGCTGCTGTCCAGCAACAGGCCTTCGGTGATTTCCACAACGATGCTGTCGCCGGACAAACCCTCGGCCTTGAGCTGTGCTTCCCACGCGGTTCTGCCGGCACCATCGTGGTGGAACTGCACCGGGGATTTGTTGACGCTGATCTGAAAATCCCTACCCAGCGTCTGGCGCCAAGTCCGCACCTGGCGTATGGCCTGCTGGAACACCCAGTCCCCGATCTCCACTATCAGCCCGCTGGATTCCGCAATCGGGATGAAGGCCGCCGGGCTGACCGCCCCACGGGTGGGGTGGTGCCAGCGGATCAGCGCCTCGGCCTTGTGGATGGCGCCACTGGCCAGCTCGACAATCGGTTGGTAGACCACACGGAACTGCTGCTCCACCAGGGCCGCGCGCATGTCATTGGCCAGACGTACCCGGGTTTGCGCGGCCTCTTGCAGCGCGGGGGTAAAAAAGCTGAAGCGGTTGCGCCCGGCGCCCTTGGCCACATACAGCGCCTGGTCGGCGTGTTTGAACAGGTCCTCGATCTCGGTGGCGTCGGTCGGGTACATCGTGATGCCGATGCTGGCCGACACAAACACCTGCTCGGTGCCCAACTGGAAAACTTCGCCCAGCGCATGCAGAATTTTCTGCAGAATGCCTTCCAGGCGGTGGCTGCCGGACAGGTCGGCCAGTATTACCGTGAACTCGTCACCGCCCATGCGCGCCACGGTGTCCGACGCGCGCACGCAGGACTGGATGCGCCGGCCCGCCTCGACCAGCAGCAGGTCGCCCCGGTCGTGGCCCAGCGTGTCGTTGACCTCCTTGAAATGGTCCAGGTCCAAAAACAGCAGCGCCAGTTGTTCGTGGTCGCGCTGGCTTTTCTTGATCTCCTGCTCCAGCCGGTCGCGCAGCATGCGCCGGTTCGGCAGGCCGGTCAGCGTGTCGTAGAAAGCCTGCTTGCGAATCAGCGCTTCGGCCTCCTTGCGGCTGGTGATATCGGTAAAGGTGCCCAACATGCGCAAGGGCTTACCGTCGGCGTCGCGGCTGATGACCATGCCCCGACTCAGCACCCACTTCCAACTGCCATCCTTGCAGTGGATGCGCCGCTCGCTCTGGTAGGACGGCGTGCGGCCCTCAAAGTGGTCCAGCCGCGCCTTGTGCAACTGTTCCATGTCGTCGGGATGGGTGCGGTTGTCGAACTCTTCGGGGCGGCTGTTCAGGTCGCCACCGCCGTAACCGCACATCTGCAGCAAGCGCTCGGAAAAAAACTCGGTTCCGGCCTGGATATGCCAGTCCCACACACCGTCGCCGGTGCTCTCCAGCGCCAGTTTCCAGCGTGCTTCGCTCTCCCGCTCAGCAGCCTCTGCCAGGCGGCGTTCGGTGATGTCCTGCAGCACCGAGGTGCGCTTGAGCGGCTGCCCCTTATCCCAGGTGATGCTGCCCATGAAGCGAACCCAGATGTGGCGCCCCGCCCAGGTGACCATCTCCAATTCCAGGTCGTGCGTGGTCAGCGTCGCGTCCATGTCGGTCGGCCGCAAGGGTTTGATCATCTCCAGCGACTGGGGCGTGAAAAACCGCGCCGTGGACGCCAGGTCGCTGGGGGTGAATTCCTGGGGCGACACCTCCAGGATGCGGTGAACACCTTCGGTCCAGTACACGGCCCCCGTGACAAAGTCGCGCTCCCAGCCGCCCACGCGGGCAATGGTCTGGGTCGCTTCGAGCAGTTGGTTCAGGCGCTTGCGGTCGGCTTCAACCTGGACATAACCACTCACGTCGGCAAAGGTGCGCACCTTGCCGCCATCGGGCAGGAATTGGGTCCGCACTTCCAGCGTGCGCCCGGCCGGTGTCTGGCGCAGATAGTGGGTGGGCAAAGTGTCGGTCGGCCCGGCAGCGGCATTGATCAGCCCGCGCCGCGCCGCGCCTTCCACGAGTTGCGCATCGGTGCCGAAGTCGCCACGCTGCAGTTGGAAGTTCACCAGATCCTGTTCGGTCGGCCGGGTGGACAGCAAGGTGATGGGCAGGTCCAGCAGTTCACACACCCGGGGGTTGAACTTGCGCACGCGGTGGTTGGCGTCAAACAGCAGGATGCCCTGGCTGATGCTGGTCAGCGTGGTTTGCAGCAGTTGGGTGTTTTCCAGCAGCTCGGCGTTGAGCGCGCGCAGCGCTTCTTCGTCCCGCTTGCGTGCGGAGATGTCGGTGTGCGTGCCTATCATGCGCAACGCGGAGCCAATCAGGTCGCGCTCGACGACCATGCCGCGCGACAGGATCCACTTCCACGAGCCGTCCTTGCAGCGCATGCGAATATCGACCGCGTATTCTGGGGCACGCCCTTCCATGAACGCATTGGCGGCGGACTGCACCATGGCCAGATCGTCGGGATGGACCAGGCGCACAAAGTCCTGGTAGCCGTGGGTCAACTCGCCGGCCCGAAAGCCCAGCATCTCTTCCCAATGCGCGGAATGCGTCTGCACGCCCGTGCCCAGGTTCCAATCCCAGACCCCGACGCCGGAGCCTTCCAAAGCCATCTTCCAGGGGTTGTCCCCGGTGGCGGATGATTTCAGGGAGTCGTTCACGGTCTCCAGTATCCCATGGGCCTTGCGTGAATGGAAGGCGGGTTTGGGTGGGGAAAACGCGTGTCTTTCCACTTTTTTTCTACTGACACAGCGCTGTCAGTAGCCCTGGCGCACCATCACGGCATCGTTCATTCACTGCAAAGGATACGCATGAAAAACTGGATTGCCGTGGCCAGCGCGACCCACGCGCGCCGCGGCCATGAAGGCGGGTACATGCAGGTCTGCCATGGCAAGCTGGCGCCGATCCGCCGTGTGCGCCCTGGCGACCGCATCACCTATTACTCACCCACCGTCACTATGGGTGGGAAGGATATGTGCCAGCGTTTTGTGTCGATTGGCATCGTGCAGGCGGGAGAGCCTTATGCATTCGACATGGGTGGGGGTTTCGTGCCAAACCGGC
Organism: Pseudomonadota bacterium; assembly: GCA_040384785.1. Lineage (GTDB taxonomy): Bacteria > Pseudomonadota > Gammaproteobacteria > Burkholderiales > Burkholderiaceae_C > Allorhodoferax. The sequence goes on from JAZKIR010000028.1 coordinate 42,755, forward strand.
GGGACGTCGCGTATGTCACTGCGCAGGAGGCTTCCATCCTGCCCCTGCTCGATACCTTTGAGTTTGTCGAGAGCCGCCAGCGCTGGGGCTACAAATTCCGCTTTGGCCTGTTCGTCATCAGCGACCACGACATGGCGTTGATCGCGCAGGCGATGGCGGTGGATTTGCAGTTGCTACATTTTTGATAGTGACATACGCAGCAACGACGAGAGCTAGTGGCAAGAATTCCAAACATGCCTGGCTTACAAAGCGTATTTGAGTTTGAGCGCGTTCACGCCACGTGGTGGGTTTGCAGAAACTGGTCGAATGCGCGAATCATCTCGGGGTGTTTGATGCTGGACAGCAGGTACTGGCTGTCCGTGCTCGGCAGCAGCGTCGCATCCGCCACCAGCGCGTGGGGCTGGCCCATGTCCTTCAAATGGAATTCAGCCACCTGCCGGGCCACGTTGATGCCGTCTACACGTTGCGCCAGAGCCATGTTGATCATGGTTTCTGGGCAATTCTTTGGAAGGCCGTGGGTGCCGCCCGGTGGGGTCACCCAGACGCTGACTGTATGCGAAAAAGGCGCCGCCGCTGCATCGGCCCACCCGTTGGGTCGCGCGGGCTATGCTGCAAGCACTACATTTCTGATAGCTGTCTGCGCACTGTTGACGAGGGCTGGCGGCATAAAATGCTGCGCACCATGCGCCGCGCCGACCGTCTCTTTCAAATCGTCCAACTCATCCGGGGCCGCCGTCTCACCACGGCTGCCTTTCTGGCCGAACGTCTGGAGGTATCCGAGCGCACGGTCTACCGCGACGTGGCGGACCTGCAGCACCAAGGTGTGCCTATTGAAGGTGAAGCGGGTGTCGGCTACCGGCTGGGCAGCGGTTTTGAGTTGCCACCGCTGATGTTCAGTGAAGGCGAGGCCTGTGCCCTCGTAGCGGCCACGCGCCTGGCCCAGGCCTGGTTGGACCCGGCGCTGGCCCGAGACGCCGAGCAGGCGCTTGGCAAGATCCTGTCCATCCTGCCGCGCCAGACCCGAGCTGCGGCGGAGAGCCTGGCCTTGTATGCACCGACCTTCAGTGTGGACCCCAAGATCCAGCAACGCCTGCAAACCCTGCGCCAAGCCGTGCAGCTGCGCCGCAAGGTCAGCATGAACTACCGCGACGTGGCCAGCCAGGCCAGCCAGCGCAGCGTTCGCCCGCTGGGCTGCTTTTTCTGGGGCAAGGTATGGACGCTGGCGGCATGGTGTGAAAGCCGCAAAGCCTTTCGCACATTCAGGCTGGACCGCATGGACGCGCTGCAGTTGCAGGACGCAGTGTTCCGCGACGAAAGCGGCAAGACCCTGGCGGAATTTCTGCGTCAGGCCGGGGCTGCGCCGGTTTGAGGCGCCACAACAGACGGCTTCAGTTTCTTTTCGAGAACCCGCGCACAGCGGCGCAAGGCTTCACAGGGTGAGTCAAAGGCGGCCCGCAGACAGTTGCCAGCGTACTGCGGGTCGGCCCGCAATCTGCGGGGATCGACCCAGCAGCCTTGACCGGCCATCAGCCACTTGAAGTCCACTTCCAACAACAACTCGGCGGACCGTGAAGGTGTGCCGTCTGGCCCATCGCCCGTATGCGTATTCATGCTGCTGTACTCCTGAGGCTGGCGTTATCGGGATGCCGGCCTCTGGAGGCAACTATAGGAGCCTGCATGCGCGCCATTCACCCGAGAAACGGGGCAAAGGGCGGGCCTTTGCGGGCCTTGACCGCCTGGGCTTTTGCCAAACCGTGCGAAGAGCCGACAGATGCGCTATTCGGCAGCTGCGTCGGCTGCCAACGCGGCCTCGATATCGTCGGCCATGCTTTGTGGCGTATCGGTGGGTGCGTAGCGCTTGAGCACCTGCCCGTCCTTGCCGACCAGGAATTTGGTGAAGTTCCATTTGATGGCCTTGGTACCCAACAGGCCCGGCGCCTCACTGGACAACCACTGGTACAGCGGGTGGGCGTCACTGCCGTTGACGTCGATCTTGGCCATCATCGGAAAACTCACACCATAGTTGAGCTGGCAGAACTCCGCAATCTCGTCGTTGCTGCCCTTGTCCTGCGCGCCGAACTGGTTGCACGGAAAGCCCAGCACCACCAGCCCCTTTTTGCCATAGGTCTGGTGCAGTTCTTCCAGACCGGCAAACTGCGGCGTGAAGCCACAAGCGCTGGCCGTGTTGACGATCAGCATGGGCTTACCCTTGAATTTTTTCAGGGCAGTCGACTTGCCGTTGATGTTGAGCGCGTCAAAGTCGTAAACAGTGTTGGTCATGGGCGGCTTTTACAAGTGTGGAGGAAAGGCCTCACCATAGCACTGCGCAAAAAAACCTGCCGCGGCGTGTGCATGCTCCAATGGGGAAGCGGGGGGCAAGGTTTCGGCGCCGGGCCGCCCCAAGGCAAAACGCGGCCCCCTCGGGGGGCAGGGAACTACACGCAGTGAGCGACCGTGGGGGCAATACAAATCCGCGCCGGGCCGCCCCAAGCGGATTTAGCCCCCTCGGGGCTGATGGCTGCGGCTCCCGGCCTGCCTGCGCAGGGCGGGACAGCCAGAAGGGGCGTTGACTCTGGCAACGCCGCGGCCTGCAAGGCCAGCGACCACGCGCAGTGGTGGAGCGTGGGGGCAAGGTTTCGGCGCCGGGCCGCCCCAAGCCGAAACGCGGCCCCCTCGGGGGGCAGGAAGCTACACGGAGTGAGCGACCGTGGGGGCCATATCTCTAGCCGTGTAAGTTGTCGTGCCGCGCAATTTCTAGCAGGTTGGCAATGTCCGCGGCGTGTTCGCGGCAGTTGCGTTCGTGCCAGCGTTTGATCAGCCACATGAAGCCAGCGACCACCAAACCAAACACCGTGATCGCGCCAAAGGCTGACAAACCCATGCCGGTGGACAGGCTGTAGAACGCGCCCAGGCCCAGGATGCAGGCCTGTTCGTTGAAGTTTTGCACGGCGATGGAGCGGCCGGCGCCCATCAGGTTGTGGCCGCGGTGTTGCAGCAGTGCGTTCATGGGTACGACCAAAAAGCCGCCCAGGCCACCGAGCAAGACCAGGAACGGTGCCGCAACCCAGACATTGGTGATGAAGTTCAGCAGAATGACAAGCACGCCCATGGCAATGCCCAGTGGTAGCACCAGCGTGGCCTGGTCCAGACGCATGCGCATCGATGCGGCGACGGCGCCCACGGCCGTGCCAATGGCCACGACACCGACCAGGGCCGAGGCCTGCGTCACGCTATAACCCAGCGCTGCCGAGGCCCAGGCCAGCACGATAAAGCGCAGATTACCGCTGACACCCCAGAACAAGGTCGTGGTACCCAATGAAATCTGGCCCAGGCGGTCGCGCCACAGGCGCAGGTTGCAGTGCCAGAAATCAGGCAACAAAGTCCAGAGCTTGGGGGGCAAGGGCCGCATCGGCACGCCGGTTTCAGGGATGCGGGTGTTGAACCAGGCCGCCAGGATATAGACCAGGATCAGCACGCTGATGGCGGCCTCGGGCGGCGTGGCGATGCCGGTGTCCAGCATCGGTAAATCAAACGACAGCAGGTAGGTGGACACCGAATGGCCCACCAGTTGCCCGCCCAGCAAGACGCCCAGAATGATGGAGGCGATGGTCAGACCTTCAATCCAGCCATTGGCCTTGACCAGTTGGCTCGCGGGCAGCAGCTCGGTCAGGATGCCGTACTTGGCCGGTGAATAGGCCGCCGCGCCCAGCCCCACGATGGCGTAGGCCATCAGCGGGTGGGTGCCAAAGAGCATCATGATGCAGCCCACGATCTTGATCGTATTGCTGTAGAGCATGACCCGACCCTTGGGCAACGCGTCGGCAAAGGCGCCGACAAACGGCGCCAACACCACGTAGAACAGCGCAAACATGGGAACCAGCGCGGCCTGCTGCCACTCCTGCGCACCGCTGCTACGCAGCAATTGCACGGCCCCGACAAACAGGGCGTTGTCTGCCAGCGAGCTAAAGAACTGCGCCGACATGATGGTGTAAAAACCGCGTTTCATGCGTGGGGTGTGCGCGCATCAGGAAAACTGATGCGTGGGGTTATTGTGAGAGTCTCCAAACGTGCGTGGTTATAGCATGCCCGGCAATGTCAGAATCTGGGCACCCCCAGTCTCAAGGTTTTTGCCCCATGCCCCGTCCGATTCTTGCCACCATCCATACCCAGGCCTTTCGCAACAACCTGGAGCGCATGCGCGGCGCGGCGCCAGATGCACGGGTCTGGGCCGTGGTCAAGGCGAACGCCTATGGCCATGGCATAGAGCGCGCCTTTGAAGGCATGCGTGGCGCAGATGGTTTTGCACTGCTGGATTTCAACGAGGCCCAGCGCGTGCGCGACCTGGGCTGGCGCGGGCCTATTCTGTTGCTCGAAGGTGCGTTCGAGTTGCGCGACCTGGAGCTGTGCTCACGGCTGGACCTGTGGCACACCGTGCACTGCGATGCCCAGATCGACATGCTCGCGGCGCACAAGACGAATGTGCCGCAGCGGGTGTTTCTGAAGATGAACACTGGCATGAACCGCCTGGGCTTCCAGCCCGAGCGCTACCGATCGGCCTGGGCCCGGCTAAACGCGCTGCCGCAGGTCGATGAGATATCCCTGATGACCCACTTCAGCGATGCCGACGGGCCCAAGGGCATCGCGGAGCAAATGGCCATTTTTGCCGCCACCACCCACGATCTGCCCGGCGAACGCAGCCTGAGCAACAGCGCTGCGACGCTGCGCCACACGGTGGACCCGGCCCAGGCCGAGGCCCAACCCCAGGCGCTGGTGGTGTCCGATTGGGTACGTCCCGGCATTGCGATGTATGGCAGCGCACCCGACTTCCCCGAGCACAATGCCGCACATTGGGGGCTGCAGCCCACCATGACGCTTGCTGCAAAAATAATAGCGATACAAGACCTTTCCGCGAGGGCTAGCGTCGGATATGGCTCAAGCTTTGTGGCGAAAACCGCGATGCGCATCGGCGTCGTGGCCTGCGGTTATGCCGATGGCTACCCGCGCCTGTGCCCGACCGGCACGCCGGTGCTGGTGGATGGCGTGCGCACCCGCACCGTCGGGCGCGTCAGCATGGACATGATCACCGTCGACCTGACGCCGGTGCCCGACGCCAAGCCAGGCAGTGTCGTCACGCTGTGGGGCCAGGCGGCCAACGGCGCGGTGTTGCCTATCGACGAAGTAGCGGTATGCGCGCAAACCGTGGGTTATGAATTGATGTGTGGTCTGGCACAACGCGTACCGGTGGAGGTGGCCGCATGAAATACGTGCCGATTCCGGTAGCGCTGCTGGAAATCGGCCAGCCGCTACCAGTGGATGTGTGGAGCGGGGCCGGCCAGCTGCTGTTGCGCAAGGGCCAGCCGGTCACGTCGGAGGAACACCGCGACAAGTTACACGCCCACCAGGCATCCAGCACTCCAGCGGATGCATTGGCCTGGCAGCGCAGTTATGAACGCATGGTGCACGCCATGCTCAGCGCGGGCGCGGATGTGCAAGCCATAGCCAAAGCGCCCATGCCCAGTGAAATACGCGAGAGCGATTACGTTGTCGGCGAGCCGCTCAACGGCGGCTGGCTGGACCTGCAAGAGGTATTGCGCGGCATTTTGTACCAGGGCGGCCTGGCCATCAGCCCACTGGAGCGCCTGGCCGGCATCGAGAAGAAGGCCCTGGAGCTGTTGGCCGCCGACCCGGACGACAGCCTGTTCTGCCTGTTCCAGGCTTTGGCCGATACGGCGCAGGGTTACAGCGCAACCCATGCCCTGCTGTGCGCCGTGGTCTGCAATATGACGGCGCTGAAGCTGGCCATGCCGCAACCAGAGCGTGATGCCCTGCTCAGCGCCGCACTGATGATGAATATCGGCATGGCGCGCGACCAGGACAGCCTGGCCCGCCAGAACGCGGCGCCCAGCACCTGGCAGCGCACACTGATCCGGGACCACCCGCAGAAGAGCGTGAAAATCCTGCAGGGCTTTGGCATGGACGACCCGGAGGTGCTGGACATCGTGCGCTGGCACCATGCACCCAGCGCACCAGAAGGCCTGCCCGGCACCGCCACGGCGCGCCGCGTGCTGGCCATGGCGGACGGTTTTATCGCCAAGATGGCGGGACGCAAGACCCGCGCCGCGCTGTCGCCGATGAAGGCCGTGCGCGCCATGGTCATGGGCGCCGAGGGTGCGGCCCAGGGCATCGCGTCGGCGATGGCGCAGTCTGCCGGCTTTTATCCCCCGGGGACCTATGTGAAGCTGGCCAACGGCGAAACCGCGTTGGCCGTGCAACGCGGCGAGCGCGCCAATACGCCCTGGGTCATCCCCATTCTGGATAAGGACGGCGTTGCCTTGGGCAAACATGTGTGCAAGGAAACCACGACGCCAGCTACCACCATTGCGGCAGCCGTGTCGGCCGAGAACATGCGTGTCACGCTGGGCGTCGACAAGGTGCGCAAGGCCCGGGAAAGAATCCGCAATCTGTAGTTTTATACAGTAATATGGCGGCATGGCCAAAGAGAAAACCATTTACACCTGTACCGAATGTGGTGGCACCAGCCCCAAATGGCTGGGCAAATGCCCCAGTTGCGCGGCCTGGAACACACTGATCGAGTCGGTGGCCGAATCGGCGGCACCGACCAAAAACCGCTACACCTCGCAGTTTCAATCGCTGGCCAAAACGGCAGAGGTCACCGTGCTGGCCGACATCGAAGCCACCGACGTGCAACGCACGCCCACCGGCCAGGATGAACTGGACCGGGTGCTGGGCGGCGGCATCGTAGAGGGCGCGGTGGTGCTGATCGGCGGCGACCCCGGCATTGGCAAGTCCACACTGTTGTTGCAGGCGCTGGACTCCTTGCAGCGCAGCGGTCAGTCCACCTTGTACGTGACCGGTGAAGAGAGCGGCGCCCAGGTCGCCCTGCGTTCGCGCCGCCTGGGGCTGGATGCGTCGCAGGTCAAGGTGCTGGCCGAAATCCAGCTCGACAAGATCCTTGCCACCATCGATTCTCTGCAGCCTGATGTGGCCGTCATCGACTCCATCCAGACGGTGTATTCAGACCAGCTCACGTCGGCGCCGGGATCGGTGGCCCAGGTGCGCGAATGCGCTGCCCACCTGACCCGCTGCGCCAAGTCCAGCGGCACGGCCATTGTGCTGGTCGGCCATGTGACCAAGGAAGGCGCGCTGGCCGGACCGCGCGTGCTGGAGCACATGGTGGACACCGTGCTGTACTTCGAGGGCGAAACGCACAGTAGTTTTCGCCTGGTGCGGGCCATCAAGAACCGTTTTGGGGCCGTCAACGAGATTGGCGTGTTTGCGATGACCGAGAAAGGCCTGAAGGGCGTCAGCAACCCGAGCGCCATTTTTCTGAGCCAGCACACCGAACCGGTGCCCGGCAGCTGTGTCATGGTCACGCTGGAAGGCACGCGGCCGCTGCTGGTGGAGATACAGGCCCTGGTCGATAGCGGGGGGCCATCGCCTCGACGCTTGAGCGTGGGCCTGGACCGCGACCGCTTGGCCATGCTGCTGGCGGTGCTGCACCGCCATGCCGGTGTCGCATGCATGGACCAGGATGTGTTTGTCAACGCGGTCGGCGGCGTGCGTATCAATGAGCCCGCCGCCGATCTGGCTGTGCTTCTGGCCATCACCTCCAGCTTGCGTGGCAAGCCGCTGCCCAAGGGGTTTTTTGCGTTTGGCGAAGTCGGGCTGGCCGGCGAAGTGCGCCCGGCACCACGCGGCCAGGAGCGCCTGAAAGAGGCCGCCAAACTGGGATTTACCGTGGCCATCGTGCCCAAAGCCAATGTGCCGAAAAAGTCCAGTAGCAAGGAGTTTGAAGGCTTGACCATCCATGCCGTGGACCGTGTGGAGCAGGCCATGGAAATTGTGCGTGGGCTGGGTTGAAGATGCAGCGGCCAAACCTTAACAAATACCCCCTCGTCACCCGTGTTGTGGTGCTGCTGGTCCTGGCCGTGCTGGGTGTGATGGCTTACCGCGCCTATGGCTGGCCCGGCATAGCCCTGGGCCTGGGCGCATTGGTCATGTGGATGCTGATGCATATGAGCCGCATGCTGCTGGTGCTGCGCCGCACCGCGCAGCGGCCCGTAGGGACGGTCGCTAGCGCCGTGATGCTGCATGCCCGCCTGCAGCGCGGCATGGCCTTGTTGCAGGTGCTGACCTTGACGCAGGCGTTGGGGCAACGCATGGACAATCCAGAATCTGACCACGAGCGGTACCAGTGGACCGATGGCTCCCAGGCCACGGTGTGTTGTACCTTCGCCCACGGCAAACTGGTGCACTGGGAATTGTTGCGCCCCTGAGCGGTGCTGCCGGCGAAACGCGAGACAGAGCCCACCCCGGTCGTAAAATCGGCGTTTCTCAGATCCCGACACCAAGGAAACCCGCCATGAGCCTCCAACCCCCTTCAATGTCCGACCGCGATGGAAAAATCTG
>JAZKIR010000029.1:0-88204 GCA_040384785.1 Pseudomonadota bacterium
GTCCAGATGTCCATGAAGATGCGCTCCACACACTGCTCGTGGAACTCGTTGTGGTTGCGAAAACTCACGATGTATTGCAACAGACCGCCCTGCTCGATCTGGTCACCGCTGTAGCTGATCTGCACACTGCCCCAGTCGGGCTGGCCGGTCACCAGGCAGTTGCTTTTGAGCAGGTTGCTGACAAACACTTCGGACACCGGTTGCTCGTCAGGCGTGGCCTTCAGCAGCTCCGGCGCGGGTGTGTACTGCGTGCACTCAATGTCCAGGCGGTCCAGGTTCAGACCGTCGAGTTCGTGCACGGGTTCGCGGTCAAACAGGTCGGCCGCCACCACCGTGACGCCAACCGTTGCCGGGGCCTTTACCGACTCGCCCGCCGTGCGCCACACCGCCTCGGTGATGTCGGCGCGCAGGCGTGCCTTGACCGCATCCACATCGGCAAAACGGGTGTTGTTGAAGCTGTTCAGATACAGCTTGAACGACTTGCTCTCGACGATGTTCAGCGATTCGCAGGGCACCGTGAAATGCGCCAGCGCCACCTGCGGCTTGCCGCGCAAATTGAGCCAGCTCAGTTCGAACGCCGTCCACATGTCGGCGCCAAAAAAAGGCGGGGCAGCGGTGATGCCGATCTCGGCGCGTTTGCCGGCACGGGGGATCGGGAACAGCAGCGAGGCGTCGTACTGGTCAATATAGGCCGAGCTTTTGCCCAACTGCGATTGTTCAGGCGAGTTGTTGATGTTCATGGTGTGGCGGTGGGAGCGATATAGGGAGGTGGTGGCTCGGCGGCCTGCAGGTGCGGAATCAACTCGTCCAGCATCTGCGCCACCGGCTCGGGCGGCAGGTCGTGGCCCATGCCGTCAAAGGCCACCAAACGGGCACCGGTGATGCGCTGGGCCGTGTCTTCACCATTGGCAAACGGTACCAGCGGGTCGTCACGGCCATGCAGCACCAGGGTCGGGCTGGTGATGCGCGCCAACTGCGCCGGGCGGGTGGTGTCGGCCACGATGGCCAGCATCTGGCGCAGCGTGCCCACCGGGTGAAAGCTGCGCAGCACACCCTTCAAAATGCGCTCGCGCATGTCGGGCTCGGGCACCGGGTAGCCGGGGCTGCCAATGGCCTTGAACAGGCGCACGTAGTGGTCGACCACATCTTCTGGCGCGCTGCTGGCGGGGCGCTTCAGCAGCACCCGGGTTACCTCGGGCTTGGCCTGCGGCAGGCCGCGGGCACCACTGCTGCTCATGATGCTGGTCAGGCTGACCACGCGCTGTGGCGCCGCAATGGCTACCCGCTGCGCAATCATGCCGCCCATGCTGACACCAACGATATGAGCGCGGCCCACACCCAATGCGTCCAGCACGCCCAGCGCATCCTGCGCCATGTCTTCCAGCGTATACGGTGGCCGCACCCGCAAACCCAGTTTGAATTTGATGCCGGCCCAGATGATGTTGGGCTTGCCCAAGTGGTCAAAGTGCTGGCTCAGGCCAATGTCGCGGTTGTCCATGCGGATGACGCGAAAGCCCGCGTCCACCAAGGCCTCGATCAACTGCGGTGGCCAGGCCACCAGCTGCATGCCCAGTCCCATGATCAACAGCACCGCCGGGCGGGTGTAGGCATCGGTGTCCTGGGGGTTGATCTCGGCGGTGTCTTCGACCTCGATGTCGATACCGTTTGCTTTGATTTTCATAGCGAATGATGCTTGTAATACGAGGGCTGGAGGCCTATTTAATCAGTTGAGGACAGAGCTTGCCTGCCATGCAGGCTGCGGTCTGTCCCGCAAGGTTTCACAATTTACGGCGAAAGACATAACGCGCCGGCGTCGACAGCTCGGCATTCCATGCGTAGCCGTCGACATCAAAGGCGCGCAGTTGCTCGGGCTTGACCAACTGGTGGGTGATGGCATAACGGGCCATGGCACCACGCGCGTGTTTGGCGAAAAAGCTGATCACCTTGTACTGGCCATTCTTGTAGTCTTCAAATACACACTCGACCACCCGGGCCTTCAACGCCTGGGTGTCCACCGCCTTGAAATACTCCTGCGACGCCAGGTTGATGACCACCGGGCTGATGTCCGACCGCAGCCGGGTATTGATGTAATCCGCAATCTGCGTGCCCCAGAAGTGGTAAAGGTTGCTGCCCTTGGTATTGGCCAGGCGTGTACCCATTTCCAGCCGATAGGGTTGCAACAAGTCCAGGGGGCGCAGCACACCGTAGAGACCGCTCAGAATGCACACATGCTGCTGCGACCAGGCAAGGTCCTCAGAACACAGGCTGCGCGCATCCAGACCGCTGTATACATCGCCATCAAAGGCCAGTATGGCCTGGCGGGCATTTTTGATGCTTGCTTTGGGCGACCATGCCTGGTAACGCGCCACATTCAGCGCGGCCAGCTTGTCGCTCAGTGACATCAGTGCCGCGATTTGCAGCGGCGACTGTGTGCGCAGCAACGCGATCAGTTCTTTGGATTGCTTGACAAACAGCGGGGCTGTGTGGGGTTGCGGGTCCAGCGGGGTTTCATAGTCCAAAGACTTGGCGGGCGAGAGCAAAAACAGCATACGGGAGAGGTTCAATCAGACGGGGGGAGCCTCCATTATCGCGCTCGGGCCGTGGCAAACCAGCGGCACATGTGTGGCCTGCGAGATTGCGTGTGACCCTCAGTCGATATTGAACAGACGTTTCAAGGAATCAAAGAAGACACACAACACCGCGATCGGCAATGGCAGGCCCAACAGGGTTGCAACCATGTAGGGCCGAAACCCCACGCCGGACAGGGCTAGCGCGTAGTTCAGGGCCGGCAGCGTTTGCAGGGCGATCCGCAGAAGCACCATGCTGCGGATCGGGCGCGCATGCAATTGCGCCAGCAGCCTGGTGGCCAGCGGGGCTTTCAATTGACGCACCGCGTCGCCGCCGACCCAGCGCACAATCAGAAACGTGACCGCACACGACGTGCAGGCCGCGATGTAGGTGGCCACACCACCGCCCACCTCACCCAGAATCAACACCGCCGCTGCCAAAAAGATCCAGCCTGGAATCTGTACCAGATTCCCCAGCACAAACAACAAGACAAAAATACCCAGGCCACTCCATTGGTGGTACGACAACTGCTGCCGCAGAACGTCCAGGCTCAATTGCTCCCGCAGTCCGGTCCCATGCACCACGGCAAAAAGTACCGCCAGAAACAGCAGCACGGCCAGGATGCGGCGGTAGCGGTACCAGGCTTTTGTTTTGCTAGGATTCACGGCTGAGAAGTAAATTGCCGGAACTCTACAGGAAGAACAAAAACCATCGCGACTGATTCATCGTCCAGCAAGGACGTCGGACTGGGCCGTTGCTCCGGTAGCGTCGACCATGGCCCCGGCGACCGCCGTTCAGTTTACCCCTACGGGCACAGGCTTTGCGGTTTAAAAACAAAGCAGACGCTATGTTTTTAATAGCCACAAACTCAAGTTTTACGAGGGCTAGTGGCAGTTTTTGCAAAGTCTGCTCATGAATAAACCCAAAACGGGTAGAAAACCCGTTCTGGGGAATACTGTGGACTCCCTTCAGATCACGTTCACATGCCCGTCCGGCACCAGTGCGCAGATGCCATCGTCGAACGAAATCGTCAGCTGGTGCGTGCGCACAATACCGCCAATGATCTGGGCCGCCTGCTCCGGCGTCAGATCGGGGTTGGCGTCGTTGACATCCTGGGCGATGACAAAGTAGGTCCACAGGCCCCGGTCACGGGTGGTGAAGTAGGTTTGTCCTGTGTAGATGCCGTCCAGCGCCTTGTCGTCAGGCCTGACACCGTTGTCCTCCATCACAATCTTGCGGAACTGGCCCGCGGGTCCACACAGGAAACACTGCACAAACAGCTGGCTGCCCGACAGGGTCTTGCCATCGGCGTCTGTGAAGATGCCCTTCACCACCCAGATCTCCTGCTTGTAGGTGCGCACCACATCCGGCGCATCTATCTGGTACTGGGACAAGGTGTGGACATTTGCATTGGCCTCGGTCGCGGCATACGACAGCGTGCCCGCAGTGGTCAGGCGGCGGTACTCCCACTTGGCGCCCACGGTAAAGGGTTTGCCCAAGGCCACGGCCTCGCCGTAGATGAACTCCACGTACAGCTCCTCTCCCAAGGTCAGTGCGCCGGGTGCCGGCATCGTATGGTCCTGCCCCTTGCGGATAGGATCACGCACATCCGACAGGGCGGCTGCGGTTGCGGCCGCTCCTGCGGCTGCCAGCAGTCCTGCCGCCACATAACTGGTGCCGCCGCCCGACGGGGCAAGTCCACAGCAATCCCCTTGAGGACTGCCTTCGCCGCCCGGCCCGCCGGAGGTGTTTATTTCTCCCGTGCCATCCACCGCCTCGGCAATGGCAGCCGCCAGCAGCAACAACGCGGCCAGAATGCACAGCAATATCTTCCACCACGGGTCCTGGAACGGCAGGTCGCCATACTGTCCCGGAAACGGCGGCGTCTCGGTGATGCGGACCGAATAACTCAGCGGCAGGTAGTCGGGGGCACAGAACACAAAGTCCGGATCATGTCCTTGGAAGCCAGCCTTCAGATAGTCCAGCACACTGCGCCCTTGTGCACCGCGCGGCACTTCCTTGCAGTCACAGTCCTGCGGCGGTGACGGTGGTGTCGGCCGGTCCTTGCAGTCGCAGCCGCATCCTCTGTGCTTGGGGCGCACCAGGCTGTGGAAGGTGACCGCGATGCGGCCTTCGGGCGTGTCCGCCGTGAAGGCGCCGGTGGCGGCATCAAAACCGATCTTGGTGACAAAAATCTTCTTGATGACGCGGCGCGTCTGCGCACCGGCTTCAATCACAAAGCTGATGCGGTGCACACCGGGCGTGGCCAGCGTGAAGTTGGCGGTCCAGGAAAACACGTGGCTGACACCGGACTGTGCGGTCGGCACATTGTGCGTAAAGGCCGTGATGCTGATGCCAGGATCATCCACGCTCTCCACGTAGACCTGCGCGCCCACCACGGCTGCCGCTCCGGTATTCTTCAAATGCACATTGATGCTTTGAACACCCAGTGCACATTCAAAAATGCCATCCGGCAGCATGAGCCCGGTAATGGGCTCCGTGGCGAATGGACGATTGGGGATATTGAGATTCAACATGTTGTGTTCCTCCTTCATTTCTTGGCTTCTGCCGCCGCTTTGGGGGTTGGTACGGCACCCACCACCAACACCGACAGACCGCCTGCCAACACCGGTTTTTCTCCGCGGCCCTCGGCCCATTGCTCGACGTGGAGCAAGGCATAGTCCCCCTTGAGTTGACCCACCACGCTCAATCCGTCGCGCGTGCCGGCAGCCAACTGGGCGTAAACCTCTTGCCTGACATCGCCAGGCGCCTGCATATCGGGACAGGGGTCCTCCACAAATCCTGCATTCGCAATCTCGCCGGGCTTGGCACCGCGCAAGGCCTCTGCGACTTTGGGAAATATGCCAATGGCGCGCTCCAGTTCCGCGCCGGTTGCGGCACGCGTCACCAGCTTGAACTGGCCGGGTTTGCGCGAGGTGTTGTGGATTTCGAAGGCCATGTGGAACAGCCCTCCTTTCAACGCCATCACCACCGACAGATTGCGCTGTGCCACATGCCGGTCGGTCGGCACATTGAAGGCCAGCGTCGCTGGCAGTGGATCCAATGACGTGTGAAACGCCTCCGCCAGCACACACTCATGCCCGTTGTTCACGAATATGGGGATCCACGGCATAAGGCACAACACATCACTCTGCGCGCCGCCAGCCAGCGTGACATTGGCCGTGCCTATGAAGTTGGCGCTGCTGCGGTCAAAGCCTACGGCCGGGTTGGCCCAATAGAAGCGGACCTGTGCGTTCTGCACCAGGTCGTTTCCATTGTTGTGCACACGTGCCCACATGTAGCACGGTGTACCCACGATGGGTTGACCCTGCGGGCCCTCTGGGTCGTCACCCGGCACGGTCCAGACATCAAGGCTCAAGTACCACGGTGAGCCATCTGCAATTTCTAAGCTGACAGACATATACATCCTCCCATTCACTGATGGATTGAACAATTCCGACAGTTAAAAACCATCGGCGAGGTTGACTTGCGCGACACCAGTCGAAGCGACAAATCAATCCGCACTGTAGGGGGACGACACGGTGCTCTGCATCCCCTGTTCAGGTGATATTCAGAGGGAAGATGTAAGCGCTTGTGCCCTTTTCCTGGGGCTTGCGAAAACTCAAGATTTCGAGTCGAAAAAACACCCGGTGCCATGTGTGTGTGACATCGCACGGACGTTGAAAGACCCGCCCAGCACAGTGCAGCTTCCGTTGCATGGCAAGCATGTGTTCCATACGTTTTGCCATGTGTTTACAAGCGCAATTTTGAAAGCGATATATGACACTTACCCATCAATCCACGCGAACTCTCTTCACGGCAGGCCGTGTTCGAACAACACTGCTCGTGGCAGCGCTGCTGGGCAGTTCCATGCTGGCCGTGGCTGCGGACGAAACCGCGGCGGCACCAACTGGTGCAGCCAGCAAGGCCGAGGGGGTTGCATCCGATAGCTGGATCACCACCAAGGTGAAGTCCGAACTGCTGGCCAACAGCCTGTCCAAAGGCTTCAAGGTCAGCGTGACCACCAAGCAGGGTGCAGTAGCACTGGAGGGCAAACTACCCAACCAAGACGCCATAGAGCTGGTGAAGACACTCACCGAAAAAGTGCAAGGCGTGAAGAGTGTTGACGCTTCCGGGCTGGTTGTCGGCGGCTAAAGGCACCCGATGGCACGCATCCGTTAGGGCCACGAAAATTTGAGGCAGTCACGTATACAGCCCATGCGAAAACGCACGCGCAAGCCGCTGCAGCGGGACTAGCCTCAAGACCTCGCCCATAACAAGGGAGAACAACATGGTCACTATTGACGCAAGCTCTCAGCCTATTGAACGCGCTGCGGCAGCAGCGATGGACCCGGTGCTACGGATTGTGAGGCGGCTGTTCAAGGGCTTCAGCGGGCGCGCCATGCTGAAGCTGTGGAACAACAACGTCTTGCAACTGAACGGTGGCCCACCGGAGTTCACGCTGATCTTGCGTGATCCGCGTGTGCTGCAAAAATTCATAACACGTGCCAGTCCGGTGTCCCTGGCGGATGCGTATTTCCGCGGCCAACTGGACGTCGAAGGCGACCTCTACAGCGCATTGGCGCTCAAGGAGCATTTTGAAAGCGTGGTGCTGTCCTGGCGCGAGAAGCTAGCCATGCTGCGCGATGCCTGGCGCCTGGTACCCGCCGATGCCGCGGCCGCTGCGCCATCAGGGCTGATCGCGCAACTTGCGAGCCGCGTTGCGCGCGGTTTTGCGTACAAACACACGCGCCACACCGACCGCGCCGCGATCAGTTTCCATTACGACGTCTCCAATGCCTTCTATGGGCTGTGGCTGGACAAGGAGCGGGTCTATTCCTGTGCCTACTTTGAAACATCGAATGACTCCCTGGACCGGGCACAGCAGCAGAAGCTGGAACACATTTGCCGCAAGTTGCGCCTGCGTCCCGGCGAGCGCCTGCTGGACATTGGTTGTGGTTGGGGTGCGCTGGTGTGCTGGGCCGCACGGTACTACGGCGTGCGCGCACACGGCATTACCTTGAGCCAGCAGCAACTGGACTATGCACATGCACGCATCGCGGCACTGGGCCTGCAGGACCGCGTCAGCGTCGAGTTGCGGGACTACCGCGATCTGCCGGCCGATGCCGTGTACGACAAGGTTTCCAGCGTGGGCATGTTTGAACACGTGGGTTTAGCGAATATGCCCGTCTACCTGAAAACGGTACAACGTGTATTGCGCCCCGGGGGCTTGTTTTTGAACCACGGCATTACCCATGATGAAGAGGGCTGGAACCAGACCGTGGCCCGGGAGTTCATCAACCGCTTCGTCTTCCCCGACGGTGAACTGGACCGCGTCAGCAATATACAACTTGGCATGGAACGCGCCGGCTTTGAGATACAGGATGTAGAGGCGCTGCGCCGCCACTATGCCCTGACCCTGCGGCATTGGGTGAAACGACTGGAAGATCAGCGGGACGCGGCCCTGCGCGAGGTCGATGAACCCACCTACCGCGTGTGGCGCCTGTATATGGCCGCCTGCGCCCGCGAATTTGAAGCCGGAGGAACCGGTATCTACCAGATCCTGGCCAGCCGCCGGGGTGCTGAACCTTCGCTTCCGCTGACCCGGGCGGATCTGTACCCGTGCGTGTCGTACGGCCAGGCCGCGCGCCGCGAAGTGAATCGCTCTTGAGCCCCAACGGGAAAGATCCACCCCTCTAGCCGACGCACCCAACCTTGTAGCTTTTTAGGAGTTTCACATGTATGGTCTCATGCCCCCCCTACCGTGTAGTCCGATCCACAAACCCGCTTCTGCCCCGCGGCGGCGGCCCAGGTTATGCATGGCCTGGAGCACTGCGGAGACCCCTTCGCCGCATATGCCGGAGGTGCCCGAAAAGCCAACCCCTCTGCCGCCGGAAATGCCGCTGCCCCAGGGACCGATAGGCACACCGCCGCCCATGGAAAACCCCATCCCTGTGCGGGAACCGCCTGCGACGCTGCCACCTGAGTCCTGACATGCGGGCGTTTACCGCCGTGGCCAGCTTGCTGCCCCCCAAGGGCACACGTGGACGCGGGCAGCCGTTGATACGGCGCAGTCACCACTGCCATTGCGGATACCCCATTTTTTTTCGCAACCACCTGTGTCTGCACTGCGGCAGGGCACTGGGATACGACCCCGAAAAGGCCACCATCCTGTCCCTGGACCCGGTTGACAAGGGGGAGACTGAGACCTGGCGCAGGGCCGGGACATCGGTCTCCGATGGCGTCTACCGGCGCTGCGCCAACTTCGGCCTGGCGCCCCAGTGCAACTGGTTGCTCCAGGAGTCGGATACGGAGCACAACCAGCTGTGCCGCTGTTGCCGGCTCAACCGCACCGTGCCGGACCAGAGCATCGCCGCCAACGCTGCGCTGTGGCACAAGGTGGAACTGGCCAAACGCAGGGTGGTCTCTTCCCTGATTGCGCTGGGCCTGCCGGTGGCCTCACGCGTCAGCGAAGATACGCAGCGCGGCCTGGCCTTTGATCTGCTGGTGGCAACCGAACCGCTCGCGGTCAAGACCGGCCACCATGAAGGCATCATCACGCTGAACGTCAGCGAGGCCGATGATGCGGCCCGCGAGGCCATCCGCACGGCGCTGCACGAACCCTACCGCACGCTGTTGGGACACGTGCGCCACGAGTCCGGCCACTACTACTGGAGCCGCCTGCTCGACAACAGCCCCTGGCATGAACCCTTTCGCGTGCTGTTCGGCGACGAGCGGCAAGACTATGCCGCAGCGCTGCAAAAACACTACAGCGAAGGCCCCGCGCCCACGTGGGCGACCACCTGTGTCAGCGCCTACGCCAGCGCACACCCCTGGGAAGACTGGGCCGAGACCTGGGCCCACTACCTGCACATGGTGGATACGCTGGACACCGCCATGGGGTTCGGCATGGGCAACAGCCATTTGCGTTTGCTGAAGGACCCCTTCGACAAGGACGTGCTGTATTGCCGGGAGGGTGAACACGGGCGGGCGGACGAGGAGTTCTTGGCCTTTGTCAACACCTGGACAGGGTTGACCAGTGTCTTGAACGAGTTTTCCCTGGGCATGGGTCTTCCTGATTTTTATCCCTTTGTGCTGAGCAACAGCGCGGTGACCAAGCTGCACTTTGTGCACCGCTTCATCAAGGCGTTGGGCCAGCCCATTGTGTCCGAACCCAAGGGAGTTGCTGCATGACCGAGCCAGCGAATTTGCCCAGCCGCTTCGACCATACGTTGGAGCAAGTGATTGCACGGGCGCACTACGAAGAACTCAGGGACCGGCTGGTCGTCTTGCGATCCGCCCCCGAACCCGACATGGCCGCCATCGATGCGGTCATCCAGGCGCTGGAGAAGGCGCAAATGGTCTACAAGGCCACGCATGGCCTGTTTGGCAACAACGCCGGTGATGATCCCCTGCACACCATCAGCTCGTGAACGCAGGCCTACGCCCGCTGTCTTTTGGACACAGCTATCTTTGCGCTCGGGCGTTTGGGACTGGCCTTGCTTCGGGCGGTCTTGGCAGGTGGTGTTTTGCGGGAACGACTTGCCGGTGGTGACGCCGCAGTGTTGTTCTTTCGGCCCTCCAGGCTCCTGGCCAGCAACTCCGTCAGATCCACCACATTCGTCGCCTTGGAAACGTCGCCCGCATCTTCCAGGGGCCTGACCTTTCGTGCCTTGCCGGCCTGGGCCTTCTGCTCCACCAGTTCCGCTATGGCCGCGGCGAAGGTGTCGGTATAGGCCTCACCATGCCAGGGTTCGGTCATGTCCTCCACCAATTGCGCAGCCATTTTCAGTTCACCAGGCTTGAGCTGGTTGGCCGCCTTGCCGGCGGGCGGCAGGGCCAGGTCTTGCGCACTGCGCACTTCGCTGGACCAGCGTATGGTGTTGAGCATCAAAGCCTCGCTGCCGGCAATGAGCAAGGCCAGATGTTCCTTGCTGTGCATGACCAGGCGCGCAACACCCAGCACACCGGCATCACGCATGGCCTCGCGCAGCAGCGCGTACACACGGTCGGCCTTGCCCTGCGGCTCCAGGTAGTAGGGGCGCTCCAGCAGCACAAAGTCAATCTCGGGGGCTTTGACAAAAGCCTCGATGCTTATGGTCTGCGTGCTTTTGGGAAAAGCGGCCTTGATCTCGTCATCATCCAGCACGACGTACTGCCCGTCATCCCACTTCACGCCACGCACGATGTTGTCCTTGGTAATTACCTTGCCCGTGCGTTTGTTGATGCGCTGATAACCCACCGGGTCCATGCTGCGCCGGTCCAGCCAGTCAAAGTCCACATCTACCTCCCGTGACGCCGGGTACAGCGCAACCGGAACATGGACCAATCCGAAGCTGATGGCGCCTTTCCAGATCATGCGTGCCATGTGTGAACTCCTGGTCGTGTGGGCTTAAGCCGTGGGTTTGTAGCCCAGCTTCTTCATCGCAACCGATGGGCTGCGTGCGGATTTTGCGTACGCGTCCCACGGCGAGTTGCCAACCGGTAGCCGGTCCGCGGCGGTGCTTACGGTCCATTGGTCCGCAGCGCGCAGTTGCGCCAATTCATCCCACGCAACAGGCACGGAAATGCCCATGCCCGGGCGCGCCCGTGCGGACCAGGCGCTGACCGTGGTGGCGCCTTCCCCGTTGCGCAAATAGTCGATGAATATTTTCCCGACGCGATTGGCAGGGCCGCTCTTGGCGACGAAGCGTTGCGGAATCTGGGCACTCAGGTGCTGCACGATGGCCTGTGAAATGCCCTTGACGATGGCCCAGCCTTGCATGCGCCGCAAAGGCACGACGACATGCAGGCCCTTGCCGCCGCTGGTCTTCAGGAAAGACTGCAGACCCAACTGTTCCAGAAAATTGTGGACCAACAACGCCGCCTCCTGCATCTGCTCCCATGACACGCCCTCCCCGGGATCCAGGTCGAAGACCATGCGGTCCGGGCGCGCCAGCCAACCGGTGGACGCATTGGCGGTGTGGAATTCAACGACGTTCCATTGCGCCGCCGACAACAGGCCTTGCGCGCCCCGCACTTCCATCATCGCATTGGCCTCCTGCCCGCGCACCGGGGTCACGGCCTGCAGGCCAGCCAGCGTGGTGCTGCGCAAATGTTTCTGGAAAAAGAGCTCCCCGTCGATGCCGCTGGGCGCACGCAAGACCGCAGTGGGGCGGCCTGCGAGATGGGGGGCGATCAGGTTTTCAACCTGCTGGTAGTAGTGCACCAGGTCCAGCTTGCTCAGCCCCGAGTAGGGATCGATGGTGCGCTCGGGGTGTGTGATGCGTGGATCGGCGGTGCTGCGCGAAGCACTGCCGCGCACAGCCCTGGTCTTGTCCACGCCGACCATGGAGCGGCTGTGTGTGTTGCGCTTGCTGGTGGGCGCGCTGCGCATCTGCGCAAGCGGTTCTTCGCGGCGTATGGCACGCGCGTCCTTGTCTTCGCGCAACCCATGGAAAACCGCCTGGCGAATACGCCCACCGGGCGTCCACTCCTGAAAGGCGACTTCCGCAACCAGCAGGGGTTGCAACCAATGGGGCTTGCCTTCAATGTCGGCCGTGGCCACAAAGGGCCGGGCCCGCGATGCGACGGCTTTCACCTTCTTCGTGGTGTCGCGCAAGCTGTGTTCGGTAAAGCCGGTGCCCACTTTTCCGGCGTATTGCAGGTGGCCGTGGTCGTCGTACACACCCAGCAGCAGGGCACCCACACCCTTGCGCGTGCCCTGCGGCTCCGTGTAGCCGCCCACCACAAACTCCTGGCGCAAATGGCACTTGAGTTTGATCCAGTCCCGCGTGCGCCGCGACACATAGTGCGCATCGCTGCGTTTGCCCATGATGCCCTCCAGGCCCAGCCTGCAGGCCGACGCCATCAGGCTGTCGCTGTCCGCCTCAAACGCCGGACTGAAGCGCACCTGTGATGACGAGGATGCGCCGGCAGTCGCCAGGCATTTTTGCAACAGCGCGCGCCGCTCATGCAGCGGTACCTGGCGCAAGTCCCGTCCATCGCAATACGGTGCGTCAAAAAGATACAGGACGACGGGATCGCTGCGGGCGCTGTCCATACACGCCTGCAAGGCCGCAAAATTGGGGCGCCCCGTCTGCGGGTCGTTCACCACGATCTCGCCGTCATACCAACCCGAAGGAAGCGCCAGTAGCTGCATTGCCCGCAGTAGCGTCGGCAACTTGCCGGTCCAGTCTTTGCCGGTGCGGGTAAAAAATTGCACCTGGCCGTTTTCGACGCGCGTCAGGATGCGGTAACCGTCGTACTTGATTTCATATATCCACTGTTCCCCATCGCCAGGCGGTTGCTCAACCAGCGTGGCGAGCTGCGGCTTGAGTTCCTGAGGCAAGGCGGTTGTTGCCGTGGACGTAGAGCCCGACCTGGCTTCGGGCAGGGTTTTGGAAGGGCCGGGTTCGTCGTCCAGCACCGCGTGCTTGGCGATGCCAGCCACACTGTCCGGCAAAGCATCCACCACGCTGAATTCCTGCGCGGGACGTGCAAAATCGTCTTTCTCCTTGATCAGCAGCCATTGGGCTTGTTTGCCGCGGTAGCTGTCCATGCGCACCAGCGCCCAATGGCCTTGGAGCTTGTGACCATGGAGCGCGAACTTGAGGTTTCCGTCTGCATACGCTGCCTGTGGATCGCCCAGCGGTTTCCACAAGCCCTTGTCCCAGATGATGACCCGCCCCGCCCCATACTGACCGGCAGGAATACTGCCCTCGAAGCTGGAGTAGGCAATCGGGTGGTCCTCCACCTGCACCGCCAGGCGTTTGTCCTTGGGGTCCAGGCTGGGGCCTTTGGGCACTGCCCAGCTTTTCATCGTGCCATCCAGCTCCAGGCGGAAGTCATAGTGCAGGCTGCTGGCCCAATGTTTTTGAACGACAAAGGAAAGCCGCCCTTGTGTGGCGGCCGTGCTTTTGGACTGTTGCGTTCCGTCCCCACTGGGTTCTGCGGTCACGGAAAAATTTCGCTTGGCCTGGTATGCGCGCAACGCCTCAACCACGGGCTCCGACGGGGTATGCGCACGCCGGGAGCCTGTGCGATTACGCGGGCCGGTCAGGGACTTTGCAGAGTTCATGGGCAAGGTCCGGATACATGTGCCGCAAATCTACCCGCAGTAGCCGCGGCAGGTGTGTTGAATGGTCGCGGGACGCTGTGCATACACGACGTCAAATGCCGCTTCCAGCCCAGGGTTGACCCCACGCAATCCGTCCACCACACGTGCACACCAGTCGAAATGCGCCACGGTGTCGTGGCTGGCCGGTTTTCGCCGGTCGCGCGCAGCGACGATGTCACGCAAATTGCATAACTTGTCGGCCAACTTCAGCAGCTTGGCCGGATGGGATAACTGGGCCGCATCCTCAACTTGGCGTCGCTGTTGCTCCGACTCGCTCAACGCGGGGTCGTCCGTCACTTCCATGACGATGGCTGCTACCGGTGCACCGAACTGTTGGCGCAGGTCTTCCTCTGTAGCGCCTCCCTTTTCAACTGTATCGTGCAGCATGGCAGCACACAGCAGCGTCAGATCGGCCACATCACCTTCCTGCGCCAATACATGCGCCACCGCAATCGGATGGTTGATATAGGGGATGCCCGGCGCATGGGTACTGGCCGTGTAGGCGTGCGACACCGCGGCAAAATCCACCGCTGCCAGCAGACGCGCGGCGGCTATGCTTTCCAGGGTTTTCATGTTCTAAGGGCAAAGTCAGCATGCAGTGCAGTACCCCGCATGCGGGGTACGTTCACTTCACTTATTTGCTCTTGGAAGTTCCCCCACTGCTGCTACCTTGTTGGCTGCCGCCTTGTTGGCTGTGGCCCTGCTGACCACTGGCTTGCTGACCGCCGCTAGACGAGGACTCGTTATCGGAACCATCGCTACCGGATGAGCCACGGGCCTGTGAACCGTTTTTCTTATTCTTGCGCCATTCACCGAACTCATCGGAGAACTTGTTGTAGCGCTCGCTACGCCAGGCCTGGTAATCGTCATCCAGACCACGGATCTGCTCATTGCGCCACTGGTCGTAGTCGGGGTCATGGTGCTGCTGGCGGCCTTGCTGGCCCGCTCCAAAACCAATCTGGCCACCGAAACTGCCGCCACCCTGGTCGGTGCCAAAGCTGCCGTGCCAGCCCTGCTGGAGTCCGCCTTGTTGACCGTAGCCCTGCATGCCACCGCTCTGGCCGTAGCCCTGACCTCCGCGGCCGCTCTGGCCATAGCCTTGGCCACCGAAGCCGCTTTGGCCATAACCCTGCGGGCTGCCTTGGAAGCTACCGTGGGTTTCACCCCAATAGCCCTGTGGGCTGCCAAAACCCTGAGAGCCCTGAGAGCCACCTTCACGCATGCTTTGGTCATAGTCGCCGTAGCTGCCTTGGCCGCCACCGCCATAACGCGAACCTTGAGACTCGTAACCACCACCGTGCTGAGCACCTGAGAAACTGCCCTCGCCGCCAAACTGGCCTTGGTTGCCCTGGAAGGCCGACTGTTGGCCCCGCCCTTGGTCTGGATTCATGTTCCCGCCCATCTGGTTGCGGTTGGAATATTGGTTGCGGTCTTGGTAGCCCTGACCTCCTTGGCCACCACGCTGTTGATCGTTCCGATTTGCCATTTTTATATCCTTTCCGGGTTGAATATTCACTACAGAAAAGCCCTGAACAGTTGCTGCGTTAGCTACGCAGTGTTCGGACCAGAAGTTACGATAAATTGCAGGCACAGGCGGGTCTGTGCGATGTCGAACGCATGGTCTAATAGCCCACTGATGCGGTCCGGTATGGGCCCCACAACAAGATCCAAAAAAACCATGCACCGCGCCGCCTGGCCTCCATTGACAAACTGCTGAATGCACGTGACTCCCGTGTACCCGTTACACGTCGGTAGCCTGCTGCTGAAAGCCTGAACGCCTGCGCGCATGCAGGCGATTCCATTTCGCCCCTACCTGTCTGATCCAACGTGTTGGGCCGGTAGCGGTTGTTCGCTTATTTTGTCTTGGATACCCCTTATGCAATTACTCAATACCGTGGTGGCACGTGCCATTCCCTGGATTCCCCGCGCGCTGGTCCGCACCATCTCCCGCCGCTACATTGCCGGTGACGATCTGGCTCATGCCGTGGCGCGTATCCGCCAGTTGAACGCGCAGGGTTATAGCGCCACTGTGGATGTGCTCGGCGAATCCGTTACAAGCCTGGCGCAGGCCGAGAGCACGGCCGCCGAATACCTGCAGGTCCTGGATGCCATCCAGACCCATGGACTGGACGCCAGCGTTTCGCTCAAACCCACTGCGATGGGATTGCTGCTCGATTCTTCTCAGTGCGAGCAGTGGCTGGAGCGCATTCTGCAGTCCGCCCAACACAACGGAACATCGGTGTGTCTGGACATGGAAGATGTGCGCTGCACGCAGGCGGAAATCGACATGTTTCTACGCCTGCGGGCACGCCATGGCCATATCAGCCTGGCACTGCAAGCCTACCTGCAACGCACTCACCGTGACATCGAAACGCTGCTGCGCAACCACAGCGATCTGCGCCTGTGCAAGGGCATTTACTTGGAGGACCACTCTCACCTGGTGGAGCAGGCCTGGCGTGATCGCACGGCCATCAATCCGCACTTTCTGGCACATGTCGCAAGCTGCTTTGAGGCCGACCGCTTTGTGGCCATCGCGACGCATGATGCGGCGCTGATTGCGCAGACCATCACCCTGGCCCAGCGCAACGGCGTGGACAAATCACGGTTTGAGTTTCAGATGTTGCTGGGCGTCTGCGAACCCTTGCGCGACCAACTGTTGGCCACGGGTTATGCCGTGCGCATCTACGTGCCATATGGGCGGGATTGGTACGGCTACAGCACACGCCGCCTGAAAGAAAACCCCGCCATCGCCGGGCACATTCTGCGCGCCCTGTTGACGCGCTGACCGGCCGCCCTGGCAACGGACGTGTCAGCGTATGAAGCGCCCGTTGCCGGAGACCATGGTCAGCTCGACAAAACGCGATGCGTTCACCGCGTGGTCCTGAAAACCGACGGCAAAGCCACCCAGGTCCAGATTCTTGATGCCCCAGGTGCTGTCGATAAAGCTGCTGCGCGTGGGGTTGCGGCCCGCGCGGCGCAGTGCTTCGGCAAACACGCGGGCATTGATATACCCTTCCAGCGCCAAGTGGGAGGGCTCGCCCGTGGCCTTGGCATCCTTCCACGCCGTTTGGAAATCACGCACCACGGGCCGCGACATATTGCCCGGCAGCGGCACGATTTGCGAGATGGTCATGCCAGTTGCGTCCGCCCCCAGGGTCTTGATGGTGGCCGCGGCGCCCATGATGGACAAGGCATACAACTGCAAACCCTTGCGCTCCAGGCGCACCGCCTTGACAAAGGCAATCGTAGGTTTGCCGGCAAGGCCTACCAGCACGGCCTCGGGTGAGGCTGCTGCGATCTGCTTGGCCGCGGCCTCGGCATCGGACGAATCGTTCTCCACCGTCAGCGTGGAGACCGCTTCGAGCTTGTAGCGGGCCATGGCCTGCTGCGTGGCGCTGAAGACTTCTTTGCCGAACGCGTTGTTCTGGTAGACGATGGCAATACGCTTGATGCCCACCGTGGCCAGGTGCTGCACCAGCTGCTCGGCCTCGTCCGCGTAGCTGGCGCGGATATTGAACACATTGCGTGCATTCTTGGGCCGCACCGACAGGGCACCCGAGAACGGCGCAAAAAAAGGCATGCCGGATTCCAGCACCTGGGGCAACATGGCCTCGATCATCGGTGTGCCCATGCAGTTGAACAGCGCAAAGTTGCTGCGGTCTTCCATGAAGCCTTTGACATGGGCCAGTGAACGCTTGACGTCGTAACCGTCATCGGCCGCGGTCAATTCAATCGGCCGCCCATGCACACCGCCCTTGGCATTGATGGCGGCAAAACAAACCTTGGCGCCCTGGTGCATGGCCTGGCCCAACTCGCCCAGCGGGCCGCTGAGTGCGATGGACTGCGCGATCTTCACCGGGCTGGTGTCATCGGCACGGGCCGGCCAATGGCTTGCCAATGGCAGCGCAGCCAGCGCGCCCAGAAGCCGCCTGCGGGACGGCCCATGGGCAGTGGGCGCGGTGGCATCCACCAGAGGTGCGCAGGGGGAAACACAATTTGCTTGCATAGGGGGTCCAGGCCGGGGAATGGATTTGCGGCTTGTGGCCGGCGTGTCAACGAGAGACGCCGATGCTACGCCGCAGATTGACGGCAAAATGTCCTGCCAACGACAATTGAACCGACGTTTTGTCGGTACATTCCCTACACCCAAACGCCGGGCCTAGCCACTTTGCCAAGGCATGCCTTAGAGAAAATCAGGCTGTAGCCCCCGTAGTATTTACCTCAGGCACTGCAAAATAGATAGCAAACACACTGACTCAGCTATTTCAGCCTGCGGCTGCGCACCGCCTGGGCCAGGTCTTCCAACACCGGCAACGTGTCGTCAAACGCCAGGCAGCCATCGGTGATGCTTTGGCCATAGGTCAAGGCTTGGCCCGGCACCACCGGCTGTGTGCCGGCCACCAGGTGGCTCTCCAGCATGACACCGATGATGGCGCGCTGGCCGGCGGCCACCTGCCCCGCCACGTCGCGGGCGACCTCGGGCTGGCGGTCATACCGCTTGCTGCTGTTGGCGTGGCTGCAGTCCACCAGGATGGCGTTGGGAGCGCCGGCTTTTCTTAGCAGGGCAATCGCCTCCTCAATGTGGGCCGCGTCAAAGTTGGGGCCGCTGCGGCTACCGCCGCGTAACACCAGATGGCCGTGCTCGTTGCCCGACGTGGTCAACACGGCGGGCGCGCCCTCGTGTGTCAGCGATGGAAAGGAATGCGGATGCCGGGCCGACAGAATGGCGTCTACCGCCACCTGCAAGTCGCCATCGGTGCGGTTCTTGAAGCCCACCGGCATCGACAGGCCCGAGGCCAGCTCGCGGTGGATCTGGCTTTCGGTGGTGCGTGCGCCAATCGCCCCCCAGGAGATCAGGTCGGCATAGTACTGGCCCAGCGTGGTGTCCAGAAACTCGGTCGCAATCGGCAGGCCCACGTCGGTGATATCCAGCAGCAACTTGCGCGCCAGCCGCAGGCCGCGGTTGATCTGGAAGCTGCCGTCCAGCCCCGGGTCGTTGATCAGGCCTTTCCAACCCACCACGGTGCGCGGTTTCTCAAAGTAGACCCGCATCACGACCAGCAAGTCCTTTGCCATGCTGGTCGCAACAGGTGCCAGCTTGCGCGCATAGTCCATGGCCGACGCCGGGTCGTGCACCGAACACGGCCCGACCAGCACCAGCAGCCGGTCGTCCTGGCCCAGTATCACCTTGGCCACATCGCGGCGCGCCTGGTGGATGGCGCCAGCACCGGCGTCGCCAAGAGGCAATTCGTCCTCCAGAATAGCCGGCGAAATCAGCGGGCGCACGCTGCGGATACGGATGTCTGCGGTAGAGGGCATGGAGTGGGTGGGCGATGGTGTGGGATCGCCGCGGCCCCAGGGTCAGGGGTGCGGGACAAGCCGGCATTTTAGGGGCAGCCCCGGTCATGCACTATGATTCGGCGCAGCATGGGGAGCAGCGTCTGCGTTGGGCAGCCCGCTTCCAGCATGGTGAGACTATTTTGCCTTCCTCTTCTTCACAGCCAGACCAGCCCGCCCAGCCCCAGAACGACACTGCGGCCGGTAGCAACCATTTTGACCGCATGGAGGCTGAGTTGAAGGCCTTGCAGCAGCAGGCGCTGGCAACACAGCAATCCATCAAGAAGCTGCAAACCCGCGAACCCGCCGAGCCGTACACGGCCATCCTGTCGGAGCTGCCAGGGGTCCATCACGTGGACGGCACCATTCTCGGGGTCGCCTCCGCGCTGTTCCTGGCCCTGGCCATACTCTGGTGGTACCTGTGGCAACGCCCGCAGAACCGACTGGCTGGCCCCTACGCGGCCATGCCGAAAACCAGTAGCGCTGCCGCTGGCACGCATAACACGCTGTCCGAGCCGGTGGTTACGCGCGCCCCTGCCACGACGCGGCAGTCCCAGGCGGATGCCTGGCCCGCAGATTCGCAAAGCTGGGACCCGAGTACGGTTGACGAAGAAGACGCAACCGAAGCCGCTGACGCGTCCAGCCCCTTTGCCAAACATGACCCCGGCATGGGATTCGACCCGGAAGCGGCGGCCAGCGAGGTGATGCGGGTGCGCAAGTCCTTGGCCAAAAAGCGGGTCGCCCGCGCCCACCTGAACGACCGCGATGACCCAAGCAGTCAGTACCAGGATTCGGATGCCGAGCTAGACCTGGATTTGGACCTGGACCCAGC
The DNA here is from genome assembly GCA_040384785.1 of Pseudomonadota bacterium. Taxonomy (GTDB): domain Bacteria; phylum Pseudomonadota; class Gammaproteobacteria; order Burkholderiales; family Burkholderiaceae_C; genus Allorhodoferax. Next base: position 19,836 of record JAZKIR010000029.1, read on the forward strand.
ACCGCCCCCGATCCAAAACGCGGAGCTGGACTTGGACCTGGATTTGGCTGCCCCCCCAACACCCGGCATGGCCATTGATACGGAAGCGGAATTGGACCTGGATCTGGACCCCTGGCGGCTACCCGGTGAAGGGGCCTACGCGGCGGCAGAAGACGCTGCGCTGGTGGAGGCTGTTATCAGCTTCTCGTTGCCGACGGAGGAAGAAGAAGCGCCAGCGTCTGTGTCAACGTCGGAGCCCGAACCCCTGGCCGTACCCGATTCACAAGCGACCGCTGAACCAGAACCCATGCCAGAGCCGGAACCATCACCTGTTGCATCCACGCCCGAATTTGAACCGGAACCGGCCATGACACCGATAACAGCACCCGACATAGACCTGTCCACAGGACAGGACTACGCCATCACGCTGGAATTGGCGCAGGAATCCACCATGCTGGGGTTGTGGGCAGAGGCGCGGGAACTGGCCAGCGAAGTGCTGGTGTCACAAGAGGCCGCACTGGTTTCCGAAGCACAAGCACTGCTGGTGCAGATCAATCTCATGGAAGAACACGCCAACCAGGACACGATACCCTGGGACGCCCCGCGCTGAGCTCTACCGCCAAAACACGGTCTTAGCGCAGGCTGAGGAAATTGAACTCCGTCAGACTACCCTGCTCCTTGTCGGCTGCCGCGGCTGCCGGGCGCTCATCGATCAAGGGCTCCGGCGTGGTAACCGGTGGAGGATTGATGGCACTCAGGGGTGCGCCGCTGGTCACCACTTCTTCCTCCGGGTCCACCTCCGGCGCCTTGGGTGGGCTGCGCTTCCAGGCGCCGCGGTGCTGCGGGCCTACACGGTGCGCCACTTCGATGTTGCCCGAACCCTCGGGGCGAAGGCCGGTCGGTGCACGTGCGGGAATGCGCAGCAGCTCGGATGCATGGCTGTCTCCAGACCCATCCGACAAACGCACAATACGCTTGGCAACCCCATGCAGCAGCAGCAATTCGCGGTAAGCCAACAGGTCAAATTCCGGCTCATAGACATCGCTGGAATGGTGGTAGATGCAGTTCTCGATGTACTCCAGCACACGCGGGTCCGGCCACAGCGCAACAATGCGGTCAATGACCTCGGGATAACGCTCCAGCGACTGCCCCTCGTTCCGAAAATCGTCAATGACGGGAACCCGGCCGGTGAACCAGTTGTTGAACTCCTGGCGCATGAATTCGTACTCGGGTTCCCGACCCAGCTTGTGGTAGATCTTCAGCAAATCCAGGCACACCAGCGGACTGGATTCACCCACCTGAGCGATGCGCGTGGTCAGCACATCAATGGCTTTTTGGGTTTCGCCCAGGGACATGAAAAATTCGGCCTGCTGGCGCACGTCCATCAGCTCTTCCGAGTCGATGGCACGCAGTCCACCGGCAACACTGACCGAAAAGTCACGGGCAGCGGCGCGGTTAGCGGGCGTGACGAGCGCTGCATCAGGCACTCTGGCCCTGGGTGGTGTGGCAAGGCCCGCGCGCTGCGGTAGTTGCGCCTCTGGTTCGTTCCACATCGGCTCGCTTGGGGGCGCAGTCATCAAATCCAGGTCAAGGTCCAACTCAGTCACCGGCACATGCGCTGGCACGGTCTCGGGTTTGGGGGGCTTGGCAGCCGCCGGGGTCGCATGGAGCGCAGCGGCACGGCTGGCTGGCGCCTTGGCCTCCTGTACCAATTCGGCCATCAGGCTGTCGTCAGCCTCCGCCCCCTGCAACCAGCTGCGGGGCCGCGCGGTACGGGCACGCCGCCACATCCAGACCAATGCCACCAAGCTGGCAAGGCACAGTGCCGCCAGGGTGTAGACCAAGCCGTTGGCATAACGCTCGGATTCCGCGCGCTGGACCTTGGCCACCAAATCCATCAAGCCCTTCTGGTTTTCGGCGGTAACGGCATACAAGGCCTTCAGGTCTTTCTCCATCGCCCTCGCCCGGGCCTCGTCACGCAGCGTTTCTTCGGGGCTGGCATTCAGGGCGCGCCACAGCGCTGCCGCCTCCGAGCGTTTTTGCGGATCTTCTTGCGGCAGGGTCAGCAACTCAGACGTGGCCTGCAACACCGGATCGCGGTCGATCAGCAGATCCAGTGAATCCAGCTTCAGACGGGATTTTCCCGATGCTTTGGGACTCTGCGCGGACCGGGCCAGATTGGCAACCGGCGGCGCGACTTGCTGCGTGGGCGCTGTAGCAGCGGCTGGCGCAGCGTTCGCCGGTGCAACCGACTTGGCTTTTTTGGGTGTTGTTGTGGCGGGCCCGTCTGGAGCCGCGGCTGCCAAAGGTGTAGCGACACCAACAACCGGGGGGGCTACCGCTGCCGGGGCAGTTCTGGCCGGCACCCGCACCGGTGGCTCCACAACATGGGTCGCCACCTCGGAAAAAACGGTGTAGCGTTTGGACAGTTTTTGTTGGCATCCCACGCGAAAGTTCACGGTAATGACGGGTTCGTCCACCAGCACCGAAGACAAAACGCGGACTATCGGCCCGCGGGCGCCGCCCGTTGCGGGCTCCACCAACACCGACACCCGTGACGCGTCGAGCGGCGTATCGCCGTAAAAGACCTCCGCCCCCATGCAGGCGTCCTGGATGTCTTCACTCGCATCAAACTGCACTTGCACCCGCAGGTCCAGCGGTTTTCCGACAAAAACCACACCCTGGGCACGCCCCAAAGTCAGACCGGTACTGCCCATGGCAGTGCACAGCATCAGCGCCCCGCAGGCAAGCGTCTTGACCTTAAACACAGCTTTCATAGGGGCGATTCTCGCACAGCGCCCGCCATAACAAGACGCTTATTGCCATAGCGACGGAGGCCAACCGCCAGCCGTACCATTTAGCCAACAAAGGCCCAAGCCCCCGTCGAATAAGCGCAGATGGCTCTCAATTTAATAGCGCATCGGCCTGCAAAACGGCAGGCGAACCGGGCCGGGAAGTGCGCCGCTATTCGTCTTCCAGATTGACCGTCTTGTGCGCCGCCATCAGTTGCGCCTGGGTCTGGACCGGCACCTGGGCATAGTGGGAAAACGCGATGCTGTAGCTGCCCTGCCCGCCGGTCAGGGACTTCAGCCGGCCCTGGTAGTCGTCCAGTTCGGCCAGTGGAATCTGGCCGTTGATGGCGGCCGTGCCAGCCGGCCGGGGCTGGGTGCCGGTCACATGGCCGCGCTTGGACGACAGATCACCTGTCAAATCCCCGATGGCGGCCTCGGGCGCCAGCACCTCGATGCTGACCAGCGGCTCCAGCACGATGGGGTTGGCCTTGCGCACGGCGTCAATGGTCGCCTTGCGCCCGGCCAGTGTGAACGCAATGTCCTTGCCGTCCACCGCATGGGTTTTGCCGTCATACACGGTGACACGCAGGTCGTGCACCGGAAAACCTGCCACCACGCCGTCGGCCAGAGCCTGGCGCACGCCCTTCTCCACTGCAGCCATGAAGACGCCAGGGATGGCGCCACCCTTGACCACATCGACAAATTCAAAACCGGTGCCACGCTCCATCGGCTCGACGCGCAGCATCACCTCGCCAAACTGGCCGGCACCGCCGCTTTGTTTCTTGTGGCGGCAATGGCCCTCTGAACCCTGGGTAATGGTTTCACGGTAGGCAATCTGGGGTGGACTGGTATCGAGCTCCAGCTTGAACTGGTGCCGCATGCGGGCCAGCTTGGTGCGCAAATGCATCTCGCCCAGGCCGCGCACCACCGTCTCATTGGTGCTGGGGTGGCGCTCGACCTTGAAGCAGGGGTCTTCCAGTTCCAGTTTGTGCAGAATTTCAAACAGGCGGTGTTCGTCGCTCTTGCGCCTGGTCTGCACCGCCAGGCCCTGCATGGGCTGGGGGAATTGCAGGGGCTTGAGACGGATATGGTCTTCGTCGTGTGAATCGTGCAGCACGCAGTCAAATTCAATGTCATCGACCTTGGCCACCGCGCCAATATCGCCCGGCACCAGGCTGGGCACTTCGATGTATTCCTTGCCCTGCAGGCGGTACAGGTGCGCCACTTTGAAGGCGCGTTTGCCGGAGCCCACGAACAGCTGCGCGTCTTTGCGCACCGTGCCCTGGTGCACCCGGAACACGCCCATCTTGCCGATGAAGGGGTCCACCACCACTTTGAACACATGGGCCAGCACATGCAGCGCATCGTCGGGCTGGGCCGCAAAGGCCTGCGGCTGCGCGCCGGGGTCGCCGCGGTAAAAAGGGGGCGGATTGCCCTCGGCCGGATTCGGTGCCAGTTTGGCCAGGGCATCCAACAGCTGGGGCACACCGGCCCCGGTCTTGGCCGAGACGAACAGAATGGGAACCAGATGGCCCGCGCGCAGGGCCGCCTCAAACGGCGCATGCAGTTCTTGCGGGGATGGGTCAGCCCCGTCTTCCAGGTAACGCGCCATCAGGCTGTCGTCTTCTTCGATGATCTGATCGATCAGGCTGCGGTGCGCACCCGCCACGGATGCAAAGTCGCTGTCACCCTCTGCGTGACCCAGCAGTTCGACCACGTCCTGGCCCCGGTGGGCCGGGATGTCGAGCAGCAGGCATTCCTTGCCAAAACGTTCGCGTATCTGTCCCACCAGGGTCGGCAGGTCCACGTTGTCGGCGTCTATCTTGTTGATCACCAGCATACGGCACAAACCCCGTTCACCGGCCAGGTTGAACATGCGCTCGGTCGCCAACTCAATGCCGGTCTGCGCGTTGATGACAACCAGCGCCGTATCCACGCCAGCCAGGGCGGCAATGGCCTGGCCGGCAAAGTCGGGGTAGCCGGGCGTGTCCACCAGATGGATGTTTGCGCCATCCCACTTGAAGCTGACCAGCGCGCTTTGCAGGGAGTGGCCAAACTCCTTTTCCATGGCGTCGAAGTCGCAGGTGGTATTGCCTTTTTCGACGGCCCCTCGGCTGGTGATGGTGCCGGTGGCCGCCAGCAGGCTTTCGGCCAGTGTGGTTTTACCGGCGGCGCCGTGGCCGACCAGGGCAACCGTACGAATGTGGGAACTGGGATCTTGGCTCATGGCAACCTCTCTCGTTGGGTGGATGGCCAACGCGCAAGGTGCCGTGCCCGGGCGGCACGCAGCAAGTGGGGCCACGAAAAAAGAAGAAAAACAGGGTGACGCGGTCACGCGTCAGATATTACGCCTATGCCTGCGGGTGTGCAGCACGGCAGGTGCAACGCGGTACGGAAAAATTGATAAGGCGCAACAACACACCGGCGGCTACCTGCCGCCGCCCCTGGCTGCCCCGCACCGGTGACGCGCCCGCTGCGTGCAAGCCAGCAGAAAGTCAGGCTTTTTGCAGACGCGAAAAAGTCTTGCGAAACTTGGCCACCTTGGGCGCGGCCACCGCCATGCAATAACCCTGGTGCGGGTTGCGCGCAAAAAAATCCTGGTGGTAGTCCTCGGCCGGCCAATAGTTGTTGACCGCGAGCACCTCGGTCACGATGGGCCGGTTATAGATGCCGCTGGCCACCATCTCGGCGATCACCGCACGGGCCTCGGCCTGCTGCTCGGGCGTAGAACAGTAGATGCCGCTGCGGTACTGCGTGCCGCTGTCATTGCCCTGGCGATTCAGGGTGGTGGGATCGTGGATCACAAAGAAGATTTCCAGAATCTCGCGTGTGCTGATCTGCGCCGGGTCGTACACCAGCTTGACCACCTCGTTATGCCCGGTGCTGCCGGTGCATACGTCCTCGTAACTGGGCTTGTTCACATGGCCATTGCTGTAACCGGACTCCACGTCCAGCACACCCTTGACCTGCACATATACCGCCTCGGTGCACCAGAAACAGCCGCCGCCGAGGGTGATGGTTTGCAGGGTGCTGGGTGAAGTTTCAGTCATGAGGTTCTCCGTTGTCGCCATTGGTCGCGCAAGAGGGGCGAATCTTACGCCGGGTGGAAAGACCTTGCCGTACCGGAAATTGCCGCCGCCGAATGCAATCCACAGGAACGATGGGTTGGCGCGCCGAATTGCTCAGGTGGGCTCACCCATTGCATTGACCAAACCGTGTTGCCGAAACACCGCCATCTCATCCCCCGAGATAAACCCGAATATCTTCGGTCCTTCCAGACGGCGCTGAACCAGGTACATCACATCAAACGATAGGGACACCGTTTGCCCATCCTTCTTTCTGTAACCCGCAACATAGAAGACCCGCACGCGGTCGTGGTTTTCGTAGAGCACGTCCGACTCGATGTGATCGATCTCCATGCTCACGGCGCCAATCGCTTTGTAGAACGCATATCCCTTGCGCAGCGTTTCCTCGAATTGCTGGTCGTTTGCACCCACGGTGACCTGTCCGGTGGTACTCGCAGCCAAGAAAGCTTCTGCAAAAAAAACGTGGATGGCTTTCGCGTCGACGCTGTCGCCGAGCGATCGTTCGTTCGTACACTCTTGCGTAAGCATGGAAAAATTTTTCATAGTCTGGCAGTTCCATAGTCACCTCCTTTGACACATGTGTATTGAACCCTGGAAACAAGCCTTGCGCGAAACAGCATAACCAACGCGTAAACGGCGGCATGGACCCGCGATTAGTCCAGAAGTAGGCAAGGGGTTTGTCGGACGACACACACAGCGTGCGCGTTGACGTGGGTCAAGCGCCTCCATTTTTTCTCCACATTTGCGCAACACAATGCGATCATCGGTCGGCGGGTGCCGCCCGTTTTTCAGGAGCAAAAGCATGAACCCCGTCAAACTATCCGTCACGCGCGCTGCGCTTTTCTCGGCCCTGGCGCTGTCGGCCGGTATGTTGTGCGCCCAGCCATCCGGCGCGCCGCCTGCAGGAGGCCAACAACAGCAACAACAACCGCGCAAACCACCGCAGGAAGCGCTGGATGCCTGCAAGGCCTTGAAGGCCGGGCAGGACTGCAACTTCACATCCCCACGTGGCGCGGTCAAGGGCAGTTGCTTCGCGCCCGAAGGCAAACCCCTGGCGTGCCGGCCCAAGGACGCGCCTGGCGGGAATGCGCCGCCCCCTCCGAAGAAGTAAGCCTGCGTACCAATCGTTTTCTCCCGACGGATGTTTGATAAAGTACGCCATAGCTCTCGTGAAATATGCTTTTGTAGCTACGTAATTGATAGCAAACCTATCCGCTGCGAATGCCGCGGAACTTACAGCCCCAGCGCGTCAACGGCTCCATCCGTTGGCACCTGGGTCGAAAAAGCGTCGACGCCAACAGCCAGTTTTTGCACCACGTGATCTCGCACGCCACTACGGACCATCTTGCCCAGCGGCGAACGGGGTAGCTGGTCCATGAAGACCAGGCCTTGCGGAAACGCCTCAGGCGGCACATGCGGACGCAGAAATTCAAGCAATTCCCGCCCGGACGGGACATCCGGCCCAGCTCGCAAGCGCCGGTAATTTTGGCGCAACACCACCGCAACGTACAGGCGCTGCTGCCCCTGAACCTCGATGGCAACCAGGGCCACCTCTTTCACCGCCGGGTGCTGGTGCAAGGCCTCTTCGACTTTGCGGGGGAACACCCGCACCTCGGCGCCACCGTGTCGCACGTAAATGGCATCGGCCTGCCGTCCCAGAACATACAGGTAGCAGTCGGCACTCAGGTAGCCGACATCACCCATCAACAACGGTTCATTCTTCTGGGGGTCGTGGATGCCTGCCGGGGACCAGTATCCAACGAAACGGGTTGCGCTGTTGACGCGGATGAAGCCGACCTCACCGGCCGGAAGCCGATGCCCCGCGTTGTCAACAACCTCCACCCGCACACCACGCGCCACTTTGCCCGAAGAGCGAAGCCGCTCGGGGTCGCCGGACTCCAGCGCCTTGCGATGATCCGAGGCCGACAGCATCGCCACCGGCGGCAGGACTTCAGCGCTGCCATACCCCTGCTGAAGGATGGGGCCGAAATGTTGCAGGGCCTCCCACAGCTTGGGAACCGGCATGCTCTCGGTGCCATAGATGATTTGACGCAGCGATCGAAGGCGCGCCAGGTCGCCTTGGGGCAGGTCCAGCAGATCGATCAACTGGCTTGGCGTCAGAAACAAGCGCACAACCTGGTGGCGCTCGATGTAGTCCACAAGGATCGATGTCACACCGGATGGCGCGACCACCAGCGCCGTCCCGGACAGCAGCGCCGGCAGCACCAGGCCACTGCCCGCACCGCCCAGGGGAATTGCACTCATGCAGGCACCAGCAGTCACCGCGGGTGATGCCAGGTCGGTATTGCGGATCAACATCCTCAAGCTCATGGCCTGGGCACCATGGCTTTGGGCCATGAGTTTGGGCACCCCCGTGGTGCCCGACGTGGCCCCGATGGCAGACACACTGTCCTCAAGAATCGGCACATCCACGCACAACGCCGGATAGGCTTCCAACCAGTCTTCATACTGCGGCCCTGCAAGAACCAAGAGCCCGGTTTGGTCCGCGCAAGCCAGGGCCAGATCGCTCCCGGGCGCGGCAATCACAAGGCTGGGGCGCACGGCGCTCAGCAGTTCAAACACTTGCGTCGTAGCCGCAAACACCGGCAGAAATGCCGCGATGGCCCCGCACTCGTAGGCCGCAAATCGGATCTCAAGTAGCACGTTGCCATCCGCAACCTGGTAGAGCACAACCTTGCCCGGTCCCAAGCCCGCGGCATGCAGGGCTTGGGCCAGTCGCAGGCTGCGCCCATGCAATTGTGCAAACGTCCAGACGCCACTTTCGGTGATCAATGCAGGTCTTGACGCGTAGCGGCGGCAGGCCCAGCGCACCACGTCGCGTGGCACGCGAAGACGATTGGTGATGCAGTATGCTACCCAATGGGTGACTTGGTTGCGCAGGTAGTGAAGTACGCTCATCGTTGGACAGTTTTGATCATCATGGGCACTGCATGCTGCCCGCAGCGTCGCGCGATGGCTTGAATATTTCCGCCACTCAAGATAAAGAAGTAACCAGTGGATACCGTTCACACCGCACTCAGCCTGTCGGCCAGGCGCCCGGCTGCCGATCGGCAGGCACGCGGCCAGCGACTGTCTGACTGGTGTTACCTCGGCACCCAAGCGTTCGAGGCTTCCACGGCGCTCATCCTGCAGCAGGCATCACCACCGTCTTTCCTGGAAATGGCACGACGCGGCAATGCGACCGTCCTGTCAGCGGCATCACCCCTGGTGCGGCTGATTTTGGCGTCGAGCGATGTGACCGATTTTGTTGGCCGATGGAACCGGCTCAATCAAGTCGTCAACACCCGGTACACCACGCAGTTGCGTCAGATGGGTGCCCATGTGATCTCGGTTGACTGTGGGGGCGAGACCGGCCCCATCCATCCGGTGCGCGGCCTGTTTATCGGATCGGTGATTGCAGGCGTGGTCAGCCACATGGGTGGCGTTGCGGTCTATGCGGGTCTGGTGTTTCAGAACGGTACCGTGTCGGGCGAATACAGACCGTTTGCGCAGAACCAGATCCTGGAAATCGCCAGTCCCCCCACGCGTTTCCTGCCCACTCATGGGAGTCCGTTCACCGACGACAAGGACCTTGCACTGTTGACGCAGCGGATTCAGGAAGATCCGGGAGAGTCCTGGAGCCTGGCCCACGCACAACGCTTGTTGCCGTATTCGGAGCGCAGCCTGCAGCGCAGAATGGCTGCGGCGGCGATCTCCCTGCCTTTGCTGGTTCGGGCAGCACGGGTGCATACCGCCATCGGCCACCTGCTGCAGGGCCATGAGAGTCTGACCGGCATTGCGCACCGTTGTGGCTTCTCGGATTCCGCCCATTTCTCCCGCGTGTTTCGCGTTGCGGCCGGGGTTGCACCCAGGGATTTCCGGGCTATCGCACATCGGCGCAGCCTGGGTTGACGCCCGCGAGCCTGGTGTCGCCAGGTTTCTTTTGCTTACAAAGTGGCGGCAATATTCAAGTTTTTGCTACGCGCATTGCGAGAATGAATTTCACTGCCGCAGTGGGATACGACATGGGCGTCAGGCCGATAGAGCGCATTCCTGCAAAGAAGTGAATTCAAAAAATAGGACGAGACAAGCATGAAAATTCTGCGCAAACAGGGCGCCCTGTTCCCGCGATGAACGCGACACGACTGTCCCTGGCCACCAAGCTGCACTACTCCGTTGGGCAGGTTGGCTTTCAGATGCTGGGCTCGGCCATCAGTTTCTTTCTGATGATCTTCTACACCGATGTGGCCTTGGTGGCGCCGGCCGTGGCGAGTTCGGCCTTGTTGATTGACAAGGTCTGGGACGCCTTCAACGACCCGTTGTTCGGTTACATGGTGGATCACACGCGCTCCCGCCATGGCCGCCGCCGGGTGTACCTGATCTACGGGGCATTGCCGCTTGCCGGCCTGGCCGCCGCAGTGTGGATGGTTCCATCGGGTTTGTCGCCGCTCATGGCGTTCATCTGGATTGCAGTTACCTACACACTCTTCGACACCGCACTGACGCTGGTGCAGTTGTCCTATTCGGCCATGTCCGCGGAAATGACCACCGACTACGACGAACGCACCAGCCTCACCGCATTCAGCTCCATTGGGGCCTTGATGGGATTTGTACTGGGTAGCGTGGCGATGCCCATGATCGTCAAGTCGGCCAGCAACACACAGATGGGCTACGCGATGGCGGGGGCGATCCTTGGTCTGACGGCCGGTGCCTGCGCCGGGTGGGTCGCATGGCGGGTGCGTGAGCCGCACGCCAGTGACACTGGCGCACACGACGACGCCACACCCTGGTCCGGGATGCGCGCTGCACTGCGTAGCCGGCCTTTCGCCTTGCTGGCCTTGGGCTGTGGCCTGGCACGGCTGGGGCTGACCCTGGCCACCGGGGCGATGGCCTATTTTGTCGTGTACCAGCTGCAGGGATCCAAGGACGATGTGCCCAGGTACCTCGGCGGGATGTTGGGCGTGGTGGCGCTGTCCATTCCGATGTGGAGACAGTTCGCCAGCCGCTGGGAAAAGAACACCGTCTATATGGCCGCGCTGACTCTGGCCGCGTGCGGGTTTGCCTGGATGTTCTGGATCCCTGCGGACAAACCCTCTGCGATGTGGGGGGCCATCGTGCTGATCGGGCTGGGCATGGGTGGGCATTGGGTGGTGCCGTACTCCATGTTGCCCGACGCGGTGGACTTTGCCCATGCATCGGGGCAGGACAGGCAGACCGGCATGTTCTATGGCTTGTTTGGCCTGGTGGACAAAATCGCCCGCACGGTCGCTATCGCCGCCATTGGCTGGATCTTGCAGGTTAGCCACTACGTGCCCAACGTCACGCAGTCGCAGGAATCCCTGCTGGGTATTCGCCTGGTTGCGGGCCTGCTGCCCGCCGTCTTTCTGTTGCTGGCGCTCCCCTTTTTGTGGGCCTACCCCATCACCCGTGCCCGGCATGCGCGTGCATACGTGCAATGAGAAAGAGTGGCGCTGCACGATACGGATCTGCATTGGCACGTGATGCGGATGCCGGATCGGCACGGCGATAAACCTGCGCCGCCATCGCGGCGGCTTGTCCACATGGCCACGCCAAAAGTGCGCCAAAAAAAAGTCTGAATGAATGCTGACGGCCTCGCCCAAAAAGGCCCATTCGGCGCGTCCTGACAGGGTTTCCCCGGGGTTCGTCGACACAATGACTGCCTACCATCGCAGCGCTGGCAGTGCCTTGTGCTCCGCCTGCATGCATCTGCCACGCGCAGGTTCGTGATGGCAGTTTTTTTTGATACCTCATTAAAAGGAATAGGGAATGAAATCTTTTGCTCGATGGATATTTTTCTTGGTAGCCGTGATGGGCCTGTGGACAGGAACCGCCAACGCACAAGACAGCGGCAGCCGTGATGAAGCCAAGGCCATGGTGGAAGCCGCGGTCGACCATGTGAAGAAGGTCGGCCCCGACCAGGCCTTCAAGGACTTCACGGACAAGGAAAACAAGACCTGGCACAAGAAGGATCTGTATGTGTTTGCCTACAACCTCGACGGCCTGAACATGGCACATGGAGCCAATGACAAACTGGTCGGAAAGAACCTGATCGAACTCAAGGACCCCAACGGAAAGCTGCTGATCAAGGAACTGCGCGACACGGCGGTCAAGGGCGGCGGCTGGGTGGAGTATGACTGGCCACATCCCCTCACGAAAAAGATTGAAAGCAAGATTTCGTACTCCCGCAAACTGACAAACTTCGAAGGCTTTGTGGGCGTTGGCGTATACCGCTAGACGGAACACCCCGCGCATTTATTTGACATGGACGCACGGGGGTCCTGGCATTTGAAGAGAGATCATGCGGGCGGATCGTGTCATGGACCGCTCCACCTCCGCCATGGAGACAGTTGGAAAAATAGAACGACGAGGAGACGCATATGATGGGCTGGATCCGCAACACCACGGTTGCCATGAAGATGGCCTTGGCCCCGGCATTTGCCATTGTCTGCCTGGCGGCGGTGGGGCTGATCGGCGTCTTCGCCAACGAACGCCTCAGCGGCTCATTGATCGACTTGGGTGAACAGCGCATACCGCGCATCGTCTCCAACTCCGAATTGTCAAAGCAGATCACCGCGATCCATGCCTTGGTGAACCAGAGCCTGGCCTGGGAAGGCGCGGGTTACAAGGCCGCCAAGATCGAGGCACTCGACAAACACATCGTCAGCGAATTGGCGCAGTACAAAACCAGGTTGCAGAAGACCCGCGACCGGGCCGATCTGGAGGCATCCGAGCGCGCGCACCTGGCCATCGTGCTGACTGAATTCGAGAAGTACGCCGACAACGCCAAACAGGCGCTGGACATCAAGACCGGCATGCTGGGCAACGCGGCGTCCTACATGACAACCATGGACGGCAACTACGCCAAGCTGAACTCCGAACTCGATGTTCTGGTGACAGAACAGACGACCCGGTCCACCGAGGCAGTCGCCGCGGCGCGCAGCCAGGCGGCGCGCAATCGCCTGATGATCCTGCTGGGGTTTGCCGCCGCGCTGGCCGCCACGGTCACCATTTCCTGGATCATGTCCAACATGATCGTGCGGCCGCTCACACTGGCATCAAAGGTCGCAAATGCCGTGGCGCAGGGTGACTTGAGCCAGTGTCCTCAGGCTCAATCCAGCGATGCGACCGGCCAGGTGATCGAGGCCCTGGGCACGGTGACGAAAAACCTATCCGGCGTTGTGGTGGACATCCGGTCCACTGCGGAAATGATCCACAGCGCCGCCGGCGAGATAGCCGCTGGCAACGCTGACTTGTCACGCCGCACCGAGACGCAGGCCGCCAGCCTGGAGGAAACGGCGGCCTCCATGCAGGAGTTGAGTTCGGCGGTCAAGAACAACGCCGAGACCGCGCGCGCAGCCAACCAAATGGCCGGATCGGCCAGCGCGGCCGCCGTGAAAGGCGGCACCGTGGTGGGACAGGTGGTGTCCACCATGCAGGAGATCACCGCGTCATCGCGCAAGATCTCGGACATCATTGGCGTGATCGACGGCATCGCGTTCCAAACCAACATATTGGCCTTGAACGCAGCCGTGGAGGCGGCCCGCGCTGGTGAACAAGGCCGCGGCTTCGCGGTGGTGGCAAGCGAGGTGCGCAGCCTGGCCGGGCGCTCGGCGGAAGCGGCCAAGGAAATCAAGGGCCTGATCAACGCCAGTGTGTCCGCGGTCGATGCCGGCAGCCGCCTGGTGGGTGAAGCAGGCGATTCCATGCAGGATATCGTGACCCAGGTGAAGCGGGTGGCGGACCTGATTGAAGAGATCAGCGCGACCGCGATGGAACAAACCAGCGGCATCGACCAGATCAACCAGGCCATCACACAACTCGATGGCGTGACGCAGCAGAACGCGGCGCTGGTCGAAGAAGCCGCAGCAGCAGCCGACAGCATGAGCCGCGAGGCGGGCCGCATGGTCGACGTGGTGAGTGTCTTCAACCTGTCTGGCACTGCCTCATGATTCCGGCCTCCAGCCCCCGTCGGTATTTCGTGATGCGCTACTTATTTTGTAGCAAGCCAGCAGACCGCAGGTCATACTGATCTATCGCAATGCACGACGGCACCCCGTCCGTTTGCGCTAAGCCCTTAGTCTCCGCGCTCAAGCGGCGCCCGCCCGCCGCAATTGGCCGCGCAGCCGGCTCAGGCTGACGGGGGTCATCCCCAGATAACTGGCCAGATGGTGCTGCGGCACCACTTCTTCCAGGCCAGGCTTGTCGGAGCGCAGGGACAATAAACGTTCTTTGGCGGGCTGGGTGGCCAATGCCAACTCGCGGTCCACCCGCCGCACCAGCTCCTGGGTCAACACGGCGTCTCCCCAACGGGCCATCGCTATATCGGCCATCATTGTGCGGCTCAAAGCCTCTGCCTCAAACAACACCACACGCGCCGCAGTCAGTGCCTCGCAATGGATGCGCGACTGCCCTGCCCGGCTGCGCGCAATAGCGGGGGTCATGGCGCAAGGGCCCAGGTAGAAATCGAGCGTCACGGCCCGGCCCTGGGCATCACCCAACCAGCTGCGCAACACGCCGTCGAGTACAAAACACTCCATCGGCGGTGTATCACCCACACGCAGCAAGACGTCCTGTGGTTTGAGTTGCACGACCCGCATGTCGCGCAACAGCGGCGCAAACGCCGACGCGTCCACAGGGGCTATCAACTGTGCAGTGGCGAGCACGTTGCGGCAATCGGTGGGGGTGAGAGGTTCAGGCTTCATGGAGCGGTGCGTAATTTGGTGGGCCCCCACGCTTGTCGCTTCGCGTACTGCGCTGCCCCCCAAGGGGGAGCCATTCGCCTTGGGGCGGCCCGGCGGCGAATTATCCGATGTTATCGACGGCCCGACTCCAACGGCCGAACATCCGGGGCTTGTTCAAACCATCCGAGAGAGTAAATGTCTATTACAACCCGTACCCACACCCGCTGGGCAACCCGCGCCATGGCCTGCCTATTGGCACTGAGTGTTCTGCCTGCTCTGAGCGAAGTGCCTCGCACCGTGGTGGAAGACCCCACCCTCCCGCAACTGGCACTAAACGGCCACCGCCTGCATGTGGAAGCCTTTGGCAACACCGACGCCCCCGTGGTGGTGGTCCTGCATGGCGGCCCTGGCGCCGACTACCGTTATCTGCTGGGGCTCTCGGCCTTGGCCAACCAATACCGCGTGGTGTTCTACGACCAGTTGGGCAGCGGCCTGTCCCAACGGGTGCCCGCCAGCCAGATCACGGTGAACAGCTTTGTGGCGGACCTAGATGCGGTGATCCAGCACTTCAGCCCCAAGCGACCGGTGCACATCGTCGGGCATTCGTGGGGGGCCATGCTGGCTTCGGCCTACGCCGGAGCCCACCCGGACAAAGTCGATCGCATGGTGCTGGCCGAACCCGGCTTTCTGGACACCGACACGATGGCCGGCCTGCCCAGCGGAGGCTGGCCGGGTTGGCGCGTGGTGACGGGTTTTGCCAAGGCCTGGCTGGGCAAGTGGTGGGTTGCCACCGACGGCGACCCGTACGCTCGCGACGATTGGTTTCTGCTGCAGATCTTGCCGCTGACGCAGGGCCAGGACGCGCTGTGCAACGGCCAATTGCCACCCTTGCAGGCCTGGCGTTTTGGCAGCCCGGCCTTTGAAGCAACCCTGGGGCGCATGATGAACGAACCCGAATGGGGCAAGACCCTGAACTTTGCCAAAAACCTGGAGCATTACACGGGCCGCGTGCTCTTCTTGCGCGGGGCCTGCAACCAGGCGCAAGGCGAATCCGTACAACGCCGGATGATGGCGAAATTCAGTGCCGCATCCGATGCCCAACTGGTCACCATTGCCGGGGCTGGCCACTTCATGTTCAACGACCAGCCTACGGCCAGCGTGTCGGTGGTGCGAAGCTTTCTGACGGCGCAAGCCACGGGACGGTAAAGCCTGCCCCGGCCAGAGGAAGGTCAGGCAGGCTTGCGACGGCAAACCTCCATGTAAATAATTGCAGTTGTTGACAACAGCAAGATTGCTAAACTGAAAGGGCAAAACTGCATCCACTTGTTCAACGCACCTGCCGAAAGGGGTCTTGCATGCGATACGCATCGTGCACGTCGTTGGTGGCGGTGGTCTGCGCTCTGGGGGTTCCGGTGTGTTCCGCACAGGCACCACAGGCCGGCGATGAAGAAGAACTCACGCTGGTCTACGGCGACAAGTCCAGCGTAAGCATCGCGACCGGCAGCCGCCAACCGCTGCGCCGAGCACCCGCAGTCGCCACGGTGATTACCGCCCAGGACATCGCCACAATGGGCGCGACGGATTTAGACGAGGTGCTCGAGACCGTTCCGGGCATCCACGTCAGCCGCAACAACCAGGCCCTCAACCCGCTGTACCTGATCCGAGGGATCTACAGCGAATTCAATCCCCAGACGCTGATGCTACTGAACGGAGTGCCGTTGACGACGCTGTTCGTCGGCAACCGGGGCTTGGGCTGGGCCGGTTTGCCGGTCGAAAACATTGAACGCGTGGAGATCATCCGCGGTCCTGGCTCGGCCCTATATGGCGCCGATGCCTATTCGGGTGTCATCAACATCATCACCAAGAGCGCCGCCGACACGCCGGGCACCGAGTTCGGCTTGCGTGGCGGTTCTTTCAACACACGCGACGCCTGGGTCCAGCATGGCGGCAAGTTGGGGCCTGTCAATGTGGCCGCCTATTTGCGGGTGGGAAGCACCGATGGCTACAAGAGAATAATTGCGGCCGACAACCAGAGCTTCCTCGATCAGATTTTCGGAACCCGGGCCAGCCTGGCGCCAGGGCCTGTGAACGCCGGTCATAACGCGGTCGATGGCAGCCTCGACTTCGGCCTCGGCAAACTTCGCCTGCGTGCCAGCTACAAGCTGCGCGACAACATTGAATCAGGCGCCGGGATTGGCAGCGCACTCGACCCGGTGGGCAAGCTCAAGACAGTGCGAACCACCATCGACATGTCCTGGAACGACATCGAAATCGCCAAAGACCTGGCGCTGGGTTTGACCGCGAGTTGGTTCCACTACTCCAATACCTTCAACACGCCGCTGCAGGTCTTTCCACCAGGCGCTTTCGGTGGCGCTTTCCCCAACGGCATGTTCGGCGCGCCGAACACCTGGGAGCGACAGTTGCGGCTTGCGGCCGTCACCACCTATACCGGCTTCGCAGGCCACAGTCTGCGCTTCGGTGTCGGCCATGACGACCTGGACCTTTACCGGACCCAGGAATTCAAGAACTTCAGCCTGACCAACGGGCTACCCACACCAACACCTGGCACTGCGGTGATTGAGTTTCCGGTTGCAGACTCGTTCCTGACACCACACCGGCGCACCGTAGGTTATGTCTACGTCCAGGATGAATGGAACCTGGCGAGAGACTGGACCGTGACTGCCGGTGTGCGGCACGACCAGTACTCCGACTCGGGCGGCACCACCAATCCGCGCCTGGCCCTGGTCTGGGATGTGAGCCTAGACCTGACCGCCAAACTGCTCTACGGTCAGGCCTTTCGCGCCCCGGCCTACACCGAGCAATACAGCATCAACAATCCGGTGATTCGCGGCAATCCGAACCTGAGGCCGGAGACCATCAACACGCTGGAAGCTGCCTTTGCGTGGCAGGTGCGACCGGACACCCAGCTCAATCTAAGCCTCTTTCGCTACGACATGAAGGACATCATCCGCACGACGGATGGGGGTGGCGGCACAACGATATTCGACAACGTCGGTTCGCAGCGCGGGCACGGTCTGGAACTGGAAGCCACGTGGGACGCGAGCCGCGTTCTGAGGTTAACCGGAAACTATGCCTACCAGCACTCGACCGACATAGCCACCGGTCAGGATGCAGGCTACGCGCCGCACCACCATCTCCACGCGCGGGCAGACTGGCGCTTGGCGGGTGGTTGGATTTTCGGTGGACAGGTCAACCGCGTTGCCGAACGCAAGCGCTCGCCGGGCGACACACGGCCCGACATTGCGGACTACACGACAGTGGACCTGACCCTGCGCACCAGCCGCAGCAAGAGCGGCTGGGAGTTTGCGGCGTCGGTGCGCAATCTCTTCGACGCGGACATACGCGAACCCAGTCTTGCGCCGGGCAGCATTCCTAACGACCTGCCCATGGCCCCACGGTCGTTCTATTTGCAAGCGACCTATCGCCTCTAGGCTGGCGGGATTTGATAGCAGATTGCGCACAGAAATTCTATTTTTATGCCTGTGAACTGATTACCCGTCCGACACAAACCGCAGCCCTGCTGCTACATTGCAAAGACTTGCGCACGCGCAAAGCCCCGTCCTGTCGGTTTATCACGAAGAGAAGCCCATGCTCAACACGATTCGCCTGAAAATCCTCGCCGTGGCAGTGGCGCTGTTGGCGGTATTTGCAGCCACCACGGGTTTCTCAACCTATTTGGTCAAACAAGTGGTTGAAGAAATGGATGCGATCACGGTCTACCACATTCCCGTCGGTGCGCATGTCGCCAATCTCGACGTCATGTCCAGCGAACTCGAATTGCACCTTTGGCGTGGCCTTGCCCATGCGCCGCTCGATGGGCCGCACGTGGCGGCCTTGCGCAAGCGGTATTCGGAAGTCGCGGACACGCTGCGCAACGATCTCAAGCGGGCCGAAGACGCGTTGACGGCGGCCATCGCCGACCCGCGCAACGATGTGGATGACCGGATTGCGCTGGCAAGATTGCAGGGATCATTTGTGTTCATAACCAACCGGCTCGTGCCATTCATCCAGGCGGGAAACACCGTGCTGGATGTGCTCGAGGCCGGCGATGTACCGCGCGCCCATGCTGCGATGGTGAATTTCGGCCAATACGAAGATGTTTTTGGCGGTGAGATAGCGAACATGCGCAAGACACTCGATGGTCTCACGCTGGCATCCGTTACCGAGACCAATCAAAACCAGTTGCGTGTGCTCAGGCTGAACGGCATCTTGTTCCTCCTTGCGACCATCACCGGCCTGGGATTTTTCCTGGTATTGACACGCCGTCTTCAAAATTCACTGACCGAGCTGCTTGCCGGGACCAAGCGCGTGGAAACCGGTAGCCTCGATGTTGCGTTGCGGATCACATCGCGCGACGAGATCGGCAGGTTGACCATCGCATTCAACACCATGGTCGGCCGGCTCAGGGCCAACGAACGTATCAAGGATACCTTCGGCAAGTATCTTGATCCGCGCATCGTCTCCAAACTCATTGAAGCCCAGGGTGACAACGCCACCCTGTCCGAGCGCCGTCCCGCCACCTTGTTCTTCTCCGACATCAAGGGATTCAGCGGCATGAGCGAAAGCCTCACGGCAAGCGCGATGGTCAATTTGCTCAACAGCTATTTTTCCGCGGTCACAAAAGAAATCCGCGACAAGCAGGGCATCATCGACAAATTCATCGGTGATGCGGTGATGGCATTCTGGACCGCACCCTTCTCCAACGGCGACCAACACGCCGCGGACGCTTGCTTGGCAGCGCTTGCGCAACAGGAAGCCATTGCCGCGTTTCGCCTGGAGTTGCCGCAAATCACCGGATTGCGCCGCGATGCGCCAGACTTCGCGGTGCGGATGGGGCTTGCGACAGGCGAGGTTGTCATCGGCACCATCGGCTCGGATGTCACCAAGTCCTACACCGTGATCGGCGATGTGGTGAATATCGCGTCAAGGCTCGAAGGTATCAACAAGGCCTACGGCACACACATCATCATCGAGGAAAACACCTACCGCTTTGCGCAAGATGTAATCGAGGTGCGCGAGCTGGATTTGTTGACCGTTGCCGGCAAGAGTGAACCGATACGCGTCTATGAACTGGTGTGCCGCTCGGGTGAACGCACGCCGGAATTGGCCGAACTGCATGAGATATTCGCCGCCGGACTGGCCGCTTACCGGGCCCAAAACTGGCAGACTGCCGAGATTCGGTTTGCCGAGTGCCTGACACGCAAGGCCGACGACGGGCCATCCCGCGTATTCCAGCATCGGATACAAGTACTGCGCGCAACACCGCCGCCGCCCCAGTGGGATGGCGTGTGGCGGCATACCGAAAAATAACGCTGTCTTATGGGGGAGCAGGTTTTGGCGCTGCCGTGCCCTTCTGCATGTCCTGGGTCGCGGGACGGGCCTGGCGGGCGTGCTCCAGCGCGCGGCGGATCTGCTCGGGGTTTCGGGCGCGCAGTCCTTGCGACAGTTCGCGCGCGGCTTCGGCGCGCTCGTTCGCGTAGGTCTGCAGCAGTTCCAGTTTGGCGGCCGAAGGCGCCGCGCCACCGGGTTGGGCGGCTACCAGTTGCTCAAAACTTCTCTCGTACACGGCCGTGACCTCGGTATCGATTTCGCCGGCCAGTTCATCAAAAGACTGCCCATCACGTGAACGGTTTGACAGCAGGCTGCCCCAGCGCTGGCTGATACGCTGGTCCTCGCGCAGAAACTGCTGAATCACGGCGCGCGCCTTTTGCTCTTCACCGAGGCGGTAGCTGGGCTCTGGCAGGCACCACACCAATGCAGCGGTACCCACGACCATCAACACCGCAGTGGTCCACGCCACACAAGGTGGTGGGGTGACCCCGTGCTGGCCCCAGCGCCGCGCCAGCACCAAACCCATCAGTGCCCCGGCCAGCAGGCCGCCACCATGGGCCGCGTTGTCTATGCCCGGCACAACGAAGCCGACGCCCAGCATCAGCGAGGAGAACACGGCCGCTGCGCCGAACAACCAGCGGAATTCACCGGGCTCCACATTGCGCCGCTCACGCCACAGGAACACCAGCAGCGCACCATACAGGCTGAAAATGGCACCCGATGCGCCCCCCGATACCGCCTGGTTGCCATGCAACACCAAGGACAGCAGATTGCCCAGCAGACCGCTGACCCCATACAACAGCGCGAACCGCCAACGCCCGTAGAGCTGCTCCACCAGGCGCCCTACATCCCACAGGGCCCACATATTGAGGGCCAGATGGACCACACCAAAGTGGATGAACAGTGCGGTGAACAGCCGCCACCACTGGCCGTCCTGCGTGGCAGGGCCAAAGTTGGCACCCCAGGCCAGTTGTACGCCGTTGGGGGTGTGCCAGAAACCCGCACCTGCCATCAGCATCAGGATAAACACCACCACATTCACGGCCAGCAGGCCGGCCGTGAGGGGCACCTGGCGTGGGCGGGCGGCCATCAGCGCGGTCAAACTGCCGGGTGGGTTTGGAGTGGGTGGGTGTATTGGATGAGGGTCAGCCATGGGTATCTAAAAAGGGCGTCTTCCGCGCTGCCGATAGATACGGATACAGATAGGAAATTCAACCGAGTGAAGCCAAGTATTGCATGCTTTGGGCGCGCCATACCCCGTTTGCAAATAGTCGCGTTATCCTGATCACGACGCCCAAGGGTTATCCGAAGGCACCACCAGGAATCCACCATGCTGCGTTTGCTCGCATTTGCCACAGCCGCCCTGTGCTGCAACACCCCGTTGATGGCGGGCAGTGCTTCTTACAACGCGGGCAATGGGGAGTTGTTCATTACCGACATTGGCCTGGCGGGGCAGACGGTGCGTTACCGTGATGTACACATCCGTGTGCGCGCCATGCCCGTGGTTTTGGTGGGCGATGCAAGGGCCAGCACCTTCAGCTTTGACCAAACCACGGGGGTTCTGCACTTGCCCAATGTGGTGTACCAGGGGCGGGCGTATTCCGGGGTGCGCGTGGAGGGGCTACAGTTTGATCTGCTGGGTGCAGGCGCGGGTTACGAATCCACACCCCTTGCATTCCCCGGCGCGGCCAGCTTTGGCGCGCAGGCCACGGGTGGGCGCGGCGGGCGGGTGATCACGGTCACCAACCTCAACGCCGCTGGCCCCGGCTCGCTGCAGGCCGCATTGGACGAGGAAGGACCGCGCACCGTGGTGTTTGCCGTCAGCGGCCTGATTGATGCGGCCCTTCAACTGACACGGGGGGATGTGACGATTGCCGGGCAAACCTCGCCCGGTGGCATCACGATACGGCAGCTGCATACGACGGAAGAGCCGTACTGTGACCAGCGCCTGGATTGCGCCGCTACGGCGCGAAAGGCCGACAACTGGATACTGCGGCATGTGCGCGTGCGCCCCGATGCCCGGCACGACGATGGCCTGCGCCTGCGTTACACGCGCCGCGCCATCGTGGACCATGTCTCGATTGGTGGCGCGACCGACGAAGCCCTGGAAATTTCGAATGCGCAGGACATCACGGTGCAAAACACCATCATTGCCGAAACCGTGGGCGAGCACGCAGACCGCGGGGGCGTGTTGATCAACTACAGCGCCCCCAGCCTGGGCTACGAGTTGACGCGGCTGGCCCTGCACAACAATGTGTTCAACCGCATCCTGGGCCGTTACCCCGAGTTTTCACGCGAAAGCGCCGCCGCGGGCAGTTCGGTGATGGATGTGGAGCTGTCCAACAACCTGTACTGGGACATGGGTTACTTCGTGGACATGAACAACACGACGGTATCGGCATCCGACAGCGGCCAACCCATTTATTACCGGTTGAACTTTGCCCACAACTACGCCATGGCCCGCACCGCGGCGCAGCCGGAGCCCATGCGTTTTGGCATGGTGCACATTGCCACGCCGCAGGGTGCCCAGCCGCGCACCACCACCTGGTTCAGCGGCAACCAGATGAACCTGTACCCCCAATACAGCGACTACGGCTTGCTGTACTGCTGCAACGACTACGCCAACGAGCCCCGCAGCAATACCGCGCCGGCCTATGCGGTGGCACAACGGCACGATTTCCCCGGCATGGGTTATGCCCAAGCGGCCGATTTGCCGGCTCTGGGCGTGCTCACTGCAGGCGCATTCCCGCGCGACCCCATGGACAAGCGCCTGATGCAGGCCGTGGAGCGGCGCGAGATAACACTGGCGTCACGCAGTGTGAACCCCGCAGGCGACGGCAGCGCCCTGCCCTGGGCCGCGGGCGCCCTGCCCCCCGCAGCCCTGTTAGACAGCGATGGCGACGGCATGCCCGACACCTGGGAAACCGCCAACGGCCTGAACCCACAGGCCCAAGACCACAACGGCACCCAGCTTGCCATGCCCCTGCTGGGTATGCCGGGGTACACCAATCTGGAGGTGTACTTGCATCTGCTGTCCGAGCAGCGGCTGCGCGAAGGCGACGGCAGATAAACCGTGCGGCGCAACTGGAGTGACCCACTGGCAATTCACTCCTGAATTGATAGCAATACATGCCAATTTTACGAGGGCTATAGCCTGATTTGATTCACAAGCCCGGTGGTCCAGTGCCGCCGGAGACCATTAACAACATCTGGTGTAGGGACAAACGTGTGAGCCCATACCAAGTACTCCTGAATGGGTAGCACATACGCAAAAGCGCGGAGGCGGTGCACGGCTTTCTGCAAGGGCACGCCAAGGGAGGGCGGATGAAGCCTACTCGGCATCTGCCTGCTGTGACGGAGCGGCCCTTGCAAAGGCTGGAATCGCCTGGCAGGCATCAAATATGGCCGTCAAGGTTGGATACGCAGACAGGTCCACATTAAAACGCTGGGCACTGAAGATCTGCGGCACCAGGCAGCAGTCGGCCAGGGTCGGGCTGTCGCCACAACAGAAAATACCGGTGCGCCCGCGCTGTTGAATGTGCGCTTCGATGGCCTCCAGACCCAAGCTGATCCAGTGGGCGATCCACTCGCCTTTTTTGTTTTCCGAAACACCCATGGCGCCGGTCAGATACTTCAGCACCCGCAAATTGTTGATGGGGTGGATGTCACAGGCGATGCCCAGCGCGAGCTGGCGCACAAAAGCCCGGTCACCAGGCGACAACGGTAACAGCGGAACCTGTGGATAGACTTCGTCGAGGTATTCCATGATCGCCAGCGACTGGCTGATCCGTATCCCCTCGTCACTGAGCACGGGCACCAGTGCTTGCGGATTGACAGACGTGAACGCTTCGCCAAACTGCTCGCCGCCGTTGCGGTTGAGGTGCACAAACACATGCCTGGCGTCCAGGCCCTTGAGGTTCATCGCGATGCGGACACGGTAAGCGGCCGAGCTGCGAAAGTAGGTGTAGAGAACGCGGTCCATTCAGACTCCGAGGTATTGGTGAACAATTTCAGGCTGGCCGCGCAGCGCATCGGAGCTGCCCTGCCAGACGACGCGGCCTTTTTCAATCACAAAGTGTCGGTCGGCCAGGCCCAACAAGGCCTTCACGTTTTTATCGATGACGATCTGCGACAGGCCCTCGCTTTTCAGATCCGCAAGGGCACGCCAGATTTCCTGTCGGATCACGGGGGCCAGGCCTTCGGTGGCCTCGTCGAGCACCAGCAGCCGCGGGTTGGTCATCAGCGCGCGTCCGATGGCCAGCATCTGCTGCTCGCCCCCCGACAGTTGCGAGCCGAGGTTGCCGCGGCGTTCCTTCAAGCGCGGAAAAAACCCGTAGACGCGGCCCAGGTCCCAGGACTTGCCGCTGCCCTTTTTGTCGTCGCGTGCCGTCGCGACGAGGTTCTCTTCAACGGTCAGATTGGGAAAGACCTGCCGGCCTTCGGGCACCAGCGCCAGGCCCTGGCGTGCAATGCGGTGCGAGGGTAAATGGTCCACACGGGCACCGGCCACCAACACGCTGCCGGATGCAACGGGCAGCATGCCAAACAAACATTTGACTGTGGTGGAGCGGCCCATGCCATTGCGCCCCAGCAGGGTCACCACCTCGCCGGGGCCCACATCGAAGGAAATATCAAACAGCGCCTGCGCGTGGCCGTAGGAGGCCTGCAGGCCTTGGACGGATAAAAATGGAGTCATGGCTTGATCCTTGGCCGCTTCATGCGTCGGCTTCTTCACCGAGGTACACCGCCCGCACTTCGGGGTGGTTGCGAATTTCATCGGGTGTGCCGGTGAATAGAATTTTTCCGTACACCAGCACGCTGATGCGGTCCGCCAGCGCGAACACCGCGTCCATATCGTGCTCGACCAGCAGGATGGTGTACTGGCGCTTGAGGCGCTGCAACAATGCAATCACGGCGGTAGATTCCTGCACACTCATGCCGGCCATGGGCTCGTCGAGCAGCAAGAACTTGGGGCCGGCAGCCAGACTCATGGCCAGCTCCAGTTGCCTGCGCTCGCCATAACCCAGGTCACCCGCCGCCACGTGGAAACGGTGTGCGAGGCCGGTGGCTGCCAGCGCTTCTTCGGCGAATTGGCGTGCGTTCTTGTCGGCGAGCATCGGCATCCAGAAGCTGAAGGCCTGCCGACGTGCGCCGAGCGCCGCAAACGTGGCGTTCTCCAACACGCTGAAGTCCTCGAAGATCGAGGTGATCTGGTAGGAGCGCAACAGGCCACGCTTGGCGCGTTCATGGATAGCCAGCGCGGATACATCTGCGCCCTTGAACCAGACGCGGCCGCTGTCCGGTGCGAGCTCGCCCGACAGCTGGTTGATCAGCGTGGTCTTGCCGGCGCCGTTGGGGCCGATGATGGCGTGTAATTCGCCCGCGCCGATGTCCAGCGACACCGCGTCGGTGACCAATAACGCGCCGTAGCGTTTGGTGAGAGATTCGGTACGTAACACGCTGGCCATCACAGGGCTCCACGCGCATCCAAGCGCTGCAGCAAGCCGACGATGCCGCTCTTGCCCAGCAGCGCGACCATGACGATGAGCGGGCCGAAGATGACCATCCAGTGCTCGGTCAACCCTTTCAGGATTTCTTCCATGCCGAGGAAGAGCAGCGCACCCATCAAGGGGCCGAACACCGTGCCCAGGCCACCAATCACGACGATCACGATCAGCTCGCCAGACACCGACCAGGCCAGGGTGCTCGGCGAGGCGAAGGCATTGAGGTTGGCCAGCAGCAAACCGGCCACGCCGCACAACATGCCAGATATCACATAGGCCAGCAACTGGTAACGCAGCACCGGGATGCCGGCGGCGTTGACACGGCGGGCGTTCTGTTTGGCCCCCCGGATCACCATGCCGAAGGGCGCAACGCGCAGCCTGGCCAGCCACCAGATCGACAGCACCAGCACAAAGAAGGCGGCAACGTAGACACTGGTTGCGGACGACAGGTCGACCGGACCGAAGCGGCTGGGGTTGGCAATCGGCATGCCGTCATCACCGCCATAGTTCTTCAAACTGACGAACAAGAAGTAGCCCATCTGCGCAAACGCCAGCGTGATCATGATGAAAGCAATGCCGGTGGTGCGCAGGCTGATGACGCCGGTGACCAGCGCCACCAGGCCACACACGCCCAGGCACAGGGCCAGGTGCACCCAGCCGTTGCCGATCTCGTGGAAGGACGAGAGGCCGACCGCATACGTACCCAGACCGAGGAACAGCGAATGGCCAAAACTCACCAGCCCGCCGTAACCCAGCGCCATATTCAGCGCACAGGCGGCAATGGCGTAGATGATGATGCGCGCGAAGAAGGCGACATAAAACGGCTGGCCGGTGGCCTGCGCGACAAAGGGCACGGCCGCCAGCAAGAGCAGCACCAGCAGCGGAACCCAATTGCTGGGCCGGGAAAGAAGTGGAGTCATGGGTGTCACCTGTTGGCGGGGAAAAGGCCTTGCGGCCGCCAGGCCAGAACCACCGCCATCAGCAGGTAGACCAGCATCGAGGCCAGCGCGGGGCCGGCCGCGTCGGCGAAGGATCGCTCTGTCACCTGGCGCAGCACGAAGGGTAAAAACACGCGGCCCATGGTGTCGACGATGCCGACAATGAGTGCCGCATACAGCGCGCCGGTCACCGAGCCTATGCCTCCGATCACGATGACGACCAGCGTGGTGATCAGCACCGACTCACCCATGCCGGACTGCACTGACAGGATGGGCCCCGCCATCGCGCCGGCCAGGCCCGCCAGCATGGCACCAACGGCGAAGAGCATGGCGTTGAGCAGGCGGATGTTGACACCGAGCGCTGCAACCATCGCCGGGTTCACCGCGCCGGCGCGGATCAGCATGCCCACGCGGGTCTTGTTGATCAGCAACCAGGACCCCAGCGCGACCACCAGGCCCACGGCGATGATGGTCAGCCGATAGGCCGGGTAGCTGAGGTCGCCGACCTGGATAGCGCCGCTTAAAAACTCCGGCACCTGCAAAAACACGGGTTGGGAGCCCCAGATGATGCGCACCAGTTCATTGAAGAACAAGACCAGGCCAAAGGTGGCCAGCACATGGTCGAGGTGGTCGCGGCGGTACAGACGCGCCACGACCACGAACTCCAGCGCCAGGCCTAGCAGCAGTGATCCCAGCATGGCTGCCAGCACGGCCAGCCCGAAGGAGCCGGTGTACTGGAAGGCTGTGGCCGCGAAGTACGCACCCATCATGTAGAGCGAGCCGTGCGCCAGGTTCACGAAGCTCATGATGCCGAAGACCAGCGTCAGGCCGGCCGCCAGCAAAAACAGCAGGACGCCGTATTGCAGGCCGTTGAGCAGCTGCGCAAAAACGAGGGTGCTGCTCATGGCGTCACTTCAGCCCGCACTGCGCGTGGTAAGCATCGCTGTGTTTGGGCAGCGGCGTGGCGATGAGTTTGCCAACGACGTTGCCGCCGCTCTTGACGGACTCGAACGCGTAATAGTTCTGGATCGGCAGGTTGTTGTTGTTGAACGCGAAGGGACCGCGCACCGACTTGAACTCAGCTCCGGCCACCTTGACGGCGATGGCCAGTGCCTTGGCATCACCGGCCGGAGCCTTGCCGAGCGCGATGTTCAGGATGCTGGCCGCATCAAAGGCCGCCGCCGCGTAAGCGCTGGGAATACGTTTGTACTTGCGCTCGAAGTCGGCGACGAATTTCTTGCTCTCGGGCGTTTCGAGTGCCGCGTCCCACATCGCGCCGCTGATGCTGCCAACGGCCGCGTCGCGCAGGCCGGGCAAGGTCGTGCCATCGACGGTAAAGACGGAGTACAGCGGCAGTTTGCCCATCAGGCCGGCCTGGCTCATCTGCTTGATGAAGTTGACCCCCATGCCGCCGGGGTAAAACACAAACACCGCATCGGGCTTGGCGGCCTGCAGCTGCGCCAGTTCGGCCGAGTAGTCGGGCTGGTTCACCTGCGTGTAAACCTCGTCCACGATTTGGCCCTTGAAGTAGCGTTTGAAACCGGTCAGCATGTCCTTGCCAGCCTGGTAGTTGGGCGCCATCAGGTAGACCTTCTTGAGGCCCTTGTCCTGGGCCAGCTTACCCATGGCTTCGGCCGCGCCGTCGTTCTGCCACGCGGTGGAAAACACGTTGGCCTTGCAACCCGCGCCCGCCAGCAGCGACGGACCGGCGTTGGTGGCGATGGCCACCGTGCCCGACTCGGCGATGCGCGGCAGACTGGCCATCAGTACATTGGAAAAGCTCAGGCCCACGATGGCATCGACCTTGTCCTTGTCGATGAACTTGCGCACGATCTGGTTGCCGATTTCCGGCTTGAGCTGGTCGTCTTCCTTCAGCACCGTGGCGGTTTGGCCACCGAGCTTTCCGCCCAATTGCTCGATTGCCAACATGAAGCCATCAACCTGGTCCTGGCCGACGACAGCCACCGGTCCGGACAACGGCGCCATGAAGCCGATGGTGGCGGCTGCGATGAACGGACTGGTACCGAGCAGTGCAAGCCCTGTCATGGCGGACAGCGCGTTGCGACGAAAGGGTGTTGTGGATGTTGTTTTCATAGGTGTTGTCTCCTGTTGATTGGGTGAGAAAAAAAGGGGCGGTTGCGGGTTCAGTCGGACATCTGCACAAAAACGCGCCCGTTTTCGATGCGCACGGGGTAGCTGCGAACGTCTTCCGTGATCGGCGCGCAGGTGCCGCGGCCATTGCGCACGTCGAACTTGCCCTGGTGCAACGGGCATTCAATTTCATAACCATCCAGGAAGCCGTCGCACAGACGTGCATGGCCGTGGGTGCAGATGTTGTCGGTGGCAAAAATGCTGCCCTCGACCTTGTAGAAGGCGATGTCGCGGCCGCCGACCTGCAGGCCGATCACGTCGTCTTCGGGCACGCCGGCTTCATCGGTGGCGTTGATCCAGTTGGAATTGCTCATGGTTTAAATCGGGTAAATGATGGAATTGGGGACCATTTCGCTGTCGTACACGCAGTGGCGCGACGCGAACTTCAGGCCTTGGTGCGTGCGTACGATCACGTCGATGTAGCGCCCGACATTGAAGACGGTCGACTCCTGCGACAGCTTGGTGCGGAAGACCGCGTAGTTGGCTTCCGACTCGAAACGGTTGGTATCGGCCACGCGAATCAGCGGCGCGCCGACGACGTGGCGCTGGTAGTAGGGGTCATGGAAAAGCGTCTCGCGGATGCCATAGACGCGGTCTTTCAGCATGCCTTTGCTTTCAAAAAACAGGGTTGCCAGCGGAAAACCGCGTTCGTGGTTTTCGCGCGGGATCAGCTTGTAGATACAGTCCTCGGTGAAGAACTCGGGCCACAAATCCCAGTCACCCGAATCGACCGCCTGGGCGTAATCGGCATACAACTGCGCCACCTGCAGGTAGTCTTCGAAATTGATATTGAGGGTGGTAGTCATTGGATAAGCTCCGTGCCGAGCACTGCGGTGCGAGCGCCTTCGGGTGGCCGTGCGGCGCTCATGCCTCGGCCTCCATCACTTCGCGCCAGTATTGGTACATGCCGCGTATCAGGGTTTCGGTGACCATGTGGTCGGTGTCCTCGACCGTGCGCCCGCCGAGTTCGGCCAGGGTGCGGTGGTAAGGCTTTTGCTCGAAACCCTGTTGCGAGAACTCGATCACCTCGCCGTCATCGGCCGACACAAAGCCGGCCGGGCCGAACAGGTTGGCCTGGCGCAGCCGGCGCTGCGTCATCTCTGCTGTGTCGTCCGCAAAGCCGAAATGTGTCCACACGAAATCGAAGGAGCCGTGGCCGTCGGGCTGGATGTGGCGCGTCGATACGCTGTTGACCTGCTGCTGCAGGATAACGCTGGGAAACAGCGTCATCATCACCGCGGTGGGAACTGGTGCCCCCACGCTCGGCACTTCGTGTGCTTCGCTGCCCCCCGAGGGGGCGTCCGCCACCTTGGGGCGGCCCGGCGGCGTCGGGCCATTCCACCAGGGCTCGGGCACGATGTCGAGAAAGCGCGGGTCGTTGAGCGCCATGCTTTCCTTGAAGCTGGACACCTGCGTGACCTGATCCGACTTGCCCGATTGGCCGCGCGTGGAGATCATGGCCGCATGACGGTGGCGTGCGTCCATCTTCAGCTCGCTCTTGTTGTCGGCGCGCCAGAGGCCGAAGGTGACAAACCAGGTGTGCAGCAGGCCGGGGTGGTAAGGGTCCTTGATGTTCTCCTGCATCAGCTTCCAGTTGCCCGGGATACGCTGGCGGTTGTAGCCCAGGATCGTGAGCTTGCGGCCATCAAACAGGCGGTCGAAATACCCAAGGATGACCGGCCCGAGGAAGTCTTCGAGTGATTCGATCCCGTGGTCAAAACTGGCAAACACCACGCCGCCGCGCGTCGCGACCTTGAGTTTGTTGAGGCCGTGGTCGGTGGTCTTGAAGTCCGCGGGCATGCCGCCGTTGACCTTGCCGTCCTGCTTGACACCGCGGCGAAACGGCACGCCCTGCAGGTCGCCCTTCAGCGTATAGCTCCACTGGTGGTAGGGGCAGACAAACTCTTTTTTGTTGCCATGGCGTTCGCGGCAGAACTGCATGCCGCGGTGGGCGCAGACATTCTCGACCACACTGATACCGCCGTCGGCATCACGCACCATGATCACCGAACGCTCGCCGACCACCGTGCGTTTGAAGTCGCCGGTATTGGGGATCTCGGCATCCAGGCCGACGTAGTTCCAGTGTTTGGTGTAGAAGAATCGCTCGAGCTCCTTCTTGTGCTGGTACGGATCGGTATAGGCCATGAAAGGAATCCGGCTCGTGCCTTCG
Organism: Pseudomonadota bacterium; assembly: GCA_040384785.1. Classification (GTDB taxonomy): domain Bacteria; phylum Pseudomonadota; class Gammaproteobacteria; order Burkholderiales; family Burkholderiaceae_C; genus Allorhodoferax. The sequence goes on from JAZKIR010000029.1 coordinate 50,510, forward strand.
GATTCCCAATGGAGCGTGATGGGAAAGGTTCCGCCAGGTGCGGTGCTCGGTGCAGTCATCGCTGTCTCCTTGGTTTGCGTCTTCTGTTTTCCGCGCCGGTCTATCAGGCCTTCACGGTGACCGTGATGCCGACCAGGCCCGCGATGTCGCCCTGCATCACATCGCCTGCAACCACGGCGTTCACGCCTTCGGGGGTGCCCGTCATGATGATGTCGCCGGGCTCCAGCGTTTCGTATTCGGACAGGTAGGCGATGCATTCCGAAACCGACCAGATCAGCTTGGCAATGTCCGACGATTGGCGGACATTGCCATTGACGGTGACGCTGATGGCGCCTTGTGCCACATGGCCGCTGTCAGCCACGCGTGACAATGCGCCGACGGGTGCCGACTGCGAGAAGGATTTGCCGAATTCCCAGGGGCGGCCTTTGTCGCGCGCATCGAGTTGCAGGTCGCGGCGTGTCATGTCCAGGCCCACGCCATAGCCATAGACATGGTCCGGCGCATCGGCCACCGCGATGTCGCGGCCACCCTTGCCGATGGCAACAACGAGTTCAATTTCGTGGTGGAAGTTATTCGTCTTCGGCGGATACGGAATGCTGACCGGCGACGACGCATCAACCGCCGCATTGGCCGGCTTCATGAAAAAGAACGGGGGGTCGCGCTCAGGGTCTTTGCCCATTTCGCGCGCGTGGGCGGCGTAATTGCGGCCCACGCAAAAAATCCGGTTGACGGGAAAGCGTTCGCGGATGCCGGCGACAGTGAGCGTAGGGCGGGTGGCGGGTTCGATGGCGTAGTTCATGGACTGGTGTTCCGGGTCAATGGAGAAGTGGAAAAGTTTTCAGGCGCGGTGTTCGCGCCACAGACCGAGCGCCTGCTGCACCGGACGGTCTGAGTAGCTGAAGAGCACGGTCTCGGGGCCGGCGTGGAACTGGTGGCTGTGCCAGGACGGCACGACCAGCACGTCGTTTTCATCCAGGCGAACGGTCTTGCCTTCGATGGTTGCCTCAGTGCCACCGCTCAGGCACACATACACCGTGCCGTCGGTGCAGCGGTAAGGCCGTGTCGCCAAGCCTGCGGGAATCAGCTGGGAGAACGCCGCCATCGTCGGCATCGGCGAGCGGCCGGTGGCCGGGTTGATGTAACGCTGCTTGTGGCCGAAGTGTGCATCGGGCGCACTGCCGGCGGCTATGGCTTTCAACGATGCCAGCGTGCGTTCCCACGGGTAGACAAACACCTTGGTCGGCTCGGCGGGCTGCTGGTAGAAATCGATCGGAACCATGTTGGCGCCGTAACGTGCCAGCGCATCACCTTCCGGCCGGACGACGGCCTGGTAGTCGCTGTCGCTTTTTTCCGAAAATCCGGCATCGAAAAAACGCACGATGGGAATGTCCAGCCCGTCGAGCCAGACCACCGGCTGGTCACCCAGGTTGCCGTGGTCATGCCAGGTCCAGGCCGGCGTGATGATGAAGTCGCCGCGGCGCATCGTCGTGCGTTCGCCATCGACCGCCGTGTAAGCACCCTCGCCGTCCAGCACCAGCCGCAGCGCGGACTGGGTGTGGCGGTGCGCCGGCGCCACTTCACCCGGCATGATGAGCTGCAGGCCAGCGTACAGCGACTGCGTGATGCTCGACTGCCCGCGCAGCGCGGGGTTTTCCAGGATCAGCACACGGCGTTCAGCCTCGGCCGCGCTGATCAGCGTGCCGGCTTCCATGACCCGGTCGCGCACATCGGCGTATTTCCACAAATGCGGCACCGCCGGCGACTGGGGCGCGTGTGGCACCAGCGCGCCCAGCACCTCCCATAGCGGAGTCATGTTGTCGACGCCAATGCGCGCGTAATAGGCTTTGCGGCCCTGCTGGGACTCAAGGTCGATAGTCTTCGTGGCATTCATGGCGATTCCTGTTGATTTTTTAAGTGCCGCTGGCGTAAAACGCGTCGGCATAAATTTGTTCGGGCAGCACGCCCATCTGGCGTACCAGCAGAGAAGTGGCCTCGACCATGGGCGGCGCACCGCAGAGGTAGGCTCGAAAGCCGTCGAGGCAGGGCCAGTCCTGGGCGATGGCTTCGGTGACCAGGCCGCTGCGGCAGCCGCTCGCCTGGCCGGACGCGACCACAACGTGCACCCGCAGTTGTGGGTGTTGGCGCGCAAGCTCAGCCAGCCATTCGCGGCCATAGATATCGCGTTCCGAGCGCACACCGAAATAGAGGTGGATGCTGTTCTGCATGCCTTCGGCAATGACCCCGCGGATGATCGACAAAATCGGTGCCAGGCCTGTGCCGCCGGCCACACACAGCATCGGGCCCGCATGTTTGCGGCGCAGGTAAGCCGAGCCCAGCGGACCGCTGACGCGCACCGCGTCGCCGACCTTCAGCGTATGGGCGATGTAGCCGGTGACGCGGCCATCGGCCACCAGGCGCACATGGAACTCCAGCTCGCCATCGACGCACAAGCCGGCCATCGAATAAGGGCGGATGTGGTCCGGCGTGAATTGAAGCTGCGCGTACTGACCCGGTGAAAACCCGATGGGTTTGGCGGGCTTCAGCCGCAGGCGTTTGATGTCGTGGGTCTGGTCCTCTACCGCAACGACCGTGGCTTTGATGATTTTGGCCGTATGGACCACAACCTCGTCGGGCTCGGGGATTTCAACCGTGCAGGATTCCGTCAGGTAGGTCTGGCAGGCCAGCACATACTGGCCTTCAGCCGCCAGCGGACGCTGCGCCTCCCGCCCCGATTCCAGCACCTGCCCCTCGATCACCTTGCAGCGGCAGGTACCGCAACGCCCCGCCAGGCAGCTGTACGACACCGGCACGTCGTTCGCACGCAGGGCGTCCAGCAGATTCACCCCTGCGGCAACGCTCAGCGTACGCTGGAGAGGGCGGATAAAGATTTCCATCGTGGTGGTGGGTCTGGTGTGTCTCGTGGGGAAAGCCACCCTGATGCCTGATTTCTGGTGAGCATCGGTGGCGATGGGGGCAATGATCGGATTCCCACCAAAATCAGTCAATACAATGACATCAATGCCTTACATCACTGAAATCAATAATCATTAGGGGGCGCAGATGGAACTCAAGGACATCGACCTGAACCTGCTGGTGATCTTCAACCAGCTGCTGACCGAAAGAAAAGTCTCCAAGGTGGCCGAGAACCTGGGCCTGGGGCAGCCCGCCGTCAGCAACGCCTTGGCGCGGCTGCGCAAGCTGTTTGGCGACGAGCTGTTTCTGCGCACATCGACCGGCATGCAGCCCACGCCGTTTGCGGACCAATTGGCCGAATCGATTGGTTATGCGCTTGGCATGATCCACGGCGCAATCAACGCCAAGAATTCATTCGACCCCGCCAGCAGCAAGCGGCGCTTTTCGGTCGGCATGACCGACATCGGCGAAATCTACTTCCTGCCCCTGTTGATGGAAAAGATCCAGAAAGTGGCGCCCGAGGTTTCCATCAGCACCATACGCAATACCAGCGGCAACCTGAAGGACGCGATGGAGGCCGGCCATATCGATCTGGCGGTTGGATTGCTGCCCCAACTCAAGGCCGGCTTCTTCCAGCGGCGGCTGTTCACGCAGCAATATGTCTGCCTGTTCAGGCAGGGGCACACGCTGGACAAGAAAAAAATCCTGCCGGCGGATTTTTTTGCGGCGGACCATGTCACGATTGTTTCGGCCGGTACCGGCCACGGCATGGTGGATGAAATCCTCGACAAGAATTCGCCCCAGCGCAAGGTGAAATTGACCGTGCCGCATTTTGTGGCCGTGGGCCACATTCTTCAGTCAAGCAACCTGGTGGCGACGGTCCCGGAGCGCCTCGCGGAACGGATGGCACAGCCCTTCGGCCTCAAGTACGTGCCCCACCCCGTGAAGCTCCCGCAGATCGCCATCAACCTCTTTTGGCACGCGAAGTACCACAAGGACCCGGCGAACCAATGGTTGCGCGGGCTGCTTTTTGACATGCATGCGGACAAATAGCTTGGGGCCGCCTTGCCCACATTCGCTGCTGTCGGTGTGAACGTCCAATTCTCCTGAATTAATAGCGAAATACCTATATTGCACGAGGGCTACAGCCACATTCTACTTATAGGCCCAATGAAGCAAAGACCCCATCCATGCGCTGCTGCACACCAGCATCCATGCGGATGGTGCGCCCCCACTCGCGCTGCGTCTCGCCGGGCCACTTGTTGGTGGCATCCAGCCCCATCTTGCTGCCCAGGCCGCTGATGGGTGACGCAAAGTCCAGGTAGTCTATGGGTGTGTTCTCCACCAGCATGGTGTCGCGTACCGGGTCCACACGCGTGGTCAGTGCCCAGATCACTTCTTTCCAGTCACGCACGTTGACATCCTCGTCCACCACAACAATGAACTTGGTGTACATAAACTGGCGCAGATGGCTCCACACACCCATCATCACGCGCCGCGCGTGGCCGGGGTAGGCCTTTTTGATCTGCACCAGGGCCATGCGGTAACTGCAGCCCTCGGGCGGCAAATAGAAGTCGCTGATCTCGGGGAACTGGCGCTGCAACAGCGGCACAAACAGCTCGTTCAGCGCCATGCCCAAAACCGCCGGTTCATCGGGCGGCTTGCCGGTGTAGGTGGAGTGGTAGATGGCGTCACGGCGCAGCGTGATGCGGTCAATGGTGAACACCGGGAACTGGGCCTGTTCGTTGTAGTAACCGGTGTGGTCACCATACGGGCCTTCGAGCGCATGCTGGTAACCGCTGAGATGTGTGGCGTCGGGGACGATGTGGCCTTCCAGCACGATCTCCGCACTGGCGGGCACGCGCAATTCGCTGCCCAATGCCTTGACCAACTCGGTGCGGCCCCCGCGCAGCAGGCCGGCAAATTGGTACTCCGACAGGCTGTCGGGCACCGGCGTCACAGCACCCAGAATCGTGGCCGGGTCGGCGCCAATGGCCACCACCACCGGATACGGCCGGCCGGGGTTCTTGAGGCCAAACTCGCGAAAATCCTGCGCGCCACCGCGGTGCGCCAGCCAGCGCATGATGACCTGGTTGTGGTTGAGGACCTGCTGGCGGTAGATGCCCAGGTTTTGCCGTGGCTTGTTCGGACCTTGGGTGATGACCAGGCCCCAGGTGATCAGCGGCGCCACATCGCCGGGCCAACAGTGCTGGATCGGCAGACGTGCCAGATCGACGTCATGGCCCTCCCACACCACGTCCTGGCAGGGTGCGGAGCGCAATTCCTTGGGTGCCATGTTCCACAGGGTCTTGAGGAGGCTGCGCATGCCCACCATGTCCTTGAGGCCCTTGGGTGGCTCGGGCTCTTTTAGCGAAGCCAACAATTCACCAAAGGGACGCAGGCCGCTGAGGTCTGGCACCCCCATGGCGCGGGCCACACGTTCGGGTGTGCCAAACAAATTGCCCAGTACCGGCATGGTGTGGCCGCTGACGTTTTCAAACAGCATGGCCGGGCCACTGGCGCGTAACACGCGGTCACACAAGGCCGTCATTTCCAGGTACGGAGAAATGGGTTGGGCGATGCGGCGCAGATCACCCGACACTTCGAGCTGAGCCATGAAGTCGCGTAAATCGCGGTAGCTCATTCCGCGCCCTGCCCCTGCCAGCGCGCGGACAACGTGTGGGGCACCTCCAGCAGGTCCAGCACACGGGCCACGCTGAAGTCCACGATGTCGTTCACACTCTGCGGGCGTAAATAAAAAGCCGGCATGGGCGGGCAGACAATCGCGCCCATCTCGGTCGCGCTGACCATATTGCGCAGGTGCCCCAGATGCAGTGGCGACTCGCGCACCATCAGCACCAGGCGGCGGCGCTCCTTGAGCATGACATCGGCGGCGCGGGTCATCAGGTTGTCGGACAGCCCCTGCGCGATGGCTGCCAGCGTGCGCATGGAGCATGGCGCCACCACCATGCCGCCGCACGGGAAGGAGCCACTGGCGATGCTTGCGCCCACGTTGGCAATGTCGTGCACATGGTCGGCCAGCGCCTCTATGGCTGCACGGTCCAGGCCATGCTCTTGTTCCACATTGCGCCAGCCCGCATTGGATACCACCAGATGCGACTCCACGCCTGGTGCGCCGCGCAGCACCTGCAACATACGCACACCGTACACGGCCCCACTGGCGCCGGAAATAGCAACAACGATGCGCCGTGGAGAACCTGCAGCGCCCGCGGCTGCCGAAGCACTCATGCAGGATCGGTGTTTGCGCCGGCCTGCCCGGTCGGTAGCGGCTGGGATGCAAGATCGGCTTGCACCTGCAGCACCACTTGGGCCGCCTGTGCGGGATCGAAGTCTTCGTGCTTGCGTTTTTTGACGCCATATTGCTGCAACTGGTAATGCCTGTCTGCCGTGACACCGTGGCGTGCCAGGGTACTGGCCACACAAACCAGCGGGCAGCCGTCCAGCGCAATGATGGGGCGTCCCGATCGCATGGTCTTGAGCAGATACGGTACGTCACCGCCAATGCCGGCGATGCACGACATTTCGGCCACACCACGGCGGTCCAATTGCAGCGCGACCTGGTTGGCCAGTTGTGCCGCACTGGAACAGCCGGAACAGGAATACACCAACGGGCGGCTCAACCCTGCGTCTGTCAACGGGCTTCTCCGTGTCTGGATTTTTTTCCAGTCTTGCGACCGGCCAGCAGTCGGGCCAGCACCTTATCGGGCGTCCATTGCTGCACATCGAGCACAGGCAGCTCCATGGCATCGATCGCGTTCTTGACGACCAGACCCAATTCTGTATCTCCCTCCATGGACAGGCGCCGGTTGAAGAACAGCGTGTCCGGATCTTCCTGGCGCTGCGCCAGACGCAAAAAATCCTGGGCATTGGCGCTGATGGTCAGATCCGTCGCGTCCTGCATCTTGCAGGCCGTAAAGCGCTGGCCGGTGCAGGTGAAGTCAAAGGTCAAACCGGCGTCGCGCACATGGATGCGCAGCTTCTTGCCCAGCAGATACTGGCGGACGTCGGCCGGGAGTTGCTGCGCCAGCAAGCGGTTCAGCGCAGACACCAGCAAAAAGGAACCGGGATAGGCCGGCAGCCGCGACAACAAGGAGCCCACCGGGCTCGGCAAGACAAAGGCGGCAGTGGATGGATTCATGGTTATCCGCTCAGGCAACAAAAAGCAGTACGGTAAAAAAGTGGCAACTGCTGCCGCCCAGCACAAACAGATGCCAGACGCCGTGGCCGTGGCGGATGCGATCGTCGGCCACATAAAAAATGATGCCTACCGTATACAAAATGCCACCGGCTGCCAGCCACGCAAAGCCATAGGGCGTCAGCGCCTGCCACAGCGGCGCTACCGCCACCATGGCCAACCAGCCCATCAGCAGGTAGATCACCAGCGATAACACGCGCGCGCCCTTGGCGAACCAGATTTCCTGCACGATGCCCACCAGCGCCAAGGTCCACACCGTCCCCAATAACGACCAGCCCCATACGCCGCGCAGGGACACCAGGGCAAACGGCGTATAACTGCCGGCTATCAACAGGTAGATGGAGCAGTGGTCAAACTTCATCCAGATTTCCTTGGCCCGTCCGCGCGCGCTGTGGTACAGCGTGCTGGACACATACAACGCAACCAGCATGGCCCCATAAATGCTGAAGCTCACAATCTTCCAGGGGTCACCCAGGCGCACAGCGGGCACGATCAGCAGCGCCGAACCCAACACGGCCAGGCCTGCGCCAACCAGGTGGCTGATGCTGTTGAAGCGTTCGCCGTGGTACATGGGATTCAAACGTGTGCGGCCAGGGCCGCGCCATCAACTTGGTCGAGACCAGGCTGGCCGTGCCAGTAGCCATTGCAGCCCTGATCCGGCATCAGCGCCTGCGTATGCTGCAGCGCTGTGTGGGGTGCCAATTCGTGCTTGCGCGCCGCGTCAAACACGGCAAGGACATCGTCCATGTGCTGCGACTGCGGACTCAAGCGCGCCACAGCCACGCCCAGATCCTGCATGCCAGCCAACGCATCCACCAGGTTGTAAACCTTGGCCGATTGTGTTTGTGTGCCGTTGAGCACCAGAAACTCTTGCTGCTCGCGCGTCTTGAGCATCAGACCGTCGGGGTAGTCCATGCAACTGAAGCGGCAGTCGTCCTTGGGCAGATTGTGGTGGCGTGCCGTGAAACAACGCGCCGAAAAAGCCAGCGGCATGCGGCCATAGGCGAACACTTCGGTTTCCAAGGTCTTGGGCAGATCCCGCTGGATGATGGCCAGATCACTGCGCTTCATCTCCAATGGCATGACCCAACGCACGGCGCCTAGTGAGGCCATCCACTGCAGCGTCGGCAGGTTGTAGATATTCAAATGGGGCCCGGCCACAAAGGGCACTTTGCCAGCCAGTGACTCCACAGCACCCATGTCATTGGCTTCCACCAGAAACTCACCATTGGCGGCGATCTTGTGCATGGTGCCGACTTCGGCGCCCGATTCCAATAACACCTGGGTCGACAACACCACTTGTTTGCCGGCTGTGCGCAGGCGCCTGGCAATGTCCAGCCAGTCGGACAGGCGCAGTTCATGCCGGCGCGAACACACGGCTTCGCCCAGATAAACGGTGTCCACAGCAGTGGTGGCCATGGCGTCGTAAAAGTCAAGGACGGTGTCGCGTGGCCAGTAGTACAGCAGCGGACCTAGTGAGAGTTTCATCATTTCCATGGCCGATGGTACGCCCCCAGGGTGTGCTGCTGGCCTTCTGCCAAATTGTCCAGCCCGGCCATCCAGGCCGGCTTGGGCGCATAACGGTGCGGATTGGCCATGCAGTGGTCTATGGCTTCACGCCAGACCTTGGTGACCTGGGCGACGTAGGCGGGGCTGCGCTGGCGGCCTTCTATCTTGATGGCGCGTACACCCATTTTCAGCAGTTGCGGCAGCAGCTCCAGCGTGTTGAGGCTGGTGGGTTCTTCGATAGCATAGTAGTTCTGATCATCACCCACATCGAAACGCCCCTTGCAAAGTGTGGGATAGCCGGCATTTTCGCCGGGCGCGTAGCGGTCGATCAGCACGCCATTCAGGCGCGACTCGCGGCCCTTGGGGGTCTCCTGCCAGCGCACGGCTTTTGGCGGCGAGCACACGCCATGGGTGTTGGGCGATTCACCGGTGACATAACTGGACAGGGCGCAGCGCCCTTCCACCATGACACACAGGCTGCCAAAGCCGAACACCTCGATCTCGACCGGCGTCTTTTCTATGACCTGTTGCACCTGGGTCAGCGACAACACACGCGGCAGCACGGCACGCACCACACCGAACTGCTCGCGGTAAAAGTTGATGGCGTCAAAGTTCGTAGCCGAACCCTGAACGGACAGATGCAGGCGCAGCTTCGGGTAACGGATGGCGGCATATTGCATCAGCCCCGGATCGGCAAGGATCACTGCGTCCACCCCGAGGTCAACCGCCTTGTCGACGGCCACGCGCCACAGGCCCGGGTTGGCCGCCTGCGGATAGGTGTTGAGCGCCATGAACACCTTGCAACCGCGGTCATGGGCGTAATGGATCCCCGTGGTGATGGCCGCCTCATCAAAGTTGAGGCCGGCAAAGTTGCGCGCATTGGTGGCATCGCGCAGGCCCAGGTAGACACAGCTGGCACCGTTGTCCACCGCGGCCTTCAACGCGGGCAAACTGCCTGCCGGACATACCAGTTCCATCGGCGGAGAGGCTAACGGCGCAGATCCAGCGGATGCCGCGTCTTCAGCGATTGGGACTGTTGATTCCATTCGAATGGGGGCCTGTTTGTAGGTGTCGCGGACGATACGCCGCCAAAGCTGCAGGCATGTTGATCCTGGTCAACCATGGTTCACAATGACACACGGTTTCAGTCGGACAATGCGGCAGGGCTATCCATCTCCGTTATCGCCTGTGCTTCCATTTCATGCGTTCGTCACCCCCTTTCGGTCGTCTGTCGCCCCGGCCTTGACCTGCCAAGGGTCCTCCGCTACACTAATAACCAATCAGTCAGTAATACCATGTCCACCTCCTGCCCCATTTGTGATATCGCCGCCACCGTGCGGGCCAAGCGCGAGCGCCGCAAGGAATCGCGGCCGGGTGAGCTACTGGCGGCTGCGCTGGAACTGTTTGTAGAGAAGGGTTACGCCGGGACCCGGGCCGAAGAAGTGGCCAAGCTGGCGGGGGTATCCAAAGGCACTCTGTTCCTGTATTTCGCCAGCAAGGAAGAACTGTTCAAGGCCGTCGTGCGTGAGAACATTTCCGGACGTTTTGGCGAGTGGAATGTAGAGTTTGACAACTTCCAGGGCAGCAGCGCGGACATGCTGCGCTACTGTGTGCGGGCCTGGTGGGAGCACATTGGCTCCACCAAGGCCGCCGGCATCATCAAACTCATGATGAGTGAAGCGGGCAATTTCCCCGAACTGGCTGCGTTCTACAACGTGGAGGTTATCCAACCCGGCCATGAACTGCTGCAGCGGGTCTTGCAGCGCGGGGTGGACCGTGGCGAATTCCGCGCCATCGACCAGAAATACGGCGTCTACACCGTGCTGGCGCCCATGTTGTTCCTGGCCACGTGGAAAACCTCCTGGGGTGCGTGCCATGAAGCGGGTATGCAGATCGACCCCGAACAGTACATCGCGGTGCAGGTGGAAACCATTTTGTACGGCCTGAGCGTGCGCACCGCCACCGACACGCCCCCGGCGCAAGCCGCAGTCTGCGCCAAGTAAAATTGTTGCAAACCGCCAACCTACGCCCTGGAGTATAGAAACATGAACATCGAACAAGCCCGTTTCAACATGATCGAACAGCAGATCCGCCCCTGGCATGTGCTGGACGCATCGGTGCTGGAACTGCTGTCCATCGTCAAGCGCGAAGACTTCGTGCCCCCGGCGCACAAGGGCCTGGCCTTTGCCGATCTGGAAATCCCGCTGATGGGCTCCGGTGAAGAGTCGGTTGCCAAGGGCCTGTGCATGCTGGAGCCACGCGTCGAAGCGCGCCTGCTGCAAGACCTGGCAGTGAAGCCAACGGACAGCGTGCTCGAAATCGGCGCCGGCTCGGGTTATATGGCAGCCCTGTTGGGCAAACAGGCCCGCAAGGTCGTAACGATGGAAATCGTGCCCGAACTGGTCACCATGGCGCGCAACAATCTGCGCAATGCCGGCTTGCAGAATGTCGAAGTGCTGCAGGCCGACGGCGCCAAGGCCACCTTGGCAGACGGTGGTTTTGACGTCATCGTGCTCAGCGGCTCGGTCACCGAAGTGCCACACAGCCTGCTGGCCGTGTTGAAGGTCGGCGGTCGCCTGGGCGCCATCGTGGGTGACGAGCCGGTCATGCGCGGCACCATCGTGACCCGCACCAGTGCCACCGAATTCAGCACCACTCAGGCCTGGGACACATCGGCGCCTCGCCTGCAGAACTTCCCCGAGCCTTCGCGTTTCAAGCTCTAACCCGCAAGGCCAACACATGTCCATGATTGCGCAAGTCCGCCCCAAAGATCTGGCCCAGTGGCTGGAAAACATGCGCGCCCACGGCGAACCCATCGTGCTGGATGTGCGCGAGCCCGGCGAGCTGCAGATCGCCAGCGTCAGTGCAGACGGATTTACGCTGTTGACCATCCCCATGGGCACGATTCCGCCCCGGCTTGCCGAACTGGACCCGCAACAACCCATCGCCTGCTTGTGCCACCACGGTGGGCGCAGCATGCAAGTGGCCAATTTTCTGCAAAGCCACGGATTCGAGCATGTTGCCAATATTGCAGGGGGCATCCATGCCTGGTCTGCTGAACTCGACCCCAGCATCGCCCGGTATTGATTTCCGATAGAACCCCGCATTGGCCAGCACGTCAGGGCCAAGCTTTTTTCAAAGAGCCTGAGAAACACCACTATGTCTTTTCCACTTTTCGCACCGAAACTTCGTTTGCTTCCGCTGATGCTGGCTCTGGGCGCCACGCTGTCCTTCTCTGCACAGGCGCAAAGCCTGGTGGAGCTGTACACCGCAGCCAGGGGTTATGACGCGACCTACCAGGCCGCCAAGTCGCAATTCGATGCAACCGTGGCCAAGGCCGACCAGGCCAAGGCCCTGATACTGCCGTCCGCCGGTCTGGCCGTCTCGGGCACCAGCACCAACCAGGAAGTGCCGCCCAACGCGGCGCGCACCTACGGCACACAAACCGCCACCGTCAGTGCCTCTCAACCCCTGTACCGCCCCGCCAACTGGGCCGGCTACGAACAGGGCAAGAAGTCCGTGGACCTGGCCAAAGCCCAGTGGGACCAGGCCGACCAGGACCTGATCGTGCGCGTCAGCCAGGCCTACTTCGATGTGCTGGCCGCTACCGACAGCCTGGCCTTTGTCAAAAGCCAAAAAACCGCCGTTGCCGAACAGCTGGCGTCTGCCAAACGCAACTTTGAAGTCGGCACCTCCACCATCACCGATTCACGCGAAGCCCAGGCTCGCTTCGACCTGGTGACTGCCCAGGAACTCGCCGCCGAGAACGATTTGCTGGTGAAGTCCCTGGCCCTGAAGCAACTGGTCGGACAACAAAACGCCCAACCCAAGCCCCTGAAAGCACCCGTCGTGTTGGCACCCGTGGTGCCCGCCGATGTCAACCAATGGGTCGACCAGTCGCAAGCCAACCACCCTGCCGTGCAGCAGGCCGGTGTAGGCCTGGAAGTGGCCCGCCTGGAAACCCAAAAGGCCCGGGCCGGCCACAAGCCCACGCTGGACCTGGTGGGCAGCTACACGGCGGTCAACAACAATGGCTCTTCTACGTCGATTGGTGACAGCCGTGCCAATGTTGCCACCGTGGGTGTGAACTTCAACCTGCCGCTGTTTGCCGGTTTCTCCACGCAAAACCGCATCAAGGAAACCCTGGCGTTGGAAGAAAAAGCCGGCTCCGACCTGGAAAACGCCAAGCGCACCGTGGCGCAAGGCACACGCACCGCCTACTTCGGCGTGTTATCCGGCCAGGCCCAAGTGTTGGCCCTGCAAGCCGCCGAAGCCTCCAGCCAAAGCGCGCTGGAAGCCAACCAACTGGGCTACCAGGTGGGTGTGCGCATCAACATCGATGTGCTGAATTCTCAAAGCCAGTTGTTCGAGACCAAGGCCAAGTTGGCCAAGGCGCGTTATGACGTGTTGGTGGGTCAACTCCGGTTGCGCCAGGCCAGCGGCACGCTGAAGCCTGACGACCTGCTGCCGATCAACAGCCAATTGGCTCCGTAATTTACAACCCCGTCAGGGCTTGAGCCCAGACACCGTTCGGGCTGAGCCTGTCTGAGCCCTTCGACAGGCTCAGGGCGTGCGGTGTTGGAACGCCGTAAAGGTTTAGGGGGTCGTCGACAAGAGTTCTTGCACAGCCAGCGCGGTGCGCCGCGCAGCGCCGCGATGTTCCAAGGCCAGCGCCCGCCCGACCGATTGGGCTTTTTGCAATTCGGAGCCTGACTGCACCAAGGCCAGCGCCTTGGCCATGGCCTGTGGCATATCGGCCTGCGCAAACGCGGCGCCCGCCTCCACCGCCAACTCCGCCGCCTGCGCAAAATTGAAGGTGTGCGGCCCCATCACCACCGGGCAGCCGCAGGCCGTGGCCTCGATCAGGTTGTGCCCACCCAGTGGCGCAAAACTACCGCCCAGCAGGGCCACGTCCGATAACGCGTAGTACAGCGCCATTTCGCCCATCGAGTCGCCCAGCCAGATATCGGCTGGCCGTGGGCCATCGGACCATTGGCTGCGGCGCGACACACTAAAACCCTCGGCCGCGCACAGCGCGGCAACCGCATCAAAGCGTTGCGGATGGCGTGGCACCAGCATCCACTGAATTTTCTGCAATGCTATATTGTTAGTAACAATATCATCAGATTGCACGAGGGCTAGCGCCTGGTTTTTCTTAAGTACCTGGAGAAAAACCGCCTCCTCGCCGTCCCGCGTATTGGCAAAAACGATGACGGGCCGCCCGAGTGCGCCGCGCCAGGCCTGGCCCTGCGCCAGTTGTGCCGCGTCGGGCGCGGCGTCAAACTTGAAGTTGCCAAACACATCCTGGACCGGCGCACCCAGTTCACGCAGACGCGTGGCGTCGGCTGCTGCCTGTGCCCACACGGCGTGCAGACCCGCATAAGCCGGCCGTGCCAGCCAGGCCAGACGCAGCGATGCTTTGAGCGACTTCTCACTCATGCGGGCATTGACCAGACACAGGGGCAGATGACGCGCCGCACACGCGGCCACCATATTCGGCCAGACCTCGGTCTCCACCAGCAGGCCCACACGGGGCCGGAAATGGGCCAGGAAGCGCGCCACGGCGCCGGGGGTGTCCCAGGGTTGCCAGACCTGCACATCCCCCGCCTGCAACAGCGCACGCCCCTGCGCGCGCCCCGTCGCCGTGCCGTGGGTCAGCAGCAGGCGCATGCCGGGCAAGGCCATGCGTAGTTCGTTGATCAGCGCCGACGCGGCCCGGGTTTCACCGAGCGACACGGCGTGGACCCACACCAGGAAGCTTCCATCACCGGTCTTTGCATCGGCAGCGGTTGACGGCGTGCCATAGAAACCAAAACGCTCCTCGATGTGCTGGCCATACTCTGGCTCCTTGGCCGCGCGGCGGCGCAGCTTGGCGCGCACCAGGGGTTGCAGCGCCCACATGCACAGGGAATACAGGGCGCGCAGTGTCAGCGCCATCATCGGCAAAAAACAGGGGTGTCCAGGCGGTCCCAGGCTTGCCAGACCGCGTCCACATCAGGGTAGGGACTGGCGTACACGCTGACTTGCGGCGCTGCCTTGGGCTCGGCCGACGGTGGCCCGGTGCGCCATGCGGTGTCGAAGTTGTAGATCTGCACATGGGGCAGGCCCAGCGCCACGGCGATGTGGCTCAGGCCGCTGTCGACACCGATCACACCCGCGCATTGGGCCATGGTGTCGGTCAACACATCCAGCCCCATGGAGGGCCAGACCCAGGCGTCATCCAGCTCCGCGGCTATTGCGTCGCTAACCGTTTTTTCTGCGGCATTGCCATGTGCCAGCGCCACGGAAAAACCGCTGTGGTTCAGGCGCTGGCCCAGCGCAACCCATGACGCGACGGGCCACAGCTTGTCGGCACGTGAGCTGCCATGCACTAGCGCCACACAGGCCTTGCGCGGCGTGAAGGAATTGCCACCGCCGCCGGTGGCGTCCCAGGGCTGCGCAGCCTGCGCGCCGGGCACCAGCCCGAAATGTGCAGGGCCGGATACCGTGTAACCCAGCGCCTGCGCGCACAGCAGGCGTGAACGTTGCACCGCGTGTACATGCGGCTCCAGTTGGATGGCTACATCGGCCACCCAGCGTGTAGGCGCTTCATACCCCGAGCCCTCGGTCTGGTTGGCCATGGCGATGCGGCGGCCATCCGGCGTCGTGCGTGCCAGCCACGCCACCAGCGCGGACTTGCTCAGGCCTTGCAGGTCTATAACCGCGTCATAGTGCTCGGCCTGTAGCCGGTGTTTGAAGGTGCGCCACTCGACCCGCGTCTTCTGCGCGAAGGGGGTCTTGCGCCACTTGCGCAGTTCACAGGGGATGACCTTTTGCACACCTTCGCAGCGCGCCACCAAGGGCGCAAAGGCGCGCTCCACGACCCAATCGATCTGCACATGTGGCAAGGCCCGCCGCAAGTCCTGCACCGCCGGCATGGCATGCACCACGTCCCCTAGCGAGGACAACTTGACGATCAATATCTTGCCCCCACGCTCCCCCACTGCGTGTGGGTCGCTGCCCCCCAAGGGGGCGCGTTCTTCCTTGGGGCGGCCCGGCGGAAGAACCTTTGGTGGGGCTTGCTTCAATGCGCCGCCTCGGCAAAGCTGGCATTTGGCTTGACCGAGCGCAGCAGCTTGAGCATGTCTTCCTGGATGCGGTGCAGGGCTTCAGGCGTGTGCCCTTCAAAACGCAGCACCAGCACCGGCGTGGTGTTGGAGGCGCGAATTAGGCCAAAACCATCGGGCCAATCCACACGCACACCGTCAATGGTGTTGATCTTCGCGGGTGATGCAAATGCTGCCTTGGCAACGAGTTGTTCAACCAATGCATGCGGCTCGCCCTCTGCGCAGGCGACATTCAACTCGGGCGTGGAGAAGCTGGTTGGCAAATCATTGAGCATCACGCCGGCATCGGCCACGCGGCTGACAATTTCCAGCAGACGGGCACCGGCATAGGTGCCGTCGTCAAAACCGTACCAGCGTTCCTTGAAGAAGATGTGGCCGCTCATCTCACCACCCAGCGGCGAGTCAATCTCGCGCATCTTGGCCTTGATCAGCGAGTGGCCGGTCTTGAACATCACCGCCTTGCCACCGGCCGCTTCAATCGCGGGCGCCAAGCGCTGCGAACACTTGACGTCAAACACAATGCTGCCGCCCGGCACACGCGACAACACGTCGCGCGCGAACAGCATCATCTGGCGGTCGGGGTAGATGTTCGTGCCGTCGCGCGTGACGATGCCCAGGCGGTCGCCATCGCCGTCAAAGGCCAGGCCCAATTCGGCGTCGCCGGCCTTCAGCGCGGCGATCAGGTCTTTCAAGTTTTCGGGCTTGCTCGGGTCGGGGTGGTGGTTGGGGAAATTGCCATCGACCTCGCTGAACAGCTCGGTCACCTCACAACCAATGGCACGCAGGATGGCGGGAGCGGAGGCGCCGGCCACGCCGTTGCCGCAGTCGACCACAATCTTGATCGGGCGTGCCAGCTTGATATCGCCCACGATGCGCGAGCGGTAGGCCTCCGTCACGTCCGTGGTTTGGCGCGTGCCGCCAGCTTTCAACGTCCAGCTTTCAGTCTCCATGATCTGGCGCAGATTCTGGATGTCGTCACCATAAATGGCGCGGCTGGCCAGCACCATCTTGAAGCCGTTGTAGTCGCGCGGGTTGTGGCTGCCGGTGACCTGGATGCCGCTGGCGCACAGCGTGCTGGCCGCGAAATACAGCATGGGCGTGGTCACCATGCCCACGTCAATGACGGTGATGCCCGCATCCTGCAGGCCAGCCATCAGCGCCTCGGCCAGCGCCGGACCGCTCAAACGCCCGTCGCGTCCCACGGCCACCGTGGTCTGTCCTTGCGCCATCGCCACCGTGCCAAAGGCCCGGCCCAGGCCGCGTGCGACCTCTTCATTGATGGTGGTCGGCACGATGCCGCGGATGTCATAGGCTTTGAAGATGCTGGATGCGAGATTCATTGGTGTTTTTCCCTTGTGCAAATAGTCGGCGTGGCCAGGGCGGTGGTGGTCGCCTGGCCTGAGCGTGGGATTGTAGGTGGGCTGCGTGACAGAACGGCTGCCCGCCAGCACGGGCAGGGCGGATGCCGGGGGGCATAAACCTGCGCTTCTGGAATCGCCCTCCGACATTCGCACCGCCCGCGCCTGGGAGGTCACGCGCGCTCAACGGGTGCCTTACTCCAAGGTTGAAGGAGAGTGCAACACGCGCCTGCTCCAAAAACCGCCTCGTTCTGCATAGGCAACGGCGAGGCCAAACACGACATGAATAACCAAACTTGGCAGGACGGTAGCGAGCCCGAGGCTCCAGGGAAGCGCATCACCAAAATAGATTGGCAAAGCCAAGGCGTTGATGAGTATGTAATACGCGATGCCGTACAAAACACCCAGCAACAGGGCGCGCGCAAAACCTTGGACACTGGTGAGCACTGCGACAAGGGGCAACGCAGAAATCCAGCCGAGGACAATGTGCTGGGCGAAGAGCAGCATAGGCCCGGGGTTGGAGCTGTAGAGTTCTGCAAACTTGGGGCCGTAGTGGCCGACCCGCATCTCCGCAAGGCGGAAGGCAAAACCAAAGGGCATCATGGCAAGAGCGCCAACGGTGCCGGCCATGGCTGACTTAAGAATAAGAGTGCGAAGTTGCATGCCTGTTGGTCACCACAAGTAGATCCGAGTGCGCAATATAGCCCACCACCCCCTGCTGTGAAGTACGCGCAAAAACCGTAGGCTTATGGGCCACCAGCCACGTGTCCGAAAATGGCTACTTCGCAGTGCCACGCTGCGTATCATTCCCAGCATGCAAGCCACAACCCCATCCACCAACACACCCGCAGAAGACGACGCCTGTTACCTGGCGCTGAAGGCGCGGGATGCGCGGTTTGATGGGCGTTTCTTCACGGCCGTCAGCTCCACCGGCGTCTACTGCCGGCCGGTGTGCCGGGTGCGCACGCCCAAACGCGAGAACTGCCGCTTCTTCGCACTGGCGGCGCAGGCCGAGTCGGCAGGCTACCGCCCTTGCCTGCGCTGCCGTCCTGAGTTGGCGCCAGGCGCTACACCGCTCAACGGTGCGGCGCTGGGCAGCCTGCAAAACTGGTCCACACAAGACGCCTCTGCCATCTTGGCGCAACAGGCCGCGCGCCTGCTGGACGAGCCGGCGCTATGGAGTGATGGCACGCCGTCGATGGCCGACCTGGCCACGCGGCTGGGTGTCAGCGAACGCCATGTGCGCCGCATTTTTGAGACACATTGCGGAGTGTCGCCACTGCAGTATCTGCAGACGCGCCGCTTGCTGATGGCCAAGCGCCTGCTGACGGATACCCAACTGCCGGTGACGCAGGTCGCTGCACTCAGCGGCTTTGGCAGCCTGCGTCGTTTCAACGCCAGTTTTGTCGAGCACTACCGCCTGCAACCGCGCCAACTGCGCAAGGACCGTGAACCGGTGGACGGAGCCACCGCGCCCAACACCGCCGGGTTTGTGCTCAAGAGCGCCTACCGTCCCCCCTACGACGTGGCTGCGATGCTGGGTTTTTTTGCGACGCGCCAGATCGCCGGTATGGAAATGGTGGACGTGCAGCGGCTGACACTGGCGCGTACTCTGTCGTTGACGGTGGCCAAACGGACCTACAGCGGCTGGGTGCAGGCGCGCTTTGAGCCAGAGCGTTGCACCGTGGTCTTTGACATCTGCAACAGCCTGAACGAGGCGCTGCCCCAGGTGCTGGCCCGCTTGCGCGCGATGCTGGACCTGGACGCAGAACCCTGGGCCATCAACCCCTGCATGCAGGACGACTTCCCCGGTGCGGACGGCTTGCGGGTGCCCGGCTGCGCGGACGGATTTGAGCTGGGCGTGCGCGCCATCCTGGGCCAGCAGATCACGGTGCAGGCCGCGCGCACGCTGGGCACACGCCTGGTGGAGCGTTGGGGCGGGGACGTACCCAAGGCGCCCCCGGGCGTGAACCGGCTCTTTCCCACGCCGCAAGCCCTGGCGCAGGCCAGCGGCGAAGAGCTGGGGCAGATGGGCATCGTCCGCCAACGCCAGCGCGCCATCCAGTCGTTGGCACAGGCGGTCATCAATGGGGATGTGGTGTTGCAGCCCGGCGTGGACATTCCAGCCACGCTGGCCGCGCTGCAAGCCCTGCCTGGCATAGGGCCATGGACGGCACAGTACATTGCCATGCGCGCGCTGCGTTGGCCCGATGCCTTTGTGGCCGGTGACGTGGCTTTGCACAACGCGCTGGGTGTGCGCAACGCGGCCAACCCGCAGCAGGCGGCCGAGGCCGCATCGCAACGCTGGAAACCCTGGCGCAGTTATGCCGTGGTACGCGCCTGGGCCAGCCTGGCAACGCCATCCAAGACCACGCAGACGGCAGCACCCCAGGACCCACACGCCTCCTAAATACTATGAACTTTATAGCATCTCACGCATATTTAACGAGGGCTACAGGCCAATTCACCATGAACACCTCCGTAAAAACACCCGTTCGCCGCAGCCTGTCCAGCCCCTGGGGACCGATGACGCTGGTCGCCCATGATGAAGCCCTGGTCTGGGTTGGTTTTGACGGCCAAAAACATGCGCCCGACACCAGCCAGTGGTCGGTGTCCCATGACCACCCGGTGCTGCGTCTGGCCGCCGACGAACTGCAGCAGTACTTTGCCGGTGAACGCAGCCAGTTCGATGTGCCGGTGGACCTGAGCCGCGGCACCGCATTCCAGCAACATGTCTGGACCGCCCTACGGGATATCGCACCGGGTTCCACCATCAGTTATGGCGCCATCAGCCAATCGATTGGCAACGCCAAGGCCGTGCGCGCCGTGGGTGGAGCCGTGGGCCGCAACCCGATCAGCATCATCGTGCCCTGCCACCGCGTGGTCGGTGCCAATGGGTCCATGACCGGTTATGCCGGCGGCCTGCCGCGCAAGGTCGCGCTACTGCAACTGGAGAGCCACCTGTGAACACCAACGCTACAACCACCACAAGCGCCGCGGCAGCAGCGCCGTCCATCGCTCCCGCCGCACCCGCTGGCGCACATGCCAAATCCTGGTTGGTCGAATTTGTGTTGCTGGCCGCGATCTGGGGCGCATCCTTTTTATTCATGCGCGCCGGCGCCAAGGAGTTGGGTGTTTTCGCTACCTCGGGGCTGCGGGTCGCGATCGCCGCGTTGTTCCTGCTGCCCATCGTGCTGTTGCGCGGCCACGGGCCCAGCCTGCGCCAGCACTGGAAGCTGACCTTTGTCGTCGGCATCTTGAACTCGGCGATTCCGTTTGCGTGCTTCAGCTTCGCGCTGCTGTCCATCACGACCGGCCTGTCTTCCATCCTGAATGCGACCACACCGCTGTTTGGCGCCGTCATCGCCTGGCTGTGGCTCAAAGACCGGCCGACCGGCTCACGCGCCGTGGGCTTGCTGATTGGTTTTGCGGGTGTGGCGCTGCTGGCCTGGGACAAGGCCAGCTTCAAGCCCGACGCCAGCGGCACCGCCACCGGTTGGGCGGTACTGGCTTGCCTGCTGGCCACGCTGTGTTACAGCATAGCGGCCAGCTTCACCAAACGTTATATGTCGGGTCTGCCGTCGCTGGTGTCCGCCACCGGCAGCCAGATCGGCGCGGCCATTGGTCTGGTACCGCTGGCCTGGTGGTTTTGGCCGGAGCACGCCGTGTCGCTGAATGCCTGGCTGACCGTCATAGCGCTGGGTGTGTTGTGCACCGGCGTGGCCTACATCCTGTACTTCCGGCTCATCGAGCGGGCCGGTCCGGCACGCGCCTTGTCGGTCACGTTTGCGATACCGGTGTTTGCGCTGCTGTATGGCGTGCTGCTGCTAGGCGAAGAGGTAACGACCTGGATGCTGGTCTGCGGCGTGGTGATTGTGGTGGGTACCAGCCTGTCCACCGGGCTGGTGCGCTTTAGCCGCAAGTGGCACAGCGGCGAAACGTGGGGGACAACAAATCCGCGCCGGGCCGCCCCAAGCGGATTTAGCCCCCTCGGGGGCAGCGACCCGCGTAGCGGTGGAGCGTGGGGGCAACAATTTGCCGCCGGGCCGCCCCAAGGCAAATTAACCCCCTTGGGGCTGATGGCTGCGGCTCCCGGCCTGCCTGCGCAGGGCGGGACAGCCAGAAGGGGCGTTGACTCTGGCAACGCCGCGGCCTGCAAGGCCTGCGACCCGCGCAGCGGTGGAGCGTGGGGGCCAATTTAATGTATGGCCCCCGCCATCACATTGATGCTCAGTGCCAGCACCAGCATATTGAAGGCAAAGGCAGTCACGCTGTGCAGCAGCGTGAGCCGGCGCATATGGCGCGCGGTGACCACCACGTCGGACACTTGTGACGTCATGCCCACCACGTGGGCGTAATACAGAAAGTCAAAATAATCCGGCGCCTGTTTGCCGGGAAACACTAGGCCAGCGCCCTGCGGGTGATCGTGCAATTCACTCTGGTAATACAGATGCGCGTAGCGGAACGCAAAAATGGTTTGCATCATCAGCCAAGATGCCCCCAGCGACACCAGGCACAGCGCCAGATGCCCCAGGCGCTGCACAGCCTCCAGGTCTTTGACATGCTGCAACATCAGCGCAATGGCGCCGGCACTGGCAAACACGGACAACACGACCAGCGTGAAAAGAACCAGGCCAGGCTGGTCCTGCGTCTGCGCGTGGTCCCGCGTGCGCTCGGCGTCAAAATTGACCGCCAGCCACCAGGCCAGCACCAGGAAGGTGAACGTGCCGGCGCACCATGACAGCAGAACCTGGATTGGCCAGCTGGCAGGCAATGGCAGCAAAGCCACCACCGCGCCCACGGCGCCGCCATACACCAGGCGCTGGTGTCCCGTGGTCTCGGAAAAATGGCTGCGCATGGTGCATTGTCGTGCTTAATTTTGCTGCAAACTAAGCGCTACCGTGGCGTGGAAGCCCCTTGGGCATCACGCGTGCACGAGGTCTTGGGCGGCAGCATTGACATTGTGTCCAGCCCCGGCGCGGGCACGCATATCACCGTCCATTTACCTGTATGCGCGCCCAGTCGTCGGACGCCGCCGGCGAAGCGCAAAAGCATCCCTAAGTCAACAACTGAAATGTGGCCCCCACGCTTGTCGCTGCACGTACTGCGCTGCCCCCCAAGGGGGTGCGTTTCACCTCGTTATTGGCGAATCACGTCGGCGCCCTTTGGTGGCGTGAACTGGAAGCTGTTGGCATCCAGCGCCGCATTGGCGTTGAAGGCATTGAAGCGCAGGCTGGACTTTTGACCAAAGCTGTCGACGATTTCCAGCACTGCCAACTCTCCCGACTTGAAGCCCACACGCACGGCCTGTAGTGCGCTGTCCTTGACCTTGGGCGTGGCCAGCACCCACTCCAGGCCCTCGCTATCGGCATCGGCCTTCAGCACAAAATCGGCCTGCAGGGCCTTCAGGTCAGCGGCCGAAGCAATCAAGGCAGCGGGTGAAGAGCCCAAGGCCTGGGCCTGTGCACGCGCGGTCACCTGGTTCAGGTCTACGTCGTACAGCCACAGTGTCTGGCCGTCGGCGACTATGGTTTGTTCGAATGGTTTTTTGTAGACAAAACGAAAACGACCGGGACGGGCGAACTCGAAGGTTCCGCTGGAAGTCTTGGCGCGTGCGGCCTGGCCCTCCTTGGCCGGCACCGTTACCACCTGGGTGAAATCAGTACGCGCGGTCTTTACCGTCTTGACAAAGGTCTCCAAGCTATCCAAGCCTGTAGCCCCCGCGGATGCTGCACAAGCAGCTATTAAAATAGTAGCAATCAGTTTCATGATGTATCCAGTTAGGAGCGGAGCACATTGGCTGCGCAAAGTGGTCTGACCCACAAAAATTTACTCGTTCCGTGCTGGGACCAAAATATCGCGCTGTCCATTGGTACTCATGGAGCTGACCAGGCCGGCCTTCTCCATGTCTTCCACCAAACGGGCGGCGCGGTTATAGCCAATTTTCAAGTGGCGTTGCACCAGCGAGATACTGGCCTTGCGGTTCTTCAACACCACTTCCACGGCCTGGTCGTACATGGGGTCCTTCTCGCCGCTCGGGCCGCCATCCGCACCCGGTTCGCCCTCTCCATCGACGGTGCCGCCCTCCAGCACACCTTCGACGTAGTTGGGCTCGCCCTGGCTCTTGAGGTAGCTGACCACGCGATGCACTTCTTCGTCACTGACAAAGGCGCCGTGCACACGAACGGGGAAGCCGCTGCCGCTGGCCATGTACAACATGTCACCCATGCCCAGCAGGGCTTCGGCACCCATCTGGTCCAGGATGGTGCGGCTGTCGATCTTGGAGCCCACCGAGAACGCAATACGGGTCGGAATATTGGCCTTGATCAGGCCGGTGATCACGTCCACGCTGGGGCGCTGCGTGGCCAGAATCAGGTGGATGCCAGCGGCGCGCGCCTTTTGCGCCAGGCGGGCAATCAGCTCTTCAATCTTCTTGCCGACCACCATCATCAAATCGGCCAGCTCGTCGATGACCACCACGATGTGCGGCAGGCGTTCCAACGGTTCAGGGGAATCGGGTGTCAGGCTGAACGGGTTGTAGATGAACTCGCCGCGTACCTTGGCCTCGTCGATTTTGTTGTTGTAGCCGGCCAGGTTGCGCACACCCATCTTGCTGAGCAGCTTGTAGCGCCGTTCCATCTCGGCCACGCACCAGGTCAGGCCATGGGCCGCCTGTTTCATGTCGGTGACCACCGGTGCGATCAGGTGCGGAATGCCCTCGTACACCGACATTTCCAGCATCTTGGGGTCGATCATCAGCAGGCGCACGTCACGCGCCTCGGCCTTGTACAGCAGCGACAGAATCATCGCGTTGATACCGACCGATTTACCCGAGCCAGTGGTACCGGCCACCAACACGTGCGGCATCTTGGCCAGGTCTGCAACGATGGGGTTGCCGACGATGTCCTTGCCCAGGCCCATGGTCAGCATGGACTTGCTGTCGTTGTAGACCTGTGAGCCCAGGATTTCGGACAGGCGAATCGATTGGCGCTTGGCGTTGGGCAACTCCAGCGCCATGTAGTTCTTGCCGGGAATCGTTTCCACGACGCGGATGGAGATCAGGCTCAAACTGCGCGCCAAATCCTTGGCCAGGCCGACGATTTGCGAGCCTTTGACGCCAGTAGCCGGTTCGATCTCGTAGCGGGTGATCACCGGGCCAGGCTGGGCCAGCACCACACGCACCTCCACGCCAAAGTCCTTCAACTTTTTCTCGATCATGCGGCTGGTCATTTCCAGCGTCTCAGGGGCAACCGTCTCCTGGCGCAACTGCGCGCCGTCCAGCAAATCCACCTGCGGCAGCTTGCTGTCGGGCATCTCGGTAAACAGGGGTTTTTGACGTTCCTTGGCCACACGTTCGCTGCGTGGCGGGTCGATGATGACCGGCTCCATGATGACCATGGGCTGCGGGTGGTGCTCTATGGTTTCTTCACGCTCTTCGAGCAAAATCTCTTCGCGTTCGCGCATGGCCTGCTGACCCACAATCCGATCTTGCGCGCTTTCACGCTGCTGTTTGCGAGACTGCACCTTCGCATCGATCCAGCCACCAATGCGTTCGGCCACATGCATCCATGAAAAACCGAACACCAGCGCAGACCCGATGACACCTAAGGCGATGGACACCAGGCCAGAGCCGGAAAAGCCCAGCCACTTGACACTCAAAGGCCCCAATAGATAGCCCAAAGCACCGCCGCTGTGGTCAGGCAGGCGTGGCTCCAGGCTGTATAAGCGGGCCCATTCCAGCGATGTGCTGGCATACAACAGCAAGGCCAAGCCGATCCAGAAGACAAACTTTCTGGGGACCGCGTGGCTGACGGCATCCCCGCGCAGGCGATTGGCCAACAGCGCAAGCCACAGGCGCACGCCTACCGCAACGCACCACCAGGCGGAAAACCCCAGCAGAAAATAACTGACATCGGCCACCCAGGCACCCAGGCGCCCGACCTTGTTGGCCACCGGCAGCCCCGTACCCGAGGTAGACCAGCCAGCATCCTGTGGCGAGTAGGTCAGCAATGCGGTGAGCCACAGGACCAGCAGGACAAACCCGGTAATCAGGGCAATCTCATTGGCAAAACGCCCCATGCCCGTGGGTGTTTGGGGGCTTGGCTGCGCAGAGGTGTTAAGGGTGTGGAGGGAATAGGTCATGTAAAAACAGGCTGTCCGGGCAAGCTTAACGCAAGCCGGAGCCTTTTCAACGCGGCAGCGGTCCTGCCGGCTGACCCAAGGACTCAGCGCGGCAACACGCGCCGCTCATGAACCCGGACCATGCCGCTGTCCAGCAATTGTATGAAGCCCCGCTCTTCGAAGTCCTTCATGACCCGGCTGACCATTTCGCGCGATGCGCCCACCATCTTGGCGATGTCCTGGCGCGACACCTTGTCGTGGATCAGCAGTACACCGCTGGGGTCTTTGACTGCCGCCTCCAGCAGCACCTTGGCGACACGCCCATACACGCCCACCAGGGCCAGGGAACTGATGTTTTCACTGGCCTTGCGCAGGCGGCGCACCAACACACGCATGACTCCGTGGGCCATTTCCATGTTTTCGCCCAGGCAGCGCAAAAAGCTGTCTCGCCCCAGCACCAGCACATCCACCTGTTTGTCGGCCACGACGGTGGCCGAATGGGGTTCGTCGTCGATCAGGCTCATCTCGCCCACATAATCGCCCGACTCCAGCGTCGCCAGAATCACTTCCTTGCCCTTGCTATCGGTCATCAACACGCGGGTGCGGCCGGCCAACACGATATACAGGGCATTGCTCTTTCGGCCCTGCTCCACCAGGACTTCGCCGCGCTTGAAGCGTTTCTTAGACACCGTGGCAGCCAGGGCCTCGGCCTGCTCGGGTGTCAGCATCGAGAACAGGGACACCCTGCGGATCAAATCCAGGTTGCTCAGCATTGTCATCAAAATCGCTCCGGGAATTTCGCGCCGGCACTTACTTCTTACAATCGGGTTGGATTGAAAAGGCCTGCATTGCCCCGAAATGTACACGGCCCGCTTCTCGTATCTTCCGCAACAAAGGTTACCCATGTCCGATCCCAAACACGCCAAAGTCCTGATTCTGGGCTCGGGCCCCGCCGGCTATTCCGCCGCCGTCTATGCCGCACGCGCCAACCTGAACCCAGTTCTTGTCACCGGCATGGCCCAGGGCGGCCAGTTGATGACGACCACCGAAGTCGACAACTGGCCGGCCGACGTGCACGGCGTGCAGGGACCGGAGTTGATGCAGCGTTTTCTGGAGCACGCCGAGCGCTTCAAGACCGAAATTCTGTTTGACCACATCAGCGCCGTGGATCTGTCCAAGCGCCCGTTTACGCTGACCGGTGACAAGACCTACACCTGTGATTCGCTGATCATTGCCACCGGCGCCTCCGCCAAATACCTGGGCCTGCCAAGCGAGACCGCGTTCATGGGCAAAGGCGTCTCCGGCTGCGCCACTTGCGACGGCTTCTTCTACCGCGACCAGATTTGCTGCGTGGTCGGTGGCGGCAATACCGCGGTGGAGGAGGCACTGTACCTGTCCAATATTGCCAGCAAAGTGTATCTGGTGCACCGCCGCGACAAGTTCAAGGCCGAACCCATCCTGGTCGACAAGCTGATGGAAAAAGTCGCTGCCGGCAAGATCGAACTCCGAACCTTCAACACACTGGAGGAAGTGCTGGGCGACGCATCGGGCGTCACCGGTATCCGTGTCAAAAGCACCAAGGACGGCGCCACCGAGGACATCAAGCTCACCGGTTGCTTCATCGCCATTGGCCACTCACCCAACACCGACATCTTCCAGGGACAACTGGAAATGGCGGGTGGCTACATCATCACGCAGGGCGGTCTGAAGGGATTTGCCACGCAAACCTCCATCTCCGGTGTGTTTGCCGCGGGTGATGTTGCGGACCACGTGTACCGCCAGGCCATTACCAGCGCTGGCACCGGTTGCATGGCGGCGCTGGATGCGCAGCGCTTCCTTGAACAAGAATGAACGGATAGCCCCACGCTCGTCGTTTCGCATACTGCGCTGCACCCACACAAAGAGGCTGATTTCCTCTGGTGGGGCCGACCGCCAAGCGGTTCAGAAGCCGTGGGAGCAGCCCGGCGGCAAAATTGGCTATAATCCAAGGCTTTGCTGAATTCGACCCGTGAGGGTTTGCGCTCAATAGCAATCACCGCCAAGAGATTGGCGGGGGGTTACCGCCACCCTTTTCCATTGGCGAGGTGAGGCTAAAGCGAGATCGGACCAACCAGGTTAGATCGCCAGTAATAGCCGTAAAAGTAGTATCGGAGTGTCCTCATGGCACGCGTATGTGAAGTCACGGGCAAAGGCCCAATGGTCGGGAACAATGTTTCCCACGCCAACAACAAAACCAAGCGCCGGTTCCTGCCGAACCTGCAATACCGCCGTTTCTGGGTCGAGACTGAAAACCGTTGGGTTCGCCTGCGGATTTCGAACGCAGGTCTGCGTTTGATCGACAAAAAGGGTATTGATGTTGTGCTCGCAGATTTGCGCGCACGTGGCCAGGCATAAGGAGCAAAACCATGGCAACCAAAGGCGGACGCGAAAAAATCAAGCTGGAATCCACAGCAGGTACTGGTCATTTCTACACGACCAGCAAGAACAAGAAAACCATGCCTGAAAAGATGTTGATCAAGAAATTTGATCCCAAAGCTCGCAAGCATGTGGACTACAAGGAAATGAAGCTGAAGTAATTCAGGTTCTTCTTGTCCAAGAAAGCCCGCCTTGTGCGGGCTTTTTAACGTCTGCACCTTTTTGCAGGCAGAGCCCCCTTCTCTCGCCCGCATCAGGCATGGCTTGGGCATTCTGCTTCGTGATAGGGGTAGGAAAGGACACCGTCCTCCCCTCCCTCCGAACCGTGCGTGCGGTTCTCCCGCACACGGCTCTCCAGTCGGTAGTTCACCTCATCGGGATTGGCTCGCTGGTGCGCATACTGTCGCCTCGTGAGCGCCTGGTCTTCTCCCGCACCCGGTCTTTGAACCCTTGCAGGCTCTTCTTCCTCACCCAGCGCTTGCCTGCCTCAAATCGGTAGCCCAGGAATTCAAAGCCTTGTCCCTCTATCAGACAGTTCCCTATATGGGTCTTGTCCGGATGTAGGGTTAGAGCGTTTTCCTCTACCCAGGCCTTGACTTCTTGCAGTGCTGCTTGCGCTTGTGGCGCACTTCTGCACAGGATCACGAAGTCGTCGGCGTAGCGCACCATGCGGTAGCCCAGCTTTGCCATCTTTACGTCCAAGGGGTGCAAGTACAGGTTGGCCAACAACGGGCTGATGACCGCTCCTTGTGGGGTGCCTGCCGTGGGTGTCCAACTCTGCATGTCCCGGGCTATGTCCTGGCTCAGCCAGCTTGCCAGTAAGTCCAGCAAGCGCCCATCACTGATGTGCTCTTCCATCTTCGATTGGAGCCGCGCGTGGGGGATGTTGTCAAAGTAGCCTTGGAGGTCGGCGTCCACCACGTGGGTGTAGCCAGCTTTGAGGTGTTCATTGACTTCCCGCAGCGCGTCTTTGCAGCCTTTGCCCGGTCTGAATCCGTAGCTCGTGGGCAGGAATTCCCGTTCAAAGATCGGTTCGATGACCCGTTTGACTGCCGTCTGTACGATTCGGTCTTTGACGGTGGGTATGCCCAGTGGGCGCGTTTTACCGCCCGCTTTGGGGATGTCCACGCGCCGCACGGCTTGGGGTCGGTACGTTCCTTGTTCGAGGTCTTGGCCCAGTTCGCGTAAGTATTCCCATTCTTTGACTGCAAAGGCTTCTACGCTTTGCCGGTCTACGCCCGCCGCTCCCTTGTTGGCCTTGACTTGTTGCCAAGCGGCGTACAGGGTGCTGGGGCGGTAAACCTTGTCGATCAAGCTAAACCATTTGTGTCCTTTGACGCCGTTGCCCAGCGCCGCCAACATTCGCTCGGTCCAGATGGTGCGGTCCACCCATGCCCAGTGGGCGGGGGTAGTCTCAGTTTGTTTAGCCATTGCTGGCACTGGCACTGTTTCGCTCATGCGGTTCGCACTTCCTGTACTTTGCGTATCCACCTTCCTGCCACCCTTTCCTGGCGCGGTTTTCCTATTCCGCGCTTCTCGGTCTGCCTTCTGCCGCGTTTAGGCGCCAGGGAGCGAGTCCCGGTTTGACCATCCGTTTCCAGATGGATTTGGCCTTGTGCTGCTCTTGCAGTCCAGCGGTACTACGATGGCTCTGACTCCTGGCTGCCGTCACCTCGGCCTGCCAGGTCTCCCCGCTTGTCTCGCTACACCTTCCCAACATTGCGCCTCCAACCACGTGATGGACCCCGGTACCGCTTTACACGCCATGACCAGCGTATCGGACGAGTTTCGAGCTTCGCCATGAGAGAGGGGGCTCGCCGTCACATCCCGCCGAATCGAGTTCGTCATCCTGCGCACTGCCAGTTCGCCATCCAGTTGCTCTCCACCCCGCATCGCAGCGACGCAGTTACCTTCGGCTACAGGGTCTTGGCTTGCCCTGACACGGACTCTCACCGTGCTGATGTAGCGCCTTCACGGGCGCACTCCCCCGCCCTTCGGCCTCCTCCTTTACCTACGCAGAACACCCAAGCCATGCCTGCTGCTGGAGAGTTCGGACGTACACGAAGAGAATTCACAGCGCCGTGGGCACTCCATCCAACCTTTAGCTAGATCAGTCGGGCTGTGCGTTTTGCGCAGGTAAAGGAGGAGCCCGAAGGGCGGGGGACACGGAGCAAAACGCACAGCCCGACTGATCTGAAGCGAGCAAAGAGCCTCCAACCCTAAGCCATGTGGACGAAAAAAAGCCCGCTAAAAACGGGCTTTCTCGACGGCACGGAGCGGACTGCGGTTCAAGCCCGGGCCGTACGCAGCTTCATCGAAAACTCGCGGAGCGCAGCGATACCACTCTCTTCCGCCCGCAAACACCAGGCCTGCAAATCAGCAGCCAATTGCTCACGTGACACCGAGGTGTTGAGCCACATCTGACGTAGCTCTTCACGCATGGTGACCATCTTGTCCAGCATGGGAGACGCGGCACGGGCCTTGGCAAGCTCCTGCGCTGCAGAGGCCGGCACTTTCTCTACATCGCGATGCATCCAGCGTTTTGCTGCCTTGATGACTGCCGCATCGGCGCTGCGCGCACGCATGGCGTCCAGCTCGGCGCGTGCGGCCTGGCGCATGCCTTTGGCGTAGCCTGCCATCAGCTCGTAGCGATTGGCGATCAGGGCTTCCAATGTGTCTGCGTCTGCCACAGGGCGAATGGCGCCAAAGGCGGCCTTGGGTGGCGTTTTCTTGACGCGGGCCAAACCCAGGCGCTGCAGCATGCTGATGTAAGCCCAGCCGATATCAAACTCGTAGGGTTTGACGGACAGCTTGGCCGATGTGGGATAGGTGTGGTGGTTGTTGTGCAACTCCTCACCCGCAATCAGAATGCCCCAGGGCGAGATATTATTGCTGGCGTCTGGCGCCTCAAAATTGCGGTAACCCCAGTAGTGCGCCGCGCCATTGATGATGCCCGCCGCCATGACGGGCGTCCAGGCCATTTGCACCGCCCAGACCACCAGACCTACCGCGCCAAACAGCGCCAAATCAATGACCAACATCAATATCAGCCCCAGCGAGGAAAGTCCGGTGTACACATGGCGTTCCATCCAATCACTGGGTGTGCCATGGCCGTAGCGGGATAGCGTTTCCTTGTTGAGCGCCTCTGCTCGGTACAACTCATACCCTTGCAAGAGCACGGTCTTGATGCCATGCACGTGCGGGCTGTGCGGGTCATCCGGCTGCTCGCACTTGGCGTGGTGCTTGCGGTGGACGGAAGCCCATTCCTTGGTCACCTGCCCGGTGGTCATCCACAGCCAGAAACGGAAAAAATGCGATGCGATGGGGTGCAGATCCAGCGCCCGGTGCGCCTGGTGGCGGTGCAGAAAAATGGTGACGCTGATCATGGTGACGTGGGTCAGCGCCAGCGTAAACAAAACAATTTGCCACCAATGCAGATCCCAGGTACCGCGGGCTAGCCAGTCAAGGGTGAGGTTCAGCACAGCCCAATCGGGTAACAACATAGTCAATCACTCTCACAACGAGAAATAGTTCTTATCTAAGCGGACCATGTCCGGGATATCCCGCAATTTTAGGGGATCACGCCCAGACTATTGCGTCATTTTTTTTGCCACACTGCAGCAAAGAATCCATCCGTCGCATGGCGGTGCGGCCACAGGCGTAAATACAGTTGGCCAGTCTCACCACCACTGCACAAAGTCGCGGCGTTCTCGACCTTGAGTTCGGCCAGGACGTCTCCCGCGGGCAACAGCTCCATGTCCGGATTGGCTGCCGAAAAGGCTTCGGCGATGGCTTCGTTCTCTTGTGGCAAGACGCTACAGGTAGCGTACACCAGACGGCCACCGGACTTCAGCATGCGCGACGCACTTTGCAGAATGGCCGTCTGCTTAACCGCCATCTCCTCTACGGCCTGCAGATTTTGACGCCACTTCAGGTCCGGATTGCGACGCAAGGTGCCCAGGCCTGTGCAGGGCGCGTCCACCAATACCCGGTCCATCTTGCCGGTCAGGCGCTTGACGCGGTCATCGCGCTCGTGCGCAATGGCCGCCGGATGCACATTGGACAGGCCGCTACGCTTCAGGCGCGACTTGAAGGCATCCAGCCGATGGGCCGACGTATCAAACGCATACAGGCGTCCGGTGCTGCGCATGGCCGCGCCAATGGCCAGCGTCTTGCCACCGGCGCCGGCACAGAAGTCGACGACCATCTCGCCGCGCTTGGCATCCAGCAACATGGACAGCAGTTGCGAGCCCTCGTCCTGCACCTCAAACTCACCGCGCACAAAGGCCTCGTGCTTGTTCAATGCGGGTTTGCCGGCAATGCGCAGGCCCCACGGGGAATACGGCGTGTTCAAGGCCTTGATACCGGCCTTGGCCAATTCCTTTTGCACGTCGGAGCGCTTGGCCTTGAAGGTGTTGACGCGCAGATCCAGGCCAGCACCCAGGTTCAGTGTCTCCACCAAAGGCCAGAACTCCGCGCCCAATTGGGCTTTGAGCGGCTCAACCAGCCACTCCGGCAAGTTGTGGCGGTGGCGCTCCATTAAATCGTGCGAGCTGACTTTTTCACACTGGTCCAGCCAATTGATTTCCTGTTCGCTCAAGGCACTGCGCAAAAAGTCGCCTGGACCGTAAAAGCCCAAAATCGCCAGGCGCCGCTCCTTGGGGCCGCTACCTGACGGGGCCAAGTGGTCAAACAACAGCTTTTTGCGCAGCACCGTGTACACCGTCTCGGCCATCGTGGCCCGCTCACGCGGCCCCAGGCCACGGTTGTCACGAAAAAAGCGCGACACGATGGAGTCCGCAGGGTGGTCGAATTTGAGAGTCAGCCTGACCAGTTCGGCGCAGGCGTCTAAAAGAGCTTTTGGATGCATAGCCTAGGATTGTCCCATGAGCCAGCAAAATGTTAAGGTCTACCCATGAGCGACGAAGAAAAACTCCCCCCTTTGATAATCACCCCACCGGGCCTGTACCGCCACTACAAGGGCAATTTGTACGAAGTGCTGGACACTGTGCGGCACAGTGAAACGCTGGAGCCATTGACCTTGTATCGCGCCCTCTATGGTGAACATGGCCTGTGGGTACGACCCGCAGCCATGTTTATGGAAGAAGTGGTCATAGCCGGTGTTAAACAAGCCCGGTTTGCAAAGACATCTGAGCCAAGCTCTCCGTAGCAGTATGTAGAGGCGGTCGTTTTACCTGCCGTTTACCGAGGCTTTATGTGCTCGACACGCGGAGTTGCGATAGTCGACGCACTATTTTTCCTCGGAGCTTTGCGCAATCATGAAACCGTATTTGTTGGTCGTGCTCGCCGCCTGTACATGCTTTTTGTCGGTCTTGTGGGTGCCTGACGCCTACGCCCAGTTTGGCGGGGGTATGGGCAATGGAGCCGGTGGCGGTCGGCATGGCGCGGGCGAACGCGGCAAGGGCTGTGCGGCCGGTGAAAAGTCCGATGCAGCCAAAGGCCCAGCGGGCGCCCAAGGCCCATTGAGCCGCGAGCAACTGGAATACCACTTGGGCACGCTGCAAGTCGACCTGCGTCTGACGCCCGAACAGACTGCCGCATGGCAGACGTTTACCGATCGTATTCTGGCGTTACAGGCCGACATGGACCGCCAACGGGGACGCAGCGCCGCCGCAGCGTCGGTCAGCACCTCGTCCTCTGCAGGAGGCATCAAACCCATCGCCAATGCCGTAGATACTGCTCGCAACCGTCTGACGGCACTGGAGGATATGGAGTCCACCGGTCGTGCTCTGTACCAAACCCTGCAGCCGGACCAGAAAACCCTGGCCGATCTGCGCACGGCTACATTCTTGGCCCCTCTGCTCGGGGGCTAATCCAACAAGCTCCCCACGCTTGTCGCTGCGCGTACTGCGCCCCCCGAGGCGGCGCAGCCTTGCTTGGGGCGGCTCGGCGAGGCGGCGAACGCGGCACAATGCCCGGATGACCCGAGTCCTGATCGTCGACGACGACCCTACCATCCGCCAGATCGTCGCCACCTTGCTGAAGATCGAGGGCTTTGACGTAGCGACCGCCGCCGACGGCCGCATGGCGCTACAACAGGTGCTCGACCATGCGCCAGACGTTGTGTTGTCGGATGTGCGCATGCCGCATATGAACGGCTATGAACTGCTGGCTGCCATCCGAGCCAACCCGGACTTGAACCGGATGCGCTTCATTTTTCTGGCCGGTATCACAGACGGTGATGCTGCCACTGAGCAGGCTTTGTCGCTGGCCGATGCCCGCCTGGTCAAGCCCTTCACACGCGAACTGCTGCTGGGCACGTTGCGTTCGGTGGTGGCATAACGCATTCGGCGATACAAACGATACAAAGCCCCGCCGACACGACACGCTGGTGATACGAGGGTTCAGCATACTGCGTACACCCAGCCAGGGCGGTGTGCAGAGTGTGCTCCGAAAGTGGCAGGGCCAACCCCAAACCTGACCTTTTCGTAGAGCACATGACCATGAACGCAGCTTTCTTCTTAGTACCTGTTGGCGGCGGCGACCACGTGTATGCATCCAACATCCTGTCCGAATGCATAGAAATGGCGCTCTACTTCACACGGGTGGAGATCGTGGACATGTTTGGTCAGGTCTGGTGGACAACCAACGCCGGATGACAGGTTGTTCAGGCCCGATCCAGCACCAGCATATAACCCACGCCGCGCACGGTGCGCAGGGTCTGGGGCTTGTCGGCATCCAGTTCAATCTTGCGGCGCAGCCGCGTGACACGCAGATCAATGCTGCGGTCACTGCCGTCGTAATCCCGCTGACTGGTGGTTTCCAACAGCCATTCACGCGTCAGGGGCCGGTTGGGATGCTGGCAAAACAGGTCCAATAAATCAAACTCGGTTGCAGTCAGCGGTTCGTGCGTGCCGTCGGGCGTCAGCAGTACGCGGCGGCTGCGGTCAAAGGTGCAGCGGCCCAGTGGAATTGGGGGCACCGCATTGGCGGATGCAGTAGGTGCTGCACGCAGCACGTTTAGCGCCAGCGTTCGGCGCAACACGCTCTTGATGCGTGCCAGCAGTTCGCGCGGGTCGTAGGGTTTGGTGACGTAATCGTCCGCCCCGGTTTCCAGACCCACGATGCGGTCCACCGAGTCCGACGCCCCGGTGACCATGATGATGCCCACGCCGGGATGGCGCTCGCGCAACCAGCGGGCTAAGGCAAAACCATCTTCGCCGGGCAGGCCCACGTCCAGCAGCAACAACTGTGGCACTTCGGACTCCAGCGCAGCACGCATCAGGCGCCCATCGGCAACAGCGGCCACCCGCAACCCCTGGCGCGAGAGGTACTCGGTCAGAATCTGGCGCTGGGTGGCTTCGTCCTCAACGACCAGCAAATAGGGAATGTCAGGGTTCATGGGATTGTGGGTTGCTGCTTTTCCGTGCAGACCAGCGATTATGGCGTTGATTTCCACTCTCCCAACTTCCCAACCAGACTGCACCAAGTGTCCGTCGCGTCTGCAGCTAAACTGAATTTTTATACTGCGTGGCCATACCGCCCTTGAATTGACCGCCTTGGCCGACCCGACTTCACGCCCCATGCCAGCTCCAACCGACAACCCTACGTCTGACTTCCCGGTGTATGACGCCCATGTGCTGGGCGATCTGTTCGGACACGAACCCACCGTGATTGCCAGCGTGCTGCAGACCTTTGTGTCTACCACCCGTTCCAGCTTGGCAGAGCTGGCGCTGGCGGCTCAGGATCTGGAGGTAGTGGCGGCATTGGCGCACAAGATCACCGGTGCCAGTCGCTTGAGCGGGATTCTGGCCCTGGGCCACGCGGCACACCGTGTTGAGTTGGCGGCAAAGCGGGGTGACATGACAGCCGTGCAAAACGGCCTGACCGCATTGGACGTGCAGTGGCGCCTTGCAGAGACCGCCATTGCCACCCTATCCGCTCCAACCTCTACTCCCGCCTCACTCTCCAAGTGACACTCATCCCACCCCAAAAAAACAGGAACACCATGCGACATTCCATTGCTTCCGTCTTGATCGCCGGCGGCACGCTGCTGCTGGCGGCGATATCTCCCATGGGCGCCTTAGCGCAAAGCCAGGCGTCCACCGCCAGCGCACTGTCGGCCCTGCCGGTGGCCTCCCTCGTTGGTGGCGCAAGCGTGGCTGCCAGCACGGTGGTCAGTGCATCCGCCATCCTGGCGGCTACCGGCGCAGTATTTGTCGTCAAAGCGATCGAGGTCAGCGCCCGCGGCTCGGTCTATGTGCTGGAGCGCGCGTCGGACGGCGCACGCGTCAGCGTCGAAGTGCTGGGCAAGGGCGTCTCTGACGTCTCCACTGCGGTCGGCACAACGGTAACGGTCAGCGTCATCGGTGCGGGCATGCTGCTGTCGGCACTGGGGCAGACGATAGCTTTTATTCCCAATGAGATCGGCCGCGCCTTGCTGCACAACGAGCGTGTGACGCAATAGCCTGGGCAACAAAACCACCGCCATGCGCCAACCCTTGTTGAAAACCGCCCTCGCCGCGACCTGGACCGCACTGGTCTTGCACGCCGCGCCCGCCCATGCGGGCCGCTCCTGTGAAGCCGCCAAACCCACACCGCAGATGTTCGAACGCGGCCTGAACCTGGCCGAACGCACGCTGCACGCCCTGGACACGGAGAATACCCGCTCCGGTGCCAAGGTAGTGATGTTGGCCCGCATGGGACAAGACCTGAGCAAGTACGGCCTGCGTTATTCGCATTTTGGCTACGCTTACAAACTCCCCAGCGGCCAATGGCTGGTGGCACACAAACTCAACACTTGCAACACCGCCGAAGCCGCCGTGTACCGCCAAGGCCTGGGTGAGTTCTTTCTGGACGATGTGTGGCGTTTTGAAGCCGCATGGGTGGTGCCCACGCCCGAGGTGCAAGATCGGCTGCATGCCGTGTTGGTTAATGACGCCACCATCTCTACGCTGCACACCAAGCCCTACAGCATGGTGAGCTACGCCTGGGCGCAAAAATACCAGCAGTCCAACCAATGGGCGCTGGAGACGCTGGCTTTTGCGATGGAACCTTCGGCCAACAACCGCACACGCGCGCAGGCCTGGCTGCAATTCAAGGCCTATGAACCCGGCACGCTGAAGATTGGCGCGCTGACCCGCCTGGGTGGGCGCGTCACCGCCGCCAACATCGCCTTTGACGACCACCCGAATGAGAAGCGATTTTCGGACCGCATTGAGACCGTGACGGTGGACTCGGTCTTTAGCTGGTTGCAAAAATCGGGCTTGGGTGGCGCGCCGGCGGCGCTGCGCTGACGGATTGCCAGCTTGCCACCTGCAGCGGCCACACCCCCCAAAAAATGGGTATTTCTCAGCCTCCAACACATCCATCAACGGCGAATTTGCCGCTAGCCCTCGTGGAATAATAATAGACCGCTATTATTTTTGTAGCAAATCAGCAATCGCCCGGGGGTAAAGCAGATGCTCCTGGGTCAACACCCGGGCAGCCAGGGTATCGGCCGTGTCACCAGGCAACACCGGCACCACGGCCTGGGCCAGAATCTGGCCGTCATCCAGCACGCTGGTGACCTGGTGCACCGTGACCCCGGCAAACTTGCAGCCCGCATCGATGGCGCGCTGGTGCGTGTGCAGGCCGGTGAAGGCCGGTAGCAGGGACGGATGGATGTTGACCAGGCGCCCCGCATAACGGCTCACAAACTCTGGCGTCAGGATGCGCATAAAGCCCGCCAGCACCACCAATACCGGTGCATTCGGCTGGTCGTAGCGGTCAATCAACGCAGCCAGTGACGCATCAAATGCCTCACGCGAGACGAAGCTCTTGTGGTCCAGCACCTCGGTAGCAATGCCCTGCTCCGCGGCAAAAACCAGGCCTTTGGCGTCGGCCTTGTTGCTGATGACGGCAGCCACCCGCGCACCCAAACGGTTTGCCCAGGCCTCGCGTTGGGCGGTTTTGACAATGGCCGCCATATTGGAGCCGCCGCCGGAAATCAAGATAACGATGTTCTTCATGTGGGTGGGGATTATCGCCCCGGGCTGTCTAGCCCCCACGCTCCGCCTATAAGGACTTCCCCATATAGTCAAACGTTTTTTTCCTA